>URKJ01000045.1 GCA_900548385.1 uncultured bacterium | reverse complement strand
CGTGGGCTCGGAGATGTGTATAAGAGACAGAGATGCAATAGTACTTTGGGATATTTTTATGAAACAAAACCCAAACATAAAAAAAACATCAGATGATTTGTTTGGCCTCTTTATTTCTAAGAACTATGAACCGCTAAAAAAAGAAATTGCATTTAGCGGAGAAAACATTGCCGACGGTTCTTCGCTGGCAACTTGCAAATTGAAGTTGTTGGAAAAACAGAACTTCGAGTTAAGCATAAAGAACATTTCGGATCAGCGCTTGAACTTTACAAATTTTAAGGCTCAGAATTTGATCATCAACGATCTGGCAAGCGATGGAAAATTTTTTGACATAAATGAAACATTTCTTATCTATCCGCCGCTTGACAGCGCATTGCCTGAAAATTTTTACATGGAACCCCATGAAGAAAAAGTTTTCACATTCCCATTAACAGGTTCGCGGTCCAGGAAAAATACCGGCAAACAAATTTGGAATATCGGAGTCGAAAATAAATATGATTTCAAACCGACAAACGATTGCATAATACTAAAGCGCAGAAATAAAAATTATAATCTTTATGGCATTGTCGTGTATTTCTATGATAGTACAGGGAAGAAATATAAAATTATAAACAGAGATTTTGTCGACGACACCGGATGGTGTGACTAAATCAAGCGGAATATCATGGCGAACTGTAGTGACCGTCATTTTGCGCACATTCGGTTTCGGACCGACTGCAAATCTCAAATGTAATTTGGCGTAGTCGCTCTTTTTATTGTACACCCTTATTAAAGAGCATTAGAAAGGAGTTGTCATGCCGTTCTTGAAAAACGGGGCATGACAATCGGTCCCGTTATGGGGGGAGGGCGAACCCGTACCGCATGGTGCGCAGACCGGAATGATCCCGCGGTTCCGGCGGGACCGGGGAATGAGGCGGTGTGAATTGATCCGCAGTCCTGATTCCGGATTGACCGGGGATTGCGGAGGTTTATCTGGCGGAGTCGGGAACGCGCAAAGATGAGGGATTCCGCAGATCCCGGTATGATCTCAGGGCGATTGACAGACTGTTTCAGCAATCTGTCTTTTATGGCTGCCGGAAAAATCTTTTTTTCTTCTTTATCCCTCTTGACATTTCCGGAAAATGTTGTATAATTAAAATCAAACGTTTGATTTTTTGATGGAGTCAACATGAAGGTTACGCTGAAAGATATTGCGGAGCGGCTGGGAATGAATTATTCCACGGTGAGTTACGCTCTGAACGGCAAAGGGTCGATCAAGGAGGAAACACGGGATTATATCCGCCGGGTCGCGGCGGAAATGGGATATGTGCCGGACCATTCCGCACGGCAGATCCATTCCGGAAAAAACGATCTGGTCGGGATCATCGTGCCGAATGTTCTGTTTGAATATGGGGAGTTTTGCGAACACGCCTACCGTCTGCTCAATAATGCCGGGTATCAGGTGATGATCGCCGTTTCGGAATTTTCCGCCGGAAAAGAGGCGGAGATCATCCGGACCATGCTCAGCCGCAATGTCGCCGGGCTCATCATGACGCCGACCAGACGGGAGTTTCATACGGAAGCCGCGGATGATCCGTTCAAACTTCTTGCCGCGCGCCGGACTCCGGTCGTGATCCGCAATATGAATACGCCGCTTCCCTGCGATTGCGTCCGCGCCGATTACCGGGAGTGCGGGCGTATGCTCGGTTCCATTCTGCGGAAAAAGCGGAAACGCCGCGTAGTGTTTGCCGTTCCTCATCCGGCGCCGTTTGCGGACAATGTCACGGAGACCCGTGCGGGGCTTGAGGAGGCAATGGGCGGAGCGGTCGAGCTGTTCGCTCTGGACTATGAGGAGTGTCCCGATTCCGGATTCGCTCCCGGAAATCCTCATTACGGAGGCCAGTTGCGGCACCTGCTCGGTGCGGGCGGGATCAAGACCGGGCGCCGGCTGTTCCGGGAACTCCGGAAACAGGGCTTGCCGGAGGCGGTCGTCTGTTCGCATGAACACGCCGCGCTCGGTATGGAACTGGAGGCGGCGGAGTGCGGGATCGCCATTCCGGGGGAACTGGCGCTGGCTGTGATCGAGCGGACTCTGTTTTCCAATGCCGCTCCGGTCCCGCTGACATCCGCCGGCGTTTCCGCTCCGGTGCTTGCCGCCGGTACGGCACGGCTTCTGCTGGACCGTATGCGCACTCCTGATGCCGCACAGAAAATTTGTCTCATACCGCCGGAGCTGTACTCCGGAAATTCTCTTTAATCAAATAAACAGCAAATCGGAAAGGCTCCAGTCATGAAACGGAAAACAGAACACAGAAACAGGAAAAACGGATCCGGAATCTCTCAATTCACCATTGTAGAGCTCCTTGTGGTAATTGCCGTGATCGCGATCCTTGCCTCTCTTCTTCTGCCGGCTTTGAACAAGGCGAGGGGGGCGGCAAACAATGCTTCGTGCACCGGAAATCTGAAACAGTTCGGGATTGCGGGCGCTTCCTATTCCAGCGATAACGAGGACTGGATCTGTCCCGCACTGACCGACGGTGACAACGATTCCAAACGGTATTACCGCAAGCTGGAGCGGTACGGGATCCGGATGCAGACTGTCACCGTCGGAAGTTCGACAAAAATCTTGAATAAAGGAGTGGTTGTTTGCGCCTCGGAGGATCTGCGGATCACAGGCGACAAGACCACCGGGTTCAACAATTATCCGATGTACGGGATCAACTGGCAGCTGGGCGGCGACGCTTCCAGCGGTTCGTGGTGGAGAGCCCGGAATCATAAGTTGTCCGCCTGCCATACGCCGTCACAGGTGATGTTCGTCTCCGACAGTCTGAATATGGAGGGCTGTGAACTGGACCGTCCTTTCTGGCTTGCGTACCGTCACGGTGCAAAGGAGTTCCGCAACGGCGCGGCAACGGCAAACGATCTGCGGAGCAAGCCGCCGCTCGGTACCGGGAAAGCGCAGATGGTGTTTGTGGACGGGCACGCCGGTTCGCTCTCCTATACGGCGTTCCGCATGCGCCGCCTGAGCTCCGGTCAATATCCCGCCGCCGCTCCGGGCGGCAATGCCGATTACGAGCCGTTTCTGCTCGGATTTTACTTTGACCGCTGAATTGGGAGGATTGTCATCATGAAATCATCTTGTTTCTTTGTATTCCTGTTGGCCGTTTCCGCGCTTGGCGCCGGATATTGGGATGCACCGGACAAACTGGAAAAACTGAATGCGCAGACTCCCGGACGGCGCCTGCTCGACGTGGAGCCCGGTGGGCTGATGAAAGAGGCGGCTCTTGAGGCGATGGCGCGATGGAAAGGTCCGCTGACCGACGAGGCGTTCTCCGCGCTTGCGGAGCAGCGGGAACCGCGTTACGGGATCGGAACCGATGCGGAGATCGGGGCGCAGATACCGTCGTCGATCTCTCCGTATGCACGGATCCGGGGCGTTCCGTTTCCCGCGATCCGGCCGTTTCTTCATTGGACCGGGCATTTCACGCGGGATCAGCGTGACAGTTATTACGGACTGATCTCTTACTGTCCGTTCTGTTCGTCCAATGCACTTTCGGTGCGTTTCGATCCGGTAAACGCCAACCGCGCCGTGCTTTCCTGCTGCAAAAAGGAGCTTTACCGGAACGGCTGGCCGGCGGAGTATGAACTCAAGCCGGATTCCACGGCTTCATTCCGCTATCTTGACGACTCCATTCGCGAAATCCCCTGTACGCTTTACCGGGATTCGCAGGGGCGGAGCTGGGAGCTGTTCATCGGCAACCTGTTCAATATGCGGGACTGGATGGAGGCGCGGAGGATCATCCTGTACCGTCTGACAACTCCGTATCTGCGGGACGGCAACCCGCTTTATCCGTACAAGGCGGCTGTCTATCTGGATCATTTGAAAGATCTGTACTATGCGCTTCCGCTGTCGCTGAACAATCTGATCGCACCGGGAAAGGATGGCAAGGGGCTGACCCGGAAAGAGTGGGAGGCGCTGCCGCGTCCGAACCGCTGGGCGGAGATGCCGGAGATCGGCTGGTGGAACCGTGCCGTGCCGACGTTTGCGCGCGGCTGGATGAATCTGGCGGGCGATGCCGGGCCTGCAGTCGTGTTTGCCATGATGTGGCATCATCCCGCATTCCGTTACTATTCCAAACGGAAATACGGCGACCCGGACCGGTTGGAGCGGGAGATTACGCGGATGTTCCTGCGGGAGGTGAATCTTGGTTTTTCCTCCGTAAACATGCATGGACTGACGGTGAATTATCAGCAGACGAACTATACCGGGATTACGGTCAGCGCCCTGCTCGGACGGGATCGGGAACTGCTCGGTTTCGCCGCGCCGAATCATGAACTTTCGTTTTACAATCACCATTATTCCGACGGGTTGAACGGGGAAGGGAGCACCGGATATCAGGGGATGCTGCGCCGTCAATTTTACCCGGTGATTCAGGAAAAACACGGTTGGGGACTGATTGACCCCGGTTTTGCACGCAGCAACCCGTTCGTGCGGAAAGCCGTCGGAGAATCCCAAAAGTTGATTACGGCGCGCGGAATGCTGTTTGAGCATGGCGATTGCTACGAGCTTCTGCGGGAAGTCCCGAAAGACCGGGTTAATCTGAATCTTCAGAAAGATGGAGAGAATGAGGAGAACGGGCGGCTTTCGAGTCATGTCTGGTCATCGTGGGGCGTCGGCGTGATCCGGGTGGGCGGTCCGGGACAGCGTCTTGAAACCGTGCTCAATTTTTCGCGTCCGCACGGACACGGGGATCTGATGATGGGACTGGCTTCGTGGTTTGACGGCATTTGCGTGATCCGGCCCGGCGGATATGCTCCGCCGTGGTCGAACCTGGATGCCGGAGGCGTAAAGGAGCTCAACCGGCTGAATCTGCCGCGGAAAGCGGTCGCGGTCCCGCCGGAGCGTCCGAATGTGCATGAAACGTGGAACCGTCTGCTGGCGAAAAGTGCGATGAATCAGAGTTCGCTGACGGTGAATGAGATATCGTCGGTCCGGCGCGGGATCAGCGAGGTTCTGGCGTTCAAGGGCGGGGAGCCGTACGGTTCCCCGGAATCGGAATTTCAGGTTCTGGAAGTCGGTACGATCGGCGAATTTCAGGCGTTCGGCGTTCGCGATGTGACGAAGTACCGCCGTGCGCTGATCGGAGTGGCAACTCCCTCCGGCAGAGCGTATGTACTGGATTTCCTGCCGGTCGCAGGGGGGAAGAGCCAGACCCTCTGGTACTCGGTCTGGGGAGACCGGATTGCGGAGAATCTGCCTGCGGACCGTGCGGAGTCTGCCACGATGACCGGTGCGTTGTTCGGAGGAAAGCTCCCGCCGCCGTCCGCTCTGTTTCCTCCGCTTTATCACAAATGGATTTACCGCAGTTACGATTACATCACCAAAGTCCGGCGTTCGGAAGAGACGGCGGAACCGTGGTCGGCGGATTTCCGTACCGATTATTATGCGTACTGGCGCGACGGCGACGGCAGGCCGGAGGGGCGTCCCGCTCCGGGATTCGGGATCGTCGACTTCCGCATTTCCGGGATTCCTGCGGGCGAACCCGTGGAACTGCTGAGTGCAAAAGCTCCTTGGAGTGCGGTCGTGCGGCTTCAAAAGACACGTTCCGGCGGGATGATCGACCAGAGAACCGCCGTATTTGAGGACGGTTTTGATCTGCTTGCCCAGCGTCGCGAGGCAAAGAATGGAATGCCGCTTGAAAGCTGTTTTGTGACGCTGCTGGAGGGACGGCATCCCGGCGCGGCTCCCGTCGTTGCCAAAGCCTCGGCGCTTCCCGTTCGCAAAAGCAGCGGGCTGGCGAGGGCAATCCGGCTTGTCCTGACCGGGGGCGGAACCGATACAGTGATCTATCAGGAAACGACGGCGCCGCTGGTGCTTGTCGACGGCACGGAGACCGATGCGCGGTATGCGTTGATCCGGCGGGATGCAAAAGGCGGAGTCCGCCGGCTGGATATGTTCTGCGGCTCTTATCTGAGGGCTGGCGGACGTGAGCTCCGCGGGGGGGCGCAGGAGAGCGGAACCCTGGTCGATCTGAATGCCGATCTGACGGGCGACCGGACGAAATCGGTGCTGTATATCCGCCCGGACCGTCCGTGGGACACGGCTTCCGCCGCCGGAAAGGAACTGCTCCTGCGGATCCGCAGAACGAATGGTCTGGAGAACAACGAAGGATTCCGCATCGAATCCGCCGAAACTCTTCCGGACGGGCGCGTCATGGTGAAACTGGAGGGACCTGCTCCGCTGATCGCCGGGTGGCATCAGGGATTTTTCTTTGACGATGGACGGGTGGACCGACTCCGCCTGAACCGTCCGATTCAGAAGTTTTCGGACATCGGCTGGTATCCCGGCACAAAAGCGCTGTTTCCGGGAACGGGAAAGACGTTTCCCGTCAAAGAGACGGAATACGGAAAAATCGTGTTTGAATCCGGTACGGATTTGAAGCGGGAGGGGATCCGCAACGGCGACTGGTTTATTCTGTATGCGGTCGAACCGGGACAGCGGGTCGTGTTTCCCCGTTCCTGTCGGAAGGACTTTCCTCCGGAATAAGCCGGTCTGGCAGAAAAACTATCTTTTTTGGCAGAAACCGTTCTGGTTTCCGGAAGGATCCGGGGGTAAAGTATGCGGAGACACCCCACAGTCAAAAAAGGAGGGAAGTAACGATGTTTGTCAAACAATGCGGTCCGATGAAAGCGGATTTCGGCACAAGAAACGGAATGATCCGGAAACGGCTGCACGGGTCGAACTACATGCCGAATATCAGTTCGCAGAACGTTGTCGATTTCAACCGGGAGTTTGCGGAACTTCATCTGACGGAGTCGCGGACACACGACCAGGCGCTGAACAATCCCGGTCAGCGCGTCGTAGACACCGTCTTTGTGTTTCCGCGCGAAGAGGCGGACCCCGCGGATCCGGCAAACTATTATTTCAAGGCGACCGACTGGCTGCTCCGGAATCTGCTTTCCTGCGGAACGCAGGTCTACTATCGTCTGGGCGTCAGCATTGAGCACACGCTTCCGGGACACCATTTCAACACGGAAATCCCGAAAGACAATCTCCATTACGCCAGGATACTCGCGGGGATCATCCGTCATTACAACTACGGATGGGCGGACGGCTTCCGTATGAACATTCCCTGCTGGGAGATTTGGAATGAACCGGATCTTGACGCCCGCATGTGGAACGGGAGCCGGGAACAGTTCATCCGCTTTTTCTGCGATGTTCTGAAATATCTCAAGCAGGAGTTCCCCGATGAAAAGATCGGTGGTCCCGCAATGTGCTGGCTGCATCGGGAATGGCTGGAACCGCTTCTGGCTGCCTGCCGCGACGAGGGAATCGCCCCTGATTTCATCTCCTGGCACTCCTACTGGTCGGATCCTGTCGGGCTGATCCGGCAGACAGAAGAGATGCGCGAGCTAGTCGATTCGTTCGGATTTACGGAAACCGAACTTCATCTGAATGAGTGGCACTATCTGCTCACCTGGGATGGATTGCATCAGAACGTAACCGAGGAAAAATTCCTGAAGGCGATGAACGGTCCCGCCGGTATGCTGGGGATCGACTCCGCCGCCTACAACACCGCGTTGTTTACCGGGTGGCACGATTCCCCGCTTGACGCCGCCTGTTACTACGGAGCCGGGCGTCCTGCCGCCGGAAGTCCGTTCGGCTTCCATACGCTGACGCGCCGTCTCAACAAGAATTACTATTCGCTGAAGATGTTCGGCGCGGTCGTTCACGGGTATCCGGTTCGCATCGCCGCGGAGGGCGGAACGGAGACGCAATGGATTCTTGCGGCATCGGACGAAGCCGGAAAGCGCGGTGCGCTCCTTGTGACGGATTACCGTGGAGAAGAGACGGAGATCGAAGTGGAGATCGCGAATATTGACGGTGCGTCTGGCTGGAATGTCGTTTTGCTGGATCAGAATCACGACGAGCTGGAAATTCCTGCCCGGTTCCGGGATGGAAAACTGCTCTTGAAAAAACTGTCTCCCGGTTCGGCGGTATTCCTGGTGACGTTTGAATATTGATGATTGACCGTTGAGAAAAAGAGACCGCCGGAAGCCAGTCGGGATTCCGGCGGTTTTCTGCTGATGCCGGTCTGCGGTCAGGATTCCGGGATGACGGGAATGCGTTTTTTGGTCCGCTTCGCCGGCGGTATGCGGTAGTTGGTTTTGACTCCGCAGACTCTGCGGGCCGCCGCCCAGCTTCCTTCGCCGAGTTTTTTCATGCCGTATGCGAGCAGATACTGGTAATTGGCGCGCATATTGCAATAGGAGAGGTCCACATTGGCTTTGTAGAGCTTGATGATCTCCGCTTTGATTTCCATGACGGACATGCTTCTGCGTTCGCGGATTGTGGAATAGTCGATACCCGCCGCCATGACGGCTTTTCCCCATGATTTGTAGTAGCGGATCGCCGCCATGTAGAGCGACTTGTGGTTCCGCTGGGCTTTCTGGCTGGAGATCGGTCTGCCCGCCTCCGCCATTTCGCGGATCGTTTCGGTCACTTTGCTGCGGTTCCAGACTTTGTATTTGCGGATTTCGTTGTAGTTGAATCCGCAGGCTGTGATTGCTTCCCCCCAGGAACCGAACAGGCGTTCCGCCGCCGCGTAAACGCTCGGATAATGAGTCGCATAATAATGAGAGTTCAGGGGTTCTTTATTGCTGTGAGTCATAAGGATATGGGATTCGACCATATCTGCGGACCAGACTTTTTTAAACATGGGATACTGCCCCTCCTGTAAGATGTTCAGAGATTGAATAAATTAATATAGCATCGGAACTCTTTTTGTCAATGTTCCGGCGGGAAGAAAAATCGGAAATGGTTTGATTAACGCGCATGGAAGGGAAAGAAAGGAACGGCGTGATTCAATTTTTCCGTTTTTTGATTGCAGAATCGTTTTTGTTTGGAAAATTCCGCGTTTCCGGGTTGATTTTCCTGTAAAAAAACGTATATTCCAAAAACTGGAAGCAAATCCATCAGAAAGGGAGCAGCGGTTCAGAATGAGCGCATCGGAAATTACCCCGCACAGCAGGGTCTGGCTGGAAATTGATCTGGATACGATCGAACGGAATTTCAAACACATTCAGGAGGCGGTGAAGCCGCTGGAGGTTCTCGCCGTGCTGAAGGCGAACGCCTACGGGCTCGGTGTGGAGAAGATCGCCGAACGTCTTGACCGCGCGGGCGCCGCCGGGTTCTGCGTCGCCGAGCTCAAAGAGGCGCTTCCGCTGGTCCGGTTCGGCAAGCCTGTGCAGATTCTCGGCGCGGTACTGGATTATGAGATCGCGCCCGCTGTCGCCAATCATATCATCCTCGGAATCACGGATGTGGAGATCGCAAAAAAGATCAGCGCGGAATCCGTCCGGCAGAACGTCCGCACCGAGGTCCAGCTCAAGGTCGATACCGGTATGGGACGGCTCGGCATTCTGGAAGACGAGGTCCCGGCGGTTGCGAAAGAGGTCGTCAAACTACCGAATCTTGATCTCAAAGGGATCTACACCCATTTCCCGATCGCTTATCATGGCGCGGACCGTTACAGTTTTGCGCAGGCGGCGCGTTTTCTGGCGATCATCGACAAACTGGCGAAACAGGGGATTACGCTGGAAAAACGGCATATCGCCAACAGCGACGCCATCAACAACTGTCCGTTTGCGACCGTTCCGCCGTTTACCCATGTCCGCGCCGGAATCAATCTGCACGGTTCGTTCGACACGGAGGGACAGCGCGCGCTGAAACTGGAACCGGTGCTTGCGCTGAAAACCTATCTCGCGGCGGTCCGCACTCTGCCGGCCGGGCACACCATCGGCTACGGCTGTACCTGCAGACTGTTCAAAGATACGAAAGTCGGGACGATCGCCGCCGGATATGCGGACGGACTTCCGCTGAATCTTTCCAATCGCGGTTATGTGATCGTGAAAGGACGCCTCTGTCCGATTCTCGGACGGCTTTCGATGGATTACACCACGATTTCCCTGGACGGTTTCGGGGATGACGAGATCAAACCCGGAGAAATCGTCACCTGCATCGGCGGCGAGGACCCGAACCGGATCACGGTCGAGGACTGGGCGCAGATCAAAGGAACTCACTCTTACGATGTGATCTGTTCATTCGGAACGCGCGTCGAACGGGTTTTTATCAACGGATAACGGAGGTTTTTGTATGAAACAGCATCTTTTGCCGGTTCTCGCTGCTTCTCTTCTGCTCACGCTCAGCGCGTGCGTCAACATTCAGTACGACGGCGTCTCGGAATCTCCGGTCCCGGATACGGAGAAAATAGAACTCTATTTTTCCGGGGAACAGATTCCCGTCAAAAATTACCGCGTGCTTGGCGAGGCGACCGCCACCGCGGGGACCACGTTCACCGCCACTGAAGTGGAATCCGAACTCCGCTCATTCGCCCGGAAGCATGGGGCGAATGCAGTGCTGATCGTGGATGTGAAACGGACCGTCGCGGGAAAGGCGCGTCCGGATCAGATCAAGAATCAGAGCAGCGCCAACTGGGCTGTGGACGACTCCTCCGGCAACTCGTTCCGCTATTTCCGCGAAAATATGCTTGATTACAGCAAGACCGAAGGACCGGAGAAGCCGGTTTATGATATTCTGATCAAAGCAAAACTGCTTTCTCTCCCTGCGGCGGAGCAGTAAGCTCCGTCAGAGTTCCACTGCCAGCCAGCCGTAGGGAGCGAGAGTGACTGTTCCGTCCGCGGACGCCGCTTTCAGTCCGCGCCGGGTCAGCGTTTTCCGCAGATCAATGCGTTCATCCGTGTTCAGACGGAGCGTTTCAGTGAGCTCGTGGTTGCGGGGATTGACGGCGACAAGCCAGCGTCTTCCCGCCGCTTTGCGGAGAAAGACGATCAGTTCGCCGCTGTCGCGGTCTTCCTGTTCCGCATCGTCGTGAAACGCGGGGACCGTATGACGGATCCGGCTGAGTTCCTGAAGATGTGCGAACCGCCGTTTCCCCGTTTCCGTGAAACTGTTCTCCCAGCCGATCGTGTACAGTTTCCCGTGGAACCGGTTTGCATAGATGGAGTGCCGGCAGGTGTCGGCGGCCTCCTCGCCGTTGTAAAGCATCGGAATGCCGCGGGTGAGATACAGCGTTGTGAAAACCGCATCCATCGCATCCGCTCCGAGCTGTTTTTCCAGACGGTTGTCTCCGGTATCGTGGGCGATGTCGTGATTTTCCGCGAAATTAACGAGCGAAGCGTGCGCCGGGTAGGTTGCATTCACTTTCTGATAATACTCTTTCAGAACCGGTATCGTGCGTTTGCCGAGAAAAATATCCCGGATGATGTAACCGGGACCGCCGTATTCGGCATCGAATCCGGCAAGCTGGCTGTCCGGAGTTCCTCCCTCGGAGATCATAATGATCCCCGGACGGAACGCGTCGAGTCTGCGGTGCGCCTCTTCAAAGAAATCAAGCGGCATTTTAGGAACGGCGACATCCAGCCGGTAGCCGTCCGCCTGAAATTCGCGGACGAAATAGAGCATGTTTTCGATCAGATACTCCCGCAGTTCCGGATTGTCGAAATTGAGCTGCGGAAAACTCCATTCGCCGTTTTTCACTTTGCCGTTTTCGTCCAGCATGACGAAGTCCGGATGCTCCGTAATGAGTGTCGCCGTCGGACCGCAGTGGAAGTAGACCTGATCCAGAATGACTTTCAGTCCAAGCGCGTGTGCCGAATTGATGAAATCGTGCAGATCGTCGTCCGTTCCGTATTCAGGGTCGATTTTGAAATAATCCTTGATCCGGTACGGGTTCTGCGGATTTTTCTGCCCGCAGGCGATTTGCCGCGGACTCCAGAAGCGCGGATCCTCATCGTCGTCCGCGAGAGCGACCGGAGAGAGATAGACGATGTCCACGCCGAGTTCTTTCAGGTACGGTAACAGTTTTTCCGCACTTTTCAAGGTTCCTTCTTTGGTGAATGCGCGCAGGAACAGCTGATAGATGACGGCCTGCTTGAGATATTCCGGAGACGTGCGTTTTTCGCGATTCATACTGATTTTCCTTTTTTTGTTGTTTTGTAAATCCGTATTGCGGAATTTTAAACTATACATTTGAGTTTAAAAAAAGCAAGCTGTTGTTTAAAATAAAATTAAATTCCATATTATGGAATAATCTGCTTGACTTTCTTAAAAACGGGTGTATGGTTCATGGAGAGATCAGGAAAAGGAGAAGGTGGAAAATGAACGGTGATGTTCCGGTAAAATCATTGAAGAAAGCGCTGGACCTGCTTTCCGTTCTGCTGTTTCAGGACGGGGAGGAAAAAGGATTTGCGGTCAAAGAACTCGGCGAGCGGCTTGGGCTTCCGGCAAACAGCGTGCACAATCTGCTGAAGACGATGGCGGTTTGCGGATATGCGGAAAAGAATGCCGACGGCCGTTATACATACGGACCCGTCTGCCGTCAGATCGCGTACCGGAATTATCAGGCGGGAGACGAGTTTCATGGTATGCTGCTGGAGATCATGCGCGGTGCGATCCGCAGGATCAACGAGTCGATGGTGTTTGCCGTTCTGGAAAACGATGCCTGGACGGTTCTCGTGCGGGCGGAACCGACCGGAAAGATTCTGAAAGTCTGCCTGGAAGAGGTTCAGCGCTGTTATCTTTACGAAGCGGCAACGGGACGTATTCTGTACAGTTTCTCCTCACCGGAACGCCAGACGGAACTGCGCCGGGCGAATGGTGATCCGTCTCCGTCCTGGCCGGACTGGGAGAAAGAGGCGCGGAAGATCCGGGCAGAGGGAAGCTGTTCGCTTCTCCGTACCCGGTATGATACGTTCAGTTACGCGGTTCCGGTATTCGACGGCCGGGGAAAACTTCTTGGAGCGTTCGGCGTGCTGTGTCCGCCGCTGAACTGTTCCCCGGAGCGGAACGCGCAGATCCTTTCCGTGTTGAAAGAAGCTGCGGCGGAAGTTTCCGCACGGCTCCGGTGATCTGTTTTATTCCGATTCGCGGACGCTTTGGGCGACTGTGCGGAGACGCGATACGATCGGCAGCTTCTGGGTGCATTTGCTTTCACAGCAGCCGCATTCGATGCAGGAGGCGACGGCGGGGTCGCCTTTGCGGATTCCCCAGTGCCAGTTCAGGCGGTCCGTGATGTTGTTCGGCGTCCGGTCGTTGAGGATGTAATGATTATAAGCGTCCATCAGTTTGACGATCGGCACTTTCATCGGACACGGCTGGCAATACCCGCAGGAGGTGCAGAGTTTGTCCAGCGATCCGTCTTCCGGCGTGTGGGAACGGAGCCTGTCTTTGTAATTCGGGGGCAGGGGACGATAGCCCTCCACCGCGCGGACCGCCTCGGCGATCTGTTTTTCATTTGCGAGACCGACCAGAGCGACCGTGATCGCGGGATCGTCGATCAGGAAACGCAGGGCGGCTTCGGTGACGGTTTCTTCCGGACTGGTTTTCAGGTATTCAAAATACTCCGGGTGTCCGGGAATCAGCCCGCCGCCGAGCGGATTCATGACCACGACGCCCATGTTCCGCTCCGCCGCCTCGGCGATGCCGCGTTCCCGGTAGGGGAAGTTGATTGCCGAGCAGCCGAGCAGAACGCCTTCAAAGGGGTATTCCCGGAAGAGGCCGCCCATTTCCTCGCCGTTCATGTGCGTGGAGACTGCCAGATGACGCACGAGTCCCTCGTCGCGCATTTTAATCAGTTCGTCAAGTACGCCGTGCTCGACCCGGTGTCGGTAGTTCGCCATGTCCATGACGCACCACATGTGGAGGATGTCGATGGAATCGACGCCCATTCTGCGGAGCGAGTTTTCCACGTCGCGCCGTGCTTTTTCCGCGCTGTCCGCGTTGGTTTTGGTGGAAAGTATGAAACGGTCGCGCGGCATGGTTTTGAACGCGCAGCCGAATACGTCCTCGGAGCGTCCATAGCCGGGCGCGGTGTCAAAATAGTTGATCCCGGCGTCGAAGCCCGCCTTGACGATTGCGGCGGCTTCTTCGATGGGGCATTCCGATGGCAGGCGCATTCCGCCGAACCCGATTGCAGAGACTTTCAGTCCGGTTTTTCCGTAGTTTTTGTAAATCATGACCGTGTTATTTCCTTCCGAAACGGCGTTCCAGTTCATTGAGTGAAATATTGATGATGGTGGGCCGTCCGTGCGGACAGCAGTAGGGCAGGTCGCACTGTGCCATCTGGTCGAGCAGGGCGTCGCACTCCTCCATCGTGAGTTTGTCGTGTGCCTTGACCGCCGCTTTGCATGCCGCCTGTGCGAGTCTGGCGGAATCGGTCCTTCCGTTGAACGAGCCGTTTTCCGTCACCATGGACAGAATGTCTTTGAGGACACCGCCCGCGTTGTCCTGCCGCAGAGCCTGCGGGATCGCGTTGAGTTTGACCGTATGTTCTCCGAACAGGTCGATTTCAAATCCGAGCGCGTTGAAAATCTCCTGATTGCCTTCGATGAACCGGCAGTCGGAACGGGAGAGCTCCAACGAGATCGGGATCAGCAGTTTCTGGGAGAGCGTTTCCCGGTTCCGCTTCAGGAGCTGTTCGTACAGAACCCGTTCGTGTGCGGCGTGCTGGTCGATCAGTACCAGAGTCTCTTTCATGGTGGCGATGATATAGGAATTTTCCAGGAAACCGAGCACATGAAGCCCTTTTCGTCCGGGAAAACTGCCGGCGGGATTCCCGGACGGCTCCGTCTTTTCCGCGGATTCTTCCGGTTCCTCCGGTTCCGGCGGACGTACCGGGTCAATCGTTTTGAACAGATCCGGCATTGACCGGACGGGAGCGGCGCCGACGGGGGTGTAATCCACTTTGGCGGCAAGCATGATCCGTTCGAGCTTCCGTTCCAGGCGGAACGGCGGCAGTTCCGGTTCGGCGGTCTTTTGAAAAAACTGATTTGCGGCGGCGGTGGAGAGGATCGGCGCGGAGTGTTCCACCGGAGGCGCGAATGTCTGCCGGCGGATGAATTCCGCCGGATCGAACGCCGCCGGACGCGGTTTCTCCGGTTCGGCTGACGTTGCCGGAAAGGTCTGTCCCGGATCAAGAAACGGATTGTCGGACCGTGCGGCACGGTTCATCGCATCGGCGACGGCATCGCGGACCGCGGTTGTGATTTCAAATTCGTTGCGGAAACGGATCTCCCGTTTTGCCGGATGCACATTGATGTCCACAAGCTCCGGATCGAGTGTGAGGAAGATGACCGCCGGATGGTAGCGCCCCTTGTCGAGCATGGGACCGCAGCCGTCCTTGATTCCCCGGTAGACCGGCAGGGATTCCACGGGTCTGCCGTTGACGAAGATCCGTTGTTCCGAGCGGGTCGGGCGCGTCACGCCGCGTTTGGTGATGCAGCCGTGAATGCGGACGCGTCCGCTGTCATAATCCAGCGTGACCATGGCGTCGGCTAGATCGCGTCCGTAGATGTCTCGGATGCGCGGCATGAGGTCTTCACCGGCTCCGCTGGAAATGATCTTCCGGTTGTCGAGGCTCAGTTCGAAAGCCACGTCCGGATGCGCCAGCGAGATCAGCGACATGACCTCCGTGATGTGCCGCTCTTCGGTCGCGTTGGACCGCAGGAACTTGCGCCGTGCCGGGACATTGTAGAAGAGATCGCGGACCGTTGTTTCGGTTCCCGGAGCACAGCCGACCGGCATGGTTTCCGCCGGTGTTCCGCCGTTGATGGTGACTTGAAATCCTTCCTGTGATTCGCGCCGCCGCGTCCGCACCGTCATACGGGAGACTGAAGCGATACTCGGCATGGCTTCTCCGCGGAATCCGAACGAACGGATGTGAAAAATATCCTCCTCGGTCGCGATCTTACTGGTCGCGTGCGGTTCGAAACAGAGCCGGGCGTCTTCGGGATCCATGCCGTCGCCGTCATCGGAAACGGAGATCAGGCGCTGTCCGGCACGTTCCACACGCACGATGATCCGTTTCGCGTGGGCGTCAAGCGCGTTTTCGACGAGTTCCTTGACGACGGAAGCCGGACGTTCGATCACTTCTCCGGCGGCGATTTTGTTGGAGACCTGATCGGGGAGAACTTTGATGAGGCTCATGGCTTTCGGTCTCCGTCTTTTTTCTTCGCATCGCGGATCAGCTGCTGGAATTCCTGTGTTCTGCGGATGTTGTCGAATGCCGGGTCCCAGCTGAGTTCCACGAGTTCCGGACCGAGTCGGACTGCGGCTCTGCGCAGAAAATCCAGTGCCATTTTGGTATTGTTGGCAAGGGAATAGATCCGGGCGAGGGAGAGAAGGTGCATTGCGGACCCGCCGGGATCCAGCGCGATGCTCTGTTTCGATGCGGCAAGCGCCTCCGACAGTTTGTTCTGTTTCGCGAGGACCGTTGCCAGATTCAGAAAAGCGTTCGGATCGCCGGGATAGAACTGGGTCTGCTTGCGGAACATCAGTTCGGCACTTTTGTAGTCGCCGCGATGGTGCAGCAGTGCGCCGAGGTGCGAGAGCGCGACCGCGTTGTTCGGACGGAATACGAGAATCGTGCGGAATTTGTCTTCCGCTCCGGAAAAATCACCGCGTGCCCAGTCTTCCAGTGCGGCGGCGGTGAGTCCGCGGAGGTCCGGCTCCAAAGTCGGTTCGCCGGGCGCTTCGGGTGTTTCTTCAAAACTGGTCGGCAGCGACGGGTCGAACAGCAGATCGCGCGGCGGAGCGGTTTTGGCGTATCCCACCTGTGCGGTCTTGATGTTGGTGATGATGATCGTGATCAGGATGATCAGCGCCATCAGCAGAATGAACGGGGCAAGCGGATTTTTGATCCCGGAGCGCAGAAACCGTTTCATGACGCCGCTCCGATTTTGTGACAGGCGCAGAAGTGTCCCGGGGAAAGTACCCTCATCTCCGGGACGGTTGTTTCACAGATGATCCGTTCCGCTTCGGGAAAACTCCGGCGCAGGGCACAGCGGTCGCAGAAACGGCAACCTGCGGGAAACCGTGCGGGCGTCGGGACCGAACCGGGGATTGTGGAAAGCATTCCGTGCGTGCCGCCGAGTTTCGGGACCGCCGCCAGCAGAGCTGTCGTGTACGGGTGGCGCGGATGGTCGATCAAGTCGCGCACCGGAGCGGATTCAACGATCCTGCCCGCATACATCACGCAGACCCGGTCCGCCATTTCCGATACGATTCCGAGGTTGTGTGTCACCAGAATGATCGACATGCCGAACTGCTTCCGCAGGTCCGCCAGCAGTTCGAGGATCTGCGCCTGGATCGTGACGTCCAGCGCTGTGGTCGGTTCATCGGCGACAAGGATCGAAGGACGGCTGGCGAGCGCCATTGCGATCATCACGCGCTGCTGCATTCCGCCGGACATCTCATGCGGATAGAGCCGCGCCCGCTCTTCCGGTCCCGGTATCCCGACCTGACGGAGCAGTTCCACCACTTCCGCGCCGACGTCGGCAACGTCCGGACGGTGCAGTTCGATCGCTTCCGCGATCTGTGCGCCGACCCGGAAGACCGGATTCAGCGAAACCGACGGCTCCTGAAAAATATATGCGATCTCCCCGCCGCGGATTTTGCGGAGCTGCCGCGGCGAAAGTTTCATAACGTCTTCCGTCGTTCCGTCCCGGCGTGTCAGCAGCACTTCTCCGCGCGGGATTCGTGCGGGTGGAGTCGGCAGCAGCCGCGCAAGCGACATGCAGGAGATGCTTTTTCCGCATCCGCTTTCCCCGACCAGAGCCAGAATTTCGCCTTTGCCGAGGTGAAACGAAACATCCGTTACGGCAGGCAGAAAAACCCGTTCCGATTTGAATTCGATCGTCAGATTGTTTACTTCAAGTACGTTCATAGTGCTCCGCTTGTTCCGAAAATGAATTATAACCCGGAAACAGGTGTTTTTCAAATAAAAAACGATAGAAAAAATTGATTTTGTCGCCGTTTCCGCTGATCCGCTGCTGTCAGGCGACAATGATTCCCGCCAGCAGGAGCAGGGTTTCGGCGGCGCAGCCGTAGATTTCAAACAGCCGGAGCGGTGTGCGGCCCGCATGGCGGAGAATTGTGTCCGTCTGAATGCGGCGGATCAGCAGGGACAGCAGAAACAGGACCGCTGCCGCCGCAAGAAGCCGCAGATGGAAAGAGAAGATGCCCGCCAATGCGAAAACCGTCAGAGCGGTCAGATCCGGAACCTTCCGTTTTTCCTCCGGCAGTTCCAGCAGCGGATAAGATGCGCTGTCCGCGCAGACAGCCAGACCCGTCCGTACCAGATAGGCTCCTGTAAACACGAAGACGAAGATCAACGGAGAGCGGAAGGTGATGAATCCGAACGACAGAGCCCGCAGGAGATAGAGACTCACAAACAGGAATACCGGAGTCATCTCTTTCCGGAATTCCGGTTTCCGGGAAAATGCGTCTGCGATCTGCGTATTGCGGAAACGGAGCGTGAGATAGGAGGAGAGATTTTTGAGTCCATGCCAGTCCGTCAGCAGTTCCAGCAGGAGCGGAAGAACGATCGCCGCCAGAATAGCGGCGGCGAGTCTGCCGAAGAACAGCACTGCGACTGCCGCCGCCAGTGTGCAGAGGAATCCGGTGAGCGCACCCGCAAGGGGGAACAGCACCGCCTGCGGCTCCGCATTGCCCGCATTCAGTTTGCGTACCAGAAAAACGTTGAGTGTCGCTGCGAACTCATTCCATAATTCCCTGTTCATTCCCGAACCTCAATTCCTGTATGGCGGCGGTAAGCCTCCGACATTTCCCTGCGGACCCGTTCCGCCAGTTCTTTCCGGTTTTCGGCTTCCGGCTGTATCACTTTGCAGGAATATATATCCACCTGGATTTCTTTCAAGCCCAGAAGCTGCCAAATATGAGGGAGCAGTTCCTGGTCGCCGTACCATGCCGGATTCATCGTTCCGCACGGAACGTGATAAACCGTGATCAACGGCTGGACCGGGCGGTGTTCCCGCAGGACCGCTTCGAACGAGGTCGATTTGAACGGCAGCAGCCCGTGCTGTCCGTCTGTGGTCGTTCCCTCCGGATAGACGATCAGCGGTACGCCGAGAGCAAGCGTGTGTTCGAATTCCGCCAATGTCGCCCTCGATTTCGCCGGAGATTTGCGGTCGATCCAGACCGGATGTGACATCCCGATATAGGGACCGAGCAGGAACCAGTGGCGGATTTCCTGTTTCGGAGCAAAACGGAGTCCCGTCAGCGAGGCATGAACCAGAATGTCCACATAGCTCTGATGGTTGGAGACCAGCAGGACGCCTTTCGTTTCCGGCAGGGAGCCGTGCAGAGTGACCCGGATATTGAGTATGCGCAGAATCCCGCGCGCCCATTCGCCCGCGAGTTCCGCGCCGGCGGTGATCTTCTCATCCTCCGTTTTCCCGATGTGACGCAGCACCGTTTTCAGCAGCATATACAGGAACCAGACCAGCAGGCGGAGAACCCGGATGATTTTGCGTCCGGCCCTCAGCATGTGCAGATTCCCCGGTCGAAAGTCAACGGGGTGTAATGGCGTCCGGACTGTGCAGACGGAGCGGAGAGCTCCACATTGAAATGTTTCGAGTAGCGTTGCGGAAGCTGTGCCACGTCAAGGACGATGAAAAAGTCGATCGAACCGAATTTCCGGTCGAAAACCGGTTCTCCGCAGATTTTCGCGCCGAGCCGGAGATAACCTTTGAACAGCGGCGGAATCAGAGCCCGCACGGAGGGGAGCGCCTGCGCCGCGGAAGCCAGCGCCTCTTCTCCGGGGTGTTCCATCCGGAACTCCGGGCGCGGATAAGCATGTATCTGCTCCGACAGCGCGTTGTGTTCTTTCAGGTTCTGATAGATCAGCCAGCCGTGGATAGGATCGGTGCTTTCAAGACTGACACAGCCGAGCAGAAAACGCTGTCCGCTCCGGCAGATCAGCGTGGAGATCCCGCTCCAGAGCAGAGCGACGACGCTTCCGTTCCGGGAGTCCGGCGCCACACAGGTGCGGCCGACTTCGATCGCCAGAGGAGCGATCGGTGCAAGACCGTCGATCCGATATTCCTGTTCCGAATAAAAGCCCAGTTTGGAGCGTGCGGCGACGGCTCCGAAATGAATGCGGTATGTTCCGACGACACGGTTGTCGTCTTTCCGCACGACGATAAGATGCAGGCAATGTTCGTCAAACTCGTCCTTGTCGATTCCGTTCTGCGAGTCTTTCAGCCCTTTGCCCTGTTCCAGGTTGAATACGTCATAGCGCAGACGGAACGCGGATTCGATTTCCTGCTCCGTCAGGGCGAATTTGATAAGATACTGATCCTTTTCCGCGATAACCGGCGGATCGGCGACTGTTCTTCTGAATTCTTCCAGACACTCCATACCTGCACCTCCCCTTGCGAATATCATTATGAGTCATGATACTACTATAAACCTGAACCGGAAAAAACTCAAATGTTTTTTCTGTTTTTTTCGGAAAAAATACGGAATGCCGACAGAAAACCGGCGGAGAAAAAACAGCCGGATCAATGTTTGCCGGTTTCGTGCCGTGCCGCGCTGCACGCCATGCCGAATGCCGCCATTGTGGCGAACAGGGAACTGCCGCCATAGCTGAAGATCGGCAGAGTGAGTCCGGTCGGCGGCAGCAGCGCGGTGTTGACGCCGATGTGCAGGAGCGCCTGTGCCGTAAACAGAGCTCCGGTGGAAAAGATGAAAATCCGCGCTGCGGGATCCGTCGTCTGAAGCGACATCCGGCGGAAGATCCAGCCTATGAGCAGATAACCGCCGATGATGAGCAGTCCGCCGGTGATCCCGCCGGACTCCACGATGGAAGCGAACACGGAATCGCTGTGCGAGAGGGGTAGATAGGCGTTCGACCACAGCGCGCCGCCCCATTCCGAACCGAACAGTCCGCCGTGCGCCATGCTGTACTGGAACTGTTTGACATGCCAGCCCGCACCGTAGAGATGTTCGTCGGGATTCCAGTAACCGATGATCCGTTTCATCGCGTAGTCATGTTTCAGAATGAACAGCGCCGCCGCCGGAATGGCGAGTCCGCCGAGCAGAAGCAGAAAGTGACGGAAGAAACCGGAGACGCACAGGACTGTTGCCAGTCCCAGAAAAAAGACGGTTGCCGTTCCGAAATCCGGTTCCGGCAGGATGAGTCCGCAGAACAGCACGCCTGTTCCGGCGATTGCGAGAAACCGCTTGCGTTCCGTCCACTCCGTCCGTGCGGCGAACACGGAGAGCAGCAGGAGGTATGGAGCTTTTGCGAATTCGGAGGGCTGGATCAGGATGCGGCCGAATGAAAACCAGCCGTGCATGCCGTTGATTTCCGTTCCGGAGAGCAGGACCAGAAGCAATCCCGCTGCCGCCGCTCCGCCGAGCCGGAGCGCCCAGGCTTTGCAGAGCCGGAACGGAATCCGGGAGAGCAGAAGGAACACGGCGATCCCGATCGTCAGCCAGAGCAGTTGACGGAGCGAATAGTAGAGCGGGTTTTCTCCGAGGGCCTGTGCGTTGTAGATGGAAAGACATCCGCCGAGTCCGAGGATTGTCAGACCGAGCGCCGCGTTCAGATAGCTTTGTTCCTGCCGTTTCATGGTTTGCAGACCTCCGGGGGAAGGGTGACGTCCTTGCCCGGCATGGGGGGCGCAAGAATTTCGATGGTTCCCGGAACCCATGCGCCGCTGCGGTCGAGCATGACCCGGAAGATGCCGGGTGTTCCCGCCAGTTCGCGGTCGTATTCCGCTTCCCAGCCGGAGATGCCGGCTTCCCGCTTCCGCTGCGGATCGTATTGCGTCTTGCCGGTTTTCGCCCGGAGCGCCGGTATATCTGTATTCCGCCGGTATGAACGCGGACGGATTTCCAGTTCCGGGAACCGGCGGAGAAGCGGACGGAGACGGAGAATTTGATCCGGAGAGATACTCCGTTTCAGCAGAATGCCGGTTCCATCCTCTTCTTCCTCAAGCGGTTCTCCGAAAAAATTATGCAGAAGCGACCGCAGGCGGGTGTTCTTTCCGGCTCGTGACGATTTGAGACGGTAGAGATCGTGTGTCAGTTCGGACCATGCGAGCGGAACGCCGTCCGGAGTCAGGATGCGGCCGCGCATGGCGGGCAGTTCGCCTTCCCGCCATGCCAGATGCAGGCTTTCCTCCAGCAGACGGTTCCGTTTCCAGTATGAATAATAGATCACATGTGCGGCGGCGAGTCCTCCCCACAGCATCAGAATGAGCAGGACGGCGCCGCTTCGTTTTTTGAACTCGGTCCGGGTCATCACCGGGTGCGCGGAAGTTCGTGAAGAGCGGTTGCGGAGCTTCGCAGGGCGAGTTCCGGCGCATCGGCAACCAGCTGATTCCATGCGGAGCGCTGTTCCGGGGGGAGGTAACGGCTCATATCCGCGCAGGTGTTGCGGCAGATGCCGACGTTCACGGCACGCCTGGAGCGGGGGTTCCGCTCACCGTCGGCCCGGGAGAATCCCAACAGCATCAGGGACAGAAAAAGAGCGAGCGCGCAGAGTACATAACGGAATTTGACGGATCGTTTCATCATCATACAGCCTCCTTTTTTTCTGTTTCATTATTGTTCGGCGGGACTGTTGTCCAGATCCCGCATCATTTCCAGTTCATCTTTTTTCATGGAGTGTTCCATGATTCTGCGCTGTTCCTCTTCCCAGCGCTCCATACTCCATATTTCCACGCCGATCTCAATCCCGACGACCACCGCGTCCGTTCCGTTCGCGATTCCCGCGTGTTCCTTGAACATGGCGGGAAGGGTGATCCTTCCCTGCGCCGAAATCGTTTCGGACTGTGTCCACGCTCCGAAACGGCGCAAGGTCCGGCGGAATACAATCGAGTTTGCCGCGCGTTCCGCCGGGTTGGTCTCCTGTTTCCGCATTTCCAGATAGACCGCTTCCGGATAAACCGCGATCGTGCCTTCCGGCAGACAATGCAGAACCACGTCCCCGCCGTGAGCCGCGAAATCATCAATCACCCGCGGACTCAGCTTGATCCTTCCGTTCGCATCCACAGAGCATTTGTCGATTCCACAGAAAGAAAGCATGCAAAAATCTCCGGTTTATTCCATTTTATTCCAATATATTCCGAAAAATTCCAAAATCAAGCGGTTTTTCAAAAAAATACAGAAAATATTCCTGTCGGCGGGAAAAATGGAAAATAATCGCCGGGCGACTTGCGATTCCGCCGCTTCGGTGTTACATTTCCAGTTCACTGGAATGTTCAATAATTAGGGAGAAGTTTTTTATGAACCGGACAGTTTTCCGTTTGATCGGAATGCTCTCGCTTGTCCTGCTGGTCCCGTATCTCTGTTATGCGGCGCCGGTGACGGCGTATCTGTTTTTTGCCGGATTTGTGACAGGGATCATGTGGTGTATGTTTGCACTTGAATACCGCGGCGTCTGGTTCCGTCCCGACGATCCGGCGAGACCGCAGAAGTTCGATGAGAACGATCTGCCCGTGATGAAGACGATCGGGACGGAGCTTCAGAACCGGACCCGTGAGTTGTCGCTCTGCGCGTGGGATATGGTATTGCGTCCCGTGCTGATGCCGGATGGAGCGCGGCTGTTCAATATCCGCTATGACTTCATACCGTCGCGGGATGGTGCGTGGGAGATCGACCCCGCATATCCTCCGGTCACCCTGACGCGCGGCGTTCCGCTGACGCTGAGTCTGCGCGCCGGACTGCGGGACGGAGCCGTTTTCCTGACGGAATTGCAGGCGAACCGCAGACATCCGCTTCCGGGACCCGCAAACCGGAAGTGTTCGCCGCTTGATTTGAAGAATTCCGATCCGGCATTGAAACTGGTCATCGGGCACATGACGCGGTATCCGGAAACGGAACTGACATGGGGGATTGCATTCATGGATTATGTCCGTTCCGGAACTCCGCATCTGCATGTCGGAATTGAAGTGTCCGCTGTACACGATATGACGCTGGAGTTCGCCGGGACGCCGTTCCTGCTCAAGGCGGGAAAACGGCTGGCATTGGAATTTGACATTGATCCGCTTCTGACGACTCTTTCAAATCCCCGTAGAGCGGGCTGGCGGAAACGGCTGCTGGCGTTTGGAAATTAACTTTCGAGGATCAGCAGCAGTTTGCGGATTTCGGAGATGAACATGCTTTTCTGTTCCGCGCGGGACTGATCGGCGAAGAAATTGCGGATGTCGTCCTCGTTGATGTTCTGCATCTGGGAACAGATCCTGTTGAGGGAGTTGCCGAATGTGCGTTCGTTGAACTCATTCGGGTCTTTTTCCGGGGGGAGCGCGTCGGGATAAAGTTCGGCGATGGTCGCCTGAATCGCCTTTGCGGTCGGACGGACTTCTTCTTCCTTGATCTTTGCAAGCACCTGCCGGACCTGTTCGACTTTCTCTTCGCTGACCGGCTCTTTTTTCAGAATCGGCTGGAGTGCTTTGCATTGCGCCTCGGAGGTGGGGAGGGCGAAAGATCCGTCGTGCACCGCTTCGAGGCGTTTGATCATCTCTGCGGTGTTCATGACGTAACTGCAATAAGAAAGATTGTAGTTGAATTTTGCCTTGACGTATTCCGCAAATCCTTTGTAATCTTCCAGTTTGTACAGACGGTTCAGTTTGATTTCCGTCAAAGCGTTTCCGACTGCGAGAAACTGGCGGAATCCCTGTTTGATCTCCGCTTCAAGTTCGTGCAGCCGTTCGAGTTTTTTTGCATCGTCCAAAACGTCGTTCATATTTGTTCCTTTCGTGACGGAAGCAATATACAGCGGTTTCGGAAAAAATCACGCGGAAATCTGAAAAAAGTTCCCGTCCGCTGTTTCCGGCGCGGACGGGCGGTTCGGTCAGGAGATGAAATTGGTGGAGATTTTCGGTTCCGGTACCGGACGGGGCAGCGCCGCCTGTCTGATCGAATTCAGCAGGAACGCCATGTTGCGTCCGAGTGTACGCATGGTCTGCAATCCCTCCAGATCACGGCGGACCTCATCAGGAGTGGTTCCGTGAGTCGAGTTCCAGTACTGAGAGGAAGCAACCGGCATCTGGCTGATCGTGAAATATTTGTTCAGACGGTCAAACGCCGCACTCGCCCCGCCGCGCCGGCAATTAACGATACATGCGGCGGCCTTTCCCTGAAACACCTGGGAAGCGGAGAAAAACGCGCGGTCAAGAAACGCGCACAGGCTTCCCGGAGGACCGGCATAATAGACCGGGGCGCCGATGACGAGCCCGTCGCACTCCTTCATCTTTCCGGTGAATTCCGTGTACAGCTGTTCTTTGAAAACGCATCCGTTTCCGGTTTCGCGGCATTTCCAGCAGGCGATACATCCCTGTATTGGACGGCTGCCGATGTGAAAGAACTCTGAGTCGATGCCGTTTTCCTTCAGCGCTTCCGCAACTTCCGAGAGTGCGGTAAAGGTACAGCCGTTTTTGTGCGGGCTTCCGTTGAGCAGTAAAACTTTCATGGTCATTCCTCCCTCATGATGAAAATTATACAATAATATCACGGTTTCGCGGGATGTCAAGCGTTTTTGCCGATTTTCTGCCGGATTACGGCTTTGAAGCGTTCGCCGCGTTCTTTGTAGTCTTTGAACATATCCATGCTGGCGCAGGCGGGAGAGAGCGCAAGAATATCGCCGTTTTCCGCCGCCCGGAATCCGCGTTCCGCCGCATCTTCGAGCGAGTCGCAGAGTGTACAGGGGAAATCGCGGACGAGTTCCGCGCGGATTTTCTCCCTGCATTGACCGATCAGGAACGCGCACTTGATTTTGTCCGCGTCGTTGCGGATGGAAGCGAAACTCATATTTTTATCGAGTCCGCCAAGAATCAGCACAACGTTTTTACTGCCGCCGTATGTGTTGAGAAAGGCGTTGACGGAGTGCGGATTGGTTGCCTTTGAATCGTCAAAAAAGCGGATTCCGTCCGCTTCCGCGAACAGTTCCATGCGGTGAACGTCGGGCGAGAACGCGCGGAGCGCCTGCCTGGTCTCTCCGGTAAACAGCGTCTGTTCCCCCTGTTCCGCGCAGAGAATTGCCAGAGCCGCCATGATGTTTTCCATGTTGTGCATTCCCCTGAGTTTCAGCCCGTCGAGCGCAACGACGGTTTTGCCGCGGAAAAGGATGGAGCTGCCGTCGCATTCAAAATCCCCGCCTTTCCCGGAGGAAAAACTCAGCCGGTCGAGCGGTCCGGACGGCAGGACGGGCAGCAGGGAGGTGTTGACGACCGCCGTTCCGCTCCGCATGTTTTCAAAGATCCGCAGTTTGGCGTTCCGGTACTCCTGCATGGAACCGTGACGGTTGATATGGTCGCTCGCAAGATTCAGGAACGCCGCGGTGGAGGGAGCGAAACGGTCCGCGATGCTCTCCAGCTGAAAGGAACTGGTCTCCACAACGAGCAGATCGGTGTTGTTTCTGCGGCGGACGTCGAGCACGGCGTCGCTGAGGGCGTTGCCGATGTTTCCGGCGGATTCCGCGCGGACTCCGTTGGCGCGGAACAGCGCGGTTGTCAGTTCGGTCGTGGTGGTTTTTCCGTTGGTTCCGGTGATGGCGACATATCGGCAGGGCAGGGCGCGGCAGGCGAATTCCAGTTCACCGATCACGGCTGCTCCGGCGTTCCGCGCCGCCTGTGCCATTGCGGAGTGAATGGAGATTCCGGGGCTGATGACCGCATACTCCGTTTCCGGAAGCGGGCAGCCCTCTTTCCAGTGAAAGACGGAACGTCCGTTCCAGTCATAGCTTTTGCCGTCGACGGGGATCGGATTCATGCCGAGTTCGCGGGCGAGGCGCGCCGCCGCCTGGCCGCTGATGCCGAATCCGAGGATCAGAATATCGTTTTGCATGATGAAGTATCCTTAACAGTGTTTTACAGAAATGCAATCTACACCGTTTTTTGGCTTTTTAAACAGGGAAAAAGTTGAAAAAATCAAAAAAAATGATACATTGCTGATTGTTATTTTAAAGATCAACAACGTTACGGAGTTTTTCAATGGGATTTGCTTGTGGATTTGTCGGATTGCCGAATGTCGGTAAATCAACCCTTTTCAATGCGCTGTGCAAGGGCGGCGCCGTGGCGGCGAACTTTCCGTTCTGCACGATCGAACCGAACACGGGCGTCGTTCCGGTTCCCGACAAGCGGCTGGATGATCTTGCAAAACTGGAACACTCCGCAAAAGTCGTTCCCGCGACGATGAAGTTTATCGACATCGCCGGGCTCGTGGAAGGCGCGAGCAAAGGCGAGGGACTCGGCAACCAGTTTCTCGGACACATCCGCAACGTGGATGCCGTGGCGCATGTGGTGCGGCTGTTCAAGGATTCCGACGTCGTCCATGTCGAGGGCGGGGTTGATCCCTCCCGCGATCTGGAACTGATCCTGACCGAACTTATGCTTGCCGACCTTGATTTCCTCCAGAAGAAAGTCGAACGGAACAAGAAACAGGCGCGCAGCGGCGATCCCGAACTGAAAGCGGAGCTGGAGCTTGCAAACTCCTTTATCGCCAGTCTGGAACAGGGCGTTCTGCCCTCCTATGACCGCGAGGATCCGAAGCTCGACCGCATTGCCCGCTCCATGCAGCTGCTCACTCTCACTCCCGCATTCGTCTGTGCGAATACCGATGAGGAATCTTTCCGCAATTTCGGGAAGGACGAGGTATCGCGGAAGCTGATCGCCGACGCCGCAAAGCATGGCATGGAAGTCGTTCCCGTCTGCGCGAAACTGGAAGAGGATCTTGCCCAGCTCGACCCGGAGGAAGCTCTGGCGTTTCTGGAAGACATCGGCGTGGAGAAGAGCGGACTGGAACGCGTGATCAATACCGGATATAAGCTGCTGGACTACATCACGTTCTTCACGTCCGGACCCGATGAGTCCCGCGCCTGGACCGTTACCCGCGGTTCCACGGCTCCGCAGGCGGCGGGCAAAATCCACACCGATATGGAACGCGGATTCATCCGCATGGAGATCGTTTCCTACGACGATCTGATGAAATATGGAAACTGGAACGCCGCCAAGACCGCCGGAAAGCTCCGCATCGAGGGCAAGGAATATATCGTGCAGGATGGCGATTCGGTATTCGTCCGTTTCTCCGTGTAAGGAGTGAACAGAATGGCGCCCGGCAAAGGCATGTTCAAAAGTACGATGGGATATTCCTTCGTGATATTCCTGAGCCGGGTTCTCGGATTGTTCCGCGAGATTCTTTCCGCCCAGATCCTTGGCGGCGGACTCGTCATGAGCGCGTGGTCCTCTGCGTTTCTTCTGCCGAATCTGTTCCGCCGGATTCTCGGAGAGGGGGCGCTCGGTACCGCACTGATTCCGCTGATTTCCCATACGCTGGAGCTTGAAGGTCCGGCTTCCGCCCGGCGCAAGTTTTCCACGATCCTGATCTGGCTGACTTTTCTGCTGGCGGCGATCACGGTCGCAGTGGCGGTTCCCGCTCTGCTGATCGAACCGCATGTGACCGTGGAGCGTTGGAAGCTGATGCTGCTTGCGACGCCGGTCGTGATGCCGTACTGCGTGTTCATCTGTCTGATCGGCGTCATCACCTCCCTGCTGAATTCCCTGCGCAGTTTCGTTCTTCCCGCGCTGGCGGGGCTTCTGCTGAATGTCTGCCTGATCGCGGCGCTTGCGTGGGGCGCGTTCGGGACGGCACGGGAGAATCCCGCCGGATTTCTGCGTGTTCTCTCCGTTGCGGTCCTGTTGTCCGGTCTGCTGGAACTGGCGGTGCTGTCCGTCCTGTTGAAACGGAAAAACATGATTCCGGAATTCTCGAAAGCCGCTTTGCTGAACTTCCCCGCGATCCGCGAGATACTCCGTCTGGCTCTTCCCGGTCTGATCGGGATGATCGCTCTGCAGATCAGTCTGATCTGCGACCGCGCGATTGCAATGTCGATTGACGATAATGCCGCGGCTGCCCTGACGTACAGCGACCGTCTGATCTATCTGCCGATCGGGATTTTTGCCGTTGCGTTCGGTACGGTTTCTCTTGCGGAGATGTCGCGCGTCGTTGCGCTTGGACAGTTGAAATCCATGTTGATCATGATGTTCCGCTCCATGCGCCAGCTTCTGTTCATTACGGTTCCGCTCGGTGTTTACATGATCTTTTTCGGCCGCAATCTGCTGGAGATTCTGTTTTTGCGCGGCGCGTTTGATGAAACTGCGCTGAATGCTTCGGCATACGCACTGTTCTGGTATGCGTTCGGAATCCCGGCGTTTGCGGCGACCAAAATCACGGTTTCCGGGTTTTATTCGCGCAAATGGATGAGAACGCCGGTTCTGGTTTCCGTCTGCTGTATCGTTCTCAACGTGATTCTGAGTCTTTCCCTGATGGATTCGATGAAGCAGGGCGGCATTGCGCTTGCGACGACGGTGACCGCGTATCTGAACAACCTTGTTCTGCTGTATCTTCTGCGCCGGGAGCTCGGACGGATGCCGCTGAGGAGTACGGCGCGGCTGTTTGTGCAAACGTCGGTGATTTCCGGGATTTCCGGTTTTGCCGCCCGGTTTTCGTACCGCGGATTCTGTCTGCTACCCGGTTTCGGCTTCCTGCCGAAACAGCTGCTGCCCTGGTTCTGTGCAAGCTGCGTATTCGGAATCGTGTTTCTCCTGCTTGCTTTTCTGTTCCGGATACGGGAAGTGAATACCGTTCTGAACATGGTGAAACGCAGATTTTTCCGCCGTTCCTGACGGTGGAAAGACGATGCCGGTATTGAAAAACCGGAGAATGATGCTATTCTTAAACAAAGACTGGTAAGAATATCGTTGCCGGAGAAGTTGCCTTCCGCCGGAATCCGATAAGAAAAAACTGAAAGAATCAAGCTCAACAGAAGGAGTTTTCCGTATGGAATTTTATGATGTGATCCGTTTGAGAAGAAGTATTCGATCCTATCATCCGACACCCGTTCCGCAGGATATTGTGGAGCGGATCGCGGAAGCTGTGAATCTGGCGCCGACAGCCTGCAACCGTCAGCCGTTCCGGGTGCTGTTCGTGACCGATCCGGCAAAACGTGCCGCTCTCTGCAAGGCGTATAAAGCCTCCTGGCTTGCGGAAGCTCCGGCGATCGCGGTTGTCGTCGGCAATGCTCCGGCGGCGTGGAAGCGGCTGGAGGGGGATTCGATCATTGATGTCGATTGTGCCATTGCGATGGAACATCTTGTGCTTGCCGCGACCGAAGAAGGGTTGGGAACCTGCTGGGTTTGCGCGTTTGACCGTGCCGCCGTCGATGCCGCCCTGGGATTGTCCGGCGGAGAACACTCTGTTGCGTTGACTCCGGTCGGGTACGCGAAAGAGTCCGCTCAGCCGCAGGTGCGAAAGGCGGTCGCGCAGACTTTCGAGGTGATTTGATGCCGGAGATCGAAACATTGGAGCAGGGCGGGTTCCGGTCCGCCGGAAAAAACTGGGAAGTGCTGTTTGACCGTCCGTCTCCGGGACTTTTTCTGTTCCGGCTGGGGAAGAATCTGGAGTTTGTCACCCGCCATGCGGTTCTCGACGGATTGGAAGAGTCCACCGCTCTGCATGGCAGACGCAAAGTGCATCTGGCGAATGACGGAGAGGAAGCGCAGTTGGAAACGGGTTGTACGATCCCATTCGGAGCGGAGCCGTCTGTCAACCGCAAATTCCGTTTGATGGATGGCTTTCTGAGTGTGACGACGGATTTCGTGATCCGTTCTTCGTTCCGTGTGCAGAATATTTCCGCGGGCGGTTTTCTCCTGAATGGAGAGTTTGCCCGTTTTGCAGTGATGACCGTGCCGTCGGACGGCGTTACGTTTCCGGAGCCGGAGTGGCGCGAAGCCGCTTCCGCCGGAGCCGGAACGGTGCTGTACGAAGGACGCAGACCTCCGGCGTTTCTGCTGATCGAAACGATGGAGGGAGTGATTCTGGAGATCGCCGTCGGCGAAGATTTCTGGCGCTGGAGCAGTTCGGCGCAGGGGGTGTCATCCGCCTATAAGCTGACCCGAACGGCTTCCGGAATTGAGGCGGATTGGGAGCTTTACCGCTTCCGTCCGCAGCCGGATGAGGAAGTGCCGTTCGGCCGCAATCGCCGGATGAGCTGGTATCTCGCATGGAGAAAACCCGTCAAGCCTGCGAAAAAGAAATTCGCGGATGTTTTCGATATGGCGGCGTTTGACTGGAATGCGAATCAGCTTGCGGTATCTCCTGTCGGAAAAACGGTTCCCGGCATACCGTGTTTTGCATCGGCGGGAGTGATCAACTGCCTGAAAAAATGGGTGCGTCAGCATCTTTCGTCCGTGGAGGATGGGGATGTGCTTGCCGTGACGAATGTCATACCGTCCTGCTGCTGTTCCGCCGCGCATCAGGATCGTGCGAAGCAGAAGATTCTGCCGCACCTGAGCGGATATGCGGTGAATGATTTCAAGCGTTGGGCGAACAAACAGCTTTCACAGAAAGGCGCAAAGCTGGAGATCGTTCCAGCGGAAGGTGTAATCGTTCCGTCGATTTGAACTTGAACGGGCGCGGGCAGCCGCGCCTTCTTTCTTTTATGAAAGTTGAGGATTTGTCATACCGCCCGGTTATTCCGGATACTTCCATTCCTTGCTGCCCGTTGGTGAAACGGCTGTCCCGCTGGTACAGAAAACGGCTACCGGTCCAGAAAAGAGGGTTCGGCGATTGCACGGCAGGATGAATGCTGAAGTGTAATTGTCCGGAAACCGGAATCCTCCTGCTGCAGAATAATGGCTTTCACCGGTTTGCCCGCTTGTATTGTCCCGGCATTCAGAAGACCGATATAAATTTGCTCTTCTTCATCTGTGAAGAACTGATCCGGAAACGGAAAACTCGAAAGCGCCTGAGGAGGATTGAGCAGCGTGTACCAGCGGTAAATACTTTTTTTATCACTGTTGTGCAGTTTGCCTTTTGTTCTGATGCGTTCCGGATCTGAGAGTTGATAGATGACGGGCAGCCGGGAATCGTTGCGGAATCTGGATACGTTCTGCTGCGCGTGGATCAGTGCAGGCAGATTTTCCCCGTTGTGCCATTTGTTTCCCGCGAAAATGAGCATAACGACAAACAGGGAGATCAGATACGCGGCGAACAGAAGTTGGAGCCACGGCGCTTTCAGATACCGTTTCAGAAAGTTGACGGCATCGTTCCAGCCGGCTGTTACAAAAATAATACAGAGAGTGAGAAGAACGAGAAAATAACGTCCGTGCGGCCGTTCCGGGTGCAGAAATGGAAATACCTTGTATACCATGTAACTGTGAAGCAGGTAAACGGTGATGAATGAAAAGGTCAGCAGCCTGACCGCCGGTTTTTGTTTTTTCAGCCACAGCAGCACCACGAAAATTCCACCGAGAAGAATGCAAGCATAGGGAAAGGTTTCTACAAATTTTCCTTTCAGATCAAGCGGTCGCAGAAAGGAGAACAGGTATTCCGCCAATCCCATATATTGTGGAGAGGGACGGTTGTGCAGGTGTCCGCTCATAATCATCTGGACTCTGCCGAACGAGATGCCGAACCACAAATTCAGGCACAGGGTTTCCAGTATGAGAACCAGGAAAACTCCGCAGGAAAACAGGAGGAACGGCCGGTTCAGACGGAATTTCCAGAGGTGCCGGCGGCTGTTCTGATCCGTATAAAGAGAAAGGAAGAGGGCAAAGGCAAGTGCCCAGTAAAGCGAGGTGAATTTACAACCGTAGGAGACTCCGACAGCAAGACCGCTCAGAAACAGGAGAAATGTTTTTTCCGGCTGTTCCAGATAACGGAGGATCAGCCATATCGCCAGCAGAATGAAACAGGTGGCGGGAAGCATCGGAAGAAACTGACTGCTTTCCCTTGCCGTCTGCGGGAGAAGAAGAAAGATCAAATACGCGGAGCAGGCGGCAAAACGGGATGCGATCCTGCGTGTGATCAGATAGATCAGCAGTCCGCAAAGGAATGCGATGACAAGCGGATAGATACAAGCCGCCCATGGGTCGGTTCCGAACAGTTTCATGATTCCGAGTACAGGAATGTTCAGTCCCCAGCGTCCCTGATGATGTTCGACGCCTGTCGGAAACCATTCTCCCAACTCCGTAAAATACCGCAGGAAACGCCATTTCCAGATTGCATCGCCGCTGGCTTCGATCAGGTCGAGCGTGAGGAAGCGCCAAACTGCGAAACACAGAAAAAGCAGACAGAGCAGTTTCCGGTCTGAAGTATGGTTGACGGCCGCGATAAAACGGGCGGTATGATCGGCAAGCCGGCGGTAGTGATGAATGATTGCTTCTATCATCGCCTGATCCCGGTGACAAGGTGGAAGAAGTCTTCGTTCTTATGAATGATCTGTGCGGTATTCCGCAGGATCTCCGTATGGAGTTTTTCCCGGTTCCGCAGGATCTCTCCGGCATTTTCAAGCACAGTTTCCCTGCTGAGGCCGGAATAACGGATGACAAACTGTTCGAGTCCGAATTGTGCCAGAACTTCCGCGTACTTATGGCTCCAGCCGATCACAAGAGCGGGAACTCCGGTTGCCATGGCGGAGATGACGGCATGGAATCGGGAGGCTGTCAGCAGATCCAGTTTCGCGATCAGCGCGCGCAGTTCTCCGGCGCTCAACTCCTGCTTGATGACAATCAGTGACGGGTGCTCCGGGAGCATGGAAACAAAACGGCAAAGGAGAGGCAGATCGTTATTGTGCGTTTTCCGGCTTCCGGTTCTTGCCGAATGGGGGAATACCACACAGCGGTATCCGGCGTCCAGCCAGAAACGGACACTTGCATTCAGAATTTCCAGATAAGGGATATTCTGTTTTTTGCAGAGTTTCCAAACCACCTGACTGGGAGAGATCCCGATCGTGATCCCGTCACAGTCCGGCAGCAGCCGGTCGGCGGTCTGACGGTCCGCTTCGGTACAGTGCAGGGAGAATGCAGCATCGGAAAAGTTCATTGTATTGTTCAGGTTCAGGGAATCCAGATAGTTCCGCGTCTCCGCTCCGCGGGCGACGATCAGGCGGAAGCGCGGCAGAAACAGTTTGGCGCAGATTCTGTTCAGCGGATTGTGAAACGGACCCATTGCCTGGGCGACTTTGACAATCGGGCAGTTCAGCGCCAGCGCGGGAAAAACGCTTAGAATATTGTAAATCAGAAATTTTTCCCTGCCGTCGACGAATGAAATACCGGAGGCGTCCAGCCAACAGTCGGTTTCTGCAATTTTTTTCAGCGGTCCAACCACGCAACAGCGTTTCGGCAGGTGCAGAAACTGTGCCAGAAAGGCCCAGCAGGAGAGGAAAAACAGGAAAACAACACGCTTGGGACTGCCGTCGATGATTTCCGCATTCGGGTACCGGAGCTGTGCCCGGTCTGTACGGGGATAGTAGGAGAAAATCCGGAAAAACGCCTCCGGTTCCCGAACGGAAAGATTCTGGATCAATGCTTCCGCCATTCCGGAAGCTCCTTTGTTGCCGGATAATGCAACTCCGCTGATCAGGTAATATTTCATAATGGAACTGGGTCCTTGTGATTAGAAACTGGTTAGCAACTTCATCAGGTAAAGCATTCCTTTCAGAAGGAAGCGGGGAACACGGAACAGAAGTTTGCCGTTTCGGGAGATGGAGAGACGGTAACAGCCCAAAGCGATGCATGCGGCTGCAAATTCATTCCAGCGTGCCCGCGGCGCTCCGGAAGGAACAGCGATGCGGAGTCCGAACAGTCTCCCCGCAGCCGCTCTGGCCCGGATGGCTTTATGGAAAATGGCGGAACGGCTGTTTGCCAGAAACAGATCCCGTTCCGTTTCCCTGCTGCAGATGAGTTCTTTTTGCTGCAGTGCGCTGTTTACTGCGTTTTCCGCTTCCGGAGTCCGCACAGCAAAAATGGAGCGCTTGACGGTATCCCGGCGATGCTTGAGCCGCCAGATGTCTCCGCAGGAGATATCCGCGGTTTCTGCAAAATGATCGGTGCAGTTCATGCAGGGCGCGTGCGACAGAATAAACAGGTTCTGGTACAGATTATAGAAAGAAGTCGGCCAGGTGCGGACGGAACCGTCTTTCATGCATGCTTCCGCGTGTCCCCGCCACAGCCCTTTGCGGAAGCGGAAAGAAACGACCTGCTTCCAGTCCGTCTGTTTCATTGCAAGCACCTGATCCAGCAGTTCCTGCCGGGAAGTATGCCCGCAGAAGAGCCCCAGGAAAAGGACCAGTTTCTGTTTCAGCGTTTCGGATTGTTCTGTCATTTTCCGCAGAGCTTTCAAGGTGCAGGGCAGACCGACAACGGCGAGCCGTCCGGGGAACGAGTGAATCAGTTCCATGGTTTCCCTGCCGATGGGCGGAAAAGAAAAATAAATGCTTCCCTGAGCAGCCCGCAACTCTTCCGGTGTTGTCGCGATAACGGGAGCCGCGAACGGTTTTTCCGCTCCGGTGCAGAGACGGTATACTAGCGCTCCGTCGATCGTGCCGCTCCGGAGCAGGTGCTCGCACAGGGCTGTGACGACTCCGCCGGAGGCCGCATTGCCTGCAATTTCGGGATCTGCCGCATGACCGGAGTAGACCGCTCTGACTTCTCCGATATAGGAATGGAGCGTTTTTTTATCCATTGGCAGACTCTTTTGCCGGTTTGCGGAAAAGAAAACGGTACCAGAAATAACGGACCGAGAAGATCAGCAGACTGGTGAAAACGATGAAAAGAAACAGGATTCCCTGACGGAGCCAGAAATCAAGTTCCATATTTTTCTCCAGATGGTTTGTGAGCCATTTCATTCCGAGAACGACAAGAACATAGTCTGCGATTTTAAAAATCAAAACGGATCCGGTGAATGCGAAAAATTTTCTGACGGCTGCGGAAAAGGAGTCGTTGCGGTAGGAAAAGGTTACTTTGGAGTGATAGAAATAAGAAAAGAGCAGAATCATTCCCTGCGCCGCCAGATAACTCAGCCACAGAGGGAGCCTGAATGCAGACAGAAACGCTGTCACCAGAAATTTCAGCAGAATGGAACATCCGCAGCCGAAAGCATATTTGATGATTTCAAAAATACGCGGAGACAGCACCGTTTCCGGCTGGAATGGAGACGCCGTCATAAAGGACCGCCTCCGGGATTGCTGTTCTGATCCAGCGCATTCAGTTTTTCTTTGCGCTGGTTGTACTGGATTTCTTCGAGCAGCTGGCGGTTGACCGAAAGAAGATCGGATACAAACGCCATCATGAAGCCGATCGTTCCCATCAGCAGGAGAACGGCGGTCAGAATCAGGGATTGCGTCATGCCGCGTCCGTTGCCGTTCAGATAGTGCCAGAGAAAACGGGTGCCGAGAAGCAGACCTGCAATGAAAAATACGGTTCCGGCGGAAAAAAAGAACTTGAACGGTTTATAAACGATGAAGATACGGATCATTGTGAAAATGGAACGTTTGATGTAAGCGGGAATGCTTTTAAAGAGACGCGATGGACGAAGTTCCCCGTTGACCCGGATCGGGACGTTGGCGATGGGAATATTCTTGTGTCCCGCCTGAATAATCGTTTCCAGTGTGTAAGTGTAATTGCTGAAAACGTTGAGCTGGAGAGCCGCGTCCCTGGTGATCGCCCGGAATCCGCTCGGAGCATCGGCGACGTTGGTTCCGGAAATCGCGCGGACGACCCTGCTGCCGAGTTTTTGCAGCATTTTTTTCAGTGGGGAGAAATGTTCGATTCCGGAAATCGGTCTGGCGCCGATCACATACTGTGCTTCGCCTTTCAGAATGGGGGCGATCAGAGCGGGAATGTCCGCAGCATTGTACTGATTGTCGGCGTCGGTATTGACGATAATATCGGCTCCGCGCTCCAACGCCGCATGGAGTCCGGTCATGAACGCCCGTGCAAGCCCGCGGTTGGTGTTATGCCGGATAATATGAGTCACTCCGCATTGTCGGGCGATTTCCGCGGTATTATCGCTGGAACCGTCATCAACGATCAGCCACTCCACGGTGTCGATCCCATCCAGCTTTTTCGGCAGTTCTTTCAGAGCTATGGGCAGAGTTTCCGCTTCATTATAGCATGGTATCTGAATGATCAACTTTAATTTCCGTGTCATAATATCCCGCTGAATTTAAAATAGGAGTCCATAATTATGTAATATAGTTTCGTTTCTCCGAAAAATCAAGCATAGGGAGGCGAAGGCTGTATAATGATGACCGAAATGTAATATTTATCCCGGTTGTGTATGATAATTTTCTGTTCCGCAATCCCTGTTTTACAAGGCTTCCACGGACGGGTCGGTGTAGATGACGAGGCCTTTGGCGTAAGTGCAGCCGTCGGGAAGCTCGACGCGGTGGGGGATGTTGGCTTTCATATAAAGCGTGTCGCCTGCTTTCATCTCATGAAGGCCGGCGTTGTCGCAAAGGTAATAGTTCAGCCTGCCTTCCAGAAGAAGAAAGAACTCTTCGGTGTCGTGAAACATGAAATCGCGCGGGGAGGCCGGTGTGTACTCAATGACGAACGGATCCATTTTGCGCCCGATCTGCTGATAGGCAAGCGCAAAATAACGGATTCCGTGCAGTTCGTTGTTGTCGCGGTGGAGCTCTTCGCCTTCGTCAATGCGTCCGAAACTGTACTGCGGTCCGGTTTCGCCGGACTCGCTGAACAGCGAACTCATCGGAATGCCCAGCGCTTCGGCAATCTTGATCAGCGCTTTCAGCGACGGGGTTTGACGGAAGTTCTCCACCTGGGAAATGAAGCCTTTGCTGAAACCGCTCTTTTTTGCCAGCTGTTCCACCGTCATATTCTGAGCTATGCGGACTTTGCGGATCGTTTGAGAGAGTTCCAGCAGATTCATTGTCGTCAGTTTCCTTTTATCCTGTCGCGGAGATTCGCGGCGCAATTACTTGTAATGGAATCGACCCCGGCGTTGATAAAATAACGGGCGGCGTCTTCCGTGTCGAGCGTCCATACGGCGAAAAGGTATCCTGCCTCTTTCACTGTGCGGATGAACGACGCGTTAATATACTCCATGTTTCCGTGGGCGTCAATCCCGTCCGCCCGGATTTCCTTCAACGTTTTCAGAACCTTTTCAAGAGTGGGAGTGAAAGAACCGTCCGGCTGTTTCTGGAAACCGGTCAGCCACAGAGCTTTCTGCTCCGGATAAGACGTTTTGTACAACCGGACGATCTCCTCGTGAAACGAGATCATGATGATCTGTTCCCGCGGGATCCCCGCTTTGTCGATTTCCGCGATCATGGCGGGAACGACGCGGGGATCGTTTTCCTTGATTTCCACATAATACAGTTTTCCCGGCTTGAGAATGCGGAGCGACTCTGTGAACGTGGGAATCCGTTCGCCGCGATACTCTGTTTTGCCGTTGGAGGCGTCGAGCGTTTCCAGTTCTCTGAGAGACGTCTGTTCGATGATGCGCGATTCTCCGCCGCAGGTGCGCTTCGTGTCGGAATCATGACAGCAGACGAGCACCCCGTCGGAGGTCAGATGAATGTCGGTTTCCATTCCGTCGGTGTCGCGGTCCATTGCCAGACGGAATGCGGCGGCGGTGTTTTCCGGCGCGTCGATCGACTCGCCGCGGTGAGAGATCCATTGTACCATAAACAACTCCTTTTCTTATTTACTGCTTCCGGTTACTATAACACGGATTCCCGTATTGTCAACATTTTCGATGAGAGTATCGCCGCAGGCGACCGGCGTGCGGACCGTCATCGTGTAAAGACGGTTCAGCAGCGCGGGGATTCCTGCGCGCGGAAACGGTTTGTCCGTCCGGACCGGGATAAAGGGCTGGGCGGAATCATCCGTTCCGACGACCGCCGTCACGACCCGCCGCGGATCGGTCAGTTCCTGTTTCGCGTATGCCGCGCCGCGCGGACAGCGGTTGCCTGTGACGGCGCATTCGCCCGTTGCAGAGTCAAATTCCGCGTTCAGTCGGCATCCCTGCGGACAGCTGATGCAGATCAACTTTTTGTTCATATCGTTTCTCCCTCCTGAAGATTGAATATCAGTTCCCCGTTTTCGGCAAGCTGATCCGCGTCCAGTTCCGCCGTGATCATTTCCGCCGGACGGACAAACGGAATCCGGCGTTTCCAGACGACCCGTCCGTTGACTTCCGCAGTCAGCTCCCCGTTGTTCGTGACGATCAGCGGACGGAACGAGAAGACCGTTTTCCGGTTTTGAAAATACCAGCGCGGGACAATGTATTTAAGGTTTGCGCCCGCTCTTGCCGGAAGACGTTCCGGCGCTTTTTCTCCGTCCAGACGGCGCAGGACCATCTTTGCCGCGCGCGCCGCCTCTTCCGACACGAAGTCCACAAGGTCGTGAACGTGCAGGACATTGCCGGCGGAAAAGATGCCGGGGACATTGGTTTCATAATTGGCGTCGACCATTGCGCCGCCGGTTGCCGGATTCAGTTCCACTCCGGCGTTCACGGCGAGCTCGTTTTCCGGGATCAGCCCGACGGAGAACAGGACGGTGTCGCAATCGATATGAAACTGTTTTTCCAGATTCGGCGTTCCGTTTTCGAGCGGGGCGGCGTCGATTCCCTCCACCCGGTCCTTTCCCGATATGCGGACCACGGAGTGTTCCAGATAAAGCGGAATGTTGAAGTCGTTCAGGCATTGTACGATATTGCGCGTGAGTCCCGACGGATGCGGCATGATCTCGATGACCGCTTTGACTTCGATGCCGCACCAGCGCAGACGGCGCGCCATGATCAGCCCGATGTCGCCGGAACCGACGATCACGGCGGAGCGTCCGGGGAGCATTCCTTCCAGATTCAGCAGTTTCTGTGCGGCTCCGGCGGTGAAGATTCCGGCGGGGCGCGTTCCGGGGATCGCCAGATTTCCGCGGCTGCGTTCCCGGCATCCCATCGCCAGGATCACCGCGCGGGCGCGGATATGACGTACGCCGTCCGTTCCGGAGAGCAGAAGCAGTTCAAAGGAGCCGTCGTTCCGTTTCGTCAGTTCGGTGACGGTACAGCCGAGAGCGAATGCCGCGCCCGCCTCTTTTGCCTTGAGAGTGACGCGTTCCGCATATTCCGGTCCCGTCAGTTCCTCTTTGAAGTAGCGCAGTCCGAAGCCGTTGTGGATGCACTGCCGCAGAATTCCTCCGGCGTGGTCTTCCCGGTCGATGATGAGAGTGGATCCTGTCTCTTATACACATCTCCGAGCCCACGAGACGG
>URKJ01000044.1 GCA_900548385.1 uncultured bacterium | reverse complement strand
CGAGATGTAGCTCCGTCTCGTGGGCTCGGAGATGTGTATAAGAGACAGGATAACCGACCTGTTCGTAGATATCGGATTGGACCGTCCGCGGAGAGCTGTCCCATCCCGTCATGACGACCGGGTGATAGGGCAGGCCGAGTTTTGCGGAAAATTCTTTCTGTGTAACGGTATTGAGCTCCACCCAGCGGTTGTAATCAAACGTCGGGAACGTGTTGTGATGTCCCCAGCCGTAATTGGAACAGGAGTCCGCACCGAGCTCCTTTGCGAGCTGTCCGGCGGTTTCCATCCGGTCCCACGGGGCGAGACCGCCGCAGGTGAAGTCGATCCAGAGCTTGCCGAGTCCGGCTTTTTCCACTTTGCCGCGGAATTCCCGCAGAACGGCGGCGAAAACCTCTTTCCCCATGTCCTGAATCATTCCCTGCGGGCGGTAGATGCCGAAATAGAGCCCGTCGTGCAGACGGAGATAGTTCGGCTTGCGGAAATAGTGTTCCATGCAATAGTCGGTGCAGCTGCGGAATGTTTCCGCTGTGACGGTTCCCATCCATGCGGGTTCCGCCGGTTTCCAGTAGGAGCCCGGATGAGCGTAAACATGATTATGGTTTGCCCACATGAGGGAAAATGTCATGTCATTTGTATTCGGCGCCTGGAGAAAACCGTTGTTCAGGCAGCGTTCGCGGAACGGACCGTCTTCAAAGAAATAGAAATCAAACGTGAAGTTGTCGATTCCGTATGCGACGGCGGTTTTGATCTTTTTTTCCATGACACGCGGATTGCTCTCATCCTCGTAGCCCCAGAGGGGGAGCTTGGGCTGATCGTGTCCGGGAAAGCGCGGAGTGGCGTATTGCGTGACGCGCCATTCGGTCCATCCGGTCCCGTGGATTTTTTCACTGCGCGGGTCGACGTGCCAGTTCGGGAAATAATAGGTCGAGATGATCGGTTTCTTTTTCATGGCAAACTCCTTGTTTTCGGTTGTCTGGATACAATATACTATAAAAGCGGAAAAAATGCTTTGCTTTATTCCATCTGCTGTGCAGAGAGCGGAAAAATATTAACACAGTCCAATAGTGTCTCTGCTTGAAAATCCTGCTCCGGCGGATTATAGTTCCGGAAACAGGGAGCGATAGATGGAAGAACGGCGTTATACCAGACAGAAATATTTTTCTCCGGGAATGGCGATCGCGGTTTACCGTACCTGGAATCAGGCAAAAGATTTCAATCCGGGTTCCGCCGTCCGTTACCGCCGGGATTTCTGGAAGATCTCTTATGTGGAACAGGGGAGCGGTGTTTTCCTTTGCAATGAGAACCGCTATCCGTTCGGTCCCGGCTTCATTGTGCTGTCACATCCCGACGACCTGACGACGGTGGAGCTGAAGACGGATATCCGGATTTACAATATTCTGTTTCTCCGGAAAACGCTTGCCGGATGGCTGGATGAATTCGGCGCGGATCACGATTTTTTCGGTATCTTCTATGAATCCGGACCGGAACGCGGAAAGATCCGCGATCAGCTTTATCTGCTGAATGCAAGCAGGAAAATCGAATCACTGATCCGGGAGATGAGAAAAGAATTTCTGCGGGAGGAACTGAATTCCCCGATGCTGCTGCGGCTTTATCTGATGGAGCTGCTGGTGCAGATGAACCGGTTGAGCGAGCGGCAGTTTTCCCGGAAGCGGCGTTCCTGTCTGGTGGCGTATGTTCTGTCCCGTCTGGAGAACGATTTTCAGACGAATTTTGATTACCGTCAAGCCGCCGCCGAGCTTGGGATTACCCACGTCTATCTCTGCGCCGCTTACCGGAAAGAGACGGGGGAATCCATTGGACAGACGCAGTTCCGCATCCGGCTGAAAAATGCGAAACGCCTGCTTTCGGAAAGCCGTAAGAGCGTGATTGAAATTTCGACGCTTTGCGGCTTCAATGATCTGAGCTATTTTTACAGGGCGTTCAAGAAAGACACCGGCATGGCTCCCGGCGATTTCCGCAAACAGTATTCGCAATTCGTCTAGCTGTCTCCGGAACGGAACAAACGGCAGACTGCGCTTGAAACGCCGTCTGCCGTCTGTTGCGGAAAGTTCCTGCGATCAGGTGTATTTCAGCACTTCCTCCATGGTGGTCTCTCCGTTGAGAATGGCGCGGACACCGTCTTCCCGCATGGTGACCATACCGAGTTCCCGCGCTTTTTCCCGGATCGCGATTGTCGGGGCGTTTGCAAGAACCAAGTCATTGATTTTCGGATTCATGACCAGAAGTTCGGTGAGAGCTTTTCTGCCTTTATAACCGGTGTTGTTGCAGTACGGGCAACCCTTTCCGTAATAGAACATGTTGTCGCCGACGTCCGCGCGTTCGAGTTCGAGCAGACGGAGGTCGGAGTCCGAGGGATGGAATCCGGTTTTGCACTTCGGACAGACGCGGCGCAGAAGACGCTGAGCCAGAATTCCGATCAGAGCGGAGGTGATAAGGAACGGTTCCACGCCCATATCCACAAATCGGGTGATTGCACCGGCGGCGTCGTTGGTGTGAAGGGTCGAGAACACGAGGTGTCCGGTGAGCGCCGCCTGAACCGCCATCTGACCGGATTCGATGTCGCGGATCTCTCCGAGCATGATGATGTCGGGGTCCTGACGGAGGAATGCGCGCAATGCACGGTCGAATGTCATGCCGACCGCTTCATTGATCGGCAGCTGGATGATCCCTTCCAGGTCGTATTCCACAGGGTCTTCGGCGGTAAGGATTTTGTCTTCGACTTTGTTGATCTCTTTCAGGGCGGAGTAGAGCGTGGTGGTCTTTCCGGAACCGGTCGGGCCGGTTACGATGAAGATTCCGTTCGGACGAGAGATCATGTCGCGGATTTTTTCGAGCACGTCTTCGTTGATTCCGAGCACGTCGAGGTCGAGATTGACGACTGAACGGTCGAGGATTCGAAGCACGACCGATTCCCCGAACTGGGTCGGCAGCGTGGAAACGCGCAGGTCGATCGGTTTTCCGGCGATTTTGAGCTGGATTTTTCCGTCCTGCGGACGGCGGCGTTCGGAGATGTTCAGTCCGGAGAGAATTTTAACACGGCTGATCACCGGAACCGCAAGGTTTTTCGGCGGCGGCGCCATTTCATAAAGCGCACCGTCGACGCGGTAACGGATTTTGAATTCGTGTTCGAACGGTTCGAAATGGATATCCGACGCCTTGTCCTTGATCGCCTGATACAGAACGGCGTCCACGAAACGGACGATCGGGGCGTCGTTGGCGGCGGTCTGAATCTCGTCTTCGGAAAGCTCTTCCGCGTCGCCGATGTCCTGCATGTCCATTTCCGCGAGGAGGTCGGCGGCGTTGGCATTGTCGTTCGGATAGTATTTTTCGATTCCTTTTTCGATCTGTTCTTCCGGAGCGACAACAACGGCGACATCGTGGCCGAGAATGAAGCGCAGTTCATCAACGGTCTGGTAGTTCAGCGGGGAACGGAGAGCGGCGTAAAGCGTGGTTCCGTCGAACTGTATCGGCAGAACGCCGAGCATACGGGCGTTTTCCGGAGTGATGAGATTGATGGTCTCTTCGGGGATTTCCAGATCGGAGAGATCGTAGACTTCGGTTCCGAGGCTGTGGGCGATCTGTTCCAGAAGTTCTTCCTTGGTGAAGATGCCGAAATCCACGAGGAGTTCCTGAAGCGGCGTTCCGGTGCGTTCGTGCTCCTCAATGACTTCGGCGAGCTGCTCTTCCGTACACGCTTCATTGGCGATGAGAATATCTTTCAGCGTCTGGTTTTCAGTGTCAAGCATGGTATCGGTCTCCAAATTAATCGGCGTCGCCGACGGTTGCGGCGATCACTTCGGAAAGGGTTGTAATTCCGGATGCGGCTTTGCGCAGGGCGTCTTCGCGCAGGGTTCTCATGCCCGACTTACGGGCAGCTTCGCGGATGGTGGCGGAGGCGACTTTCTGATAGATCAGATCCTGCATTTCATCGGTAAGCATGAAGATTTCGTAAATACCGACTCGTCCCTTGTAGCCGGTTCCGCCGCATACTTCGCAGCCGCGTCCTTTCATCAGTTTTGCCTGAGAGAGGAATTTGTCGTCGAGGTCGAGCATACGGATTTCAGTCGGCGAGGCGGTGGTCGGTTCGCCGCAGTTTTTGCAGACGCGGCGGAGAAGCCGCTGCGCCATAACGGCGCGGACCGAAGACGCCACAAGGAACGGTTTCACGCCCATATCGACAAGTCGGGTTACGGCACTCGGAGCGTCGTTGGTGTGGAGGGTCGAGAACACAAGGTGACCGGTCTGGGAGGCGTTGATTGCGATTTCCGCCGTTTCCAGGTCTCGGATCTCACCGACCATGATGATGTTCGGCGCCTGGCGGAGCATCGCTTTCAGTGCGGCGGCGAATGTCATTTTCGCGGCAACGTTCACCTGCACCTGGTTGATGCCGGGGAGCATGTACTCCACAGGGTCTTCCACGGTGATGATCTTGCGGGTCGGCGTGTTGATGGTGTTGAGGAATGCGTAGAGCGATGTGGTTTTTCCGGAACCGGTCGGACCGGTTACGAGGAAGATGCCGTCCGGATAGTTGATGATGCGGTTGATCTTCTCCTGGTCGTCCGAATAGAAACCGAGCTTCGGGATGTCGAGCTGAATACTGGATTTATCGAGAATACGCATAACGATACTTTCGCCGTGCGTGGTCGGGATGGAGGAGACGCGGAGGTCGATATCCTTGTTTTTCAGTTTGATCTGGATACGTCCGTCAAGCGGAATCCGCTTTTCGGAGATGTCCATGTGCGCCATGATTTTCAAACGGCTTGTGATGTTCGGCTGAAGATACTTCGGCGGCCCTTCCTGTTCGCGGAGCGCGCCGTCAATGCGGTACCGGATGCGGTAGCGTTTCTCCATCGGTTCCATGTGGATATCCGATGCTTTCATGTTGAACGCGTTGATGATGATCTGGGAAACGAGTTTGATGATCGGGGCATCTTCTTCCGGGTTTCCGCCGCCGGCGGAAAGCGTGCCGTCTTCGGTGCCGTCGATGACCTGCTCCATGTCATCGGTCGTCGCCAGCCCGTCGGAAACGAGGTCGAGTTTTTCCTCATCGGTACCGTAAGTCTGGATCAGAAGGCGGTTGATCTGCTCCTGCGGGGCGACGACGGCATCCATATCGCACTGGAGCACCACGCGCAGAGCATCCAGAGTATCCATATCGGTCGGGTCGCCCATGGCGATCGTGAGAATGCCGTCATGAATGTAGACGGGTACGACATTGTACTGTTTGGCGACTTCCGGCGACATCCGCGCGGCGACGTCTTCCGGAACCGTGTAATCGGAGAGATCGACCAGTTCCAGCCCGTATTGTTCGCAGAGCATTGTCAGGAGTTTGCCTTCTTCCAGATAGCCGAGCTGTTTCAATGCGTCGATGATATTGAGTTCGCTGCTGGATGATGCAACCTTTGCCCATCCTTCCGCGATCTGGTCATTTGTCACCATGTGGTTTTCTTTGATCAGTTCAAGAATATAATCACTGTCTTCCGTCACTTCTTCACCTCTTTTGATACAGTTAGTAATTTACAGAGGTATTAGAATTCGTAAATGCTGTTTTGTCAAGCGTCGGAACGAAAAAAAAGCGAATAATTGCCCGTGATTTTCACGGGGTACCGGTTCCTGCGGAGAGGGAAGCCGCGGACAGTCTCCGGAGAATCCGGGAAATGCCTCTTGCAAAAAGAGTGCTTGTGTGATAGATTATCCGGATCGAATCAGGAAAAAGTTTGGAGTCGTTATGCTGAAACAGTTGTTGAAACGCTATTTTGCCGTGCCGCTGATCTACCGGATCGGCGCGGCATTTGTGTTTGGTGTTGCCGCCGGGATTCTGCTGTCGGGGATGGGGAGCAGGTATGGTTCGGCGTGGCTTGGGAATGTCACGGGGTGCATTGCACCGTTCGGGACGGTGCTGATTGCAATGCTGAAAATGATCGTGATTCCGATTATTTTCTTTTCTCTCGTGAATGGAGCGGCAAGTCTGCCGGTCCGGAAATTCGGAAAACTCGGAACCGGCGTGCTGCTGTGGTATTTTTTCACGTCGCTGTTTGCTACGGTATTCGGTGTTGCTCTTGCGCTTCTGCTGAATCCGGGGATGAGCAATGCAACGGAAGTCTCCGGTCAGCATCTGGCACAGGTCGGGCAGATGAAAACCGCTGCCGCGGCGGGCGGAAGTTCGGTTTCCGGGTTTGTCAACGGGCTGTTCGTGAATCCGTTTGAGGCGTTGGCATCGGGAAATTTTCTGCCGATCATTGTGTTTGCGATCATTTTCGGGATCGCCGCGCGGTGTGTGGCTGACCGTGAGGCCTCTGCCGGAACGGTTCATCCCGCTGACCGGATGCTGGAGCTGTTCGATGCGGCGCTGAAGATCTGTTTCAAGATCATCGACTGGATCATGGAGTATTTCCCAGTCGGTGTGTTTGCCTTGACGGCGGTGAATTTTGCTTTATATGGAGTGGAGCTTTTCGGGCCTTACATCCGGATCGCCGGATGCGTGGTTATCGGTGTGCTGGCGATGATTCTGCTGATCTATCCGTTGTTTGTGCTTCTGTTCTGCCGGGAAAATCCGTACCGTTTCCTGATGAAGATCCGTGCGCCGGTGATTACGGCGTTTCTGACCCGTTCAAGTGCGGCGGCGCTTCCGGTATCTCTGCGGACCGCGGAAGAGGATCTGCATATCCGCAAAGAGCTTTCGGGGTTTGCCCTTCCGCTGGGAGCGACCATCAATATGGATGGAGTCTGCGTGCATCTTCCGGTTTTTGCAATCCTTGCGGCGAATATTTTCGACACCAAGCTGACGCTCGTCCAACTGGCGGTGCTGGTGATCTCCGTGGTTTTTGCGTCGATCGGTGCGGGCGGCATTCCCGGCGGGTCGGTGTTTCTGCTGTTCATGGTGCTCGCCAATATGGGGCTGAACGAGGTGCAGACCGCGATGGTGGTGGCGCTGGCGATCGGCATCAATCCGTTGCTGGATATGTTTGAAACCGCCTGCAATGTGACCGGCGACAATGTCTGCAACTACATTATCGGTAAGCGCGGCGGCATGATTGATTCCTCCGGAGTTTAAACATTTTGCGGAAAAAACGGAAAAAAAATTTGCATTTTGCGGATAATATGGTACATTTTCGCATTAGCCTTTTTGGAAAACCTAAAACGAAAAGAGAGTCGATATGGGAAACCTCAGAAAGAAGCGTCGCAGAAAGATCGCTCAGCATAAGCGCAGAAAAATGCTGAAGGCGATGCGCCACAAGAACAAATAAGTTCATTGTGATTCAGGGACGTGATCAGAGTGTCACGTCCTTTTTCTTTATCGGCAGGGGGATTTGATATGCGTATAACCGTTTTTCTTCTCTTTTTTTCCGCAATCCTTCTTTCCGGATACGATATTCAACCGGATGCGGGGCCGCGCGAGCCTTTGCGCTCCGAACCGGTTGTGCTGTCCGGTTCCGCGGCGGAGAGAGCCGCCGCCATGGCGGAGTTTTCCGCATTCATCAATGGAGTGATCGCCACGCGCGGGAAGACGCCCCGTCAGCCGGATGCCGCATTGCTGGACCGGTTGTATCTGGCAGTGGAGAAGGATCCGCGTTCGGAAGAGCTGATCGCTCTGCTTGCTGCTGATCTTGCGGATCCGCGCACCGGACTGCCTGACCGCTTGAAACGCCTTGCGGAGTTTGCGAAGAAACATCCGGAAAATGAGCGTTTGAATTTCCTGCTTGTATCGCATCTTGCCCGGAATCCCGGTGCGAAAGGCGATGAAGAGCGGAAGCGTCTTGCGCTTGAACTGATCGAAGCGATCCGGGAAAATGAGGACGAGTCTCTGCCGGCGGACTCCATGGAAATGGAACGTCTGTTCTCCATCCGTCTGCTTCAGGCATTGTTGTATACGTCGCAAAAACGGTTTGATGAAGCGGAAAAAACGATTGACGGCGTTCTGAAACAGATCCCGGAAAAACGCCGTCTCAAAGCGCTCCAGACTGCGATGGGGATTTATCTGGAAGCGCAGAAAAACGCTTCCGATGAGAAGCTTCCGTTGATCGGTTTCCTGACGGAGAGCGACAAAGAAAGATTTTCCCGTAAGTTTGAAGAGGTGTCGCAGGAGTTTATCCGTCTGCTTTCCGCGCCGGAAACGGAGGTGGACCCGGATGAGTTCCAGATGTCCACTGCGATTTTCGGACAGGAAGGCAAAACCGATTATTCACTGCTGATTCTTACCCGTCCGTTGTTTGCGGATCCGGACAGTCTTTCCGCACTGCGTCGTCTTGCGGCGTTTTATTATTCAAACAAGCAGTATGCGAATGCCGCCCGTGCATGGGCGCGGGTCCGGGCTTTGGATGGCGGGCGGGTGCAGGTGGAAAGTTATCTGCATGCGTTTTCGCTTCTCCGTTCAGGCAATGCCAGAGAAGCGCAGGCTGCGTTTGCGGAGCACTACAAACGGTTTCCGCGCGATGTCAAATCGCTGACGCAGTATGCTCTGGCGGCCTGGATGGCGGAAGACTATGCGCAGGTTCCCGGTATCATTGCCGCGATTCCCGATCCGCTTCCGGAGCTCCTTTACCTGAAAGCGGTTGCGGAGCAGAAAAACGGGCAGTACGGGGCGGCGCTGGAGGATATGCTGAAATATGAGCGGAAGCAGAAATGGCCCGATGCGGAAAAGCGTACCGGTTTCCGGATGCAGACCGCGATGGTGGCGGATAAGGCAAAGCGGCTCGACGTTGCGGAAAAGATTCTTCTTCCGATGATCGCGGAGGACCCGGAGAATCCGGAGCTGCTGAATTTTCTCGGTTATCTCTATGCCGAACGGGGAGTCAAGCTCGATAAAGCGCTGGAACTGCTGGAATCCGCCTTGAAGTCCGAGCCCGGCAATCCGGCGATTCTTGACAGTATGGCATGGGCGCTGTACCGCCGGAAAGAATACGGAAAAGCGCTGGAATATATCGGGAAAGCGCTTGCCGCTTCACCGTCGCCTGTCGATCCGGTGATCCTTGATCATGCCGGAGATATTCATTCCGCGCTTGGCGACCGGAAAAAGGCGGCGGAGTTCTGGAGGCGTGCTCTTGAGACCTACAGTCCCGAACTGGATACCGTGAACGTTCTCCGGAAACTCCGTGATTCGCATGGCGTGACCGGTGGCTGATTATCGGGGATCCTGCCGTTTCCGAATTACACGCCTTCGGCATCCGGGGTCCAGATGACTTTGTGCAGCTGAAGGTTCAGACGGGCGGGAACGCGGTCGGCAAGCATCCATTCCACGAGGGTGCGCGGTTCGATTTTTCCGAAAACCGGAGCGAACAGGATCGTGGCGTGTTCCGCGATCCGGAAACGGCGGATTACCTCAAGCGCGGCGTCGTAGTCATTCCGTCCGGCGATCACGAATTTGACTTCATCGCCGGGACGGAGATTGAGAAAATTGCCGTCGAACATTTTTTCCGATTCGCCGGAAAACGGAGTTTTCCAGTCGATGATCCGGCGGACTCCCCGCGGGACGGCGGAAAGATCCACGCTGCCGTTTGTCTCCATCAGCACTTCAAAGCCGCGTTCAAGCAGACGGCGGCAGAGTTCCGGCGTCGCCGGCTGGAGCATCGGTTCCCCGCCGGTGATTTCAATCAGGCGGAGTCCGGATCGTTCCGCTTCATCGACGAGTTCGTCAAGAGAGCGGATTCTGCCGGAGGAGACGGTCTGCGCTTTCCGGGTGTCGCAATAGGAACAGCGCAGATTGCAGCCTGCGAGTCGGATGAAGAAGCAGAGCCGTCCGGCGTGGGTGGATTCGCCTTGAATACTGGAAAATGTTTCGTAAATGGTCAATGTATCGTTCATGATCGGTTCTTTCTGGCAATGATGATCTGCTGGGTCAGGAAATTGTTCCAGATGATCTCTTTATGAAGAATTGTCCCGTGCGGGGCAATGGCGGCTTCGACTTCGGCGGCGTCCAGCGGGCGTTCGTCGTGAAAGATCCAGACGCGCAGCAGCTCCGCAAGGGAACGGGTCGTGCGGTAGAGAAAGGTCGGGGTCGGAAAGAAGAGGATCACGATGCCGCCGTCCTTCGCGAGTTCAAAATGCCGCCGGATCATCCGGGCTGTGTTTTCCGGCATGAAGTGTTCGATCAGCCCGACACTGAGGACAATATCCGATTTTTCTTCGTTTTCCGGATTGCAGGTCAGCAGATCAAGTTCCCGGATGGAGATATCGGGGCGTTGTCCGGTCCGTTCCCGGAATTTCCGGATGCCGAGGGCGTTGCTGTCGTAGACCGTATACCGGAGCGGCAGAAACTCTTTTTCGATCCGGTCGAAGAAACAGCTGTTGCCGCCGCCGAGTTCCGCAAGCGTGAAGCGTTCCGACGGCCGGAATTTCCGGAGCATTTCCATGAGTTTCCCGGCGACGATTCCGCGCGCGTATCCGGCGGTGGCGGCGGGGGCGGAATAGTAGCGGTTCCAATCGGTTGTTCCCGGTTCCCGGAGCGATTCCGGACTGCGGAATATGAAATCCCGCTGAATCAGGAAGTTGATGAGGTAAAGAACCGTTTCCGCAAGGAGTTTTCCGAGACGTTCATCGAGTCCGACCGCTGATTTCAGCCCCATTACGATCATTGCGGAGAGAAATCCGGAAACACAGACCAGCAGCAGATAGAGCGGGAAGGTCCGCCGCAGTGCCGCACGGGAATCAAACACCAGATTGCGCACCAGCGTGTAGTTGATGCAGAGAGCCGCCGCACGGGAGAGATAGGTGGAGAGCAGAATGCTTCCGCCGGTCAGCGGCAGAGCCAGCAGAAAGACCAGATAATCGAACAGCGCCGTTGCAATCGAGGAGAGAATATAACGGAAGAGCACAAAATAAATTTTGACGGAATCTGTCAGCGGGTTGAAATGCGATGATTCATTGCCGTTCAGATAGATCGTGCGGATTGGCGTTTCCCGGATGGGAACGCCGCGATGTTTGGCAAGAATGAGCATTTCCAGTTCAAATTCATACCGGTTCGATGCAAGATTCAGCAGTTCGGGGATCAGACGGCGCGGAATTGCGCGTAGTCCGGTCTGCGTATCCCCGATCGCGATTCCGAGGAAAAGACGCATCAGGAAACGGGTCATTCTGTTTCCGATCCGGCTGCGGAACGGAATCCCGGATCCGTCGAAACTGCGGGTGCCGAGAATCAGAGCGTCCGGGTGTTCCAGCCGTTCGCGCGCAACATTGAGAATGTCGGCAATGCAGTGCTGCCCGTCCGCATCCACGGTGATGACGCCGGGGCATTGCGGATAACGGGAATAGATGCAGTCAAGTCCGAGTTTGAGCGCCGCGCCTTTCCCCATGTTCAGGGCATGGGAGAGAACGATGCACCGTTTCTCCTGTTCGAGTTCGTCAAATACATGTATGGCGGCTTCCGTTGTACTGCCGTCGTTGACGACTGCGATGGTGGCGAATCCGTGGTCTGCGAGTTCGCGGACGAGTCCGGTGAGACGTTCATCCGGGTTGTACGCCGGGATCAGAATAGCTGTTTGCGATAGATTCATTCTTCAGTCTTTTTGTAAAAACGATAACCGTATTTGCGGAACATTAGCTGTATTTCGCCGTTTTTCAAGCGCCGGGAGAGATCTTCGTGAAATTCTTTCGCCGCATAGTCGGGAACGAGGAATGAACGGACCGCCGCTTTTCCGGCGGCGTCCGTATGACGGGACAGCTGGCTGCCCAGGGAATATTCCACAAAAACGAACGAACCGGGACCGAATCCGGGAATGAATTCAAGAAACTGGTAATCGGTTGCGCACGGCATCTGCTGTTTGCAGTTTTCCAGTTCGCGGTTCAGTCCGGGGGAGCCGATTCTGATTCGCTGTTCCTGCTGGATCCGCCGGAAGTCAAGCTGTCCCGCGGTAAGAAGGATTCCGGCAAGCGGAACGGCGATCAGAGCCGGACGGAACAGTTTGCGGTTCCAGAGCCGGACAATGGCAAACGAACAGCCGCATGCAAGGAGCGGTTGGACCGGCATCAGATTGCGGAGATCATAACTGTAAAACAGCATCCAGATGAGAGTGTATGGAAGTGCGAACGCATAGAACAATCTGCTCCAGACCGGAATTCCTGCGGCGAAGATCAGAACCAGCAGAGCCAGAAACGTTCCTGCCGCCATGACGGGGAGACGGTCCGCGTAAAGCGCGGCAATCCCGCGCAGGAAACCATTGGAAAAATCAGTGCGGGCATGACGGACGCTGTCGGTCGGGATTCCTGCCGCGAGTTTGCAGAGAAAGACTTTCCAGGCGGAAGCGGCGATTTCCGGGCGGCTTCTGGTTCCGTAAATATCGCGGGTGACGGTTTGGAATTTGGAGCATTCTTCCCCGTTTCCCGCGCGGGCTGCAAAGTAAAGATAGTACGGGGAAACGGTCAGGAATGCAAGAACCGCATAGACGCCGAGCGCGCGCCGGAATTCCCCGCCGCGGAGTATGTTCCAGGCGTATACAAGAATCGGGATCAGGATCAGGAATACAAGACCGGACTGTTTTGCAGATGCCGCGCAGATTGCGGTCAACCCTGCGCAGAGCGTCAGTTTCCGGTTCCGCTCTTTGAGATTGAGGATCAGGAAGCCGATGGAGGAGAAACAGTAGAACGCGATCATGAAATCGGCTTCGCCGCCGCCTGCGAGCGGGTCGGTATTGTGGAAGAACCAGGCAGTCAGAGGAACCGCCAGACAGATCGCATACTGATTTCTCTGCCTTGCGATTACAGTCAGGAGCAGGGAGATCAACGCCGGACACAGCACAGCGATCCCTTTCGGGACGAAGTTCAGCGGTTCGCCGATAAGTTTGTATGCGACAGCCCAGTTGCAGGGGATCAGCTGCGGATAACCGGAAGTCCGCTGTGCCTGAAACGTTCCATCCGCCCATGCGGTCGCCCAGCGGTTCCAGGAAAGCAGGGAATCCCAGGTGAGGAAGATCGAACCGGTATTGCGGATTGCGAATCCCAGCTGGATCAGGATCGTTATCCCGGCAAGGAGCAGTGCGGCGGCTTGAAGCGGCGGCAGATGAAGCGGAGCCGGGCGGAGCGGCTTCCAGTTCCGGTACACGGTTCCAATGAGAAGCCCGGTTTCCAGAAGGAAAACGGAGAGTACGGCTTCCCGGGTGAACAGTCCGGCGGGATAGAGCAGCAGAACCATCAGATAATTGAACAGTCCGCTCAGCGGAACCGCCAGCAGCAGCGCAAGGGCGGGCGCCGGACGGTACCGGAGCGCCTGCAGGATCAGCAGACCGGGAAGAAACAGAAGCTGGCAGAATGCCGCGATCTGAAGAAGCAGAAGCATGCGGCGTTATTCCTCTTTCGCGCCGATATAGGGACAGTTCCGCAGAAGCCCGGCTTCGTCGTCCATGCCGTAGCCGTAGACGTACTTGTCGGGAATGGTGAAGCCGACGTAATCCGCCAGAAAACCGTTGGTGCGCCCGGCGGGTTTGTCCAGCAGAACGCAGGTGCGCAGGGATGCCGGTTTCAGTGTGCGGATATGCTCCATGATTTCCCGGAGAGTGACGGAGGAGTCCAGAATGTCGTCCAGCAGCAGAACGTGGCGCCCCGAGAGAGATATATTGAAGTTCTCCTTGATCGTGAGTTCTCCGCGCCGGGCGGATTTATAGGACGAGGCTTTGACGGTGTCCAGATAGGTCGTGGTGCGCAGTTTGCGGAAGAGATCGGCGGCGAAGATCAGGGCTCCGTTGGTGACCGCGATGACAACCAGTTCCCGGCCCTCATAGTCCTGATTGATCTGTTCGGCGAGTGCGGCAACCCGCTCCGCAATGGCATGTTCTGCGATCAGAATTGTATGTTTCATTGCGGTTTCACCGAATCAAGAATCCGTTTTTTGATGTCGGCAATCTGCATGGAGACGGCTTGTTCCATTGCACGGGCGAACGCATCGGCGGAGAGCTCTTCCACGGGAATCCGGTTTGTGAGGGTGCTGGAAAACAGCGGTTCCTTTCCATCCAGAGCCGAAACCGTATATGCGGTGGAGAGAACTGCCGAGCGGGACGGTTCGTCCAGTTCAAAAGAGAGGATGTTGCCGGACAGTTTGAATGCGGGATCCTGTTTTGCGGCGGACCGGAACGCCGACCGGAAATTCTGCGTCATGATCCGGGACGGCGTCTGCGCCCATTTGCTGTATTCGTCTATGACCAACCGGGTTCCGCTGCGGTGGAGCATTTTAAATTTTGCCGGGGAATCGGAGCGGAACGGCAGAATTTCGACCCGGAACGGAAACGTATCCGTGGCGGTGCGGGAAATATCGTACGTTTTCGTTTCCCGGATCTCCTGCTTCGGCAGATTGACGCTGAAACAGCCGGAAAGCAGGACGGCGGCTGTGCAGAGCGTGAAAAACGGCAATTTCATGGTTTTTTCTCTCCTGTTGCGGGATCGGGCGGAATGACGAGAATCTGTCCGATCTGCAACTGATCTTTTCCTTTTAAAACATCCTTGTTCGCATTCCGGATCAATCGGAATGCGGAACTTTTTCCATAATATTTTCTGGCGATTCCGGACAGTGTATCGCCTTTCTGTACCGTATGACGGCGAAGCTCCTGTCTGGACGGCGGTGGCTGTACGGGCTTGACAGGCTGTTTTTCCGTTTCCGTTTTCTGTTCTCCTGCGGCGGAATTAGGGCTTTGGGCGGCAACTTTAGCATTTTCCCATTCGTCGCCGGGATCTTTGGGAAGAGCCTGATTCGGATTGATTTCCGCCGGTGCAGCGGGGTTCGTCTTTCCGGGATCCTGCTTTTCCGGCTGTTCCGGGGCGGCAGTCTGCCTTACCGGTTCCTGTGAGGAGAGCTGCTGTGCTTCCTGCGCTTTTTTCTGAAGCTCTTTTACGGTTTGTTTGAATTTTTCGCTCTCTTTGCCAAAGGATTCGATGCGTTTGCGCATTTCATCGTTCTGAGAACGGAGAGTGTCGTTCTGTGCACGGAGCTTTTTGCTGTATGCGACATACTGATCCAGCAGTTTTCTGGTCTTTTCCGCTTCCTCATAGGCGCGGGCGGTATCAGCCGACTCGAACTGCGTGGAGAGCTGTTCAAAAATCCGGCGTTTGGAACCGTCGATGAACTTGCGGATATTTTCCGCGTCCGGAGATGTGCGGTCAAGTTCCAGATAACGCTGATAATGATACACCGCCTTATACGGATCGTTCAGGTGGTCGGTGTAAAGCGATCCCAGTTCATAATGCACGACGGGGGAACGCGGACAGACATTGAGGAATTCTTCAAAATATTGAGCGGCTTCCTTGTAATTGCCTGCATTCCTGCTGGTTTCCGCCTTGACAAAGAACGGATGGCTTTTTTCCTTGCCGATATAATCCCCGCAGGAGGTCAGCACAAGCAGACTCCCGGACAGCGGGATCAGAAGCAACAGTTTTTTCAGATTCATTGATACAGAACTCCCCTTGGTTGTGTTGGGTGGAAATATACAGCCGTTTCCGCGGATTATCAAATATAAAATGCGAAAAGTCGGGAATGGATTGCACAAGGGGGATTTTCTGGAGCAAATGAAAAGATACGGCAGCTGATCGTTCCTGCTCCCTTCCGGATTCCGGCAGGCAGTTTGTTTCCCGCCGCCGATGGAAATCTCTGCAGAAAGACAGAAACAACGGAACAATTTCATCGACTCTCTCAAATTTTTCAAAAAATCTCATTTCTTCTCATTTGAAGAAATCGTTTTCAGCGGTATAGTATCTGTTGGAAACGACAATTTTGGGAACCCGGAAGATGAAAAATTTGCGAACCTTTGCGATTATTGATTACCTGAAACAGAAAAAATATTGTTCGGTCAACGAATTGATGGAGCATTTCAATGTTTCTCCGGCAACGATACACCGGGATATTACGAGTCTTGTCCGGAATAATCAGGTCCGCAAAGTGCACGGCGGGGTGGCATATATTGACCCGGTGGATGCCGCGGACCGGATGACGGTTCTTTCCTCCACGTTTCAGGAGCGCATCAACTGGAACCAGAAATTCAAACGGAAGATTTCCGAACTTGCGATGCGGGAGATTTCGGAGGGGGATATCATTTTTCTTGATTCTTCCACAACCGTGTTTTTCCTTGCGGAACGTCTGCTGGAATCTTCATTTTCCAATCTGACGATCGTGACGAATTCGGCGATGATCATTCAGAATTTTCACAAATTCCCGCCGCATTATGTGCTGATTTCACTTGGCGGAACTTTCGATCTTCAGCTGAACGCATTTCTCGGACAGGCTGCGATCCGCGAACTGGAGCGTCTTTCGGTTTCCAAAGCGTTTATTTCCGCATTCGGGATCGACGGCGACCTGGTTACGACCAATCATGAATATCATTCGTCGCTGCTGCTGAAAGTTCTGGAAGTCGCCAAACAGCGGTATCTGCTTGCGGACCGGAGCAAATTTGACCGTTCGGGATTGTTCCGTCTGGGAACCCGCGCAGATTTTGACCGTATTATCAGCGACTGAAATCACGGGGGGCGCACCCCGTCTGCTTCCGGAACTGCCGGTTGAATCCGGAGAGGGACGGGAAACCGCAGCGCGAGGCAATCTCGGAAATCCGGTATTTGCCGGACCGCAGTTCCGTTTTCGCCATGCAGATCCGCAGACGGTTCAGGTAGTCCTGCGGAGAAACGCCGGTCTCCTGTTTGAAGATACGGCGGAAATTCGTCATGCTCATTCCGCACAGGCGCGCAACGGCGGCGACAGAGACCCGTTCGGCGTAGTGGCGCCCGAAGTAGGTGACGGCTTTTGCGATCCGTTCGAATTCTCCGACTTCCCGCGCTTCCGCGCTTTCCGGCTGAAAACGGTCGAATGCGTCTTTCAGCCGGAGGGCGATCAAAAGGATCCATGCGGTCTGTTCCTCTTCTCTTTCCGCCCGGAAAAGAGCTTCCGGGAGAGTGCGCACCCACGGATAAACCGAACCGTCCAGAATATTGCCGAACCGGGGACCGTGAAGACGGGCGAGAAAACTGAGGTCCAGTTCCGGAAAGTGCGGCAGAAGCAGTTTTTCAAAATCAAGATAGAACCAGATCCAGTGGGACGTCGTGCCGGGGGAGCTGCCCGCCAGATGCGCTTCCGCGGGACCGATCAGGGAAAGATCTCCCGCTTTGAAGTTCAGGAGTTTTCCCTCGACCGCGAAAACGCCTTCCCCTTCCACGCAGAATCCCAGTTCCATGCAGTCGTGGCGGTGCAGATAAACGATCTCCCGCGATGGATGACGGGCGTCGTCGTGCATGTACAGCGGACGTTTCCCCTGAAAGTGGAGCGGGGCGGACTGCAAGGTATATTTTGGTTGATTCTGCATGGTTTCTGTCTTTTTTTGCGTGGAAATTCTTAAAATAAACGGTTATACTATACCCGAAACCTTGGAAAAGACAAGAAAAGGAGACAAAAAAATGATGATTTCCGGTTGGGATCACCCGCTTGCAAACCTCCGCAGCGAACTGGTTCAGCTTGAAGAGGAGGGGTATGTTGTTCCGGAGTCCGTGAAACGCGATGTGGCGATGCTTCATCCTGAAGCGGACAAGTGGTCGGAACGGATTGCGGACATTTACAAAAAACTCGACGATCTACCGGTCCGTGCCGGCTGGGCGTATGAGGAGCCGGATGAGCTTGACGAGATCCGCCGTCTGCGTCCGGAAGGTCCGCGCCGGCTGGAAGTCCGCCTTTCCGATTCGGAACTTCTGGAACGGTATCACGGTGCGTGGCGCGGGCGCAGCGTCGGCTGTGCGCTCGGAAAGCCGGTGGAGGCGAAACCGCGTGCGTGGATTAAAGAACTGCTGACGGCTCAGGGAGAATGGGAGCTGAACGATTATTTCCGCTGTACCGGAAAAGACGACTGGTGTCCGAAGTCCCGCCGGGAACATATTCAGTATATGGAACCGGATGACGATATTCATTATACGCTGATCGGTCTCCGGGTGATGGAGGAGAAAGGGGCGGAGTTCCAGTGGAATGACGTTGCCGACTGTTGGAATGCGCGTCTGCCTTACAGCGCGATCTGCACGGCGGAAACGCAGGCGATTCTGAATTACAACATGCGCTGTCCGCGTTTTTACCGAGAGCTTCATATCGCGGCGACTCCGGCGTTCACGCGCCGTTACAACAATCCGTACCGCGAATGGATCGGCGCCGCGATCCGGGCGGATTTCTGGGGCTACGCCGTTCCCGGCAATCCGGAACTCGCTGCGGAATTCGCATACCGCGACGCATGCTGGACCCATACGAAGAATGGAATTTACGCGGAGATGTTCACTGCGGCGGTGATCAGTGCCGCGTTTGCGGAATCCGATCCGGTCCGTCTGATTGAGATCGGACTTTCCGAAATTCCCGTGAACTGTCGATTCGCCGAAGCCGTGCGTCTCTCGCTTGCATGGCGGAAGGAGTGTCCGACGTGGGAATCGTTCATGGACCGTGTTGACGCCCGTTATGCGGGAATGAGCAGTGTTCATGCGATCAACAATCTGCAAATCGTCGTTATGGCTCTGCTGTACGGGAACATGACGATCGACCGTAATACCGCGCTTGCCGTGATGGGCGGAATGGATACCGACTGCACCGGCGCCACGGTCGGCTCCATCACGGGGATCGTCAATCCGGAGAGCCGTCTTGCCGGGCGGCTGAATGATACGATCGTGCCGCAGTTCATCGGCGAGAACACTTGCCGGATGAGAACGCTTGCGGAACGGACGCTTGCCGTCCGCAACGCAATCCGGCGGCAGGAATAAGATCCGCCGCGGGTGTCAGTCCGCACGGGAAATCCGTGTGGACTGACGCGTTTCCCGCAGAACAATGCGTTTCTAAAAGACGTTTATTTGCCGTTTTCCGGATTCGGACGCGGATCGACCCGTTCGAGCACCACGTTTTTCCCCCGGTGCGTTTTCAGACGGAGACGGTCGGAGTTTTCAATCAGGATCTTGTTGGTGAACGCGTCGCGCCAGGTGCCCGGCTCCGGGAGACGGAGCTCCAGAACGTCATCCCACTTGCAGTGAACCGCGATCCAGTTCTTCGACGGAAACACCTGATCTCCGCGGGAGGAGTAGAGGTGTACTCCGGCGCGTTCTGCAAACCGGGACAGCAAACCGGACGGCATATTCGGAGATGAACTCCAGATGGAAGTCCATTCCGGAAATTTCTTTTCGATGAGCATGGCTCCGTTTGCGCCCTTTCGGAATGGAATCCACGATCCTTCGACGATCCAGCCGAGAGCCTTTCCCGCCGGATCGGCTCCGCAGAGACGCGGATTGATGTTGCGCGGAGTCCCGTAACTGAACCGCTGACCGTCGATCAGAACTTCGGTGATCAGCGATGAACGCTGTCCTTCTGACATTACGCAGTGAATGCCTGTCAGAGCATTGCATCCTTCAACGTCGAACCGTCCGTTCCGGACGATGCCGGGGGCATGGAACCAAAGAATGGTCCGTCCTTCCTTTTTCAGTTCGCATTCCACCAGATCCCGTAAACCGTCGTCCAGAACGTGAGCGTTCAGCACGATGGCGAAGCGGTACTGTTTCAGCCGTTTTCCGCGTACCAGTTCCGGAAGGTCTTCAAGCCGGAAGATATCGAAACCCGTTCCGATTGCGGCGATTTCGTTCAGCTGCTGTTCAATCAGGGAGCCTGTCAGAAACTGAAAGGTCTTGGAACAGGAGAGGCTGGCATCGGAAAGGAACACTGCGATTTCCGCCGTGCTTTCCTTATCCGCAAGATGACGTTCCGCGAAGGAGGCTAGTTTCCGGACATTGTCCATCAGGAGCGGATCGCGAAAGGTTCCTTCTCCGAAGAGATCCATGAACCATTGGGTTCCCCCGCTGCGCCAGACATCCAGAAAACCGCGCGTCATCATTTGAATGGACTGTTCCGCATTTTCCGGAAGAACGTTGTGCGGTTTCGTGGAACGGTGAGTTCCGGTGTCGTCTTCGGCAAAATAGAGTTTCCCGGCGAGCTCCACCGACGCCGGCAGAATCTGAGCCGTGCTCACGCCTCCCGGCTGACGTGCCGAGTATCCGACCGGAGCCGAAAGATAATCCAGCTCGCGGCATCTCAGAACGATTCCGTGGGCATCCTGTCCGCAAGCGTAATGCGAAATGCTGTTCGCCGGAAGATTCGCATAGCCGTAGAATGCGCCGAATATTTTTTCCGAACCGAGTTCCGCGAGGGTTTGTTTTACGCATTCTGCCTGTTTTGTCACGAGCCCCGCCATGAATTCCGAAGAGAAACGCAGCTGATCGATCAGCTGCTGTTCCGCTGCCGGATTCAGGAGACTTCCGGCGGATGGATTGAAGTTGCAGAAGCGTTCCGGTTCTGCCATTCCGGCTGTTTCCAATGTCGCGGACGGATCATTCCATGCGTTGCGGAGGGCGGAATCAGTTTGATAGCGGTCTGCCAGCCAGCGCCGGAAGTGCGGCAGCATTGACGGATGGTAGTCCGCGATTTTGGCTCCCCAGTACCAGACGTGTTCCGCGCAGTGGCCGAATCCGGAATGATAACCGGGAATATGTTCGCCCCATTGCCGTTCGCAGAACCGGACGGAATTGCGGAGCGCTTCCAAAGCGTCGGTGATCCAGACGTCATTTCCGAGGGAAACCATATCGCCGTCTTCAAAGGCATGTTTTTCCAGATTGTAATAACGCATGAGCGATCCCGGATGACGGCTTTTCCATCCGTCCGATGCCTGAAGACGGAAACGGGGAATGACAAGGGCCTCCGGGCATTCTTTCAGAATGGCGTCCATCGTGGCATTGATGAATTCGGCTGTCATGGTCCGGAACCCTGCCCGGATTCCGTCCTCTGTCGGAGTTCCGTCGCCCAGGTCAAGATTGCCGATGAACGAAAAGAACCGGATTCCGCTTTCTGCAAAAAGCCGGACATCCTCCGCCTGCATGTTTCTGTTCCAGTGCATCAGCCCGGTTACGGGAACTCCATTCACATGAATGGCCGGAACTCCGCCGAAAAGCCGGACTGATGTTTTCAACTTACCCATTTTAATGCTCCTTCGTTTTTCCGCCGGATCCGGGTCCGTTATTCTTCCACCGTGATGGCGAAAACAATCGGAACCGCCCGTCCTGCGGAGATCAAATCTATTGATTTCAGCGTGGCGAGACTGCGCTGATCAACATCCTGATTGGTCACGCCGAGTGTGCGGACGTCATTGGTCCAGACATAAACGTATCCACCGGCTCCTTCGCCCCACTGTCCGCTTTTGGCGGGGGGATAAATCTTTCCTGTCAGCGCGGAGGGAACTTCCGCGAGATTCCCGCCTCCGGGAGCGACCTTCCATTCGCCAGTTCCGATTCCGGCGTAGATTTCAATTTCCCTGGTTTGCCCGTCGGCAAAGTTCAGACGATAGACCATAACTTTTCCATTGTCCGCATTGTAACACATCCCATGCAGGAAAAAGATCCGTTTGGGGACTTTGTTTACCGGAATGGAACGGACTTGTGCCGGAAGCGTTTTCCGATAACGTCCCTGAAGTGCGATCATGCTTTTTCCTCCGTTGGAGACCGGATTCACAAAGGAGAACGGTACTCCGCGGATCACATCTTTCTGCGGGAAGAGCCAGTACTCTTTGCTGATCATGTTTTCGGGCGAGTCGGAAAAACCGAGGTTGCAGAACGGAGACAGGTCCAGCGCTGTCACCGGTCCGACTCTGAATTCGGAGGGCAGGGTCGCCGTACGCTGAAGTTTCTGCGGTGCGGGAGCTTTCGGCAGATTCTGTACGGGCGATGGTTTCCCCTTTTTCGGGAAGGGAAACTCTTTGACTCGGAATTCCGGCAGGAAAAGCTCGACGGTATTGTTTCCCGGGGGAAGCTGGATTTCATATGCGCATTCCCAGTCACTGCGCCGGATTCCGACCGGTTTTCCGTTCCGGAGAATGCGGGCCGGCTTGATCATCGAAACGACGGTCAGCATATCCGGACGGTTGGAGGACAGTTCGATCCGCGCGATCCGTTTTTCCCGGTCGTAGATGCCGGAAACGAGGGAGGAGCGGCCAAAATCGCCGATCCAGACCGGATCGTTCTGCCCGATGATATGCGGCAGCACATTGCACCGCTGAAACCATTCGGCCTGATGAAGACGTTTATAGAGTTTTTCCCATTCTTTACCCTTGAAGTGAAACAGCGGCTTGGTTTTCGAGTAATTCGCGGGGAAGGCCTTTTCGTAGAGGTCGCGGACTGTCTGACGGTCGCGGCTGGAAAGCGCCATGTATTTCAGATAATTCCACGCGTTGCTGCGGCGTTCTCCGCGCTGTTCATAGAGATAGGCCGGGCTGTTCCATTCGGGGATCTCCTTTGCGAATGTATCAAGCCAGAGCTTTGAATCGGGAAAGCAGTAGCGCAGCAGGATACCGTAGAACGGGTAATCGTTCGTGCATCCGATTGTCTGGAACGGGGCGTTCCAGGCATCTTTCGTATAGGGTTTCCAGGGCGCTGTGCGGAACCCGTACTGGGAGATTCCAAGTTGTCCGATTGCGGAATCCGGAGCGGATGCCTCCGGAATATTCTTGACGTGCGCATTGTAGGCAATCACATTCGGAGTAAGGAAATTAATCGTTGTTGCAGTCTGCTTTGCCGCCAGATAACGGGCGCGGTCCGCGAGTTCGGAATCGCCCATTCCACGGGCGAGCCGGTACATGAGATTGTAACAACGGAAGCCGTCCCCGTACATATCTCCGTAAAGAATCACTCCGCTGGTCAGCGTATTCATGCCCGGTGTCTGCCACGGCTGATTGAAATCAACGGCACTGTACAGTTCTTTGAGCCGGGGCCAGTAGCGTTCAACCAAGTCCCAGCGACCGAACAGAACAGCCTGTCCATAGGCGTGGAAAAGCGGGAGCTGATTGAAAAGCGTCATATCTCCGCGTCCGCTTCCTTCTCCGCCCTGATTGCGTCCGCGCCATCCTCCCGGGAATGCGGAGCGGCCGGTATTCGGATCGACCAGAAAATCCGGCAGTCGGGCTCTTGCTCCGAGTTCTCTGGCCCCGTTGATGCTCATTTCGCCTGTGATCGAAAACTCCCGCTGGCCGGGAAGACGCTGCTGGTCCAGAACCTCCTTTGCTTCTCTGTCGAGCATACAGAATCCGGCGGCGAGTTCGAGAACGTGACCGGAACGGTAATCCCGGACAAAATTATCCCAGGCGTTGCCCCCTTTGTGCGCAAGAACCGTATCATTGAGCTGTTTGATGTAACGTTCCTCACCGGAGAGCGGTTTGAGGACAAAGCGTTCCAGAAGATCGGGCGCGGAAAGCGAATAACTGATAACCTCTCCGGGGACCGTGCGGTAGAACCCGAAACGGGTTGCCATCAGCGGTTCGGAAAGCGCCTGATCCGGACGGATGTCCCCCGTCAGCGTGTAAGCCGGCGGGAACGGAACATAAGCGGGAACTTTCGTATTCCATTCACCATCAAGACGTACCGCTTTCCGGATTTTATTCCAAATCCGGACTTTTCCGTTGTTTTCAAACGCAAAGAATTCATCCGCATCAAGCGGATAAAATGCCAGATGCCGTGCCACGGCACGACATTGTTTCAGAACATCCGCCGGAAGAGTCTTCCATTGCTTTCCAAACTCCGGAGCCTGTGCGGCGGCTCCGTAAAGAGTGGCAGCCGCATATTTCCCGACTTCCGGAGACCGGGCGATGCGGAATCCTCCGCTGCCCCATTCAAGCTGATCCGGCGCATGCGCGAAGAAGAGAAGAACAGGCAGTTTCGGCGCATTGTTTTCCCGCCAGAACAGGAGGAGCCATCCTTCGCTCATTTGCTTTGCGGGGATGGAAGAACCACGGGAAATCAGCCGGAGCTGCCCGTTAAACATACCCGCCACGGCATCGGGAGCGACAGGCACGCCGAGTGATCCCTCCACAACGGAAATGGCTTTCACATGGGCATCGAAAAGAACCCCGGGAGCAAGCGCACTCCAGTAGACGTCAATGATCTCCTCTTTTCCGGTCATGGAATTTTTATAGAAGTTTTTTCGTTTTGCATACGTCCACGAGCCTCCGGACAATTCATAGCGGGAGCAGTTCATATTTTCCGCATCGAAAGAAACCTCCCAGTCGAATTTGGATTTCTTATATGGAAGAAACTCGTTTTCGTGGGAGAGATAAAGGTTGCCGTACCGGACATTGGTACTCAGGAGGGGCTGCCAGTTTCCGCCGAATCCGAAAATTCCCGTACTCAGAAAACTGGTTCCCGGACGGAGATCCGGTGTCTTCCCGCCGGATGCGAACACCTGTTTTTTCAATGTCGCGATCTTTTCTGCGGTTTTCCTTTCCAGATCGGCACAGCGGAGATAATTTTTCTGATTGTAGGCATTTCTCCACTGTTTCAGCAGGGAACGGATCGGGGAAACGGATCGTTCTTTTTTATCGCCGCCGAGTGATTCGCGGAACTCCGCCGTGCGGAGCAAAGCGTCAAGTTCATTTTCAAACAGTATGATTTGTCCGCCGAGCCGGAACCGCTCCTCGGCAACCTGTTTGTAGAATGAGAACGCCCGGTCGAAACGCGGATCGACCGGAAGAGTCGTCTGATGTGGAGCCGCTTTGCGGATCGCCTGCAGACGGCTCCATTCAAATTCCGCATCCGCGTACAGTCCGAAGCGGGCAAGGCTTTCACTGTTGTTTTTCCAGTCCGCATGGGTTTCAAGAAGATCCTTTTCATACTCTTCCAGTCTTTTTTTCGTATCCCAACCGATATTCGGAGAATAGGGCTGTCCGGTACATCGTGTGGAGAGCTGAAGCATGATATCCTCGAACGCTTCCAGCTCCCGCCGTGCATTCTCCGGAGACATTGCGGAGATTTTTTCCACAGCAGAGGGAAAATGACGCTGAATCGGGGAAAAATGCGGAGCAACCAGTTTCCGTTCCAGCAGATGTTGACCGAGCTGAATAGCCGCAATAAAATCTTTTGTTTCACGGGCAGGTTCGGCAAGCAGCAGCGCGGATGCCGAAAAAAGTAGAAATATGAGCGAGTTTTTCATAGGAAAACCTTTCTGTCAGAGCCCCATGAAATAGCTGGAGGAGCCGGACTTGTGAATGATTTGAGGGTTGAACCGGTGATGGGCGACATGACCGTCTTTGTAAAGCCAGTTTCCGGAACCTCCGCCCGTATGGACGTTGCCGGATGCCCAGGCATCGTCGATCGGATATGCTGTGCTCCAGCAATAGATGGAACCATTTCTGGTTATGTTGACTTTTCGTGTCATGGAATTGGTTGATTTGTAATAACGCTGTTCGCCGACCAGACACCGGCCTTTGATGCTGTTGATCCGTCTTCCGTTCGGCTTTTCGTTGGTCTGGCCGTCATACTGCCACCAGGCGTAAGGACGGCAGGCGGTGCCGGGCTTATTGTCGCAGCGTGTCACGGAATAGTTCGAGATGAAAAAATCTCCCTGAGCTCCGGTGAACGGTTCTCTCAGATTCGCCGCCGCTGTCGGGCAGACAAAGATGGATTTTGCCGAGTAAATATAATGTTCCGGCGCGTAGTTCGCAAAATATCCATATTCTCCGGAACCGTTGAACGGAGAACTTTTGAGGGCATAAGACGAATTTACATAGCGGGCGACGGCATCGGTGAACGTGCAGTCCTGTCCCTGGAGTAGGTTCGGCAGATAATCGTCACTGTCATTGGCATACATCATCAGACCGCTTCCCGTCTGCCTCAGATTGCCGGAACAGAGGATGGCATTGGCTTTTTCCCTTGCTTTGTTCAGTGCGGGGAGAAACAGAGATGCGAGGATCGCGATAACCGCGATCGTTACCAGGAGTTCTATAAGGATGAATTTTTGAAATCTATTTCCTGTCATGTGATACCTCCATCCGTCACCAGACCGCGTTTTTCGCCATGAAAGTGACCGTCACGGGAACATTTTCCCTGCAGTTCAGATTCTGGTTGACGGCTTTCCGGTTGGTCGCGTGTATATAGAACTTTCCTTCCGGCGCGTTGCCGGTCATCAGTCCGTCCTTCGTTCCCCATCCGGGAATCCATCCGTGTGCGGGGATCTTCTCTTCAAATCCTCCGTTTTTGAGCTCTGCGCCCTTCACTTTGAAATTGTCATAGGCGCACACCTTTGGTTTCTCTCCGGGTTTGACATAAGGTGCGTTGACTCTCAAAAGCACCTCGCCGCTTTTTTCCGGGACAAATGTGATGGAGTAAGTTTTCCATTGATCGAAGGTTTCTCCGCGGATTTCAATACTCTGTTTGCGTTTTTCCTTGTACCACGGAGAGTCGATGATTTTAAATTTTCCCGATGTTTCCCGTATCTCTAGATCAATGTTCGATTTCATGGAGATCAGGTCAATGCGGAATTCTCCGGCGGCAAGAATCGTTGTCCCTGCAACAGCTGCGAGCACTAAAGCTAGTTTCATGTTTTTTCCTTTATTTTTAGATTGAAGAACACTTCACTGCATTTTACCGGTCTGTATAAATTCCAGTGACTTCGGTTTTAAATTATAGCATAAAACGCAAAAAGAGTCAATCGGGTAAATTTATCAAGGCATACGGGATAGTAACAAAATATATCGGTAAAAGAGGCTCTTTCAATAGAAAAATCGGAAACAGGAACAGAGTCCCCGGATTGCATTTTCCGCGAGTGCGGTTTATAGTATCCGCAACGGAGGACTGCAATGAAAACGAAAAGAGCCAACGCAATTCTTTCTCCCAACTACAGAAACGAACTGTACCACTGCCGACGCCTTCTGCTGCTCCATTTCAATTTGGATTTGCCGCTGTACCCTTTCTGTTTCGAGGATCAGATCCGGAATGCGCCCAATGCATGGTATGATTCTCCCGGTGTCAGTTTCCTGATGCTGGTTGCGTTGGAATCGGGAGAAAGCATTTATGAAATCGGCGGGAAAAAATATACGGTGTCTCCGGGAAAGGTTCTGCTCGTTCCGGAATTTACGCCGTATCTGTTCCGGTCGTGGGGATACCAGCACAAATATGTTCTGGAGATTAAAGGCTGTCATCTTTCCTCCATTCTTTCCTCTCTGCATCTGAACCGGACCGCGCTGTACAGCTTGAAGGACTTTGCGGCATTCCTGAAAAAACTGAAAGCGATCGGAGAGCGCGTCGATACGGTGGACCGGAATGAATTCACCGTTCTGATGGGGAAAAGCTATGAGCTCCTGGCGGATCTGGCGCTGGAGGCTCAGGAAAAACGGGAAAAAACGCCCACCCATTCTCTTCTCTCCCGTATTCTGGCGTTTCTGGAACAGGATTTTGAACGGAAACTGTCGATAGCCGATCTTGAAAAGTTCACAGGAATCAGCAAGGGGAATCTGATACGCATGATCAAGAAGCATACGGGCATGACGCCGATGCAGTACCGGATTGCGCGCAAGATGGAACGGGCAATCTATTTTCTTCAGGTTCCCGATATGAGTATCAAGGAGATCGCCTACCGTCTCGGTTATTGCAATCAGTTTTATTTTGCCGAGGAATTCCGGCATATCACGGGGCGTTCTCCGTCCGCCTACCGGAGTTACCAGCAGGCTCTTTCCAAAGAAAAAGTCATAACCGGGAAAGTTTAATGAAATCGCTATAAAAAACCGGTCTGCGGAATATTGGAGACCGGTTTGCGGCGAAATGTCAGGAACGTTCCGGCATTTCGCCGCAGCTGTCTCCATCAGCAAAGGCGGCTGTAAGCGCGGGGGATTTATTCCCGCGGCTCCCCGTTCTTTCCGAAGGAAATCAGCGTTGCGCCGAGACTTGCGAGGATCACACATGCTATGGCGATCCATTGCGTCATGGAGAGGCGTTCTCCGAGAAAAAGCAGACCGGAGAGCGCCCCGAACGCGGGTTGAAGACTTTGGAGGACACTGAATGTCTTGGGCGGGATTCGTTTCAGGGAAAACAAATCCAGTGTGAACGGAAGCGCACTGGAAAAAACCGCAACGCCCAGACCGGCGAGCAGAAGATGCGGGGTGAGTCCGTCGAGTTCCCCGCTGAAAAGCCCGAACGGCAGAATAAAGAGCAGGGCAATGCACATCCCCGCAGTTACGGCATCCGAACTTTTCATATCACGGGTGATCCGTCTGCCTGCCACAATGTAGAGAGCCCACAGAATCCCGGCTGCAAAGACGAAGAGGAGGCCGACCGGGTCGATGCTTCCGCCGTTCCACGGGACGATCAGGACGATTCCCGTTCCGGCAAGAAATGCCCAGAGAAAGTCTGCCGGTCTTCTGGAAGTCAGGAGAGCGAGGGCGAGAGGGCCGATGAACTCAACAGTGACGCCGAGTCCGAGGGGAATGCGCTGGATGCCGTAGTAGAAAAGCAGGTTCATGAAGCCGATACTGAGTCCGTAGACAATGGAAATGATCCAGTTTTTCCGGGAAAATTTCCGGATGTCCGGTCTGTTGATTGCGGCAAGCAGAATTCCCGCCAGCCCGATGCGCAGGGTGCTTGTCCCTGCGGGCCCCAGGAGGGGAAAGAGATATTTTGCGATGGAAGCTCCGCCTTGTACGCTCAGCATGGCAAGCAGTACGGCGGGAACCGCCCAGCAGTTGTTGTTTTTCATAACTGTGATTCTTTCAAGGTGTAAAAAATGTACGTTCCGGTTTGCATCCGGATTTGGCAAGTTGACAAAGATGTTGTCCGGGACCGTATGGAGTCCGGACAGTTTTCATGCACAGGGCGGTGGTGGTGTTCCCGCACGGTGGAAGAGCTGCGCCGGAACATTCCGGGTCGCGTCGTCTGATTGATCAAGCCGGTTCATTTTTCCATTCCTGAATTTTTTGAAATAACCGTATAATATAATTCAGAGAAACCGGAAAAGCAAGTTTTTACGATTGCCGCGGCATTGAAAAATCTTTTTGGTGACATATATTACAATTATTACAGGTAAGAAATATTCAACCGGAAGGAGTTTTTCATGGATATTCTGCTGATCGGAAGCGGCGGGCGCGAACACGCCATTTGCTACGGACTCAAAAAAAGCAAACTTGCGGAGAAGATTTACTGTGCGCCCGGCAATCCGGGAATGGCGGAGATCGCGGAATGCGTTGATATTCCGTCCGACAATGAATCCATCGCAGCGTTTGCGGCGGAGAAAAAAGTCGGGCTTGTGGTGATCGGGCCCGAAGCGCCGCTCTGCCAGGGCGTCGCCGATGCGGTCCGTGCGAAAGGCATCCCGGTTTTCGGTCCCTCCAAAGCCGCCGCACAGTTGGAGGGCAGCAAGGATTTCTCCAAGGCATTCATGGTGAAATACAACATTCCGACGGCGGCGTATGCGTCGTTTACGGATCAGGAGTCGGCGGAGAACTATGTACGTTCCGAATATTCCGCCGGACGCGGCGTGGTGGTGAAGGCCGACGGGCTTGCCGCAGGGAAAGGCGTGATCGTCGCTTCCAATCAGGATGAGGCTCTCGCGGGAGTCCGCGAGTGTTTCTCCGGAGCGTTCGGCAACGCGGGATACCGTGTGGTGATCGAAGAACTGCTGGAGGGGGAAGAGGCTTCCATTCTTGCTCTTACCGATGGGAAAAGCATCATTCCGCTGGTCAGTTCGCAGGATCACAAGCGTCAGCTTGACGGCGACAAGGGACCGAATACCGGCGGAATGGGGGCGTATTCTCCCGCTCCGGTGGTCACTCCCGAACTGCTTGCCGAGGTGCAGAAGAGCGTGCTGGACAATTTCCTGCGCGGCATTCAGGCGGAGAAACTGGATTACCGCGGAATCATTTACGCGGGAATCATGGTGACGAAGAACGGACCGAAAGTGCTGGAATTCAATGTCCGGTTCGGCGATCCTGAAACTCAGGCGGTGCTGACCCGGTTTGACGGCGATCTTGCGGATACTCTGCTCAAGACCGCCAACTGCGAGCTTGACAAAGCGGAACTTGTGTGGTCTTCCGATCCGGCGGTGTGCATTGTGCTTGCATCCGGCGGTTATCCCGTTTCGGTGGACAAGGGACACGAGATCAGCGGCATCGAAGCGGCGGAGGCGGGCGGAGCGATCGTATATCATGCCGGAACCGTTCGGAAGGACGGAAAACTGCTTAATCACGGCGGACGGGTCCTCGGAGTGACCGCGCGCGGACGCAATATCGAAGAGGCTGTGAAGAACGCTTACGAAGCGGCATCCAGAATTTCGTGGCAGGGAATGCAGTACCGGAGCGATATTGCAAAACGCGCGTTCAACCGGTAAACCGTCATGAAGATCTGCCATGTCATAACCCGGATGATCGTCGGCGGAGCGCAGGAAAATACCCTGCTCTCCTGCCGGGGCGCGGTGGAGGAGGGGCACGACGTTACGCTTGTCACCGGACCGTCGCCGGGTCCGGAAGGGGAGCTGCTGAAACGGGTGTCGTGTCCCGGACTGCGGATCGTGGAGTGTCCGTATCTCGTGCGTGAACTCTCGCCGCTGACGGATTTCAAGGCTTACATTCATTTGAAAAAGCTGTTCCGAGCGGAAAAATATGACGTTGTGCATACGCACAGTTCCAAAGCGGGGATCATCGGGCGTTTTGCGGCGAAAGCCGCGCGGATTCCCCTGGTTGCGCACACCGTTCACGGGCTCGCCTATCACCGCTATGAGAAACTGTGGAAAAATATTCTTTATATCGCCAGCGAACGCGCCGCCGCGTCCTGCGGAAAACGGATTTATGCGGTTGCCCAGGCGATGATTGACCAGAGTCTTGCCGCCGGAGTCGGAAAGAAAGAACAGTACAAGGTGGTTTACAGCGGGATGGAACTGGAGCCGTTTCTGAATTCCGCCCCCGATCCGGAGCTTCGCAAACGGCTCGGCATTCCGGAAAGCGCGATCGTATTTGCGACGCTGGCCCGTCTGTTCCCGTTGAAAGGATATGAGGATTTCATCCCTGTGGCGTTGAAACTGGCGAAAGAGATTCCGGATATTCATTTTCTGATCATCGGCAACGGTTCGATGATGGAGGAAATTCAGGAATGGATCCGCCGGGAGGGACTCGCAGCGCGTTTTTCGTTTGCGGGACTCGTCCCGCCGGGAGAGGTCTGGAAATATCTCGCGCTGTCGTCGGCTTTGGTTCATTTTTCCCTGCGGGAAGGATTGCCGCGTGCGGCGGTGCAGTCGCTTGCTTCGGGCAAACCGGTGATCGCTTATGCGCTTGACGGAACGCCGGAAGTGGTGATTCCCGGCCGGACCGGTTATCTGCTGGAGCCGGGGGACCGTGCCGGAGCGGAAGCGGCGATCCGTGCGATCATTGCCGATCCCGTCCATGCCGCAGAGCTGGGAGCAAACGGACGCAGGCTTGTGGAGTCCCGGTTCGGCTGGCGGACCATGTCGGAGGTTCTGTTGAAGGATTATGCGGAATGTCTTGCGGCGGAACAGCGCTGAAGCCGCTTCCGGAAGAGCTCCGGCTGGCGGAGTTTCTGAACCGGACGGGAAGACTTGCGATCGCATTTTCGGGCGGTTGCGACAGTACGCTTCTTGCCGGGTTCGCCGCACGGGAACTGGGTGCGGAACGGGTTCTGCTGGTTCACGTCAACACTCCGTTGACTTTTCGCCGGGAAGACGATTCCGCACGGGAGTTTGCCGATCGGTACGGACTGGCATATTCGGAGCTGAAGATTGATGCGTTGAACGATCCGGAGATTGTCCGCAACGACAAGTGGCGGTGTTATCACTGTAAAAAACGTATTTTTACGGAGGTTCTTGCCGCGGCGGCGGAACGCGGATTTCATCTGCTTGCGGATGGAGCGAATACCGATGATAAAAACGACTGGCGTCCGGGGGCGGGAGCCGCGGATGAACTCGGCGTTCTGCATCCTTTCACCGTGTGCGGGATCGGCAAACGCCGGATTCGTCTGCTTTCCCGCCGGATGGGGCTTCCGACGTGGAATATGCCTGCCGCGGCGTGTCTGGCTTCGCGCATCCCGACCGGCGTTGCGCTGACGGCGGAGGAGCTTCACCGTTGCGGAGAGGCGGAGGACGCCCTTGCGGCACTCGGTTTCCCCGGAACGCGGGTGCGTGCGCTCGCTGACGGAACGGCGTCGCTGGAGTTTCGCGGCGGCGTGTTTCTGGCGTATGCGTTCCGGCGGGAGAAACGCATACGGGAGGTATTGGCTCCGTTCGGGTTCCGTGCCGTGACGATTGACCGTGCCGGATACCGGCAGGGATCCATGAATGTGTTGTAAACAAACGGGAAAAGAGAGATGATGCGGCTTCCGGTTCTGCTGTTTCTGTTTGCGGTGCTGTTTCTGCACCGTCCGGCGATGCTTGTTGGAAATTATGCGGATATGACCACACTGTTTCCCCGCTGGGGGTTCGCATTGCTGGCTTCGGGGATGATTCTGCTGCAATGGAAACGTCTGATCGCCCTGCTGAACGGCATGTCGCGGTATTCGGTTGCGGCTCTGCTGATCCTGCTGTTTTCGGCTCTCGGACATTTTTTCGTCAACGGCTACTGGACTTTGGAGAGTCTGGGTTTGAATCTGATTTTTTTAACGGTCCCGTTGTTTGCTGCGGTGAACCGCGGAGAACTGCGGCGCATGATACCGCCGTTCATGGGATGCGTATGGATTCTGAATACGGGAGTGACGCTGTGGCAGCGGTTCAACGGAAATGCGCCTGGAGGAATCGCCGGAAACTGGAATTGGAATGCGGCGCTGATCCTCGTTTCGACTCCGTTTCTGCTGCTTCTGATTGACCGGAAGTTGAAAGAGCTGCCGAAACTGCGGTTTCCGGGGATGGCGGTCCCGCTTCTGCTTTCCGTATGGCTGTTTGCATCTGCCGGGTCGCGTGCGGCGGTGCTGGGGGGACTCGGTGCCGGGTATGCGTTTCTGCTTCTGCACTGGCAGGGATGGAAAAGAAAAGTTCTGCTGTTTGCATCGTTGGCGGCCCTGCTCGGAGGGGGGGCAGTGCTGGTACTGTTCCTGCCGGAAAAGATCGACTCGTTTTTGCGGTCGGAGATTCGCCCGGTAATCTGGGAGTCCACGGTTGCGCTGATCGCGGATCATCCGTTCGGAGTCGGAGCGGAATCGTTCGAGGATTCCTATATTCCGTATAAGACGGCGGAATATTTTCTGCACCGGCACATGGCGTGGCGGACCGTTCATCCGCACAACGAGTTCCTGTATATTGCGGCGTGTCTGGGTATTCCGGCTTTGCTGGCGTGGTGTTTTCTGACTTTCCGGGGAATGCTGCTGTTTCTCCGCCGGTACCGTTCTGCCCGTGCGGCGGATAAACTGATTTTTTTTGCATTCCTTGCTCTGCTGATTCACGGAATGCTGGATCTGGTTTTTTTTGCGTGGCCGTTGGATCTGATCGCGTTTCTGTTTGCCGGATTCTTCTGGGCTCCGCTCCGTCCGGGCACGGAAAAACAGCCGAAGTTCCATCGGATTCCGCAAGTGATCGGCGGAATCGTTCTCTGCGGCATTCTGTTGAGTGCGGGGGTGAACTGGTATGCGACTTCTCTGTATGAGTCTGCCCGGAAACAGTACGCGGGCCGGAAGATCGTTTTGCTCTCCGATACCGCGGCGGCAAAGCTGACAACGGCGTTTCCGGAACAGCTTTATCTTGCGGCGGAATCCGCTTTGCTGTTTCTGAACAGAGCGGATCATGCTCTGGCTCTGCTGGACTCGCTGGAGAAGACTCCGTACCGGAACATGGGGCGTATTCACGGCTTGCGGGCTCTTGCGCTGGGAAAACTCGGACGCTACGGGGAGGCTCTGAGGGAGTATGAGCGGGATTCCGCCTGTTACCCGTATCTGGTATTGCCGTATATCGGACAGTTGACCTGTCTGACCCGTCTTGGACGCACCGCGGAGATTCCCGCAGTGGAGAAACGGCTTGCGGATGTGATGAAGCTCCGCGGTATCAGCCGCGCCCGTCTGATGGAGATCATGCGGAATCCCGAACTGGATAAGCCGAACGGCTGATCCGGCGTTTTACGGAAGCCGGAGACCGTTGGAAATAGAGTCTCCGTGCACGATCCCGGTTTTCGTATCCGCGTATTTATTCTTCTTCTGTGATTTCGTGCACGTCTACGATTCGCCCGCGGAATCCGTTGATGATGTTCTGTACCAGAGGAACATCTTTGACCTCGCTGATCAGTTCTTCCACGCTTTTGCGTTTGCCGAGAAGCTGATTGATGTCAAGCTCCTGATGCAGCGGTTCGGAGCCCGGTTCTTCGTCATCGAAATCTTCGGTTTCCGGTTCTTCTTTCAGAGCCGGAGAAGGAGGGGGCGGGGGCGGGACGGGTGCCGGCTCCGCGTGAGTTTCCGTAATAACCGGCTCCGGCACGGCTGCCGTATGTTCCGGTTCCGGCGGAAGTTCCGGCATCGGGGCTGGCGGCGGAAGTTCTTCGGCCGGTTCCGAGGATTGCGTCGTCTGCGGGGGAACCGCCGGAGTTACCGGAGCGGGGAGGGGATCAGCCGTTTTTTTTTCCGCTTCGGCAGGGACCGGAACAGGCGCGGCATTCGCGGAAGTCTGCACGATCACCTGCGGGGGTGGAAGCGTGACATAGGCGGGAACTGCATTCAACGGAGCAAGTTCGCCGTTTTTGCGGATGTAGTTCAGGCGCGCGATGAGATCGTCCACCTGCACCGCGTGTGCCATGCGCATTGCTTTCAGCAGAAGCGTTTCGATAAAGATCTGTTTGTTGATCGCTTCGCGCAGCAGAAAGCCGGTGCTTGAGAGCTGTTCCAAAAGCCGCTGAACGCAGTCGGGTTTCGTCAGCGAGGCGAGAGCTGCATAGAGTTTGATTTTTTCCGGACTTTCTTCAAGGACTGTTTCCGGGTTCGGAAGAAGCGTGCACATCATCACGCCGCGCAGCCAGCCGAGAATTTCGTCAAACAGCAATTCAAGATTTTTTCCGGCATAAGCGAATGTGTGGATGGCGGTGATGACTTTGGAACGGTCGTTGCAGAGAACCGCCTGAATCAGATCATGCATTTCCGCCGGCGCGGTGAGCCCGAAAAGCGACAGCGCCTGCGCTTCGGAGATCTGTGTTTGTCCGTTACCGAAGAAAGAGATCATCTGATCGAGCAAAGACTGGGCATCGCGCATTCCGCCATCCGCGGCACGGGCGATGACGTCGATCGCGGAGGAAGATATCTGTACGCCTTCCGTCTGCGCGATCAGGGCGAGACGCTCCGCAATAAGATTGGTCGGGATCCGTTTCAGATCGAACCGCTGGCACCGGGAGATGACGGTCGGCAGAACCTTGTTGACTTCGGTGGTTGCAAAGATGAATTTTGCGTGTTCCGGCGGTTCTTCAATCGTTTTCAGCAACGCGTTCCAGGCGCTCTTGGAAAGCATGTGGACTTCGTCGATGATATAGATTTTGTATTTGGAACAGATCGGCAGGTGCAGGACTTCTTCACAGATCTCACGCGCTTTTTCCACTTGAGTATGAGTGGCGGCGTCAATTTCGATGACGTCAACACTGCTCTCATTGGCAATGGAGATACAGGATTCGCATTCGCAGCACGGTTCACCGTTGACGGGATGCAGACAGTTCAGCGCTTTTGCAAAGATCCGCGCGGAGGTGGTTTTGCCGATTCCGCGCGGGCCGACAAAGAGGTATGCCTGAGCAATTCTGCCGGACATGATGGCGTTGCGCAGAGTCTGGGCGATATGTTCCTGTCCGACCATGTCGGAAAACTTCTGCGGTCTCCATTTTCGAGCGATTACCTGATAAGCCATTTTTCAATCCTGTTCGTTATTCCATCAGATGGACCGGGTTTTGTTCCGGGTCGAGCACTTCCTGTGCGAACCGTCCTGCGGTTTCAATTTCCCGGATCCGGTAGCCGTATGCGTTCAGATTGTAGCGGACAAGTTCCGGATCTCCGGGGCGGAAGATCCACGGCGCATTGGCGGCGGTTTCGCTTTCCGCGATGGGAACCAGAGTCAGAAACGTGTCCGGGGCAAGTGCGAATCTGCACAGAAAACTGCTGTCGGTCGCCGGGGCGCCGAGGGCGAGAACATCGCGATAGAAAGCCCTGCATACCGACAGATTTCTGACCCGCAACAAAATTTCCGCACCGGATTTCCGCATCTGTCCACTCCAATTAATTATTCAGAAAGAAAAGATAGCGTCTTTTCCCTTGAAATTCAAGAGATAAAACGATTTTTCCGGTGAATTTTTCCGAAAAGCCGGATGAGGGATGAGTTCACGCGCCGGGATGCGCGTTTTTCTTTTTCAGCAGCCGCAGGAGGATCAGAATGCAGCCGGCTGTCCCGATCGCGCCGATTGCGCCGCCGACATAGCCGATGTTGGCAATGGAGGAATAAGTACAGACCATGCCGCCGATCAACGATCCGCATCCGATTCCCAGATTGAAAATGCCGGAATAGATGGACATTGCCACCGCAGTGGCTTCCTGCGGAGTGTTGTCGATGACCTCCGCCTGAAACGCCACGCCGTAAGCTGTGATGGAGGTTCCCCAGAAGATGCACAGCAGCAGAACGGCCCATAACATCGGGGCGGATGGGCGCATCAGTAAAAGAGCGGCTGTGGTACTCAGCGCCATGATTTTCAGGAACAGAGCGGGCGATTTGTCATAATACCGCGAAAACAGCAGGCTTCCGATGAGTCCGGAAGCTCCGAACAGCATCAGCGCCGTTGTGATCCAGCTGTCGTTCAGTCCGGCGACCTGTTTGAGAAACGGTTCGATATAACTGTAACCGGTATAATAGGAGGTCGCGGTGAGCAGGGTGATAACAATCATCGTGATCAGCAGAGGGTTGTTCAGCAGTTGCGGCAGTTTGCGAACCGAGAATGTTTTTCCGCCCGGAACGCGGGGCGCGACCAGGCAGAGGTACAGGAAAATCAGGAGAGAGAGGAGTGCCACGCAGAGAAATGTCATTCTCCAGCCAATCCAAAGCCCGACGACGCGTCCGAGCGGCAGTCCGACGATCATGGCGATGGAGGTGCCCGTCACGATCATGCCGAGTGCCAGCGAGCGGAATTTTTCCGGCACAAAGCGGACAGCCATCGGGGAGGCGATCGACCAGAATACCGCGTGCGTGCAGGCTACGCCGATCCGGGATGCCATCAGGATTCCATAGCCCGTTGATATGGATGAGAGAAACTGGAAGATGCTGAACAGAAGCACCGTGCAGAGCAGCAGTTTCCGCATTTCCATCCGGCAGACCAGCAGCATCAGCGGCAGGGAGAGCAGCATGACGATCCATGCATAAACGGAGATCAGCATTCCCGCCCCCGCTTCGGTCATGTGGAAATCCGCCGCAATATCGGAGAGCAGACCGATCGGCATGAATTCGGATGTGTTGAAAATAAACGCGGAAAAGGTCATTCCGATCAGGGGAAGCCACTCCTTGAGAGACATTCTGTCATTCATTCTGGTGCCGCTTTTGTTTTTTGTTGTTGGCCGGCTTCCGTTATGAAAACCGTTTGCGGAATATACTCTTGAATATTATTTTTTCAAGTACTCGGATCTGCAAATGCTGCATCCGGCTTACGGTCTTCACCCGGTCTTTTCAGAAAAGTTTGAATTTTTTGAGAAATGCCTATTGACTTAGTTACAGGAGTGTGCTATAATGTAACTAAGTCAGAAAGGCCGGAGAATAGAAAATGACGGAAAATAAAAATATTCAGGTACGGAATTATATTCTGTCCCTGCTGGAAAGCGGGGCGGCGGATGGCGAGTGTAAACTGCCCGGTGCGTTGGAACTTGCCGGACGGCTGAATATTTCCCTGCTGACCGTGCAGAACGCTCTTGCCACATTGGCGAATGAGGGGGTTTTGAAAATCATTCCCCGGCAGGGGACGTTTGTTGATCAGAACTGGAGAGACCGGATTCTGCAGACCAATATCGGGTTTTATGTTCCCTGCAGCTCGCTGCCGTGGGGAGCGTTTTTTGCAGACAGGATCCGTTCCCGGTTTCCGCAGCTGCATATTTCGGCAGAAATGCGCAATGCCGTATTTGAGATCCGCCCGACTTTGGATGTACAGATGAATCATAAGCAGTATTTAGACCTCGCTCCGCTGTTTGAATCCTGCTTCCCGGATCGTTCCCGGTTTTTCGAAGCACCGCTGAATGCGTTTTACTATGGAAAGAAGCTGGCGGGGCTGCCGTTTCTGTTTTCTCCGCGTGTGATGTTCGTCAATACCGCCCAGTTGCGGAAAGCGGGATGTCCAATGCCGGAAGAAGACTGGCAATGGGATGATTTTTTAGCCTGTATCCGGATTCTGCGCCGGCATTATCCCGGTTCCGCTATTTTTGCATGGAATACTTCCTATTATCTGTGGATGAATATTGTTTTGCGGGCAGGAGGAGACCTGATTGATCCGTCGAATGCCGATCCGGTGCGGATTGATTCGGAGAAGACGCGGTACGGACTGCGGCTTTTCCGGGAGCTGCGGGATGAACTGTTCGGCGCGGAAGCCCGCAAGGCGCCGGAACCGTTTGCATTTGAGCATGGCAAACTGGCATTTATGGTGGATGCCCGTCAGGCGGTCGGCCGTCTTCAGCGAACCGGGATGAAAGACTGGACAGTTGTTCCGCTTCCGCATATTCCCGGCGGACGCGATGTTTCCATGCAGGCGACGGAATTGCTGTGCGTGCGGAGGGAATGTGTGTCGCTGGACACCGCGGAACAGCTGGTGCGTCTGGTTCTTTCCGAAGAGTTTCAGAATCATCTTGCGGATTTGGAATACAGTGTTCCGATCCGCCGAAGTTCCGCACTTCGTTCTCTGAGTTCCGCTACACCGGGGAATGCCTTGTTCCTCCGGGAAACGGAATCCATGCGTTCCCAGTACCATCTTGATTCCGCCGAACTTGCCGGGCTTGTCATCCGCGGGATCAGCGGACTGCTCTCCAGCGAAGACGATATTGATGCCGCTACCGCTGAACTCGCCGGGCTTGTCCGTTCTTATTTCAATATCCACAAACGCATTCTGCAATATAATAAGCAAACAATGGAAAGGTACGCATGATGAAAAGAAGATTCACCCTTGTAGAGCTCCTCATCGTAATTTCAGTGATCGCAATTCTGGTTTCTCTTCTGCTGCCGGCGTTGGGGTCGGCCAGAGAACGCGGACGCTCAATCTCCTGTGTCAATAATCTGAAACAGCTTTTTACCGGAGTCGGATTTTACGTTGATGACAATGATTCCTGGCTGCCTCTTTCAAAGGACGCGGCAACCGCCGCCGGATATGCGGATAATTATACTTATTCCTATTTTCTGATGGGGGGAACCATGAATGATTACAGTTGGAAACGGGGCAAGACGAAAGGACAGTACATTTCGCTTGGTCAGTTGGCATGCCCGACGCAGAGTTCGCGTCCGGCTCCGGAGTGGGATTGGCACTGGCAGCCGCATTACGGGATTAATCAGACCGTTCAGACTCATTGTCCGAAAGTAAACCGCCTGAAGCGGGCTTCCGGGACCCTGCTTTTACTTGACACCTGGTACAGTACCGGGTCGGATATCGACCGCAGCAAAGGTTCCTATCGTTTTCCCAGCCGCAGCAACAGCGCGTCGATGGGCGGTCCGTTTCTGCCGGCTCCCGGTTGGGGAACGATTGCTGCACGCCATTCCGACGGATGGGTCTGCAATGCCGTGTTTCTGGATGGCCATGCGCAGGGGATTCCGATCAAAAATCCGTATGACCCCTATGCGACTCCGTTCTTCAAACAGGGGAATATGAACTATCTGGTCTATAACGGAACGGGATGGGAATGAGCATGTGGTTCCGCTGTCTGTTGTGGTTTCTTCCATTCCTGCTGGGCGGTGTGGAAATCCGGTATTTTCCTACTTATGAAAACTGTTCGGTACGCGTTGCCCGTGCGGAACAGGTAAAAAAGATTTCGCTGCAATATCGTGCCGCGGGTGAGCGTGTGTGGCTTGCCGCTCCGATGGTTGTCCGGCTGCATGACCCGGAGCGGGTGTATGAATGGGAACGTCCGGTCAAATTGAACATGCCGTATCAGAATGGCGAGTGGCGTGGAAATATTACCGGTCTTCGTGAAAACACCCGCTATGAGACCCGGTGGCAGATTGATGGAACTGTATATTCCGGCAGTTTCCGGACGGCAGATTCTTCAACGCCGCCGTTTGCGGAAACTTTGTACCTGGAGGATATGGAACGGTCTGAGCGGGAAATGACCGTTTCGCTGAAAGGAAAGCCGGATGGCTGGATTCGCATAACCGCCAGAGATCCGGAACGTCTTTTTACGGATGTTCCGCACCGGCTTGCGTATCTGACGCTGGAAAATTCCGAATATGTGCAGATTGATCATGTGAGGATCTCCGGCGGAAACCGGTATGGGATCTGGCTTCGCAACTGCCGCAATATCCGGATTCTGTGTAATGAGCTGACCGGCAATGCCCGTACAAAAGGGCAGGATCTCGCCGGACGCGGGCAGTATATTGATCTGTATGGAAAGCATCCGTATCAACAGGGCGCTTTGAAGCTGGAAAATGTGGAGAATATGCTGATTGAGCGGAATTATATCCATACGCCGGCGGGAACGTCGCATCCCTGGTTCTTTTCGCATCCGCACGGACCGATGGCGATTGCAACAGGGAATATCAAGGGCGGTGTCGTAATCCGGTATAATGATTTTGCCGGAAGTGACAGCCGCAGGTATGATGATGTGATCGGCGGCGGTTCCAATGGTTCTCCTCTTGGCGGTTTTGCCTGGAATTGCGATATTTATGGAAATTTCTTTATGAATGCAAACGATGACGGTATTGAACTGGATGGCGGACAGTCCTGTGTCCGCCTCTTTACTTTGGCCTATTATAGAAACGATGATAAAAAGCATTATTCATAATGAA
>URKJ01000043.1 GCA_900548385.1 uncultured bacterium | reverse complement strand
GCATACGAGATTAGCTCCGTCTCGTGGGCTCGGAGATGTGTATAAGAGACAGGAAATATACAAATGTCAAGGGGTTGTTTTTTTCCGGAAATATAGTATAATGTAAATAAGACGGAAAAAACGGAAAAACAAAACAGGAGAAAAAACGATGGATCTGAAAGCAGAAAAACAGGATGACGTTGAAAAGTCACTGAAACGTAATGGACTTTCTTGCTCTATATTACAGTTTTAAGCATTTCTAATATAGAACAAGTCCCGATTTTAACCATCAAGTTCGGAAACTTTTACCGGACAGTAGTGAAAAGGAATAACAATGAAACATCTACAGACCAAATACAATTTTTCTCTGATTGAACTTCTTGTAACAATCTCTGTAATCGCAATCCTTGCAGGATTACTTCTTCCGGCTCTGAACAGTGCACGGGCGAAAGCCCAAGCCATAAACTGTGTCAGTAATCTAAAGCAAATTTCCACTGGTGTACTGATGTATTTTAATGATTATGATTATCAACTGGCTGTACAGGATGACGGAGGCAGTTACTGGAGCAGAAACAGTGTCTATTTCCGGATTTCTGAATACATTGGCGGTTCGAAGCATGAAACATTAAATAAATTGGACAATCTTGGACGGGATAAATTAACTCCCAAGGTTTTGATTTGTCCTTCTATTACTGCTAATACCATCCCAGCTTCACTCAGCGGTCAGACAAAATCCGCAGGACCATACAAAAGCGATGCCGCTTATGGATTTATTTATCCGTACCCTTCCAACAAAGGAATGTCATTTAAAACTCTAAAGTGGTCAACACAGGATAGCAAAGAATCATTTTCTCCAGATAAAGTTCTGATCTGTGGCGACAATGCTTGGTATGCAGAAAACCGGAGAGGTGCGATTCAATTGACCTCCGGTTGGAACGGCGTTATATGGTCTCTGCCTTATATGCGTCACAGCAAGAGAGGTAATTTTATTGGCTTGGATGGCGGGGTAAGAACTCTAAGCAGCAGTGAAATGATCAAATCCTATAGTTTGGCAGGGCGTTACTCTGATGGGAACCATTATGCAATAAAAATCGCTCTCTGCGTAAAATGATCCATAAAAAACAACGACTTGACAACCGAAAATAACAGAAAGGTTATAATAATGTTCCAGAAATCTCTTGCAATCGGTTTGGGCGCAGTTCTAATGGTTTCAGCTTTTGCCGGTGAGTATGCCGAAATCAAAGCAAAACTTGCCAAAGAACCAGCAATTACCAGCCGCGTCGTATTCAATAACAATATCCCGGCATTTCAGATTAACGGTAAAAATCATGACAGACTGCTGCAATATACATGTGATTATCCGTGGAAATATGATAATCCGGTATTTGTGAGACAAATCAAACGCTTCAAAGATACGGGTATACATCTATATACCGTTGGCTTTACTACTTGCGAAAGGACTACCGGGAAAAATGTAGCCAAGGAAGATCAGACTGCGTTCAAGGTTGATAACCTGAAAACTCCAGACAATCGCAATATTGTCCGTGAATTATGGAACGGAGAATATCTGGCACTGGATATAATCGAAAACCGAATTTATCGTTCGCTCCAGCTTGATCCCGATGCCTATTTCATGGTATATATCACGATTTCCTATCCCAACGGCTGGTGGATGAATAAATATCCAGATGAACTGGTGAGTTATGCTAATGCACCTGTTGATAAAAACGCAAAACTTGGTGACTATGCTTTTCGCGCACCCAGCTTTGCATCCCTGATTTTTCGTCAGCAGATTTGTGAAATGTTGGGTAAACTGGTTACCTATCTGGAATCAACTCCTGCCGCAAAAAGAGTATTTGCCTATCGCATTGATCACGGTTGTTTTCGCGAATGGTTCCAATATGGTTTTACTGACGACCTGCTCCCTGATGTCAGTCAGCCGATGTTGAGAGCATTCAGGAAGTATTTACGTAAACATTACTCGAACGATATCAATGCTCTCCGCAAAGCTTGGAATGATCCTAATGTCCTTTTTGACACTGCCCAGTTTCCCACGCCAGAAGAACGTATGCGCCTTGGTAAAGACTTTTTGCGCGATCCTGTTTCGGCAGCGCCAGTGTTGGATTATCTGCGAGCATTGCATGGGGAAATTCTGAAAACCAACCTTGCATTTAACCGTACAGTCAAAGAAGCCTCCAATAACAGGGTTCCGGTCGGCAATTACGGTGGCTACTTTTTTGGTATGCACTTCGGACCGGAACACCGTCATTTTCACAATGCCGAATTGTTGCGTTCCAAACTGGTAGATTTTCAGATATCGCCTTTTATGTACACCAAATTCCGTAAAATGGGGGAATCCGGATTGGCTGAAAATATGTTTGAGTCCGTGGCGATGCATGGTGTTATGGGAATTCTTGAAGCTGATACCTCGACTCATTTGGATACAGATAAAACACGCAAGATTTCCCACCTCATTCCGGACAACAGCCGTGATGCCTCCATGCTGCTGGCTCGTGACTTTGGTCAGATACTGGCTCGTAAAGCCGGTATTCACTGGAAAGACTTCAATAAACAGTTTTATGACGATGATGATATCCAGAAAACTTTTGCTGTTTTTTCAAAAATTAATAAATTACCAAGCACAACAAACCAACTGAAAAGCTCTGTTGCTGTAGTTGGGGACTTTGAGAGCCTGATCTATATGTGCGCCCGCCGTTGGGATAAACTTTATCCACAGGTCGTCAGTGATTTACAGGTAGAGTTGACCCATTCCGGTGCAACTTTCGAAACAATCGCTTTTACCGATTTGGACAAGTCGGAAGCAAATCGTTTTCAAATCTATATCTTCCCTAATCTTTTTTATGTCACTCCAGAAAAACTTGCCATGGTGGAAAAATTGAAATCACAAGGCAAAACTTTATTCTTCAGTTATGCACCTGGCTATCTTACGCCGTCTGGCCGTTCTCTGGAGTCGATGAACAAACTCTTAGGCTGTAACTTCAAGAGTTTTCCTGGTGTCTTTACAAAAGGGAATATCGTTAAAACAGCACCGAATATCTATTATTCCACTGATGGGCGTTGGCCGCGAAAACAGGTGCAGGAACTGTTTCGTAAAAATGGTGTAAACATCTATAATACAAACACCGAACCGGTAATTTTTGCCGGTGGCAATTTCCTGACAGTCCACACAGCTAAAGGAGGAAAACAGGTAATCAAACTGCCAAGGAGAATGAAAATCAGTCGTTGTTTCCCCGAATCTGCTGAAATTGGAAATATTGCGGAATTCGAGTTTATTGCACCTGAAAAATCTACAACTATTTTTTATGTGCGTTAATAATTTGAATCAAATCAAGCATTCTTGCCTCGGTGTCAACGTAGAAAAGGGGAAGGCTTAAAGTATTATGGCTGATACAGCAAAAACACTTTATCATTGCGGAACATTAACATATACCAAGTTCGGCTTGCTTAATCTTGCCATTTGGTTGCTTTGGGGAGATTTCAGTTTTATTTTGCTCTCCAATGTTTTTCCAGCGCTGACACCGTTGCAACTAAATCTGCATAATGCCAGCAATGCAACAATCGGTCTTCTAATGGGTAGTATTCCTGCGGTGATCACTTTTATCTTGAACCCGGTCATCAGTACATGCAGCGATCGTACACGAAGCCGTTGGGGAAGGCGAATTCCTTATTTGCTTTTTACAGCTCCTTTTCTAGCGCTGTTCATGATTCTCCTCGGCTGGAGTGATCAGATAGGATATTTTATGATAGACCTTGTTTCATACAAGGGGGATCCATCATTATTTATTATCTGCCTGATTGCCGCATTTGTAATTGGATTCCAAGTTTTCAATATGTTTACGGATTCTGTTTTCTGGTATATCTTTGCTGATGTGGTTCCGGAACAATTCATGGGAAGATTCATGGCTTCGTTCAGGGTAATCGGAGCACTGGGTGGAATGGTTTTCAACTATTTTGTCATGCCCTACGCGAAAACACATACTGCAATTATTTTTACAGTTTTTGCGCTAATTTACTGGATAAGTTTTACTGCAATGTGCATCAAAGTCAAGGAAGGAAAATATCCGCCTCCGGAAAAATATTCGCCGGGATTTTTCTCTGTTTTCAAAGTTTTTTTCACGGATTGTTTCAGCACCTCTTTTTATATCGTGCTTTTTGTCGGTCTAGCAATGAATTATGTTTCAACAGTCTGCCGTAACAATTTCAATCTGCTTTTTGCATTGCACGAATTGCATCTTAGTCCTGCTGAATATGGAGAAACAATAGCTGTGGGACTGGCTGTTGCGGCTGTATTCTTTATCCCAATGGGAATTTTAGTGGACAAAATTCATCCGATCAGAGTTTATTTACTGGGAGCTCTCCTTGTGATTTTCGTAAATCCTTTTGGATTTTTCTGGGTAAATGATTATAAGAGCTTCATGATTATGAATATCATGTTGCAGACAGTCTATGCAGTACAGTATGCTTCTATGAATCCATTAAATGTCAAGCTTTTTCCCCGAGCGAAATATGGACAGTTCTGTTCTGCCTCAGCAATGATTAAAGCCGTTCTGTTGGCTGTTGCAAGCTGGCTCGGTGGATATTTTATAGACATGTTAGGATACCGTTATCTGTATGTTTGGGATTTTGTTTTTACAATAGTATGCTTTGCCCTGCTTTGGATTACTTATATTCGCTGGAAAAAAATGGGCGGGGATAAAGAGTTTGTTCCGCCAGTTCAATAGAAAGAGTTGGTATGCAACGTTTGATTTCAAACATAAAAAAGCTCAAATTGTGAGTTACGATACGACAAAAGAAAAATTTATCGAAGGGATCAGGAGATGGTAAAAATTTCCATTAAAAACACCAAAAGACATAAAATTTCGCCTTATCTTTTCATGCAGTTTGCAGAACCGTTGGGATGCGCTGACAGTTCAATCGATGCTGCTTGGGACTGGCTGAATGAACGCTGGCAGCCGGGAGCTGTGGATATGATAAAACAACTGGCACCGCCGATGATCCGGTGGGGTGGTTGCTTTTCCAGTTATTATCATTGGTATGAAGCGATTGGTCCACAGTCTGAAAGAGTTCCAATGTTGAATTTATGTTGGGATGGCTTTTACAGAAACATGGTCGGCACCTGTGAACTGGCAGAACTGGCAAAAGAGGTGAAATCAGAACTTCTTTTCTGTGTGAATTTTGAATCTGACGGCAGAAAACGCTGGGCGGAACCGAAACCGGGAATGAACCGTTCGGGGGATGCCTCTGAAGCGGCAGACTGGGTACGGTATTGCAATGATCCGGATCATCCTTTACGGAAAAAACACGGTTATCAAAAACCATTTAATATCAAATATTGGCAGATTGGCAATGAAACCAGTTATGATCCAACAGGATTTTCCGCTGATGAAAATGCCTCCCTTGCACCTCATTTTATTAAAAAGATGCGGGAAGCAGACCCCTCTCTGAAATTTATCGTTTGGGGAGATGGCTTGAATGCCGCCTGGAGAGAACGTTACAGCCGTGGAGATACATGCGAATGGACTGAAAAGGTTTGTGAGAGCGTGGCTGACAGCTCTTGTATGGTTGCTTTTCATAATCACTTTGGTGACACCGCGGATTATCAGATACTTGAAGGAATGAATTACCGGCAGGATGCCGATCTTACATGGGAAAAAACTCTGCAGGCGTCGGTTGATTTTGAGCAGCGTATCAAGTATATGCGTAATTCTGTTAAACCATATGGAAACAAATTGGCTATAACCGAAGCTCATTTCAACATCAAGGGCCGTCACCGTGGAGATTATCTTTCTTCCTGGTATGCCGGAGTGGCTTATGCCCGTTGCGTTAATGTGCTTCAGCGGCATGCCGATCTAGTTGAAATTGCAACACTGGCAGATTTTGTAGGAACCCGGTGGCAGAACAATGCCATTATGCTTCCATCTCCATGGGATAATGGAGGTGCGCCATATTTCCTGCCTGCCGGTACAATTATGAAGCTGATGAGTCAGCATATCGGAGAGTTTACCATTGATTTAGATGTGGATGCCGACTCGGAAATTGACGCCCAGGCAAGCTGTTCAGGAAACAAATATTATCTTCATCTGATTAATCTCAATCGTTCCAAAACTCAGAAAATTGATTTACAGATGGGAACAGAATCAATTATTCCGACAAAAATTTTGGAAATTTCTGCTGACCCGGCAGAGGAAATCTGCTGTATTTCTCCGAATTTATTTCAACCGAAAATGATTTTGGCCAAAGCGGCTGAATATGCACTTCCCCCAGCAGCTGTAGCTGTGCTGGAATTTGAAATTTAAAACAGAAAACGTCTAAATACACAGACCGGAAATCCTTTCAGAGTTCCCGGATCATACCGGGAACTCCATCGCCACAACTCCGTATTGCATTATTCTTATTCAGAAATAATTTTTTGTTTATGCATTATCATGCAAGTATAAAACATAGGAATATAATTTTTAATTTTGCATTTTTATTAATTATTTTTGCTTTTTTTTAATTTTATCTGTTGCTTTTTTTATGCACTTGTGTTATAATTAAAAGCAGAAAGAAAGGATTTCATCGGATGAGAATAAGAAGAAATACAGGTTCCGTGAATATGACGGATGTGGCACACAGGGCGGGGGTTTCTCAGTCGACTGTCTCGCGGGTTCTCAGCCGCCATCCGGCGATCAGCGATTCCACCCGGGAGTTGGTGCAGAACGCTCTGCGGGAACTGGGATACAAATCGGAATCCGAAAAAACAGGTACGGGAGGTTCGCAGAAAAAAGTGGTCCTGGATCTTGTCATGTGCCCTTTGCCGGAACAGACGGAACCTTTTGCGCTTGATTACTTCAGTATGATCCTGCAGGGCGCCAGAGACGGTGCAGCAGGAACCGGCTGCCGGATTCAGACGATCTCGTTACCCGCCGATGCAGAGGAAATTACGGATGATTTTTCCGGCGATGGAGTCATCCTCCTCGGTTATCCGGCGGAGGGGCTGCGGCGGAATCTGAAAAAAGCGGGAATCCCTTATATTGTCGTTTCGGGAGATGTTTATGCAAGGCGGGACGAGGATCTGGTTTCGCCGGATAATTTTGAGTGCGGCGTCGAAGGGGGAAAGTATCTGATTTCACGCGGGTACCGCCGGATTGGATTTATCCTGTCGCGCCACAATTTGAACCGTTATGCGGGATTCGAGTATGCCCTGCGCATGGAAGGATTGGAGGTCAGGCGTTCGGATCTCCGCCTTGTCAGAAACACCGATATCAGTTCCTTTATTGAGATCATCCATCATTGGATCAGGGAAAAGGATCTGCCGGAAGCGATTGTCGTCGGTTTCAACGATTCCGCGAACGCCATTGAAACGATCCTGAAACTGAATGAGATCAGGGTGCCGGAAGATGTGCTCCTGATGAGTTTCGAACATAATCCGGCAAGAGCCAACCGTCCCTGTCTCTGCTCCAAGCCGCACGAAATGGGACACATCGCCGTAGCGCGGCTGATGGAAAAAATTCAAAAAACGGACAGTCCGGTCTGCTGGTCGATCATTCCCATGACGCTGGAAGGCTTGACTGATATGTGAACTGTAAAAAAGGAGAATGCAATGGAAAATCGAAAAAAAACGATGGAAGGGCTTTTGTTAAAAACAATGACAGGAGGGAAACAGAGCATGGCGGAACGCGAGGGAGATATTAAAATGAAACGGTTATCCCGAACCCAGGAAACAGCAGCTTCATCTTATGTATCCGTCGGGAAAAACAGCTTCACCATTATAGAACTCCTTGTGGTAATTGCGATCATCGCTATCCTGGCGGCGGTCCTTCTTCCCGCTCTGAATAAGGCTAAAACGAAGGCGCAGGTTATTTCCTGTGCGTCCGCTCATAAACAGATGGCATACGGTCTGCTCATGTATGCGGGGGATTTCAATGACCGGCTTGTGACCCACATGGGAAACGACATAGCATCCGGCGGCGTCAGCTGGAGTTCGACGTACTGGATGCGTCAGTTGACCGGGAATTATAAGGTCGCCAAAAAAATGTTCGTCTGCCCGGGGGCAAAATTCAAACCCGGAACGGGAACGGATTACGATCCCGCAATCGGGAAAGCGAACTCCAACACCACTGACGGGGCGACCATATACGCAATGAACGCTCAACTCCTGAAAAGCGCTTACTGGGGCAGAAGCGGAGGAATGGCAGGAGTCGTCTCCCGGTGCGACACTCCCTCGAAAACCGTCCTGACGACCAACTACTGCTTTCCCATGATGAATGATGACGGTGTCAAGTACATCACGGAACGCAACATCACCGGCATGGCACAGGCAACGGAATACAGGGTTCGGGACCACGGCGGCGCAGGCGCTAATTTCTCCATGATTGACGGTCATGTGGAAACGCTGCGTTTTCCCAGTAATCCGAATAAACTCCGATTCATCGGAAGGAACGCCTGGTACAGCCGGACAAGTACGGATAGCGCGTTCGGCCATCTCTGGTACAAATATTGAGATATTTACAGCTACTGCATACGAACGGAAAAGGTTTTATGAAAACATACGCACTCTCTCTTTCTGCATTTTTTATGGCAGCCGTTTTATCCGCGGCGGACGCCGTGGAGGTATCGAACGGAAACAATACGCTGAAATTTGACCGGGACGGGGTCATGATTCTGGACGCGCAAAGAAAACCGATGTTGAAATTCCAGCGTATCCGCTTTGTCTGGTCTCCGCCGGAAGCGGTGCCCGTCAGCGCGGAAAAGACGGGACCGGAAACCCTGAAAGTCAATTACAGGATCGTAAAGGACCATGACGGAAAAATAAAGGTTTCCTCCCTCTTTTCTCTGACAGATGGCGGCATTCGGATCAAATATAAAGTGTCTGCCCCGAAGGAGGTGCGGACTGGCGGAGTCATGCAGATCATGGTTCCTCAAAAGGGGATCGCCAAAGGTGCGGTTTACAAATCCGGTATCTGGACGCGGGCGAAAAACGGCGGAGTACCCTATGAAGAGAAAGACCGGTATCTGAAACCGTTCAGAGGACCGGAACAGACTTTATGGCTTGAAATCCCCGGAAATCACACATGGTGTACGGGAACCACAGAGCACCTGCCGCTGAAAAAAGAAAAAGAGGGAGAGTGGGAGTCGGAATATGTTTTCCGTTCCGTGCCGTCGTCTTTGAACGCCTGCGAATCCGCCGCCGTATTCGGCGGGCGTCCGCTTGCGCTGCAGATCACGTCCGACAGAGTCTTCCATATATGGGAGAGCGGAACTCCCGAACTGAAACTTGAGGTGACGAACACGTCCGGCAAAGTTCTGAAAGCGGTCCCGCTGACCGTCTTTGCATTCGATTACGACGGGAAAAAAGTGCTGGATCTGAAAGACCGGCTTGATCTGGCTCCGGGAGAGCGCAGAAGTACGGTTTTGAAACTGCCGGGAGAAAAACGTAATCTCTACTTTCTGGAGGCATCCGTTTCAGTCGGCGGCAGAGAGTTTTTCACCAGAACCAACGCGGCGCTTCTTCCGCCGCATGAATACCGGCATCCGGAAAAGAGCAATATCGGGATCGCCGCTTTTTTCGATCAGCCGGACCGCACGTCCGTCCTGAAGCTGATGAAACGGATCGGCGTTCACTATTACCGTCAGGGAGACAACCGGGAAACTGCGAAGTATGGAATTGTTTCGTTTGCGCACAACAATGTCAGCGCGACGGTTCCTTTCCGTCCGGAAAAAGACGGGAAGCGCGTGGAAAAAATGGTGGCGGATTTTCAGAAGCGCCGGAACCCGGTATGGGAGTTCGGAAACGAATGGAACTTCAACAAGCCGATGAAGGAAAAACAACGCCGTGCCGCTGTTTATGTCACCTGGGCGAAAGCGCTGAAAGAGGAAATCGCGAAACGCGGTTATGAGGTCCGGCTGGTTTCCGTCGGGCTTGCCGGAGGAGACATCGGATTTGTCCGTGCGCTTCAGGAAGCCGGGGCGTGGCCGCTGATCGACGGGGTTGCCCTGCACCCCGGACGGGGCAACAGCACCCCGGATGCCGTCGGAAACGGCTGGTTTTACCGCGGAGCCATTCAGCGCGTGAAAAAACAGATCGCAGAGTTCGGAGAGAAACCTCTGCATCTGACCGAGGTCTACGCCTGCACGCAGCCGAACAACTGGTGGGTGGATTCCTACCGGCAGGGAGCGGAAAACGTACTCCTGACGTTTGCTCTCGGAGTGGCGGAAAAGGCCGCCAGCGTGCTGTTCTATCAGATGCACAATGGAGTCTGGGCCGACGTGAACGGAATCAATCCGAAAGACCGTGAATATGATTACGGTCTGCTGATGCGCGACAACTCCCCGAAACCCTCGCTGATGGGATTCGCCGCCGCGGCGGAACATCTCGACGGTGCGGAATTCATAAGGAATATTGAGATTCCGGGAACGAAAATCCGCGGAATGGAGTATTCGACGCCGCGCGGGAAAATGGCGATCGTCTACGACCGGACCGATGGAACCCAGCAGTCGAAAAACACGAAGGACTTTGTGCATCGGGAAGCGTGGGTGGACCACTGGAAAACCCACAGGGCGCATGACTTCAAAAGCAATCTGAAAGAAGTCCGCACGGTGGATGCCATTGGAAGGGAAACGAAAATACCGGTCAGGGAAGGAATCGTCTCTTTGACTTTGAGCGGAGCTCCGTTGATCGTTTACGGGCTTGAGCTTGACTGATCCATACAATCAAATTCAGAAAGGAATAGTATTCATGAATAAAAAACTGTTTGCGGCTGCCGCTCTGTTTTCCGCCGTGATCTGGGGCGCGGAGGCAAAGGAAACGGAACCTTTGCAGCGGGCGGACGCCTATACGCTTGAGATGGATTCCGAACTCAAGGCGTCCCCTTGCTTTTTCCCGATCGGCGTTCTCGGCGACCGGAAATTTGAAATTCTGCCGTTCATGGGGCTGAATCTGTGCGAGGGCATCCATACCTGCTATGAATATCCCGCCGGAAAACCCTGCAATTACAAAGCGTCGGGAAACGACCGCGGAACTTATTTCTTCTGCATCTGGGCAGCCCATACCCTGTACCACTCCCGGAATACGAAGACTCACGGGCCTTTGAAAAACCTTGTCGGAGACGACGGGCGCACAGCCCGGAACCACAGGTTGAGTTACACGGACCCTAAAACGAAGCAATACGTTATGGACGCCGCAGCGGCGTCGGTGAAAAGCGTGGTCGCGAAGGACAGCCGGAACATTCTGCTATGGGGAATTGACAACGAATGGGAAATGACTCCGGATTACTCTCCGGAATCGGTTGCCCTGTTCCGGAAATGGCTCGAAAAAAGTTATGAAGGCAATCTGGAAATGCTGAACAGGGCGTGGAAAAGCGAATACCGGAGTTTTGACGAAGCGGTTCCGCCGAAAGTTGCCGAATACAGCAAAAATCCGGGCGGCTGGCTGGATTGGCGGCGGTTCTCCGAAGAAAATTTTGCAGAGTTCCTGAAAGATTATTTTTCCGCAATTCAAAATGCCGATCCCCTGAAACGGCCGGTAATCGCCAAAAACACCCAATGTTCGCTGGAGATGCAGGCGGTCGCAAAGAACCGCGTGGTCAATCACGAACTGATTGCGGAGCTGACCCGGGAAATCAGCCGGGGCTGGTACGGCATCGACCAGTACGGGCACGGAGACCGCAGCGCTTATGAAATCAATTATTTCTACAACTGCATTCGCCCGCTGAATCCGGAACCGGGCAGACGGTACGGCGTTTTCTCCGCGGAAAACAACAATCACGCAGGGCCGGGCTGGCAGTTCGCACAATATGCGTGGCGTCTTGCCGCGAACGGGCTCCGGGGAATCGACTTCTTCGTGATGGGAAATTTCGGCGCGCGCAACGATTACGCTACATTCAGCTTCACCGATCCGGACGGCATCCGCCGCGACCGATTTTATTATCTTTCCCGGTTCGCTTCCATGATTCACCGGACTGAAAAATTCTGGGCACGGTCGGCTCCGGCGGAAAAGGCTCCCCGTCTTGCCATGCTTCTGCCCCAGCGGGATGTCATGCTGTCGGGACCGACAGGTGTCAGCTGGTGGGATTATTCCACGAACAACCGGCTCAGCGTTTATTCCCGTCTGCGCGATGCGGGATATTGGGTCGATGTCATCCCTTACGGCAAACTCGTGCCGGAGCATCTGAAAAAATATCAGGGACTCGTGCTTGTCAACGCGGAACATTTGAGCGCGAAGGAAACAGGGGCAATCGCCGCGTATGTCCGGGAGGGCGGAATTCTGTTCGCCGACATGCGCTCCGGCAATTTCAACGAACATCATCTTGAAACCGGAGGACTCGCAGAGGTGCTCGGAGTGAAATTCAAGGGCGTTTATACCGGAATCGAAGTTTCGCCCGACGACCTCTGGTACAATACCCGGTACGGCAACGTGATCCGCGGCGACGGCAAAATTCTTGCGGAACTCACCACGGCGGAACTTGTCAACGGCGAAGACGTCTTCCGGAATGCAAAAGGCGCCTGGATCACCCGTAACGCGTATGGGAAAGGGAAAGCGTTCTGGTTCAACACCCGCCTGGGGGCACTGCGTCCGGAGTCGGTCGGGATGAAAGTCGTTTCCGACTGGTTCGGCGACCGCATGAAAGACGCCGGGCTTGCTCCCGCATACCGCTCCCCGCTCGGAAATACGGATAAAATGCGCGTGGAGACTCCGCTTGAAGACCCCGACGGAAACCGGTTGATCGTAATCGCCGGCACCACAAACGAGGCGCTTCCTCCCGCGGAACTTCAGATCGGACTTCCCGCGAATGGAAAATACGAAAGCGCTTTCTGGGCACCTGCGGAATCGGCGTGGTTCGAGAAGGTCAGTTTCAGAACCGGAAAAAACGGCTGTACCGTTTTTGAAATGCCGGAAATCAAGACCGCCGGAGTGCTCTGCCTGTTCCGCGATTATGCGCCGCTGCTCGGAATCAAAATCGAAGGAGTGAAGAACGCGGTCGGAAACGATCCGTACACGGCGGAAGTTGCCCCCGGCGAGTCATTCCGGGTAAAAGTCCGCCTGGCGAATCCGTCCGGAAGCAGACTGTCCGGGGGAACTCTGCGGCTGCGCGCACTCGGAGACTGGAACGTTTCATCCTCCAGAGAGATCCGGAACATTTCCGCAGGCGGCGTTGAGGATTACTCGTTCCGCGTCACCGTTCCGGAGAAGAGCAGGTTTTTCAAGCCGAATTTCGTTTATCCGCTCGTTGCCGAGTTCATTCAGGACGGAAAACGGATCGCGGTCGGAAACGCGGTCATTTCCGTGCGGCTGGATCCCCGCAATTATGAATATCTGCTGACCGATAATCCGACCAGGGAGCACAATGCCCGCCATTTTGTCATGCGGACCGGAGCGGATTACTCCTATCCGGGCATGACAAAGGAGGACAAACGCTTTCGTGACCCGTCCGGAGCGAAGAAAAACGGACAGCATGGAACGGCGCTGACGGACGGTTTGAACGGCAGGAAACACGCCGCTTACAATATGCGGAGTGTCGATGTACTGTTCGACTTGAAAAAGGACTTCCGCATCGTTCGCTTGGCTGTCAAACGGGTCAATCCGAATACATCGCCCTGCGCATTGGAGATTTCCGTCGGCAGGGACGGAAAGAAATTCGGCACTCCGGTCGCTGTTTCCAAATTGGAATGGAATAATGAAAAGTACGCTTCCGTAAATTTGAAACCGGAGGACGGACGTTATGTCAAGGTCCGTTTCCTTTTCCCGACGGAAAAGGGCGGGCGTGTGGATGAAGTGGAGATTTTCGGCCGGGCTCTGTAACCGCCGCTGCTCCGGGGAACCGGTAAAAAGCGCCTTTTCTGCGGAGTCTGCGGAAACGGAAGGTCAATCCGTAATCCGATCCTCTTCCCGCCGCCGGAATCGCGGCGGCCGAACGGAGCGGAAACTGTAAAATGAAAAGCCCCGGACTCTTGCGGAGTACGGGGCTGCAATCGCGGAAGCCGGATCAGAGAGAACGCTGAACACCGACCACGATGCCGCGGAGCGGAAATTCCTTCAGAGAACATTCCCGGATCATACCGGAAGCGCCGTCGGAGAAAGAAAGCCTGCCGTTGGCATAGCCGTGACAATGTTTCAAAGCGGATTCGCCGTTTTCCAAAGCAACGATGATGTCGCCTTTTTTGAGTTCGTCGGGATGACGTTTGACAATGGCAATGTCTCCGTCAAGGATCCCGCGCTGCGCCATGTTCGTTCCGTGAACACGGAGCGCATAAAGAGTTCTGCAATCCGAATGGAGCGTCTTCTCGAATAACGAGGAGTCGCAGTAGAGAGCTTTGTGCGTTCCGTTGTACATGGAACGGTCGTTTCCGAGATCATCGAATACCGGAATTGCGCGGAGTCCGCTCGGATGTCTTGGCTTTTTTCTCGGCTTCAGCAGCGCGATACTCCTTGCCTTGGAACTTCTGCTCAGGAAGTTTTTCTTCTGCAATGCGCGGAGATGCGCAAACACAGTCGACGTTTTGATTTTGAAATGGTCTGCAATCTCATAGACGGTCGGAGCCATGCCGACAGAGTTCATGAAATCTTCGATGTAGTTCAGGATGTGACGTTGTTTGTCCGTGAGTCCCTTCATAAGTATTCCCCCTTTGATATACTTATTTTTTCCCCCCTTGATACAGCCCCCTGCTGTATGAAGGACCTTTACGGTTTCTAAAGACTTACATTATCCGCATTTTTTCAGAATACAAGCGGATTTTTTTATTTTTTTCATATTTTTTTAAATTAAGCGTAATTTTCCCCTATCTTGAAAAATTTTTTTCTTTTTTTACCCGTCTCTCTTGATATAATCAGAAACATGTCGTATAATGACAGCAGAAACACGGGGAAGAGATGAAAGATAAAATATCACAGGTATGCGATTATATTCTCGACCGGCTGGAATCCGGAGAATACCGTTCAGGTGAAACGATTCCGTCCGCACGGAAGATCGAAAAAACGGTGGACGCCTCGTTCGCCATGATTCAGCACGCAGTCACCACGCTTGCCCAGGCGGGGATTCTCCATTGCGTCAACCGTCAGGGAAGCATCGTGCGGGAAAACTGGCGCGACGGTTTGCTGCCGGGAAATCTGGTTCTCTTCGATCCCTGCCGTCCATGGGTTTCCGGATTCCGGGAACTCCTTCAGAAAAGACTTCCGGATCTCCGGCTCAGCACCGGATTTTCACGCGGAATGTTTGAATTGCGAACCACCCTGCACGTTCAGCAGTACCGGGATGAATACCTGGATCTTGCACCGTTTTTCCACTCGATTTTCGGGGAGGGAGAAGAATTTTTCAGTGCGCCGTTCCGGGGATTCCGGGAATCCGGCGGATCCATTCGCGGGATCCCGTTTATCTTCTCGCCGCGCGTGATGTTCTGCAATCCCGCTTATCTGCGGAAAGCCGGACTCAAAATGCCGGGCGCCGACTGGACATTTGACGAGTTTCTTTCCATTTTGAAACAGCTGAAAGAAGTCTTTCCACCGGAAAATCTGCTGAATTACTCCCAACTCCCGTTTTTCTGGATGAATTTTGTCTTCCGCAGCGGCGGAGCACTGGTCGAACCCAACGCGGAAAATCCGGTTCGGATCGATTCTCCGGAAACAATTCGGGGCATTGAAGCGGTCCGCGCACTGCGGCGGCTGCTTCCGGGATACACTTCCCGGCAATGGGGAAACGGTTTCTGCAACGGAAAACTTGCTTTCATGCTCGGCGACCGCGAATTGCTGAATCTGATTCACCATACCGGAATGGAGGAATGGCAGGTTCTTCCCCTCCCGCATATCCCCGGCGGAGCGAACCGCATGGCGCAATCCACCGATCTGCTTTGCATACGCAAAGAATGCGTCGACCGCGAACTTGCCATGAAGTTTCTGCGCTTCATGCTCTCCGAAGAAGTGCAGGATTACATCGCAGCGGAAAAATACGGTATCCCGATCCGCAAAAGCTCCGCGCAGAAATCCATCGACATCTCCGATCCGCGCGACATACTGTTTCTCACGGAAATGGAATCCATGTCAGCGGAATACAATCTGGACTCTCCCGAACTGACAAGGCTGATCCAGGGCGGCATCCGCCGGATCATCAACAACGGGGAACTCCCGTTGAAACAATCGCTGGAGGAACTGGCACAGGCGGTTCGCGTATTCCTGATCGTCAAAAAAGAAGAACTCTCAGAGACATAAGAAAACCGTCTTACCCCTGCAGAATTGTTGACAGCTGTTTCCGTCATTACCGTGCTCCTTTCAACCGGCACCGATCCGGAAAACCATCATTCCGGATACGGCATTCACGAAACCGGAAAAGACTGATTATATCAACTGTTTTTCTCTTTCCTTCTTCAATATCCGATAAAAAAATAATAGAATTTGAACTGATTTATCCGATTCCCCTCTATTTTGCCCGGAAACAGTGCAAAAACTGAAAAAATTCCGTTTTTTTCAAAAAAGACCTCTTGATATAATCAGCGTCTTGTGCTATAATTAAAATAGAGCAGGAGGATATTGATGAAGGATAAAGTATCACAAGTATGCGATTATCTCCTCGACCGTATTGAGTCGGGGGAATTTTCGGCTGGCGAGCCGATTCCCTCCGCGCGTAAAATCGGCAAAGAGGTAAACGCGTCATTCGCCATGATCCTCCAGGCTGTCAACGCGCTTTCCGGCGCGGGAATCCTTCATTGCGTCAACCGTCAGGGAAGCATGGTACAGCCGGATTGGGACAAACGACTCATGCCGAACCATTTTGTCCTGTTCAATCCAAGACTCCCATGGATACCGGGGTTCCGGAAACTGGTGGAGGAAAAATTACCGGAAATGCGTCTTTGCTCCCGGTTCCGATACGGAATGTTCGAAGTCAGAACCACGCTTCCGCTCCAGCAGGACCGGGACGAATATCTGGACCTCGCTCCGTATTTTGACGAGCTTTTCCCGGACCGCTCGCTCTTTTTTGAAGCGCCGTTCCGCAGTTTCCGCAACAGCGACGGTTCCATTCACGGCATCCCGTTCATCTTCTCGCCGCGCGTGATGTTCTGCAATCCCCGTCTTCTGGAGTCGGCAGGAGTGGAAATGCCCTCCCCGGACTGGACGTTTGACGATTTCCTGAATCTTCTCTCCCGGCTGAAAACACATTTCCCGGCTGAAAATCTGCTGAATTATTCCCAGCATCCGTTTTTCTGGATGAATTTTGTCTTCCGCAGCAACGGAGCGCTGATCGACCCGAACGCGGAAAGCCCGGTACGGATCGACTCGCCCGAAACTATACGCGGAATCGAACTCCTCCGCTCCATGCACAAACACCTGAAAGAAGTGGAAGATCCGTCCTGGCTGGTCCGCTTCTGCAATGGCCGCATGCCGTTTGTCGTAGCGGAACGGGAACTGCTCTGTCACCTCAAGCACAGCGGTATGACGGACTGGCGGGTTCTTCCGCTCCCGCATATTCCCGGAGGAGCCGACCGTATGGCTCAGGCAACCGACCTGCTTTGCGTGCGCAAGGAGTGCGTCAACCGGGAACTGATCCTTGATTTCCTGCGCTTCATGCTTTCCGAAGAGGTGCAGGATTATATCGCAGCGGAAAAATACGGTATCCCGATCCGCAAAAGTTCCGCGCAGAAATCCATCGACATTTCCGATCCGCGCGATGTGCTGTTCCTTACGGAAATGAACGCAATGTCCGGCGAATACAATCTGGATTCCCCGGAGCTGACGACACTGATTCAGGAGGGAGTCATCCGCATCATCAACGACACCTCCCTGCCGCTGAAAGAATCGCTGGAAGATCTGGCACACGCCGTGCGGGTCTTTCTTGACATAAAAAACACCGTAATACGAACGGCATAGAAGTGGAAAAATGAACAGGAAAACAGATCTTGATTTCACCTCTGTGGAATTGTTCGTTACATATCCGGCAGACCGCCGCCGGAACCGGATCAGACAAAAACGATAACGTGTTATCATAAATCATTATCAGAAAGAAAGGAAACGGGGATTATGCGTAAAATCAGTCTGGAATGCCCAACCGCGGATCTGAGGGAATACCGGAAACTCGCGGAGCTCGCGAAAGAGCTCGGAGCGACTCATCTTTCCGCCAGCCAGATCGAACCAAGCATGTGGCAGTGGAACGTAAACCGGTATGATCCTTATCCGAACTGGAGCCTGCACCGTCCGACGGTCTTCAAATATATTGTGCCGGAAGCCCTGAAACCTTATCTGCCGGCGGACTATGCAAAGCGGAATCTGGACACTCTTGCGGAGCGGGTCGCCATCCTGAAAGAATTCGGACTCAAAGCCACTTTTGCGGGAATGGAACCGGCATATCTGCCGGAAGCGGTCTACCGCGATCATCCGTCGTGGCGCGGACCGCGCTGCGATCAGGCGCGACGCGCAAGAACCGAGTATTATGCGCCATGCATCGACAATCCCGAAGTCCGGGAAATGTATGTCAACGCGGTAGCCGAACTCTGCAAAGTCGCGCCGTTTGAACACTTTCAGCTCCTGACCAACGATTCCGGCGGCGGACTCTGCTGGAACGACCGTCTCTATCCGGGCAAGAACGGACCGCTCGCCTGCAAGCATATCCCCATCGGAGAACGGGTCGTCAACTTTCTTTCGATCTTTCAGGAAGGCGCACGGATCGCCGGATACGAAGCGGAAGTCAATGTACGGAACATCCTTGACCACGACGCTCCGGCGGTGCTCCCGCTGCTGAAACCGGGACAATCCATCAACAACCGGACTCTGGAACACGAGACGTTTACGGAAGAAGTCGGATTCCGGAACTGTTACGTGGAATTCACCACACCCGTGGCGCGACTCTCCCGGATGGGACATATCGCCGAACAGCTTCAGAAAGTTCAGGCGGCACAGGATCATAATCTCCTGATCGCACTGCGTGATCCGGACGAAACCGATACGATCGCGTTCGTCAGAAAATATCTCGGCAGAATGCCGGAAGGGATCGTCGGACGCTATACCGCGTTGACCGATATGGCGGCGGATTTCGTCGGAACGGAACTTGCGGATAAACTCGCCCGCGTCTGGGATCTGATCGAAAAAGTCACTGCACGGTTCGATCACTTAAACAGCGGCGGTCATATTTTCACTCTCGGAACCATCCATCAGCGCTGGCTGGTCCGTCCGTTCGTTGCATTTCCGGGTGAACTCAAGCCGGAGGAAAAGAACTACTACCGCGAGTTCCTGTTCCAGGCACAGAGCGAGGAAGATGCGGACAATATGCTCGACTTGCAGGCGCACCGCTGGATCGGCGGATATTCGGGACAGGTTCAGCTGGAAAAAAGCATCAATGCCGCAATGCCGCAGCTGAACCGGGCGATCACACTTATGCAGGAACTTGCGGAAACAGCCGGAAACGCACAGGATTACCTGAAGAGTCAGCTGCTGAAACTCAAACTCTACCGCTGTATCATCCGCAATGCAAACAATGTCTGCAAATTCCAGACCATCCTCGACCGGACCGATTACAGCGAAGAACCGAAAGACACAACACCGGATATCTGGGAACAGGGCGACATCCGTTATTTCAAAGTCAACGAGATCATGCGGGAGGAGATCGACAACACGCTGGAGATCATCTCGCTCCTTGAACAGGCGGAAACCCCGATCCTGCAAACGGCTCCCTCTGTCGAACTGGAAACCGTCATGACCTACGCGCCCAACGTGGTAGAAAATCTGAAAAAGAAAATCACGATCATGGAAAATCACCGCCGCGATTTCACCCGGCTTTACAAAAGTTACAACCGATAACCGGAAACCGCAACCCAAAGGAAACAACTATGCAGAGACATGCTCACTTTTCCCTGATCGAGCTCCTCATAACGATCGCCGTGATCGCGATCCTTGCGGGGCTGCTTCTGCCCGCCTTGAACAGCGCACGGGCAAAAGCGCATGCCATCACCTGCGCAAACAATCTGAAGCAGCTCGGTCTTGCCCAGATCAATTACGCCACAGATTCCGAAGATTACTACGTCCCCCAGCATACAGAAAATAATGTTTACTGGTGGGAAACACTCGTACGGCAAAGATATATCCCGCCGGTCAAAGGTTATAACGCAACTTATGAAGGAGGTTCAAGCCAGCAGCTGCGATTTCCGATCCCACCTCTGACCTGTCCGGCGGAACTGCATTCTCCCACAACATGGGGTAATGACACTATAGAGAGGATGAAAGTGACAGATTACGGCATGGCGTATTTTCTGGACCATGAACTCCGTTTAAGGGAAAATGATCCTCGTGATCTTTTTGGCAAGCTGACTGATTTCAAGCATTCTTCAAAAGTTTATCTCGCCGGGGACCGCTACTGGTACAAATCAAGAAGCATTTCTCCGTATAACAGAGATGCAGCCGTCAGAAACGGTATGATGCGCCACAGTGAAGGAATGAACATGCTGTTTATCGACGGGCATGTCAACCGGGTCGCAAAAAACCATTTTCCGGATCAGGTCATTTTTGAAAACGCATGGCAATGGCTGCAATGGGGCAAAAAAGACCAGAGCCCCAACTGGAGTGCAACCAAATGGCTGAACTGATTGTCCTACTACAACAAAATAAGGAAACTTCTATGAAGCATACCAAACACTGTTTTTCCCTGATCGAACTCCTTGTAACGATTGCCGTGATCGCGATCCTTGCGGGGTTGCTTCTGCCCGCTTTGAACAGCGCACGGGCGAAAGCGCACACCATCACCTGCGCAAACAATCTGAAGCAGCTCGGACTGGCGGCGATCAGTTACTCTTCCGACCATGACGGACATTATGTACCGAATGTTGCCAGTGCCGGCTATTTCTGGGAAAATCTTGTCGCGACAAGGTATCTGACCGGAGCAAAAGACTATGACGGAGTCAAGGGCAAAAACCGTCTTCTGCCGATTCCGCCATTGCTTTGTCCAGCGGAACAACATTCCAATGCGACGTTCGACAATGAAGCGGCGGCAAGAACAAAATCCACCGATTACGCACAGAATTACTATCTCGACTACAGCCTGCTGAATCAATCCAACAGTGATATTTTTCTGAAGCTGACCGACTTCAAGCATTCCTCCAAAGTATTCATGTACGGCGACCGCTACTGGTACCCCAAATGGGTATTCTCTCCATTCAACGCGGACTCTGCGATCACACTCGGCATGATGCGGCACAGTCAGGGAATGAACATGTGTTATGCGGACGGACATGTCAGCTGGCTCGCAAGAAACCGCTATCCGGATAAAACCAATCCGATGACTGGCGAAACCTCCTATGCCTGGGTCCAGTGGGGGAATAAAAAGACTCGGGATCAGTGGTTTTCTAAAGCAAAATGGCAATAAAATTTAAGGGACCTTCTATGAAACGACCATCTTTCATTCTCTTTGTGACGTGTGCCGCATTGTTCTGCAAAGGTGCGGAATCGTGGTGTTTTCAGGAAATGACGCACCGGACCGCTCTTGACTGGCATCCCGCGGACGGACGGCATTGCGAAATCAGCATTGACTCCGCCATTCTTTCCCGTCTGGCAAAACAAACGGTTCCGCCGGAGGCAAACGCCATCCGCTTCTCCGCACAGACACCCGACGGGGAACAGGCGGTTCCCGCGGCAGTCTCCGGACGGAATGGCTCCACGCTCCATCTGCGCTTCACTCTGCCGGAACGGACACAGAAAGCAACTCTCTATTTCGGCGGGAAAGGAAAAGCCGGAGGGAAAGCGGCCCCCGCGCCCGCTCTTGTTTCCGATGCACGGAAACCGGAAGGCTGGAAACCGGTTCTCGGAACATGGACAATCCGCGCGGAGGGGAAAGCGCTGTATTTCCACACACCGACGGTCAACTCGGCGGCGGTCTGCAAGGATTTTCCGCTTCCGGCAGGCACTGAGCCGGGCTCTCCGGCGGTGCTTGAATTCGCATTCCGCTCACTTTCCAAACTGCCCTGGAACTTCTCCCTCGCGGTCAGCCAGCTGGATGAACACGGCAAACCGCTTCCCTCCTCCGTCACCGATCCGCGCTGGTCTTCGATGTTCGCAGCCGGACCGCGGGAAGTCGTCAACCGCGCAGCCGGACGGCTTGATCCGCGTGCCAGAACTCTCCGGGTATTTCTAAGGACTTACACATCCCCCGCCAAACTTGACCATTACGGGAAGCCGCTTGCGGAAAAACGGCAGGGCGAAGCGGAATTTCTGCTGACGGATCTGCAAATCCGCTCCGGCACCGTTCTCCGTTTCCCCGGCAGGAATCCCGCACAGTTCACCGCCGGGATCGACGGCGGGAAGGCGTATCACCTGAACGGGAAGCACGCTCCGTTTTTCAACGCGAATCCGCCGTGCGTCTGGTCGGAGGGGGTCAAGAATCTGACCGCACAGACGGAATATCACTGGAGCAAAGGCGACGGCACGTTTGAAGCATGGATCAAGCCGGAATTCACAGCGGAAGACAAGGAAAACACGATCATTGAAGCCTATCAGAATTTCCGCAAGACCCTGCTGAATCTGGTTTATCGTCCCACCGGAAAACAGTTTCATCTGACGATCCGCGATTTCAGGGAAAAGACCGTTTCCCTCACCGCGAACGCGGAACTTCCGGCAAAGAAATGGTCGCACATCGCGGTCTGCTGGAGCGGGAAAAACGGCATTGCCCTGTTCCTCAACGGAAAAAAGATCGCCGCCAATGCGGATTTTCATTTTGCCCCCGCCGAACTGGAACGGGCGAAACGGTGCGATGACATCATGCCGGACAATATCAGCCTCGGCATTGCCGCGCGTCCTGTCCGCAATATTCCGACCGCAATGAGGCCGTCGGAGCTGCTCAAGGGAGCGCTGGACAAGGTGCGCATCTCGACCCGCGCCCGTTACACGGCTGATTTCACCCCGAACCGCAATCTCCGGTGCGATGAATCCACCTGCGCCTTTTTCGATTATGAAAACTCCTTTGACGGCACGCACGGGACCGGCGACCGCTTTATCGCCGGAAGTCTCATCTCTTACGATTCTCCGCTTGCAGACGTCATGACGACGGAACGGCGGGAAAATGGAACCGTCCGCACGGAAACGGTCCGCGTGATTCCGGAAGAAATCGTTCCGGAAAACCATCCGCACAACACACTGCCCACCTGCAACTATCCGCAGATGCCGACCGTTCAGGATTTCCACGCCGCCCGTGAACCGCGCAAACGCACATTTTCCCTCCGGAGCGGTGAAACGGCCCGTTTTACCATCCCGGAGAACGTGTATATGGACAGTCTGACGATCTCCTGTCCGCCGGACGGGAAACCGCTTGCGGGTCCGATCCTGCTGAACAGCGGCGATCTTGACGTGCGGTCCTACGGCGACCTTGCCGACACGATGTTCCCCGCCGGGGAAAAACTGAGCGATGCGGAACGGACGATCCGCATGTTCGCATTCATGTACCGCGCCAGCGATTATTTCATGTCGCACCAGCCCCGCATGACGGAACAGAACACTCTCGGCGGCGCGGAATACGACGGACTCCGTCAGCTGATCAGCTATTGCGGATTCGAATGCGGCCCGCTGAACAACCTCACGATGAACATGTTCATCTATCTGCTCCGGCTTCCCGCCAGCATGACGGCAGGCAATTTCCACTCCTTCGAACAAGTCTTTTTCGACGGGCGCTGGCGGCTGTTCGACCTCTCCGCCCAGACCTATTTCCCGTCGCGGAGACAGAACGATGCGGCAAGTCTTGAGGAGATCGAAGAGGACCCCGCGCTGCTTTCCCGCTTCAAATTCCTCGGTTCCTCCCACTTCTACCGTCTGCGCGCACGCGAATACAGCCGCTGGGGACTTCAGCCGCAGCCGCGCCGGGTCTATACTCTCAATCCCGGAGAATCGTTCCGCATCTGCTGGCAGAACAACGGAATCTATAACGATCTTCAGCGCGGAACGCATCAGGCGGTGGAACGGCTGAAAAGCGTCGGACGCGACGTCACCGCGGAAACCGGAGTCCGTCAGTTCCGGAAAAACGATCTGATCAGGCAGGTGGACCGTCCGTTCCCGCACTACGCAAGCGGATTCCTGACATTCGACGGTAAAGTATCCGCCGCAAACCCGGCATTCCAGCAGGTCACGGACAAAACGTTCGTCTACCGCGTCGACCTGCCGTATCCCATTGTCGCAGCCTCCTGCCGCGCGGAGGGAACAGGGCTCGTCTACGAAATATCGTATGACAAAGGGAAAACCTGGCGCAAACTCCCGGTCTCCGGGAACGGGACATGCGATCTCACGCTGGAAGTGCGCGCACGTCACTCGTATCTGCTCCGCGTCACCGGTTCCCGGAACGGAATTTTCCACTCGGTAACCAACGTGCAGATGAATCCGCGGGTTCTCTCCGGAGCTCTGCGCCGGGGGGAAAACGCGCTGACTCTCAAAAGCGATACTCCGGGAAAAGCTCTCGTCACCTACACGTTCCGCGCCAATACCGGAAAAACGATCAGACTCGGCAATGTCCTGAGCTGGGGCGCGATCCCCGGCGAGGAAAAGCAGATGATTCCCCTGAATCCCGAAGAGAGATGGGAAATCTCCGCGGAAAACCTGAGTCCCGATGCACGGCTTGAAACGACCGACGGACTCCACGCCGAACGGAACGGCAACACGATCCGCGTTTCCGCCACCGATCCGGCGGCACGGATCGGCGGACTGACCATCAGAGACGGAAACGCGGTCAAGCAGATCGCCGTGGCAGTGGTTCCCGGTTCCCGCTGGGTCCCCGCAGAAAAAATGAGGGCGGAATCCGGAGCGGAACTGCTTCCGCCGGATGCGACACGCACCATGCCGGTTCTGAAATCGAAAAAAAGCAACGTCAAGGTCGTCTATCCGTTTGCTCCGATCCGTGCGGGGAAATACATGGTGTTCCATATCGGGCGCAATCCGCTGAACCCCGGTCTGTCGGTTCTGATCCGCCGCGACGAAAACGGAAAAGCGGGAATGCCGCTGCTGCGGAAAACCAACAACGCCGCCGAATTTTATAAAGTGGAGAGTCTGCTGTGGCGTTTCCGGTGGGATTATCCGATTCAGGGCGTCTATCCGTATGAAATGATGCGGCCACTGGAATTTCCCGCATGCGATTCGATGGCCGTCCGCTACCGGTGTCCGGATCTGGAAATCGCCGGAATGCTGCTTCTTCCCGCAGACAATCCGGATTTTCTTTCCGAATTCCGCAAATACTGCTGCGGCTTCAATTACCAACCGCTGAAATTCCGGCGGTCCGAAAGGACACTTCAATGAGAACAGCCCTGTTGTCCGCAGTCTTTGCCATTGCCCTGTCCTTCGTCGCAGACGGGACGGATTACGGGAAACCGCTTCCGGTGACACGGATCGCCGGACTCAAACGCTGTAAAGCCGTGGCTGTTGCGGGAAAATGGCTGTATGCGGCGGGCGACCGCAGTCTCGTCACTTACCGGATCGGGAAAAATCCGCTGGGTCCGGAAGAAACGGCACGGACTCCGCTTGCCGGAGCGCGGCAGATCGCGGTCTCCGAACGTTTTCTGTTTGTCAGTGCGCGGCATTTCGGGGTTTTCGTTTTCGACCGCAGCGATCCGGCACGACCGGTCCCGGTCACAAGAATTGATCCGGTCGAACTGGCCACGGGAATCGCCGTGGCGGGCGATGTGCTGTTTGTCTCCCTGCGGGTTTACGGAGTGGAACTGATCGACGTTTCCGATCCGAAAAATCCGCGGCATCTTTCCCTGCTCCGCAACTGCGGCGAAATCCAATCGCTGTTCAACTTCGGGAACGGGCTTCTCGCCATGGGCGACTGGGGCGGGAAGCAGCTCCGTATCGCCGACATCCGCAATCCCCGGAAACCAGTCGAAATTTCCCGCTCCGATCTGGATGGCTACGGCGACGGCGTTCATGTACAGGGAAATTACTGCTATGCGTCAACCGGGCATCATTCCCGCAAACGCAATCCGGAGGAACGTTACGGAAAAGGGCATGGACTGGAGATTTTCGACATTTCCGATCCGGAACATCCCGTGCGGACCGGCGGGATCAAATTCCCGGCGTATTACGAACTCGGCGACGATTTCTGGACGGTACGGGTCGAGGACGGTACCGCATACGCGGGCGACACTTACAACGGAGCGTTTGTCGTGGACGTCAGCGATCCCCGGAATCCGAAATGTACCGGACGCGCTCAGCTTCCGGCGGTAAAACGGAAAAGCTATGCCCGGAAAATTCAGGTGGAGGAACCAGACTGCGTGATGGACCTTGCAGTCGGAAACGGCGCCGTGTATCTTGCCGGACCGCGGAGCGGTCTTTTCGCATTCCCCGCCGCATCCAAAGGTTCCAAAGGCGTTTCGGCAGAAAAAATCACGGTTCCTCCGCCACTGCCTTACAGGGAAATCCCCGGACTCAAACGGTTTGCCGTCGATGCGCCGGTACGCCGTCTTACCCTGAACGGGAATCAACTGTACGCCAGCTGCTCCGCAGGCGGGCTCCGTCTGTTCCGGATCGACGGCAATTCGCTGAAGCCGCTGCGGGAATGGCGGGACCGGACGGTATACGATGCGGCGGTTCACCGCGATCTGCTGTTCACCGCCGAGGGTGATTTCATCCGCGCCAGCCGCATTCAGAAAGATGGGAACCTGCAGGAGATCGGCAGAGTGCAAATTCCATGGCCGAATACGGCACAGCTGATCCGCCTGTTCCGTCAGGGAACGGTTGCACTGTGCAGCGGCGGAACGTCGCATCTGTATTTTCTCGACGTCAGCAATCCCGCCGGCATGCGGCTGATCGAACGGGATTCGGGACGGCTCCTTTACGGCGATATGATGCCGGACGGGGAAATCGACGGACTTCTTCCCGTCAACTGGCATTCCGGCGGAATCCGCTGGTATGATTTGAAACGGAAAAACAAATTCCCTGTTCAGTCACTCCCGGCAGTCCGCACCAGTCATCTGTCCGGCGTCGCCCGGAACGGAAACCGTTTCGTTCTCTGGGACCGCAACGGCAGTTATCTGCTTCTTGATCCGGCAAATCCCGGAAAAACGGAACGTCATACTGCGGCGGGAGGCCCCCGGCAGGGAATTCCGAGCGACGGCGGAAACAACATCATGGCGCTCTCCAATCGTGCCACGGGTGAAGTCGGCGTGTTCGACTTCACCGATCCCCGCAGGGCAGCGGCAATCCCGGGACGCTGTTATGACGTTTCACAGGGAATCACGGACCGAGCCGTTTTTTATGACGGACGGCTGCTGATACCGGCGTGGAATCTCGGCATTTTAATGGAAACAGAAACAAAATAAGATAAACAGGAGATCAGGAATGAATACAAAACAATGGCTGATATGTGCGGCTCTGACGGCATCCGTTTTCTGTGCGGCGGATTCTCTTCTAAGCGGCAAATGGCACAACAACGCTCCGAAACAAACCGCCGTAAACGTGGAAAATGAAACGGTCTGCATCCGCGTCGCCGGTTCCCATCCCATGCATGGCTCCTGGCAGCGTTCCGTTCAGCTGCCGAAAAACAAAGACTATGTTTTTTCCGCCGACGTTTCCGGCGATCAGCCGAATATCGCGTATCTTTCCGTCAAACTGTTCCGTAACAAAAAGGAGATCGCGCGTTTCTCGTCGCGGAGAAACGAAACATTCAAACGCAATCTTGCCGTCCCGTTTTCGACAAAGGACGCCGACGAGGTTCAGCTTCTTCTCCGCACGATTCTCCAGCCGGAATTCGCAGGCGGAAAAGCCTTTTTCCGAAATCTGAAACTGGAAGAGAAGAAGCCCGCTCCGCCGCCGGCCCCGGCTGCACGGCTTGAAATCGTTCCCGGCTATGAAGTATGCAGCTTCTACCTGAACCGCCTGAATGCGAACGCGGAGGATCAGTTCCGCTGCAAGGTTTCTTACCGGAAGAAGGGAACCGCCGGATGGCTGCCCGCGCTGGACCCGGTCTTCATTCCACCGGAAAAAGCCGCCCGCGGAAGCATTGTCAAACTGCGGGAGAACACGGAATACGAATTGAAACTGGAAATTTCCGATGCCGGAAAAAACGAAACCGTAATCGTTCCGTTCCGCACAAAAACACCAGACGTTCCCGTTGCCAGAACGGTTGTTCTGAACGAAAACAACTTCAAAGGTCATCTGGTCATTCAGGACGAGGGCTCCCCGGCGGGATACATCCGTTACACAGCCGCTCCGGGATTCGTCCTGCGCGGCATCCCCGGAAAACAGGAAGTAATTCTGCTGGATCAGGCAAAATATGTGATCCTTGACGGACTCACGATCCGCGGAAACGACAATATGCACGCGCTCCATGTCGCGGGCGGCAATCATCTCCAGATCATAAACTGCGATATTGCGGACTATTCCCTGACCGGGACCCACCGTCCCGAACTCGACGGCAAATATTTCAATGAAAAAAACCGTCCGCTGAACTATCATTCCGGCATCCGGGTCCGTAATGCCTCCGACGTTCTTGTGGAACGCAATTACATCCATGACCCGAAAGCCCGGACCAATCCGTGGTTTTATTCGCACCCTGCCGGACCGAACGCCGTATTCGTGGAACATGCGGCGGCTCTGGCCATGCGCTATAACGATTTCATCGGAAACGACCTGACCCGCTGGAACGACGCCGTCGAAGGCGGCGGAAACGGACACGAATGGGGCGGTTTCTTCCGTGACGGAGAGATCAAAGGCAACTATTTCGTTCTCGGCAACGATGACGGCATCGAACTGGACGGGGGCCAGATGAACGCCCGCATGTTCCAGAACAAAATCGAATACACCTTCTGCGGAGTGAGCACAGCGGCATGCATGAAAGGGCCGTCCTACATTTTCGAGAATCTTTTCGTCAATCCCGGCGATATTTTCGACCGTTCCAACGCGGCGCTGAAAAACAATCTCGGCGACCGCCGCTGCGGAGTCGGCAGAATCTTTTACTTCAACAACACCGCCGCCGGAAGATTTGTCGGAACCAGCCACTTCAATGCGTCCGGAAAGGAGGGAACGAAAGCGGTGTTCATCAACAACGTCCTTTCTCTTCCCGGCAGAACACTGTTCTACGATTCCGTATTCCGGGACCCGCTTTATTTCTCCAATAACATGCTTTACGGAAGAGCTCTTCCGCAGGAAGCCTTTTACAAAAACGCCAGACACGGTAAACCGTCAATTCTGACGGAAGCCCGTTTTACAGCGCCGGAACGCGGAAACTTTTCCCTGAAAGCGGGAACCGCCGGAACCGGAGCCTCGGAAGAAATCCCCAATTTTCAGACGAAAGGTTCCGACCTCGGAGCTCCGGCGGAACTGCCGTACCGTCCGCTCGGATTCCACACGGATAAAAGCGCTCTGCAATTCAACGGACAAAAACTGAAGGACACGGTCACGGTCACCGCGGACCAGAACTGGAAAGGACGTTTCCGGGTCATGAAGAACGATGCCACGGATTACCTGTCCGTCAATCCGTCAAACGGCTTTCTGAACCCCGGAACATCGGTTGTTCTGACTGTTACTGTCGATCCGTCAAAACTGAAACTTGCCAAAGAACACAAAGCGGTGTTCCTGATCCGGGCGGAAAACGGACTGTCGCGTCCGGTATCTTTCACGATGGACAATTCCCGTGACGCCGCATTGGCAAAACAGGCCCGTCAGAACGTCATTTACGCCTCGTCAATCTCAAAACAGACCGACGGCAAACAGACGATCGAATTCAAGGTTCCCAAAACCGGACGTTACTATCTGTTCGCGTTCACCTCCGGCAGTACCTATGCCGTCAACGCCTCGTTCAACGGGAGCCCGATGACGAAAGCGGTCTTTTTCTCTCCGGGAATGTCCAGGCCAGGCAAATCCTGGAAAGGGCTTCATCCGGCACAAAGCCCGAACCGTCCGTTCGAGCTGAAACAGGGCGGAACATTCCGGGTCGACGTGGAGCAGCGGGCGAATTTCAAATACAGCATTTACAATGCCGCCCTTGCCGCAACGCCGGAAGAACTGCTGTTTGCTCCGGAAGTGGAATAATATTTTCCGCTCTTGACTTCCAGCTCCGGAACCGTTATAGTACGGTAACAATCATCCAAAGGAATAATCTATGAAACTGACCGCTGTATTTCTTTCGTTCGGACTCGCCGCCGTCTGCTCCGCCCAGACCATCTTTATCGCAGGCGATTCCACCGCCGCAACCTACTCCGCAAAACAGGCGCCGATGACCGGATGGGGACAGGTTCTGCAGGAATTCACCAAACCCGGAATCAAGGTGCAGAACCGGGCGACATGCGGACGGAGCACTAAGAGTTTCCGCGACGAAAAACGCTGGGAACACATTCTCCGCGATCTGAAACCGGGCGATTTCGTCATGATTCAGTTCGGGCACAACGACCAGAAGGAAAACCGTCCCGCCATCTATGCCGAAGCGGAAACCGCCTACCGGGAAAATCTGAAACGTTTTGTGGAAGAGGTCCGGGCGAAACATGCCGAACCGGTGATTCTGACCTCCGTCGCACGACGCCTGTTCCGTAAAAACGGGGAGCTCGCGCAATCGCTCGGCAAGTACCCGGAAGTCGCCCGGCAGGTTGCAAAAGAGACCAACACCCCGCTGATCGACGCCAACGCCATGACCACCGAATGGATCCGGAAAGCCGGAGACAAAGGTTCCACCCGATTTTTCACGCATGTCGCACCCGGCGAATTCCCCGGTTATCCGAAAGGCAGCAAAGACAATACGCATTTCCGCGAAAAAGGCGCACGCGCCGTTGCGGAAATGATCGTCAACGACGCCAAAAAACAGAAACTCGGACTGGCGGACTGCTTCCGTTAAAAACCCGGAATTTCTGCAATATTCAAGAGCGCATATTAAGCGTGGGGAATTTCCGCCCGGCGGAGAAACGGGAAACTGCCGCCGGAAGCAAGATTTTTCACGGCTTTTTTCTTCCACAGCTTGAAAAAACGGTCCCGATACCGTATATTCATTCCCATGATTTCACAACTGGAACAGAGGAGATTATGATTATGGCGAAATTGGGAACGGCTCTGACGTCAAGCGCTGTCAAGGTTCTTTTGCTCGGATCGGGCGAACTTGGAAAAGAAGTGGCGATCGAACTCCAGCGGCTCGGTGCCGAAGTGATCGCCGCGGACCGTTATGCAAATGCTCCGGCGATGCAGGTCGCCCATCGCAGTCATGTCATCAATATGCTTGACCCGGATGCGCTCCGCTCCGTTATCGAACAGGAAAAACCGACTTATATTGTGCCGGAGATCGAAGCGATCGCCACATCCGAGCTCCTGAAACTTGAAAAAGAGGGATACCATGTCATCCCCAACGCCCGCGCGACGTATCTCACCATGAACCGCGAAGGAATCCGCCGTCTCGCAGCGGAAGAACTCGGACTGCCGACTTCCGGATACCGGTTCGCCGCAACGGAAGAGGAATACCGCAAAGCCGTTGCCGAAATCGGAATGCCGTGCGTCGTCAAGCCCGTCATGAGCTCTTCCGGGCATGGACAGAGCGTCATCCGGACGGAAGCCGATATTGACCAGTCCTGGTGCACGGCGCAGGAAGGCGGACGGGCAGGCGCAGGAAAAGTGATCGTGGAGGGATTTGTGGATTTCGATTATGAAATCACCCTGCTGACGGTACGGCACATCGGCGGGACCTCGTTTCTGAAACCGATCGGTCACCATCAGGTCGGTGGAGACTATCAGGAATCCTGGCAGCCTCAGGCGATGAGCGAATCCGCCCTCCGAAAAGCGGAAGACATCGCCCGGAAAATCACCGACGCCATCGGCGGACGCGGCATCTTCGGCGTGGAAATGTTCGTCAAAGGCGATGAGGTCATTTTCAGTGAGATCAGCCCACGTCCGCATGATACGGGCATGGTGACGATGATCTCACAGGACCTTTCCGAATTCGCTCTGCACGCCCGCGCCATTCTCGGCCTCCCGATCCCGAACATCGCGTTTCACGGTCCTTCCGCCTCCAAGGCGATCGCCGCCGACGGCGTATCGGACCATGTTGCATTCGGCGGACTCGAACAGGTCCTTGCGGAAAACGACACCTCCATGCGCATTTTCGGCAAAGGCGAACTGAACGGGCACCGGCGCCTCGGCGTACTGCTCGCCCGCGGCGGGTCCGTGGAGGAAGCTCTCGCAAAAGTGGAAAAAATGAGAGCCGCATTGACCATCGAACTCTGACGGGACAATACGACGAAAGGCTGATTCATGATCCGGACCCTGCTGTTGACTTTATGGTGCTGTTCCATCTTCGCGGCGGAAGAGTCCCTGCGCGTCCGCATCCCGTATGAAGACCGGCAAGGAACTCCCGCGATTGAAACGGAAGCCAATATCCGCTCCGAAGACCGGATTCAGCCGCTTCCGGAGAGTAAAAAACAGACCGTCTCCGCGGCATATCCAGATCACGGAAAAGATTATAAATGGGTTCCCGGCTGGATTCTGAAAGGGACCGGACAACTGCGGGTATCCGATGCCTCCGCGGTTTCCGACGGCAGCCTGATCGCGTTTCTGGAAACCACCGGAAAAGCCGACGGACCTCAGGGGGGACGAATCGTTCTGCTTGATGTTCCCCGCAAGCGTCTCTGCGGATATTTTGAAGTCGGACGGAAATTATCCGCTTTGCGTCTCGGCAGTACTCTGACTCATGCCGTCGCATGGGCGGAGGAACAGAAAAGTCTGAATCAGAAAGCGGGATTCTCTGTCCTGAACCTGAAAACCGGAACCGAAACCGCATTCCTGCCCGCGAAAAAACCGTATTCTTTCGCTGTTGCCGGAACCAGACTGTTTGCCGCAGGGACCGCAGGGAAAATACAGATGTACGATTTGAACGGGAACGGAAACAAAGAGCTGCTTTCCGGCCCCCATCCGTTCCTCAGTGTTACTCCGGACGGCAAAACAGTGATCGCCGCCGCGGATGATGCTTTCTACTATTTTGACGCAGTCAGCGGCGAGACCCTGCGGAAAGAACCGCTGCCGTCACCGCTCCGGGTATGTGCACTGACCTGCATGACTCCGGACGGAAATTCCTTTATTTTCGCTTCCGCGCCCGATTCTCACGGACGGCACCGCGTTTTCTTCCGGGTGAACGGCAAACAGAAAGAAACGGCAGACGATTCCACCGGGAAATTTGTCTGGCAGGAACGCGATTCTCTGTTCTTTCTTATGCGGATCATCAAAGGACGCATTTACCGGATCGACGCGGAAACGCTTAAACCATTCTCTTACTGCGAACCGAAAACCGTGCGTCCGGGCACACTGGGCACCGTCCGCTTTCTGTTCACGGGAAGCGAACCGGGCGAACTGATCGCCATGGATACGCTCGGCGCAGTCTATTCACTGAAAAGCGTGGGAAAACGCTGGCGGAAAACCATGATCGTTGATGCCGGAACCCGTTGAAATACAAGATCATTCAAGGACCAAAATGCAGGAACTGACTCTCAAACCGGATGCTTTTGCCTATCGTGGAAAAGCCGTCGCCGCCATGCCTTCGGGCAAACGCTGTTTCATTCGCGGAGGTGTGCCGGGCGACACCCTTTTGTGTGAAATCACCAAAGAAAAAAAATCGTATGCGGAAGCGGAGATCCGCACGGTTCTTCATCCGTCACCCGACCGTATCAAACCGGTCTGCCGCTATGCGGGACAGTGTCCGGGCTGCTCCTATTCCCAAGTCGATTACTCAACGGAACTTGCCTGGAAACAGCGTCAGTTCGAACGTTTTCTGCTTCATTCCAATCTTGCCGATCCGTCCGCCATGCGTCCTCCGGTTCCCGCCCCGCAGCGCGCCGGATGGCGCAACAAGATCAAACTTACCGTCGACAAACAGGGCGGCGAAGTCCGTATCGGCTATCTGATGGAAGACAACCGCACGGTGCTGGACATCCGGGAATGCCTGCTTGCCCGTCCGGAAATCTCGCGTCTGATGAACACAAAGCTCAGCGATCCGGCATTCCGTTCCAATCTGCCGGAAGGACGTTCCAGCCTCACATTCCGTTTTACTCCCCATGACGGAGCTCTGCTGCTTGAAGAAGAAGCCTCGCGGGAATTTCTGACCGACACAATCCGTCCTTACGGGGAATTCGCGGTTCCCCGCAACTCGTTCTTTCAGATCAATACTGCGATGGCGTCACGTCTCGCAGCGGAATTCATCCGCATCGTGGAAGATCTGAAGCCGGAAGTTCTGATTGAACTTTACTGCGGCTGCGGTGTATTTTCCGTTCTGGCGGCGGAATCCGGCGTCGGTAAAGTCTACGGAGTGGAAATTGATCCCGATTCCGTCCGTGCGGCGACCCGCAATCTGCATGAACACGGTCTGCCGCATTGTAAGTTTCTTGCAGGTGACGCGGTTCGCATGCTCGGTCAGCTCCCGCTCCGGACGAAACAGCGTCCGCTTCTACTGGTCGATCCGCCGCGGACAGGACTGGAACGGCATGTGATAGACGCCCTCACCGGGAGCACCATCCGCGATGTAATCTACATCTCCTGCGGGCCGGACACGCTTGCCCGCGATCTCGCCCTGTTCCGGGAACAGGGCTGGCGGATCACACAAACGGGCCTGTTCGACCTCTTCCCGTCAACCGCCCATTTTGAATCTCTGACTCTTCTGAAACGCGGGTAATCATCATGCGGCGGAACGGATCCAGTTCTTTTAATCCGGAACTTGCGGCAGGACACCGGGAGCGTCTGCGGCAAAAATACCGGAAAGCCGGACACGGCGGCCTGCTTGATTATGAAAAGCTGGAGCTTCTGCTCACATTCGCCATCAGCCGCCGGGATGTCAAGCCGATCGCCAAGGCCCTGCTGAAACGGTTCGGTTCTCTGAGCGGTATCATAGACGCTACGGAAAAGCAGCTTACCGAGGTCCCCGGAGTCGGCGAAAATGTCGCTCTGCTGATTCATCTGATGAAAGGACTTTACACAGATTATCTTTACGAGCAGGTAAAAGGCAGGGAAGTTCTGTCTTCCACCCAGGAAGTGCTGCGCTATGCAAAAATGAAACTTGCCGGACTCGAACATGAAGTGTTCATGGTAATCTACCTCAATACGCAGAACGAAGTAATCGGCGACGAAATCCTTGTGGAAGGCACCATTGATCAGCTTTATATTCATCCGCGGCAACTGATGACGCGGGCATTGAACATGTCCGCACGCGGTATTATCCTGCTCCACAACCATCCGAGCGGAACGCCGTCCCCGTCGCCCGCCGATATACAGTTGACACGCTCCATCAAGATTGCGGCGGAAGCCGTGCGGCTCGATATTCTGGACCATCTGATCATCGCCCGGAACTCCTGTTACAGTATCGCCGCCGGAGAACTGATCCCTCTGGAATATCCAATCGGAGCCGTTTCCGCACAACCGCCGAAACCGGCAAAAGAACTCTCCCCGGAAGAAAAACGCGCGGCGGCATTTTCCGCCCTGGCACAGCTCTCCGCGATCCGCGACCTGAACGAAGACGATAATCCGGAACAGCAAATGACGCGGGAACGCGATTTTCAGATCAGCGATGAATCCAATGCGTATCTGAAAGCTTCCGACCGCCGCAGAAAAAGGAAAGGGACGCAATCATGATTTTCGGAATCGGAACAGACATCGTGGAACTCGAACGCATCTCCAAAGTCGTGGAACGGCACGGCGGACGTTTCACCGGGTACATCCTGACCGACAGCGAAGCCGAAGAAGCGGAACGGCGCGGCGACAAAATCCAATTCATCGCCGGACGCTGGGCGGCAAAAGAAGCGGTTGCCAAAGCCCTCGGCTGCGGACTCGGCGGAAGCTGCGCCTGGCGCGACATTGAGATCATCGGCAACCCCGGCGGTGCGCCGCGCGTCACCCTCTCCGGAGCCGGAGCGGAAACAATGAAGCGGCACCGCATCGCCCGCCTTTTCGTCAGCATCAGTCATGAACGCGGTCACGCCATCGCCATGGCCGTGGCGGAACTGTAACCTCTCTTTCGATCGAATATCGTTTTTCTCCTGAAATCAAGACAATAAAGGATAAAATTGTCTGAATTTTAGAAAAATGTTTGTTTTTTTGTTTCTTTTTTCCAAAATCCCTCTTGACAAAACAGACTTTTTCGTTTATAATAAAGCAAAGAACAAATAACGCTTCAGGGATCATCAGGGAAATGAACGGAATTTATCAGAGTAAAGCATTGCGGCTTTCGGAGCTGATGCAGAACGATATCCGGAACGGCTGTTTCCGGAAACGGGAGTATCTGCCCAGCGAGCAGGAACTCGGAAAGCATTACGGAGTCTCCCGCACAACGGTGCGCCGCGTTATTTCCCTTCTGATCACGGATGGAGTTCTGATAAAAGAACCGAATAAAACCGCGCGGATCCGTACAAATGGCATGGAAAAAGAGCCGGAAAAAAGTCAGGCGGAAAAAACTCTTTCCCTGGCATTCGTCTATGCAGGCGTTCCCGATGGCTTTATCGTGGGAGTAAGTGAAGGAGCAAAGGATTTCTGCCGGGAAACGAATTGCGAACTGTTATTTTTTTCCAGAGAAAGCGGGCATACGGAAGTGATCAACATGCTGAATCATGCGCCCGAACTCGGAATCGACGGACTGATCGTTCTTCCGTATGAAACGGAAGCGTACCGCAATGCGGTGCGGAACCTTCTGGAGCGTGATTTCCCGATCATCTGTCTGGACCGCCCGCTTGAAGGAATGCGGTTGAGTTCCGTTGAGGTGGATAATTCTGGCGCGGTCTATCTTGCCGCCTCAACTCTGATTACACGGTTCGGACGTCCCGTTTATTATCTGGGTGCGTTTCCGGACCACGCCACTCAGCAGAAGCGTCTGAACGGATTCAAAATGGCAATGTATGAAGCCGGATATGCCGACAATATCGACCGTTATCTGCTGCTTTATCCGGCAACGGACAACGATCCGGAATACTGGAACACGGCGAAGATGCAGGAACCTCCTTACCGGAAAGCGAAAGAATTTCTGCGCACCGCCAATCTGCCGGTCAGTATGGTCTGCCTGAACGATTATGTCGCTGCGGCAGTTTACAAAGCGGCGCGGGAGCTGAATCTGGGAATCGGAACGGACGTCATGGTCTGCGGATTCGACGACCTTCCTCTGGCACGTCTCCAGAAACCGCCCTTGAGTTCGATTGAACAGCCCCGCCGCCGCATTGGATACGAAGCAGCGGATCTATTGTATAAAATTATTGCAGGAAAAATCGGAAAGGCTGTCAATCTTTGCCTTCCCGTGGAGTTGCATGAACGGAAATCAACATTGGGAGAACAGCAATGAGGAACAGGAAGAATGACCGGAAAATGAAATGGAACATAAGAAAATTCACCATTGTGGAACTTCTGGTGGTAATTTCCATTATCGCTATCCTTGCGGCCCTGCTTCTTCCGGCTCTGAACAAAGCCAGAGAACGGGGACGCAACGCGGTCTGTACCGGAAATATCAAACAGATCGGTTCCTCTCTGCAAATGTACGCAAGCGACTTCAATGACTTTGTCCCGTATACGCAATCATGGAAAAATACCGGCATTACAGAACCGAATGGAACCAATTCCAACCGACGGCCGACATTTGCAGAGCGTCTTTCCCCCTATTACAAAAAATTGCAGATTGTTCAGTGCCCCGTCAGCACGAAACAGTTGGAATCCCTCGGCAACAACTGGCATACAAACTATACCGCCAATAAAATATTCGGCTGGTCCAGCAGCCAGGAAACAGTACCGGCCCGACGACTGAACCGCTGCAAATCGCCGACTCAGGCAGCCGTTCTGATCGACGGCGAAAACAAGGGACGTTACACAATGGCATTCGGCGGCTCGTGCAGTCATCCGGACAACCGGCATTCCGGACGCTGGAATATTCTGCTCGCCGACGGACATTTGCAGACAAGCAGGGAAATTCTTTGGGAAACAGTCTTCACAAGCGGAGGAAGTGCGCTTGCAGCGAATTCCGATGCATGTCTGATGTACAATTTTCAATATCCCGGAACCACGGGATCCACAATGTGGCCTCAATAAATTAAGATGCAGGAGAAAAATTATGAAATGCAATAAATCTCTGATCTCCGCGCTACTTTTCTGCGCATTGGCTCTCACTCTCCCGGCAGGAAATGCAGATTTGCTGACCAATGGATCGTTTGAAAACGGGCTTGACGGGTGGCGTGTCAACAACGTCGGCGGAGCCGATGCCACGGCAGAACCGGATCAGCAGGCCTCCGATGGAAAACAGTCGCTGAAAATCCGTTTCGGCAAGGAACGGCGGAAAAATGTTTACATCACTGTCTGGCGTTCTCTGAAAGTCCAGCCATGGAGCAGCTACCGTCTTTCGTTCAAAGCGAAAACCCGGAACAGCAAACCATTCTGGGCTGGAATGGAATACCGTCCCGCAATTTATGTAAAAGACGGAAACTCCGACTGGAAAGAATATTCGTTTGAATTCAAAAGTGAACAACGAACCTCCGTCCATTTCCGTTTTCTGGTGGACAATACCGCGGAAGGGATCTGGCTGGATGATGTAAAACTGGAAAAAATACCGAATGTTTCCCCGGAAGCAGGCATGGAACAATCCATTCTGGCATTCGGAGCGAAACCGGATGGAAAAACCGATTGTTCATCGGCATTCCGGAAAGCGATTCAGGCAGGTGTCACACAGCTCTTTCTTCCGGAGGGGAACTATGCGCTCGCCCAGGAAATCGTTCTGCCCGACGGTTTCCGTCTCCGCGGATGCGGAAAAAATTCCCGGATCATTGCTTTACCGTCTCCCCGGAAATTTGTTCTCAAGGGAGGAAGCAATTCCAGATTCTCCGATTTTGCGGTTGACGCCGGACAGCAAAAGACGCACGGACTTTATTTTCTGCGGGCGGAAAACATCGTTGTCGAACGTGTGTTTATTTCCAACACCAAAGCATTCGGAATTAATTTCGATCATATCAATCACGCCCAGATCAGCAACTGTACGATCCGTTCCGCCCATACGGGAATCATGCAAACGTATTGCTCCAATATCCGGACGATGCAGAATACGGTTCTGGACTGCACAAAACACGGAATCCAGTTCTGGAGTCAGGATAAATGGCGTCCGCAGTTCCGGACCCGCAATCTGTGGTTCTGCAACAACTATGTCAAAAATGCCCCGTCCGGAGATGGCGGCATCTGGGGTGTCGGTGTGATCGGTGTCGTCATGTCCGGCAATATCGTGGAACGCGCCATGGATGTCGGGCTTGATCTCGAATGGTGCGAAAACGCGGTGATTTCCGGAAACATCGTCCGGGATACCGAACACGGCGGCATTTCACTTTTCTTTTCCTGCAAAAACATCACGATCACCGGGAACACCGTCTATAATGACCGCATTTATTCAAAAGCTCCGGGCGGCTACTGGGTAAGAGCCGGAATCTGGCTGACCTATCCCAACACAAAAACGTTCAAGGAAGATTACGGACACGAAAATATCACGATTGCCGGAAATACCATCATCAACGGTCCCGGACCGCGGCGGGCAATTTGGATCGGCTGCGGGAAAAATATTCTGATCCAGGGAAACAATCTGAATACAGCAACCATCCATCACGGCGGCGAACACGGAAACCTGAAAACCGTTATCAAAGAATACAGCGGAGAAAAAGATTACCGGATTGATTCCAACGGAGAAATGAAAGAACGTTAAAAACTCTTTCTTTATAGACTCATTCAGCAAACATTACAACAAACCAGACCGGGAGGAAAACAACGATGAAAACAGCAATGAAATACCCTGATTCCATGAAAAAAAGGAGATTTACCCTTGTAGAGCTCCTCATAGTAATTTCCATTATCGCCATCCTGGCGGCTCTGCTTCTCCCCGCTCTGAACAAGGCACGCACCTATGCGCAGCAGATCCAATGTGTAAGCAACGAAAAACAGATCGCGACCGGGATCATTATGTATACAACGGACTTCCAAAACCAGTTGCCGGCGACGATCACATCTATTCTGAAGGGCAATACGGAGAATCGTTCGCTCTGCGAAAGCGCAATCCCGAAATCTCCCAACGTCGGTCTCGGCTTGGTGGCAGCGGGAAAATACCTGGGCGGAACGGCTGCGGATTTCTCCACGTTTGTGAGAGGATTCCGCCGCCCGAAAATCCTGAAATGCCCCTCCAACCCGAAATCCGGGTGGAATCAACCGAATGTGAATAACTTTTCCGATTACATCTACTCGCGCGATCTTTCCAATGTCTTCTGCTGTCTGCCGAGCTTCAATAAACCGTTCGGACGCCTGAAGAACGAGGTGCTTTCCTTCTGCATTTCTGGAGACCGGATGCTGCGGAACGGTGTCGAAGCCGGCAAAAACCCGCCGGATCACAACAACGGAATTACCGTGGCGCGTGTCGACGGCTCCGCTTCATGGGTGTCGCTCAATACCTACCGCAACGGCAGCAGTTTCGAGGCTCGGATGAAAAAAATTGATCAAAAGTAACCGCCCCCGACCGAACAAATAATGAATGGAGCAAATATGAAAAAAAATAATTGGAGCATCTGCCGTTCAGCGGCAGCGGCAGCAGTACTGATCCTTCCGGTTGCTGCCCAGGCCGCAATGCTGCTGGATTGCGGGAAAATGAAACCGGAAACAGTGCTTCTGCATACGCCGGAGAAACGCGGGCAGTCGGTCCGCGGCGAATCACTGGAACAGCTGGGTGCTTTGCGAATCGACTGGGATTGCGCCCGTTCCGGTCACTTTGAATTCCAGCTGAAACCGGGAGTGAAACTGCCGGAATTCAGGACCGCGCAAATTCGGGTACGAGCCTTCATCCCGGAGGACGGCAAGTCACGGAACCTCAATTTGCGCATTACTGACCGGGATGGAGAAACGTTTCAGTTCTCCCGGCCGCTTGCGGCGGCAGACCGTGGGTGGCGGGAATTCGTTTATGAGATCAATGCTGAAAAACCGAAAGCCGGAAGCTGGGGCAAAAAAGCGAACCGCCGGATTGATTTCCCTGCAAAGTTTACAGGTTTCGCCTCGGATTTCAATTCCCGCAAAGGAAAGGGCTACCTTGGCATCGGAACGGTCGAAATCGAAGTGCTGCATTCTGGGCAGCCGCTTCAGCCGCAGCTGGATACCGGATCACCGCTCCGGATCCTGACGCCGGAGCAGAAAGAAGTACCGGGAATTTCACTGGTCAATACCAGAAGGGAAAAGGCGGAGGGAGAACTTTTCTACCGGGTCACCGATGCATTCGGCACGGAGCAGGAGAACGCAACACGAAGAATCACGCTTGCGCCGGGAGGGAAACTGCTGTTCCCGCTGATGAAACCGGCGAAGTTCGGAGTATATTATGTGGATGTCCGGTTCCGGGAAAATGACCCGCGGTTAAAAACGTTTGAAAAGCAGTTCCGGTACTGCTATATGCAGCCGGCAGGCCCGACACCGGGGATGGCGAAAGGATTTCTGTTCGGTGTCTGCTCGCATCCACAGGGATTGTCTGACCGGGACCTGGAGCTGGAAGCACAGGCCGCGGCGCTGTGCGGCATTAAGATCATGCGTACGGATATCTATTGGGAACGTATCCAACCGACACCCGACCGCTGGCTGTTCGGCAGTTTCGACCGGGTAATGAAGTCGTTTGGTGCACAGGGCATCGAGGTTCAGGCGATCTACTGTTATTTGCCGAAGTGGGCCATCGCAAAGGAGTGGAAGCCTCTCGCGGCAAACTATAAAGGCAGACAGCGCCCCGATTATGAGCACTGGCGCAAATTCATCCGGACTTTCGCGGAACGGTACCGCGGCAAGTTGCGGTATGTCGAGGTCTGGAATGAACCGGACCATATCGGCTTCGCCAATTTCCCGGTTTCGGAATATATCGAAATGATGAAAATCGCCTATGCCGAAACCAAAAAGGCCGCGCCGGAGATGAGCGTCCTGACCGGCGGTTATACCGGAATGCCGGGCTCTTCACCAAAGATGAAAGAAAAAGACCACATGACGCGCACCTTGACAGAAGGAAAGGGAGCTTATGATGTCTTTGCATTTCATGGCCACGGTTCAATGTCCAGTTACCGCCACCAGATAAACCGGTTGGTGAAGATGCGCCGTGAGTTAGGCATCGAAGCGCCGTGGTACGCCAACGAAACAGCTATTTCCGCCATTCTGATCGGTGAAATGAAACAGGCGGAAATCCTGTTCCAGAAGTTTCTGTACAGTTGGGCCAACGGCGCGATCGGCTACAATTGGTATGATTTGCGCAACGACGGTTTCGACCCGAATGCAAACGAACACAACTTCGGGTTGATTACCAGAGATTTCCAACCGAAAGCCGCCTATGCGGTCTACAATGCGCTTGCCGGAGCATATCGTGAGGCGAAATTTCTGCGAGTTATGCGGTTCGGCGGCAGTGTCGAGGCTTTCCTGTTCAAGGCGAAAGACGGCAGACTGCTGTTGGCAGTTTGGAACAACGATCCGGGCTGCGATGGAATCCCGCTCTGCCTTTCCGGCGTTTCCGGACAGGCGGAGGTAATTGACCTGTTCGGAAATGTGACTTCCCTGCCGGTTCGCAGCAGGAATCTGATATTCAAGGCGGGACGTTCTCCGGTCACCATCCGTCTGGAAGCGAATGCCGCCGAATTGAAGGAAGCCGGAGAGTTCCTGAAATCGGGACTGGTGTTTTCCGTCACGCCCGGCCGAGAAAGCGAAGTCGTTCCGGAGTTTTGCAATCCGACGTCCCGGCCGCTGACGTTGGAGTTGAATTGGACGCCTCCCAAGGGAGTGACAACGGCGGTAAAACAGAAATTCAGATTGAAACCGGGCGAGCGGCGCAAACTGCCGCTGAAGATTGCCGCCGCTCCTGAATTCCGTTCACCGGACAGCCGGCCCGCTGAAATGAAACTGGAGTTGGCGCTCGGCGGATTGTGGCGCGGCGAACTGCGTTACCCGGTGCGCTCCGTGATTTGGCTGGAAACCAAGATGCCTCAGGCGCCGGTATTCGTGCTGCGTGACGCGGCGCAGGTTATTCCATTTGTGCCGAATGTGCCGGAGAAAGAACATCTGTTCTGGAAAGGACCTGCGGATCTCTCCTCGGAAATCCGGCTGGCGCATGACCGGAAGGCATTGCTTTTCGAAGCGGTCGTAACCGATGATGTCCATCATCAGCCCTGCTCCGGAGCGGAGGTCTGGCGCGGCGACAACATCCAGATGGCGCTGCAGCTGCCGGGACAAAAAGGAATCTGGGAACTGGGCTTCACCCGGCTGGGCGATGGGAAAAGTGAAGCGTTTGTCTGGCTTACCCCTTCCGGATTTTCGGCGGAAAAGGCAGCCGGAGCGATTCGAGTGGAAACTGCGCGTGACGAAAAGAAAAAGCAGACTGTTTACCGTGCGGCGGTTCCGTTTGAAGCGATCGGACTGAATGAGACAGTGAAAAAACGCGGTTTCCGGTTAAATCTGATCGTCAATGACAATGACGGGGAAATGCGGGAATCCTGTATCGGCATCGCTCCGGGAATCGCTGAAAACAAAGACCCGGAACGTTATCCGATCATCAAGTTCCGGTGACATACATCCGTGTCTCCCGGCCATTCGCCGTTCTGACAAACAGCGGACGACTGGCCGGGAACAAAGCACCGGGAATTGCAGGTAATTCAATTATAAATACAACGGAGAAATGAAAGAACGTTAAAAACTCTTTCTTTAAT
>URKJ01000042.1 GCA_900548385.1 uncultured bacterium | reverse complement strand
CTACACCTATTAAGTCGTCGGCAGCGTCAGATGTGTATAAGAGACAGATATATTATAGCCTGTTTTTATGGATTTTACAAATAAACGGCCTTATATTTTCTCAACTTTCAAAAAAGGAGATCACTCTATGGAACTCACCGCACAAGACAAGATCAAAGCACTGATGCGTTTTTTCGACCATCCGAAAGCCGGAACCTGGGAACGCGTGGAACTGGATATTAAACGGAACCGGATGGGCTGGGGAACGCTGTTTCTCAAAGACGCCAACGGCAACCCGCTGAAAAACCGGGAAATCAAGGTCCGGCAGCTCAACCATGATTTCCGTTTCGGATGCAATATTTTCAAGCTCAAAGACTTCGCCGAACCGGAAAAGAACACGGCGTATGAAGAGTATTTCAAGCGCGTTTTCAATGAAGCGGTCGTTCCCCTGCTCTGGGATTCGACAGAGCCGGAACAGGGCAGGCTGCGGTATGCGGCGAACAGCCCGGCAATGGCGCGCAGACCGCCCGCGGATCTGGTGGTCGACTGGTGCGAACAGAACAATATCGCCCCGAAAGGACACTGGCTTTTCTGCGACAACTTCGTTCCCCGCTGGCTTCCCTCCGATCCCCGCAAAGTCATGTATCTGCTGGAAAAACGGATCGCCGGACTGGCGGAACGTTACGGAGAACGCATACGCAAATGGGACGTCGTCAACGAGTCGTTTACCTATCATCCGCGCAAATCCGCTTTAATCGGCGATGCCGCCGTTCCACCGGACTATGTCTGGCAAATCTTTAAAATGGCGGAAAAATATCTCCCGTTTCAGGATGAACTGATTTATAACGACGGGACCGACATCAGTTTCCGCGCATTTGCACACAACAGTTCCCCGATGTTCCTGTTGGCGGACCGCCTGCAGCGGCGCGGCGCCAAACTGGACGGCATCGGGCTTCAGTTCCACATGTATGCCGGCAGTGTCATGCAGCATGCGGAACCGAAGGTAAAGAACTTTTTCGATCCGGCACACCAGCTTCAGGTTCTGGATCAACTCGGCCAGCTCGGTCTTCCGCTGCATATTTCTGAAATCTCGCTGACGACGTATCCCGACCTCCCGCGCGACCTCGCGGAAGAACTTCAAGCTCAGGTCCTCCGGAACTTCTACCGCATCTGGTTCAGCCATCGGAACTGCGGCTCAATCGTCTACTGGAATCTCTGCGACCAGACCGCATACGGCAACGAGAACCAGTGCAACGCCTGCCTCATCGGAGCGGATTTTCAGGAAAAACCCTCCTACAAGATGCTGGACCGACTCGTCAACAAAGAGTGGCACACGGAAACCGCGGTCGTCACCGACGACAACGGCGAAGCCTCCTGGAACGGTTTCTACGGCGATTATGAACTCAACATCGCCGGAGAAAAACGGATCGTTTCCATGACTCCGCGAAGCGAAAACGAATATAAACTTAATCTGTAATCCCCGGTTCCTGCCGGATCGGCGCTCTCCCATTCCGTTCAACCGCGGAATGGGAAGAGCACGCCCTGCTGTCATAAAAAGACGAAAACACTCCGTTGGCTGCAAGCCCCGTTGGTATCGTGTTCGGGAATCCGGATATGCGGCGATGGACTTTCTCTCAGGCAAAAAGCCTGCCCATACATCACACCAGACGGGGAAAGAGAAAAATAATTGCCATCAACATAGACGATAACATTTCTCTGGATTTTTTGTTTACTTTTATATAATGCCGTTCTTGAAAAAACGGGAACATTGCATATTTACTCAATCTCCAAGGAAAGATCTACCTTTCATTTGAAAGAGCTGCAATATTGATAGCGTAATTCTTTTTGCGGAGTTCCTATCGAAACCATTTTTGTAGTTCCATCATGTTTAAAACTATTTGCTTCATAAAAACGGCGAGCCCGAATATTGTTCAATAATACCCATAGAACAATCTGTTCAAATCCATAAGAGAAGAGTTCACGCACAGCAAAAGCCAACAAGTACCCTCCGTAGCCCTGATGCCAATATTCCGGGAGCAGATAAATAGACCGGATTTCTCCGTAAGCCGGTCGATCTTCATCCCGATATTTACAAAGCGACAGAATTCCGATGGATGTATCTCCTGATAATGCAAGGAAATGCCATCCGGAGAATGAGTTGGAAAGCATCTGGCGACAAGCGTTTTCCCGTCCCGAATTGACTTGACGGATTGCATCGTCAGGAAGCAATCCGGAATAAGCAGCCGACCATGCTCTCCTGTAGATTTCTGCAAACACCATGAAATCATCAGAAGCTGCTGGACGAATATGAAAGTCGTTTTTTTTCATTTTCATATCTTTTCATCACAATTTTATTGAACGACGCCCTTATGCACAGGAAAACTTCTGAAAGCGGCATAACTATTTTTCTGTAAATTCCCCAAAATCCTGTCATTCTCCAACGGTGTAGACTTTGCCTGCATTAAGCCATGTTTCATTTTCTTGCTTCGAAATTCAACTGCCGTACATGGCATGAAAAATCCATTCTCTGTCAGCAACACTTTTCCCGTCAAAAACGATTTGGAACAAACTCCGGAGAATCCTCTCACTGCCGGAAACCGAACACCGGCGTACTCCAGGCGTGACAATGGCTGTTGATCACCGCATCCCCGTACGGCGAACGCATCGGGTCATCGGGGTCAAACACCTCCCAGAACGTATCGGCACCGAAATTCACCATCTTCCCCCAGTAAAAGCGGGTGAGACGAAGTGCTTCCCCGCGCAAACCGCAACGCTCCAAAACCAGTATCATCTGATTATAGAGAAACGGGCCTCCGGGAAGAACTGCGTCCAGATCGGAAAGAAGACGCTTCAACAACTCCCGGATCTCCGGAGCAGGGAGCATTTCCGCATTTGCCGCCCAGATTTGCGCCGCCCAGGAAAGCTGGCCGTTGTCAATAAAATATCCCCGCGCGGAATCAAACCACTTTTTCCGTCCGGCTTCCTGAAAACGGGCGATAAGCGCCGGATAATCCGCAACCTCGTTTTCGAGACCGAGACGCCGCGCAAGCGCAAGAGTGCGGATCAGAGAATAGACAACGACTCCATGTTCCGCACACTCTTTCTCCAATCCATCTTTCCAGTCGATAAACAGCCAGTGACGCTTGAAATCGTGAAAACATCCGTCAACCATCTCATCCAAGGCGGCTTCGCTCTGCCGTTTCGCCACCGGAAACAGATCACGTCCGCAATTTTCGTCTCCGGACGCATTCACATAATCAAGCAGCATATCTCCGAACAACACCGAATAATCAAACAGGAAATTACCCGCTTCCGGGCACGGAAACGCCGGATAGACGCATCCCGGCACAATCCCGTCCTCTTTCCGTGCGGCGGCGGCAAACATCAGAAGACAGCGCTTTATAAGTCCGTAATCGCGGAATGTCCGGTAATTCATCAGAGCCTGAAGCCGCAGATCGCCGAGCCACAGACGGCGATCCCGTTTCGGGCCGTCCTCAAAATATTCCTGCATACATGCGGCAAGCGTATCAAGCCCGATCCGGTCAATCCGGCGGTCAAGTTCATCCGCGGACTCCGGAAGCGGCGGAACCGATGCACGACGCACCGCAGTGACCGTATCACACCCGACATTGCGCAGAATCACTTTGTAATAGGAGGAATTGCATTCCACTTTCAATTTCAGATAACGGAACGCATAGCGGCGCGGCAGACGGATTACGGGAACCGCCGCATCTTCCACGATCAGAGCCTCCTGCAGCCAGCCGCGTCCGAGCGAACCATGATATGTGTTGAAATCACGGGCAAGTTCATAAGGAGTTTCCGCCATTTTGAGCTCCAGACGGAACGGCGCGTCCACCCGTTTTGTAAACTCGAATTCCAGAACGGGAAAACCGACGCAGTATCTGCCGAAATCAAACGTGTATTCCCAGGAACGCGGCTGTTCTTTTCCGTAAATTTCTTCCGGAGCGGAAATCCGGTCCACCGTCCATCCCTGCCATGCCGCAGGTTCTTCCCTGACACACACCACATCTGCCGCCGGAAGCAACTCATGATTCAAACACGGTTTCAACGCTTCCGCTTCTGCCGCCCAACGTAATTCCTGCTGATAAAACATTAAAAAACTCCTTGTTATGCCATATTATACGCAATATTTTCCATTTTTCCACTTTCGGAGTTGAAATTTCAGAAAAAAGACTCTATTTTATAGTTTAATCAATACTACGGAAACAACTATGGCGCAGATCACACTGAAAAAACTCTCGGAACTTTCAGGACTTTCCATACGGACCGTCAGCCGGGTTTTGAAAAATCAGGCAAACGTGGTCCCGGAAAAACGGGAACTTGTGCTGAAACTGGCGGAACAGTACCACTATCTTCCGAATATGGCTGCCCGGAACCTGCGTCTCCAAAAGAAAAATTTTGTCGGCATTCTTTCTTCCAATTTTCAAACGGAAGTGTTCCTGCAGAAAGTCAATGATCTGGAACGGCGTCTGTTCTCCGCCGGATATTATCCCATCCTCGGCCGCCCCGACGATTTCAGCACCGATTTCCGCAAGATGATGCAGGACTGGTCCGGCGTAATGGATTATGTGGTTGTATTTGAACTGCCGTCGCGCCATGCTGAAATGGCGCTCAGCGATTTTCCGCTTGATTTTATCTTTGTTGACCGCGGAATTGTGCCGGGACATCATTCCCTGCTCATCGACCGCGCCGGAGGCGTCTGCGAAGCGATCAAGCACCTGCTTCACTGCGGACGCAGAAAAATCCTGCACTGCGGAACTCAGATTTCCCGGAAAAAAGGCGTTCAGCAGGCATTCAACGAACTTGGCGGACAATATGGCGCGGAACGGTTGTTTCTGGAAAGTCAGGCGGAATTCATCGACGGGTACTCACTCGGCCCGACGATTCTGCGTTATAAACCGGACGCGCTGTTTTTCGATACCGACCGTATGGCTGCGGGCTTTCTGAAATATGCCGCGGAACGGCGGATTTCCATTCCCGATGATATTGCCGTTGTCGGATTCGACGATGATCTGATCTGCCGGATGTCAGCGCCGGCTTTGAGTTCCGTAGCTCATCCGATAGCGGAAATCAATTCCGAAATTGTTTCCATCCTCACCAACCCGCCGGAAAAGAAGGTGCGGAAAACTTTTCCAACCCGTTTTGTTCCCCGCGAAAGCTGCTGAATTTTAAACGCAAAAGGAGGCTTTCCGTTCTGGAAAGCCTCCCGCAGGCCGGTATTTCAAAACCGGTTATTTGTCGTCGGCAAAAATCTGACCGTTGTCATCCGGATCCTCGACCCGCTTTTCAAGGTCAATGAACAGCTGACGCGCATCATGAATACCGCCGATCAGGAACCAGACCGTCGAAATAACACCAACGATACCCGGAATCAGAAGTGTCGTAATGTAGAACTTGACCGTCCACCAGCTTTTCGGCCACGGATCAAAGAGGTTCCAGATCACGATTGCAACGAAGATGATCAACACGCTGTAAACCACCGAGTAACCGAAGACGGAATAAGCGATGACTTTGTCGCCGCGAGTGTATTCCGGCGTAATACCGATGATCTTGCTGAACGCGTTGCGAAGCGTCCACTTTTCTTTGATCGGCTGCTCTTCTCCATCCGCATATTCTCCGCGATGGAGCAGTTTATCAAGGTTGTACGGTTTATATGTCAGATAAGAACCGATAATATAACCGCCGACCGAAAGGACCATGGAGATAAAATAGATCTCATACGAGTTGATCGGGAATTTCACCGGATCCATAGCCCACTGAACCCACGGATTGAACGGTGCGGAAATCGTCACAAGGAACGAATCCAAACTTTCAACCCAACCCATTTTTTCAAGGAACGGGTAGACCGAAAGCGCCCAGTTACGCTGCATGATGAGTCCGAACAGTGATGTTCCGGAACCGAAGATGATCGCACACCACGCACCCGTCAGGTTTCCGAAACGGCTGTACAGACCGAACACCATGATCGGTCCCGCACCGCCGAGCCACAGAGAACACATGATCGTTGTGAACATGTTGATATAGTCCAACTGGGCAAAGAACAGAGAGACTATCAGGAAGAATACAGCCACACCAGCTGTCATCAAACGCAGATAAAGCAGATGTTTTTCCGGCGAGAGACGCCCTTTGAACATCGGCAGCACAACGTCCTGCATCAATGTGGAGGAAGCATTGAAAATACGGCTGTCGTCTGTAGAAATCAGCAGCATGATCAGCAGCAGACAGAAAATTCCCAACATACCGACCGGGAAGATCTTGCTTACCACCGCAGGCATCATCATCTGATGATACAGCGAACGGTATTTCTGGAACTGGTAGCGTGCTTCCGGCGAATCTCCGAGAGCCTGACGCACGGTATTGAAGTACGGAGTGTCAAGATTTTTCTGCTGGGAAAGCGGACCGGAAATATCTTTTTCCGTCAGATTTTCCGGAATCTTCCGGACTTCGTCCATGATTCTTGCCCGGAGAACCGAATCCGGAACGGCTTCCTCCAACACTCTTGCGGAAAGATGCTGACGAATATCCGTACTGTCGACTTTGAAACGGTTCTTTCCGACAAAATGGGGACTCGTCATAAACACGATCACCACGATCGCCAGCAGAAGAATCATCATATAAGCAAAACCGTTACGCCATGCACCGAGCACACCCGCCATTTTCTGTTCATGCGGGGTTTTGGCGGAACCGCTGGTATCGTTGCCGATCCAGCCGGCGCGGTTCAGAACCGATCCGAGAAGCGTAACCACCAATGCAAAGATATTGAAATCGCGCAACTGGGAAATATCGTACGGGTTCATGAAGCTCTGACCGGGAACACGGTTCCACATAACCGGAGCAATATCCCCCGTCCAAGAGAAGTTCAGCATGATATAACCGACGATAATCACGAAGATCGGATAACAGAGCAATCCCTGGAAACAGTCGGTAATCAGCAGGGAAATACGTCCGCCCGGCCAAATAAAGACCATCGCGAGAGACAGGCAGAGAAACACGATAATGCCGTAACACGGGAGACTGATCCCGAAAATCATGACCTTATGAGGAAGACCGAGGTAATAGATGAAGAAGTTGGTCGCAATCGCGGGTCCGATCGCATTTGTCACCATTTCGGCAACTGTTCGCAGAGTGGCGCAGAAAACACGGAAAAATTTACTGCCGTAGCGCATTTCAAGGAATTGTCCCATCGAAAGACAGCGCGTTTCCCGCCAACGGTACATACAATACCCGGTCAAAGCCATGAAAACGCCGACCGGAGCGGTAATCGCTCCCCAGAATCCGACGGCGTAACCGGTCTGGTAGTTCTGTTCGCAACCGGCAACCAGAGTGATCACCGAAAGCCCCGCGGTCATATCACCGACGGAAATCACATAACGTCCTGCGATTCGTCCCGCCGCCAGAAAGTCCACCACACCCCGCGCATATTTACGGGAGTAAACGGCAACTCCGATCAGCAGGCTCATTGGGATCACTACAATACACCAATCAATCCAACTCATTTCTCTTCCTTGAATTTTTTCTTTTGCTACTTTACGGGCGTCAGGTCTGCACACACTGTCAAAACAAATAAAAAGATACGGAATCCGATGATCTCATCCAATCTCTGCATTTGAATAAAAATATGTCACATTCCTGCTTATTCCGTTATTATAGCATAAAGAACAGGAAAAATCAATGGCAAATATGAAAATAATATTCGTCTCATGTTCAAAAAAATTATTTTTACATTGCATCTCTGTGAAAAAATAACAACAGACTCAAAGAAAAAACAGAAAAAGCGGCTGCATTTTTTTCTTTTTTCCGAATTGTATTTCAATTTTTTTCTGCTATATTCAAAAACAACGGAGAAAAACATGCCATATCTTTTATTTGATGAAAACGGAACACTGCATTACATTCAGCTGGAACAGGAATTCCTCCTGACATTCGGCTGTACTCCCGACTGCAATATCATCCTGCCGCCGGGAAACTGTCCGCATTTCCGTATTCTCAATCACGGAAACGCATGGTTCTTCGAGGATCTCACATCCGCCGCTCCGGGCGCACATACTCCTTTAGCAAACGGCGACCGTATCACTCTGAACGGACTGGTCATCAAATTTCTGGATTCCGTTACAGAAACCGGGGCAAAGCCATTTCCGGGCGTTATTGCGCTTTCCTCCGGCCAGAAACTCGGCGGATACACGATCACCAACCAGCAGAATAAAATGGAAAACAGCCGGTTCTACCTCGCGACGGATGCAGATTCCAAATCGTTCGGAATCAAAGTTTTCAGTAAAAATACGACCGGAGAAGAACAGGAACTTTTCCTCCATGAGATGAACCGTTTGCACGCATGCAGCCTCCCGGACTCTCTGGCTCCATACCACGATTTCGGCGTTATCCGCGCAAACTGTTACTATGCAACGGATTACTACGAATCTCCAAGCCTCACTTTCCGCATATCCAGCAAAGCGCCGATGCGGCAGCTGGAAGCTCTTTCGATCATTTACGATATTTCGGAAATTCTCCGCGATGCGTTTCAGGCAACCGGCACATTTCATGGTGCACTCACACCTTCCAACATTCTGTATGACGCCGATGAAAAAATGAAACTCAGCGAATTCGGTCTGTTCTACTGGAAATCGGTCACTCTCACCGGCGGGCATCCCTGTGTCTCACCGTGGTATATCAGCCCGGAAGCGGTTTCCGGCGGAGAGATCTCCATTCAATCCGACATGTACGCTCTCGGTATTATGCTATTTCAGATGCTGACCGGCATCCTGCCGTTCCACTCCCATCAGGAAGCCGAATTGTTCCGGATGCATCTGACTCAGCCATTCCCTCTGCCGGAAGAACGCAATCCGAATATTTCAGTCACCGCAGGAACTCTTCAGCTCCTGCTGAAACTGACTGCCAAAGATCCCGCAAACCGTTTCGGAAGCTGGGATGAACTTCTGAAAGCGCTCGATTACGCCGCCTCTTCCCGCCAGTTGGAAATCCGGCGGAAAACACCTGTTTCCGAAGCAACGCTGAAAAGTACTTTGCAGCTTAAATCAAGAATCCAATAAACATAAGGAATCCACAATCATGATGCAGCAACTCAATGTTCCTCCCGACAATCACGTTAAAGTCCTTGACGGTCAGGGATGGATCGGAATGATCGACCATCTCGGTTCGGAGGCAACGATCGTCAACGCCGCCCGCGTTTCATTCGGAAAAATCAAAGACTCCATGGATGACCGCGACGTCGGACTTCTCAACTATCTCATCGAAAACAAACATACAAGTCCTCTGGAACACCTTGTATTCACATTCAGCATTCATTGCCCGCTGTTCGTCCGCGGACAGTGGCACCGTCACCGTACCTGGTCCTACAACGAAATTTCCCGCCGTTACACGGAAATCGACATGGAGTTCTACACTCCTCCGAAGCTGCGCCGGCAGGCGGAAAGCAACCGGCAGGCGTCATTCGCCGATGAATCTTTCGATGACGAAGCGCTCCGCGGAATGATCGCAGATCACAACAGGGCTTCGCTTGCTCTTTACGACAAACTGCTGGAAAGCGGAGTCTGCCGGGAACAGGCCCGCGGCGTTCTTCCGCAGAATATGATGGTCACGTTCTGGGGAACGGTCGATCTTGCAAATCTTCTGCATTTTCTGGAACTCCGCGACAGCGAACACGCTCAATGGGAAATCCGTGAATACGCACGGGCCATCAAAAAACTCATCAAACCGGTCGTACCGCACGTTGCCGCCTACTTTGAATCCAAAGGGGAAAACTGGAACGTATGAATCTGCAAAAAATCGCTCTGAACATCGGACTTGAAAAGCCGTTGACGCTTCTGCATCTCAGCGACACCCATATCATCCTTGCGGATGAACGGGATGATGAACGGAAGCGGAAGCTCGCGGAGAGTCGGGTCCGGGCGTTCGGTATTCCGCAGGATGAGGTCATCCGGAATCTTGACGCCGCACTTGATTACGCAAAAACAAATTGCGATCTTGCAGTCCACACCGGAGATCTGATTGACTTCGTTTCCCATCCGAATCTGGATATTCTGAAAGAAAAACTTTCCCGGACGGATACGTTTTTTGCAGTGGGCAATCACGAATTCAGTCTGTACGTTGGCGAAGCAAAAGAAGATACCGCATACAAAATGCAGAGTTTCGACCGGGTCCGGGCGGCAAGTCCGAACGACCCGGATTTCGCTTCCAGAGTCATTAACGGCGTCAATCTCGTCGCAGTGGACAACAGCTACTATCTCTTCACGGAAAATCACCTGGAGCGTCTGAAAAAAGAACTGCAAAAGGAGTTGCCCGTCATTCTCCTGATGCACAATCCAATCCACACGGAAGCCCTTTATGACTATATGATGAATGTGCGGAAAAGTCCGTGCGCTTATCTGGTCGGAACACCGGAAGAACTGCTCTCCTGTTATCCGGCAGACCGTCAGGAGCAGCAGCGTCCCGACAAACCGACTCTCGATTTCATCGACTATATCAAACATCAGTCGCTGATCAAAGCGGTTTTTGCAGGACACCTCCATTTCTTTTATCAGGATCGGATCACCGATTCCCTGCCGCAGTTTGTCGCCGGCGGAGGATTCAACAACGAAGCGACGGAATACCGGATCTCGTAAAAATACAGGAAAACGGATGAAAACGGGACAGGGAAAGTGTTAGTTTTCTGTCAGTGTTTCCATCCGTTTCTGTTTCCGGGGTTGAAATTCTGTTTTTTCTTGTTATATTTCTCTCTCCGGAGCATGATATCCAAATCGCAACCAAACATGGAGAAGAGAAAATGGCTGACAGTCTTGCACTCGGTATTGACCTCGGAGGATCCAAAATATACGCCGTCGTAACCGATAAGGCAAACCATGTGATCGCGGATGCAAAATCTCCAACCGATCCTTCCGTCGGACCCGAAGAGACCGCGCTCGCAATGAAAGAGACCGCCCTTGCCGCACTGGGAAAACTCTCGCTTTCCCTGGATGATGTTTCCTGTTTCGGCGCCGCCATCCCCTCGCCTGTCGATCCGGTAACGGGCGACTGTCTCCATGCCGTCAATCTGGGGTGGAAAAAGGCCTCCATGCTCAAGATCATGAAAGATACGTTCGGACACGATTTCAAACTCGGAAACGACGGCAATCTCGGACAGCTCGGCGAACATTTCGTCGGCGCGGCAAAAGGTTTTCACTCTTCCGTCGGCTACTTTATCGGAACGGGACTTGGCGGCGGAATCATTATTGAAAACAAGCTCCTGACCGGCAACAAAGGACTGGCAGGGGAACTCGGACATGCCGTCATCAAAGCCGGAGGACGCCGCTGCGGATGCGGACACCGCGGATGCGCTGAAGCATATTGCAGTAAAAAAGCATTTGTCAAAGCGCTGAAAAAAGAGATTTTCAAATGCGGAATGCATTCCCTGCTCCCCGTTGAAAAATTCAATCCTGAAACAACCAATATCAAAAGCAAATATCTCGCACGCGCTTACAACGAGGATGATCCGGCGGTCCGTAAAGTTGTTGACAAGGGACTCCGTATGCTCGGAATCGCCGCGGCTTCCACCTGCGCGGTGATCGCTCCGCAGTGCATCGTGCTCGGCGGCGGATTCGTCGAAGCAATGGGCGATCAGGTGATCATTCCATTCAAAGCAGCATTCAACCGTCATTTGTTCGGCATTTCCCCGACGGATATTGAAATCCGTGTCTCCACCCTCGGAGATCATGCCGTGGCGGTCGGTGCGACGATCCTTGCAAGAGGAAATATCCGTAAATGAAAAACATGCTCGCTTCCATCGACATCGGCGCCCATTCCGCACGCCTGCTGATTGTCCAGGTCGACAAGCAAAGCGGAACATACGAAACGATTGAGGATTTGGAAATCCCCGTTCCGCTCGGCGCCGATGTATTCAAAAGCGGATGCATCAGCAATAAATCCGTTTTGATGCTGTGCGAGATCATGAAAAAATTCAAACTGAAAATGACGGAATACCGGATTACCGAATATTGCGCGATTGCGACAAGCGCCGTCCGGGAAGCGGAAAATGCCGACATTTTTCTCGAACGCGTCAAATTTCTTTCCGGCATTGACGTCCGTATTTTCACTGGAACTGACGAAGCCCGCCTCGGATACCTCGCTGTACAATCCGTCATTCCGTCAAATTTTCCATTTGACGAACAGACGCTTCTGCTTGCCGACATCGGAACCGGAGCCTGTCAGGTAAGCCTTTTCGATCACGGAATCATGCGTTTTACTGAAACGATCAAGCTCGGAACACTCCGTGCCGTCGAAGGATTTTCCGACACTTCGTCTGCAACGATGCGCATGGAACTGCTGGAACCCGTTATTGACTACGCATTCAGTGAACTGGAATATCTTTCCGGAAAAATGAACTGCGACGGGCTCATCGTCACCGGAGCATCATCGCGCGCGATGCTTGCGATGGAGAAACAGCGGATCAAACGCGGCGTTTTTGAACTGAAGATTGAAGAATTCAAGCAGCTCCGGGAAATTGCAGCGACCCGCACAGTGGAAACGCTCGGACGGGATTTCAACATCAAATCCGATCTCGCGGAAGCCGTTCTGCCCTGCTGTATGATGATCTCCAATCTGCTCAAACTTACCGGCGCCAAAACCATTTACGCACCGACCATTTCCACTAAATACGCTTTGATAGAAGATTTCATCAACAGCTCCATGCACCGGCGCGATCCGTTCGAACCGCAGATTTTCGGCAGTGCCTCCCAGATCGCCGAGCATTACGGCAGTGATATGCGCCTGATCGCGGCAACGGTCATCCTCGCCGAAAAACTGTTTGAAAAACTCCAACCGCTGCACGGTATGGGACATGCGGAATTGAAAATGCTCAAAGTAGCCTCCCTGCTGTATAAAACAGGTCTGTTTCTCAACAATCAGGCATATCACAAACACAGTTATTACATTATTTTGAACACGGAAATTCCCGGAATTTCATTGACGGAACGGCGGATCATCGCAATGGTAGCCCGTTATCACCGCAAATCCCTGCCAAAACCCCAACATCTGGACTATATGGCGATTCCCGTTGAACAGCGTGCCATTATCAACAAACTTTCCGCGATTCTCCGTCTCGCATGCGGACTGGCGGTGGCCTGTAAACCGGATGAACGGATGACTGTCAAGCTGTCACCCAATCTTGTCACTGTCCGGATGGGCGGAATGGGGCGTTCCGCGGCGCTTAATTACATTGATACCAGCATGTTCAACTATGCGTTTGCATCGAAACTGATCTTCGTATGACAACCGGAAAGGATTCATTATGACGACTCCAGCCGAAAAAGAACAATACATCAATCGTGACATCAGTTGGCTTGAATTCAATGCCCGCGTACTCGGAGAAGCCGCCGACAAAGGCAACCCCCTGCTTGAACGCCTGAAATTCATCGCCATTTTCAGCAGCAATCTGGACGAGTTCTACATGGTTCGTATTGCCGGAGTCTCCCAGCAGCTCGGAGAACCGTTCAAACGCGTTTACGGCAGCAGCGGTTACGTGCCCGACATCCTGATGAAACAGCTCGATTCCCGAATTCGCCAGCTCGTGGAACGGCAGTACCGTTCCCTTTATAAGGAAATCCTGCCGGAACTTGAAAATAACGGGATCAGACTGCTTTCCTGGAATCAGCTTCCGCAGGAAAGACGGAATGCTCTCCGCAAACGGTTCATCGCAAGCTATCTGCCGATTCTTACACCGATCGGCATTGACAGCTCGCATCCGTTCCCGCAAATTCCGAACCTCGGACTGGAGCTGCTGGTCCGTCTTCACCGCGAAAACGATCCGCGGGAGCAGTTTGCCGTTCTCGAAGTTCCTTCCCTGATTCCGCGGTTTATCGAAGTCGAAGTTTACGGACACCGCGCATCGTTCATCACAAGCGAAGAACTGATCTCCAATAATCTGGATCTTCTGTTCAACAAGTGCACGATTCTCGAATGTTCCGCATTCCGCATCACCCGCGATATGGATTTCTCGATTGATGAGGAATCCATTGCCGACCTGCTGACTGAAATGCAGATTGCGCTTCAGAAAAAAACACGCCGTAACGTGGTCCGCCTTGAAATCTCCTCTCTGATGTCGCGCAAATCCCGCGAATGGCTTGCGGAAATGCTGAAGACCCCCAGAGAATACATCTTTTCGATCAGCGGAATGCTGAACCTGAAAGACCTGTTCCGTCTTGCCGGACTCAAAAACTTTCCGGAACTGGCGGATAAACCGCTCCCTCCCCTCCCCTCGGTAAATCTGCCGAAAGGTGCCAATATTTTCCAGACGATCCGTGAAAAAGGGTGTTTTCTACTGCATCATCCATACGAATCGTTCAGTCCCGTAGTCCGTTTTCTGGAGGAGGCGGCAAACGATCCGAATGTCTTGGCAATCAAACAGACTCTTTACCGTGTCAGCGGAAATTCTCCGGTAGTCAAAGCGCTGATTGCCGCCGCGCGGAACGGTAAACAGGTCTCAGTTCTGGTGGAAATTAAAGCGCGGTTCGACGAGGAAAACAATATCAACTGGGCGCGCGAACTTGCCAACGCCGGAGCGCATGTCGTATACGGCATCGCCGGACTGAAAGTCCATTGCAAAGCCCTGATGATTGTCCGTCAGGAAGAAGACGGCATCCGGCGCTATATGCATCTCGGAACCGGAAATTATAACGACAAAACAGCACAACTTTATACCGACCTCGGATTTTTCACCGATGACAAGTCCATTGCCGATGACGTTTCCGCGCTCTTTAATGTCATTACCGGTTTTTCAAGTCCGCCGGACTGGAATAAACTTTGGGTTGCTCCGTTCAATATCAAGGAAAAACTCATCTATCACATCGACCGGGAGGCGGAGCTCTCCACTCCTCAGAATCCCGGCATGATTACGATGAAAATCAATTCGCTGATCGACTATGAAATCATCGACCATCTTTATGAAGCGGCACAGAGACACGTTAAAATCAATCTGATCGTACGCGGAATCTGCGGGATCAATCCTTTCTTTCTGCCGAAACAGTTTGCAAAAAACATCAATGTCATCAGTATTCTGGACCGTTTTCTGGAACATGCACGCATCTACCGTTTTGCAAACAACGGCGATCCGGTCTATTATATCGGCAGTGCGGACGTTATGCCGCGCAATATCCGTCGCCGTATCGAAGTTCTGCTTCCGATCGAATCGGATTCCATTCGCCGTGAACTCGATTTTATTCTCGATTGCGGCCTGCATGACAAACGCAAAGGCCGCCGCCTGACCGGACCGAATAAATATTCACGCCCTATTCCGTCAGAATTGACGGAACCGACAAGAAGCCAGTACAAACTCTATAATTTCTATAAAACCCGTCTCGAAAAAACACGGGAAGCAATCGGGCGTAATGAAACGCTGACTATTTTCACATCACCAAACAAGGAAGAAAACAAATGAGCACAAAAAAAGCCGTAGTTCTGTTAAGCGGCGGTCTCGATTCCGCTACCTGTCTCGCAATCGCCAAAGCGGAAGGCTTTGAAATCCATACTCTTACATTTGCATACGGACAGCGTCATAATGTTGAACTGGATTGCGCAAAGAGACTTGCAGAAGCCGCCGGAGTAATCAAACATCACCTGATCTCGTTCGATCTGCGTGAATGGGGAGGCTCCGCTTTGACGTCTGATACGATTGACGTTCCCGATGCGGGCGGTGATGGCATTCCCGTTACATATGTTCCCGCCAGAAACACGATCTTTCTTTCATTTGCGGCGGCTCTTGCGGAAACTGTCGGCGCAAAAGACATCTTTGTCGGAGTAAACAGTCTTGATTATTCCGGTTATCCCGACTGCCGTCCGGCATTCGTCAAATCGTTTGAACTGACGGCCACTCTCGGAACGAAAGCTGTAGACGAGGGATGGACTTTCCGGATCAATGCCCCGCTTCAATACCTGAAAAAAACTGAAATCATCCAACGCGGTCTTGAGCTTGGAGTCGACTATTCCATGACTCACAGCTGTTACAATCCGAACCCCGATGGTTCGCCGTGTTTGAAATGCGACAGTTGTTCACTCCGTCAAAAAGCATTTTCTGAACTTGGAATGACGGATCCACAAGTACAAAAATATCAAAAATGACGAATTCTGAAATCAGGAATGACGGAATTTTTGACGTTGTTGTTATCGGTTCCGGTCCGGCAGGTCTGTCGGCAGCTCTTGCCGCCGCTGAAACCGGCGCATCCGTTATGCTCTTTGAACGGCTCCGGACTTACGGTCTGAAACTTCTTGCAAGCGGCGGGTCCAAATGCAACGTCAGCAACACCCTTGAGAAATCCGCTTTCATGGAAGCATTCGGAAGGGAAGGGCGGTTTATGAAACCCGCTCTGGATTTTGCATATCATGACTGGCTTTTTCCGTTTCTCAAATCACGGAATGTTCCATTGAAATGTGAAGATTCTTTTCATTATTTTCCGAAATCAGAACGTGCACGGGACATTCTGAATGCTTTTTCCAATGCATTTACCGCTCTTGGCGGAACCATGAAAAACGAAACATCCGTTCAACATATATCCGTCAATGACGATAATAAATTAAGTGTATTTTTAAATGACGGAACAGTGACGGAATGTAAATCAGTTGTTCTTGCCGGAGGAGGGACCGCCTGGGGAAAGCTCGGGGGAAGCCGTCACGGTCTGAACCTTGCGACGGAACTTGGGCATACTCTTTCCCCGCTTTATCCAGCCATGGCTCCTCTTCTAATCCGTGAATCATGGATCCGGAATCTGACAGGAATCAGTCTTCCGGATGCGGAATTATCGTTCCAACGCGGACGACAAACATTCCGTAACCGTGGTGAACTTCTCTTCACCCATGACGGCCTGTCGGGTCCCTGCGCCATTGATCTTGCAGGGGATCTTGCGGAAACCTGTGCAAAAAATGCTTCCGGCATTGAACTTGTTTTCCGTCCCGACGCCTCGAAAGATTCCGCTGCATGGCAGAAAGAAATTGAAAACTGGCGGAAGTATGAAGGACGCAAACAGCTGCGAACCGTCCTCGGCTGGCAATTCCCGCGCGCATTGGCAGATGCTCTCTGTACAACTGCGGAATGCGGCGATGAAAAACTTTGCGAACTCTCTTCCGCTGTACGCAACCGGCTGGCGGCAACATTATCCGGCGTTTCCCTGACTGCCTACGGTTCCGGTCCCATCGACAAGGCAATGGCAATGAAAGGCGGAATCAAATTGAAAGAAATCAATCCTCATACATTGGAAAGCCGTTTGATCGACGGACTCTATTTTGCAGGAGAAATCATGGATCTGACAGGTCCCTGCGGCGGTTATAATATTCAATGGGCACTTTCAAGCGGGCGCTTAGCCGGATTCAGTGCCGCAAATGCTTCAAAACAGCGTTAATATAATTTAACTATAAAACACAAACGGCGTCCGTACTGGACGCCGTTTGTGCAATTTTCTTCAGAAAAATCAACCACGGATGAGTTTGAGAAGTTCATCCCGTTTCGCTTCCATCGTTGCTTTATCTTTTGCTTCCACGATCAGACGGAGAAGCGGTTCCGTGTTGGACGAGCGGACATTGAACCACCAGTCGGAGTATTCCACAGAAATGCCGTCGAGTTCAAACATGTGTCCATCGGAATAATTTTTGCGGATCGCATCCAGAATCGGTTTCGTATCCGCAACTTTGGAATTGATTTCACCACTTGCGATATATTTTTTCAGAGGTTTGACCAGTTCGCTGACTTTTTTTCCGCTCTTGCAGACAAGGTTTGCAAGTTTGATCAACGCGAGTCCCTGTGATTCCGCAACATAGTTTTCCGCAAAATAGTAATGACCGGAAAGTTCACCGGCGAAAACGGCGTTGTTTTCGCGCATCTGCTGCTTGATGAACGCATGACCGACGCGGGACATCAGCGGCCGTCCGCCGTGTTCCTTAATACACTCTTTGACCGCCCAACTGCTGCGGAGATCATAAAGAATTGTCGCCGTTCCGGTTCCCTGCTCGCTCAGAATATCCTGCGCGATCAGCGCGGTAAAAATATCCATGGGAATAATATTTCCTTCATCGTCTACAAATCCGCAGCGGTCGGCATCGCCGTCAAAAGCGGCTCCGAATTCGGCTCCCGTCTCTTTGACTTTGGCGCGGATCGCATCCAGCGTTTCTGTGTGCAGCGGATTCGCTTCATGATTCGGGAAATTGCCATCCAACTCTTCGTACATGGGAATAATATCGAACAGATCTTTGATTCCGGCAATCTCATAAGATCCCATCGCGTTGGCATAATCGACAACAATTTTGAGTTTTCGGTCCATTCTTGCAAATTTGCGCAGGAATTTTCCATACTCTTCCGCAATGTTGTAGCTGGAAAGCGTACCGGGTTTGTCAGCTGCTTTGAAATTGTTTTCTTCCACAAGTTTCTGAATATCGGCAATGCCGGTGACTCCGCTGATGGGAACGTCATCTTTGCGGCAAAGTTTGAATCCGTTCCACTCTTTGGTATTGTGGGAAGCAGTGATCATGATGCTGCCGTCGGCTTTCAGAAAACCGTTTGCATGATAGGTCATCGGAGTGGAGCAAAGACCAAGGTCGATCACGTCACAACCCTGCTCCATGATCCCTTTGGAAAAGGCTTTGAACAAAGGCTCGGAATGAGGGCGCATGTCGCGTCCGATCACAATTTTTTTTGCACCGAGAAATTCAACAAACGCTTTTCCGATCTTTTCGGCGATTTCCTCGTTCAACTGTTCGGGATAAATTCCGCGAATATCATACGCTTTGAAAATTCCTGACATTATTCTGGCTCCTTTCGGGTTTTCTATTACTGTATAAAATAGCACTTTTTCCCGTTTTTTCAATCTTCCGAAACAAGAATCAGCAGAGATCAGAACGGAATGAAGAAAAGATTCCCGCCCGTCAATTTGCCATTCCGGTATTCCAGCCGGAACAGACGCCACAGAAACGAACAGGATTCCCGTTTATTTTCCTTTTGAATGGAAATAAACGGAAAGATCAGCGTATTTTCCCGGTCACCTTCTTTATTGCTGCGATAAATCCATTCCAGAATACGGAGCTGGCTCCTGTCACCGTCCCGGCTTCCGCGCGCAAGGAGCCATGCGAGATGCCAGTCCTCTTTCAAAGACGATTGACGGTCGTATTCAAACAATAAAAAGACTATCCGCTTCAGCTGTTCATCGAATGTAATTTTATCCTTGTTGATCCTGCTGTCTTCGTTCTGAACCGTATCATACAGACCAATCAGCGGATTGGAAAAACGGACGGGACGGTTCAAATACTCTCTGGTGACGGAATAATCGCGGAAAGAGGGATAAAACCGTTTTCTCTCCCAGTAAAGTAATCCGCCAAGAAAAGAACGGATCGTTTCACTCTCCCAGTTTTTATATTTGCCGAAGAGTTGACGCTCTCTCCATTTGTCCGTCTTTCTCCACTCCTCCGAAAAAGAAAAAAGCGGCGACCAGAATGAATTCTCCGATTCGCTTTTTTCCAAACTGAACAACAGCAATGATCTCCATTTCTTCCGGTTTTTTCCTTTTTCATAACTGTAACCGAATGGACCCAGAACACTGAAACGGAACAGATTGTTATTGCAAAAATAACGATTCAATATTCCGAACGGACCGAGATCGAACGAAAAAAATTCTTTTCCAGCCGATTTTACCGGTCGATTCTGCTCCAACTGGAATAATGGAAATACACCATATTTTTTCAATTCGATTTCTTCCGCTTCTTCTTCCAGCTTCCGAATAATTTCCGCCCGTTTTTCCCTGTCCTGCGGAACGGAATCCGGCAAACAGGAAAGCCGTGGATTTCTCTGTTTTACTTTTTTCAGCTGTCGGTCAAGTGTATTTTGATTCTGAAATATTTCCGTTTTTTCATTAACGGTATTCAAAGAAGTATAAAGATCCCGGACATGGTTATCCTGAAATCTCAACCCAACTCCGAAGTTGGAATAACCGAACAATCCATACATCCGGAATGTATGTGATTTCCGGACCAGCCATTCCGCAAAATCTCCGCACCCCGTATAAAAATATGTTCTGTTACTCCCAAAATTCCCTTTATTCTGAATATAAAGCGGACCGAGGACCGTCATAAAACTGGAGCCATCCTCTTTTTTTCCCCATCCGCCAAGCAGGGTAAGAACAAGTTTGGAATCGTAATAATACAGCGGAAAAAACATTCCGTCCGTTCCGTCGGATTTTTGAAAAAAGACGGGAAACATTCCAAAACTGTCTTTCAGTTTCCAAAACGGCGCAATAATCCAGTCATCGGACTTTGAATTAAAATATGTATACGGGAGAATTGTTCCGAAGATATGGTGATTATTCCAATAAACCGGAAAAATAAAATTTATCAGATTTCTGGAACGATGAAACAGCGGAAAAAACCCGTAATCGCCGTCTTTATGATGATAATACAGCAGAAATTGCCGAAACGCCGCACTGTAATAAAACAAAAGCGGAACCATACTTCTTTCCCGGTTATGAAACAACACGGGAACAAGATTAAAATATCCATCTTCACCGTTCTTCCCCCAGACTAATGGAAAAAATCCATAATTTCCCTTATTCTGCCAAAGAAGAAGAATATAGAAAAAGCGTTCGGAACTGTTCCAGGGAATATAGAATAACGGAATGGAACCCAATCCTTCTTCAGACCAGTAGAAATTCAGAATCCAACCATTTTTCCGGGCGGAATTCCACCCGGAAAGCGGAAACAAAACGGAATACTCATTTCCTTCTTTATTGAAAAACGGACGCACTGCAAAGCCGAACCGGTCATAATCAATCAGCGGCCAGACAAATGAAAAATAGTTGCGATTACGATAAAAGAAAGGCCAGATATTGATGATAGAATCGTCAATTCCAGCCGTCATTTCATATTTTTTACGTTCAATCATTTTTGACGGAAGTGTTTGACGACTCCCGTCAATATACTCATATTCCGGAAGAAAGCTATCCCCAAACATTCCACCGGACATTCGTGCCATCCGTTTGCTGGATGCACAGGAAGCAAGTAAAATGACGGATAAAAGTCCGGCAATGACGGATAAGATCATTCTGCTCATGACACACCTCCGAGAATTATTTGTCTGACACCGGAAAACCAATCGTCTTCCGGCAGTTCCGTAAACGCATAAAAAACCTGCCCGGCTGTTTTCAATCTGCTGAAAAACGACTCTCTGGCTTTCTGATCCAAATCAGCAACAGCGTCATCCACCAGCACTACGACATTGTCTTCCATTTCAGAAACCAGCTCAAGTTCCGCCAGTTTCAAAGCAAGAGAGACCATCCGGCACTGTCCGCGGGAACCGAAATAGCGGAGCAGCTTTCCGGAACAGAGAATATCAAAATCATCCATATGCGGACCGGTCAGCGTCATATAGCGTTCCATATCCTTATCCACAGTCCGCTCCAGTTTATCCAGAAACGTATCCGCGGAAACGGTATCCGGCGAATGACGGGATACGATCGCGAAATCCTGAAGTTCAGGCCGGATCACCGAAAGTACATGCCGCACTTTCTCTTCCAGCAGTTTCAGAAATTCCAGACGTTCCCGCACAATAAACGATCCGGTTTCCGCCAGAACCGCCGCGTATGTGCTCAGCATGATCCGGTCCGCTTTCCGGCTCTTCAACAGATAATTCCGGCTCTTCAACGCCGTTGCATACCTTTGCAGCGCCGAAAAATACGAACGTTCCATCATACAGATAAACATATCCGCAAACCGGCGGCGGAACACAGGAGAACCGGTCAGAATCACCGGATCATCCGGAAGAAACGCAACGCATTGAAATGAATCGGCAAATTCGCTTGCACGGCGTACGGGAACATTGTCGAGAAACAGACGCCGCTCTGTAAAATCTTCCACTTTGAGTTCGCAATTCCAACGTTCTTTCCGACTCACTGTCAACCGGATTTCAAATCCTTTCGTTCCGATTCTGCGCAATTCACGGCTTCTGGATGTACGGAACGAGCGTAACGTGGAAATAAAATAAATGGATTCCAACAATGAAGTCTTTCCCTTCCCGTTGGAACCGAGAAACACAGTGGACGGAGCATCGAGATCAAATTCCGCAACTTCAAAATTACGGAAATTTTTCAGAAAGAGCGATTTCAGCATCCGTCTTTCCCCTGAAAAAAGAAAACAGGGAATATGAACTTTTCATATTCCCAAATATTAAACGAATCAGTTTTTACGCATCGGCATGATGACGTACAGGAAGCCGTCATTGCTCTTGATGGCGATCGGGCTGGTCGCATCATTCATTTTCAGAGACACCGTTTCAACGTCCAGACGCTTGAACGGATCCGCCAGGAACTGCGGATTGAAAGAAACGGAAACTTCGTCAAACGCATATTCCACCGGCATCGTTTCATGTCCTTCACCGATGTTGATGCTGTTTGCTTCAAATTTCAGCTGATTGCCGCCGAACGTCAGTTTGACATACGCAGAGGAATCAAACAGCGGAATACTGACGATTTCCAATGCATCCACGAACGCGCGGCAGGGAAGTTCGACCTGTTTGGAAAACGCAGTCGGGATCACCTGACGGTACTGCGGGTATGCACCTTCGATCAGCTTCGATGTGATCACGGTGTCACCAATGCGGAAAATCACCTGATTGTTGCCGATTTCAATAAGAATATCGCCCTCTTTTTCCATCGCGCGTTTCGCTTCGGTGGCGGCTTTGATCGTGATGATGATATCGCCGTCGGAACCTTCCGGAGCTTCTTCAAGAAGTTTTTCCACAAGCGCAAGACGCTTTCCGTCAGTTGCAACAGCCGTCAGATTGCCTTCTTTAACAGACAGCAGAATACCGTGCAGGAACTTTCTGGCATCGTCAAAACTGGCGGCATAGGAAATACGGTCGATAATCCGTGAGAAATCCGCCTGTTTGAGTTTCAGTTTACGCTGCGGTTCAAATTCAATCGGAGCGGGAAAATCTTTCGGATCAAGTCCCAGGAGCATAAATTCAGCGGTTCCGCAGGTGATCTTGGAATGATGGTTTTCATTGGTTTCAATAACAACCGTATCCCCCTTGAACTTGGCAACAAGTCCGAGGAACCGTTTCGCCGGAATCGTGGTGGTTCCCGGTTCCGTAACTTCCGCCTCAATACGGGTGGAAATGCGAAGTTCCAGATCGGTTGTCGTAAAAGTAAGTTTACCGTCTTCATTCGTTTCGATCAAAACGTTTGCAAGAACCGGCAATGTTGTTCTGGTCCCGATAATATTGCAGATCTTTTGCAGAGCTTTCAGGAGCGCATCTTTCTTGACACTGATTTTCATGATCGTACCTTTCTTTCCCGTTTTTTATAAAACAAAATTCTCATCCATATATTCTACTCCATAATCGGGCAAATATCAAACAGAAATTCTGTTTTTTCCGTACTTTTTTAATTTTCCGGATTTATGCACAGAACGAAATATATCTTATTTTCATTTGATAGATTTATTCTTATTAATATACGCTGTTTATATGTTGACAACTCTTTTATCTGAACTCAAATTTCTCCTATTTCCTTATGTTAAAAGGTTGTTCTTGTTTTGTTGGAAATCTGTTAGTTATCCACAGCGGCAAAGTTATTCATCTTTTCTCGACACTTTTTGCACAGGTTATGAACAAGTTGTTTACGCACTGTTTTTTCCTGTGGTTCCGGTAGTCTTCCGAAAAACCTTGTTTTTTTCTTGACTTTTCCATAATATATGATTTATTATTGCGGATATCAAGTAAAAGAACTGGAATAAAGGAATTGAAATGATGAAAAAGGACTCCGTTGCCGATCCGGTCATGGAAACGCTGCTGAACCGTTACCCGGGGCTTGCTTCCTGTGCAGAAGAAATTACGGAAGCATATCAGATTCTCCGGGATTCCATCGGGCAGGGAGGGACGGTATTTGTCTGTGGAAACGGCGGGAGCCATGCGGATGCTGATCATATTATAGGAGAACTTTCCAAAGGCTTTCTGTCAAAACGGACAGTTCCTGCGGAGATTGCCGCCCGGATGACGGAAAAACTGGGGGAGGACGCTTCCGGATTGTGCGCAAAGCTTCAGATGGGAATGCGGGCAATGCTGCTTTCCGCTCATCCTGCGCTTTCTTCCGCGTATGCCAACGACGTCGATCCGCTGATGTGCTGTGCCCAGCAGTTGTTTGTAATGGGACGGAAACAGGATGTTGTGATCGGTTTGAGCACCTCCGGCAATGCGGAAAATATTCAAAACGTCTTCAAAGTGGCGGGCGGTCTCGGCATCCGGCGGATTCTGTTCACCGGTAACCGTCACGGAAAGTGCGAACGGTATGCCGATTGCGTGATCGCCGTTCCGGAGTCGGAAACATACCGGATTCAGGAGCTGCATCTTCCTGTTTATCATGCGGTCTGCATTATGCTTGAGGAATATTTTTATGGAAAATGATAAATTGGCTGTTCCCCGTCATATTGCCGTCATTATGGACGGTAACGGTCGGTGGGCGAAACAGCGTGGTCTGCCCCGTGTGGAAGGACATATCGCCGGAGCGGAACGTGTCCGGGAAGTTCTCCGCTATGCGCGTGAATTCGGGGTGGAGTATATGACGCTCTATGCGTTCAGTACGGAGAACTGGAAGCGCTCCAGGGAAGAAGTGGACGCTCTGATGGATTTGCTGTCCCGTTTTATTGACGGTTATCTGGATGAAATGAAGCAGAACAATGTCCGTCTGCTTGTGACGGGAAGAATTGACGGATTGCCGGAACGTGCGGCAAATGATTTGAAGCGGGCAATGGCGGAAACTGCTTCTCTTACCGGACATACACTGATTCTTGCGCTGAATTACGGAGGCCGGTCAGAGATCGCAGATGCTGCAAAAAAGATCGCGGAAGAGGTTCGTCATGGACGGCTTGATCCCGTCAAAATTGACGAACAGCTGTTTTCCAGATATTTGTATCTGCCGGATGTGCCGGATCCGGATCTGATGATCCGCACAAGCGGCGAATTCCGTCTCAGCAACTTTCTGCTTTGGGAACTTTCGTATGCTGAATTTTATGTAACGGATACCTATTGGCCGGATTTTGACCGGGAGGAATTCCGGAAAGCAATAGAATCATATTCAAAACGGGACCGACGGTTCGGAGGAAGGAAATAAAGGTTATGTTTGTGCAGAGATTGTGCAGTTCGATCGTTTTGCTGGGATTGTTTGCAGCGGCTATCTTCTGGGATGGAATCGGCGGGAAACTCTGTTTTACCGTTCTGACGGTTGCCGGTGTGCTGGGGTCCGTCTATGAGTTCTGCAGAATGATTGAAAAACAGGAAATGCCGTCTTATCCCGTTTGGACGGGACTTGCCGTGCTGTTTCCCGTGCTCGGATTGCTTTATAAAGAAGTGTATCCGGTCTATACGGTTCTGTTCGTGGTTGGAATTATAATCTTTTTCTGTGTCTGCCTGTGGATTCAGCTGCTCTGCTCCGGAAACCGGCTGGACGTTCTGAAAAAAATAATGAATTCGGCGGCGGTTTTCTTTCTGTTTGTGATCCCGTTTCTGATGCTGGCGGGAATGTATGAGGAGCGTTTTCTGTTTCTTTATCTGATTGTCGGGACCAAGATCGGCGACATCGGGGCGTATGTGGTAGGTTCCCTGTCCAATAAGATCACGAAAGGGAGAAATCACAAGCTGATTCCCTCCATCAGTCCCGGAAAATCATGGGAAGGGTTGATCGGCGGTCTCCTGATCAGTATCGGTTTTGCGCTTGCGGTGTTTCCCTGGGCGAGCGGATATGTTTATCCGTTTTATTTTGCTCTGATTCCCGGTGTTCTGCTGTTTTTCTTTGGATCGGCGGGCGACCTTGCGGAATCCTCTTTGAAGCGGATTTGCGGGATCAAGGATTCCGGGAAACTGATTCCCGGAATCGGCGGCGTAATGGATCTTGTGGACAGTCTGATTCTCAATACGCCTGTTTTTGCGGTCATGCTGTTTCTGATGGATCTTGCTCTTGCAAAATGATCACCAGTCGCGGTGTTTGAATCCGATGGCTTTGTAAAATTCCGCAAGTCCGTTCGGATTTGCAAAAAGATTGCGGGTAAAGCCGACTGCATAATGCGTTTTCCGGTCGAGCAGTCCCTCGGATCCCCCGACTCCGCCATGCCCGAAAATGCGCCCCAGATCGTTTTTCGGACCGGAGAGTACATAGCCGAGTCCGAACAGCTCCCAGCGTCCGACTTCAATCGGAATCATATCGTTTTCCGCCCGCCGCAGGATCGTTGCGTTGTCAATGGTTTCTTTGCGCAGCAGCGTGCAGGTATCGAGTGCGGCATAGTGTTTCGCTATGGAGAGAGCGTTGGACATTGTACAGGTTGAAGGATTGCAGCAGTGCCGGTAGACCGGATTGTTCATGTAGTCAATAATCGAATCGCCGTAAGAATCGCCGTTCAGCGCTTTTACAAGAGTTGCGGTGTTTTCTTCCTTTTCCGGAATTCCATAAAAAAACCGGTCCATTCCCGCAGGGGATCCGACTTCTTCCCGGTACAGTGCTGCAAAATCTTTTCCGGTTGCGCGGCAGGCTACTTCTCCGATCAGCCAGCCGTAGGTGCGGGGGTGATACTGCTGTCTGGTTCCCGGCGGATATGCGGGTGCCATTTTGGAAAGACGGGAACACATAAGCTGCCAATCGGCATTTTCTTCCGCATTGCGGAATTCCGGTTCCTGCATCATTCCCATACGGTAGGCGAGCATGTGCCAGAGTCTGGTTTTTTCCTTGCCGTTGCAGGCGTATTCCGGCCAGACGTCACCGACATACATATCGTAACTGAGAACGCCTTTTTCCACCAGACGGTGAATTACAGTGGAAGCGATTGCCTTACCGGTCGAATAAACCGGAAAAACGGTATTCTGATCGACTTTTTTCGTTTTCGTCCAGTCGGTCCATCCGGAATATGCGTTGACGGCGAGTTCTCCGTTAATATAAAGCGCCGCCTGATATCCGCATTCGGTTCCCTGCTCGACCAGTGAATCAAGAACCGTTTGTACTCTGTCTTGTAAATCGTTCATGGAAAATCTCCTTTTCCGGAGAAAATACAATATGTTTATCTGTTTTTCAAGAGCAATTCGGAAAACGACATAAAAACACCGGGAATCTTCATATCAGGAGCGATTTCCGCACTTGGAATCAGAACAAAATCACGGTTTTTCAGTTCGGGATGGGGGACTGTGAGAGTTTCCGTATTCAGTATGGTATCTCCCATGAGAATAATGTCGATATCCAGCGGGCGCGACACCCAGTGCGGATGATCGGCGGGACGTCCGGCTTCCACTTCGATCCGGTGAATCAGATCAAGCAATTCATAAGGCGAACGGTTCCAAATTCCGAGTATGGAGCAATTCAGAAAATCGGGTGCTCCTTCTTCGCATCCCATTGCGCTGCTGCGGAACAGGGAAGAGCGTTTCAGTACATGAAATCCGTTCTGCTCCAATTTCCGGACAGCGGATTGGAATGTTTCCTGTATATTGCCGAGGTTTCCGCCGAGAGAGAGAAGGACCGGATCAGTAGACATAGTGTTTTGATTTTGTTAATAAAAAGAAAGCTCCGCCGGAGCGGAGCTTCAGAGATCAGTGAACAGTTATGCGTTGAATTTGAACGCATTAACGGCTCCGACCAGATCTTTCATCGTTTTCAGATCGGCATCGGAAACATCGGAGCAGACCTTGATGACCGCAAGAGAATTTCCGCTCTTGAGGTTCTGCGGAGCACGGATGTCGATGATGTTGATTCCTTTTTCGCTGAGCTGACCGGAGAGTTTCGCGATCACGCCCGGAGCGTCGGTGTACTCAAAGAAGAGAGTATTGCCGATGGGATCAAGATAGAGACGGTCAAAATCATTGATCCGGGAAATCATCATTTTTCCTTCGGCAATGGTTCCGCGGACGGAAACCCGTTTGCCGGTGGCGGAAACAAGGTCGATGGTGATGGATTCGCCGTAATTCTTTGCGTCATCAGCCGGACGGTTGATGAGCTCGACGCCGCGGGAGGTCAGGAACTCCTGAGCGTCTTTGGAATCGAAATAGGGATCGAATTCCTTGTTGAGTCCGGCACAGATCGGAGCGGTCATCCATTTGGAGAACTTGCTGAGAGTTCCATAGAAGCTGGTCTCAATCTTATTGATCTTTTCATCACCGATCGCGGCTTTTGCGAGTTTTGCAATCAGGGAAGCAAGATGCTGATATTCCTTGTTGAGTCCGTCCGGAACACCTTTGTTTACGACGCAGGTGGTAACGCCGTTTTCAAAGTAGGCAACAGTCTGTTCCGCTGCACGTTTGGCGGCAACGAAATTCGCTTCCTTTGTGCTGGCGCCGAGATGCGGTGCCATGACGTCGGCAACATCGGCGATGGATTTTTCACCTTCCGCATCTTTTTTGTAAACGTCATTGCAATAGATGATCGCTTTTTCCGCCTTGAATTTGCGGAGATCATCTTCATTGATAATTCCGGCGCGTGCGCAGTTGACGATCATTGCACCTTTTTTCACGAGAGACAGCAGTTTTTCATTGACCATTCCGCGCGTGGCGTCGTTTTCCGGAACGTGGAGGGAAATGACGTCGGCTTTTGCGAAAATCTCTTCCACAGACATCAGTTTAACACCGATTTCGTCTGCGAGATCCTTGGTGATCATGGGATCGAAACCGAGTACTTCCACTTCAAAACCGGAAGCGCGTTTGGCAAGAAGACGACCGATATGGCCGAGTCCGATGATACCGAGAGTTTTTCCGGTGAGTTCGCGTCCCATGAACGCCTTTTTTTCCCATTTTCCGGCGCGTGTGGAGATGTCGGCGGGAATGAGCTTGCGGTATGCAGCGAGGATCATCGCGATTACTTCTTCGGCAACGGCATTGGAGTTGGCGCCGGGAGTGTTCATAACATCAATATTTTTACGGCGTGCATACTTGATGTCGATGTTGTCGTAACCGGCACCGGCACGGACGACGAGCTTGAGAGCGGGCAGGGCATCCATGATTTCCGGTGTGACTTTCTCACTGCGGACGATGATGGATTCCGTGTCGGCGTTCGCTTTTGCCAGATCCAGGAACGGCGTTTCCATATCCTGAACGACTGTGAATCCTTTCGCGGCCAGGATTTCAGAAACGACCTTGTCAAGTTTTGTCGGAATGAGAACTTTTTTCATTAACGTACTCCCTTTCTTAGTTTTGTTGTTATCATCCTGTAAGTTACTTCCGAAACAGCGATCTTGCAAGTTTATTCGCAATGATTTTTCCATTTTTCCGCAACTTTGTGAAATCAATCACAGAGATTGTTCTTCAGCTGTTCCGGAGAATGCCGTAAATGAAAACGGCAATCACCTTGAACAGGGAGGAGCAGTTGATCATGGTAGCCGCACCGATGGAAAGATAAAACAGCGACCAGATGGAGGTCCGCTTTATCAGAATACCGCTTTTTTCATTCAGGGAAAGGTCAAGATTGAATTTGCGGTCCGTTGCCAGAACAGTCATGACGAGCGCATTGGCGAAGAAGATCATGGCAAGCCAGCGCGGATAATCCGTTCCGATGAAAATCATGGCAAAACCTGCCTGCGGTGAAGCGATCAGGAGAAATCTCTGGAGATTGCTGAACAGCTTCTGCTGTACCATCCGCCGGTAGATAAGTTTCCAGAAAGTTCCGAACAGGATAAACATCGGAAGAAAAGAAAGAAAATCGAGAAGCAGTACGATCCAGTCGATCCTGTTCCACCGGGTGAAATGGTTGAAAACATGAGCTACATGGTCAAAATAGGTCTGTTCGTTGGTGTAGGGACCGAGTCCGACATGTTCATCCGGGTAGATTCCGAGGTAGTTGTTTTCCCGGAGCATATTGTCCAGAACCTCTGTTGACGGCATATTCTTTTTTGCAAAATACAGCAGAATAAACAGGACAAGAACAGTCAGACAGGAGCTTGTAAACAGGATTTTGGTTTCAAGCCGTTTCCAATTCAATTTAACAGTCATGACCGTCAGAATGACCGGAACGCAGAAGAAAAGAAATGTTTCGTGCACCAGGATTCCTGCTGCGATTACCGGCGGAACCATCCAGAAAAGCCTGCTTTCCTCCGGTGTGTAAAGCAGCCATACGGCAATAAGCAGCAGAAGCAGATTGTAAAGATCCAGTATTCCGATCTTTCCCGCATACAGAAATATGACGGGATTTGCATAGATCAATGCTCCGAGCAGAAGCAGAAACAGCTGGTTTTTGCTTTTGCGGAGACACCGGACAAACAACCGTGCGATGACGAGATAGACACCGGCGGTCAGCAGATACAGCGTGATCAGAAAACTGAGCGGATTGAACAGAATGACAATATAATTGAAAATCGTTCCGATCAACGCTCTGGGTGCGAACCCGACCTGATCGTACGTCAGCAGATAATGAGAATAAAAATAAGAGTGCGTGATTTCCAGAATCCGGTAATCAATCAGGGAAATGTGTGTAATAAACAGAATTCGTATCACAACGGCTGTCAAAACCAATGACATGAATGTTCTGCTTTGGATAAATGAGTTCAGATTATTTGTTTGAATCATGATTGTTCCATTGTGTTTGATTGATTTTTATATTTTATAATTATAATAAAGGATCGTCATTTGTCAAGAGGAGAGCTGAAAATTTTCTTCTTTCATTTGTTAAATCTCCTTTTCAGCGTTATATTACAGCATTCTCTAATCTGTCAAGGAGTAAAAAATGGATCACAAAAACGAAATCTTGAGGCTTCTGCGCGAAGACGGACGACTTTCCAACGAAGAGATCGCGGAAAGAATCGGCGTCTCCGGAAAGACGGTCGAAAACACGATCAAAAAACTGGAAAAATGTGGGATTCTGGTCGGTTTCCGAGCGTTGTTTGATGATTCTGTGCTCCCTGAAAATGCCGTAAAGGCTATCATCGAAGTAAAAATTAAACCCGAACGCAACGGCGGATTTGACCGTATAGCAAAGCGCATCAGCAAATTTTCCAAAGTGGAAAGTCTGTATTTGATGTCTTCCGGCCTTTTTGATCTCATGATCGAAGTCAGGGGCGAAACACTGAACGATGTGGCGGAATTCGTATCCAGCAAACTGGCTCCCATGGAAGGAGTCGTTTCCACATCCACACACTTTATTTTGAAGAAATACAAAGAATCTGGAAAGATGTTTGAAAATGAAGAAGAACACGAAAGACTCAAAGTCACTCCGTGATTTGAAATCGAAACTTGCCCGGCATATCGTGGGCCTCCCCAAAAGCGGGATCCGCGATTTTTTTGAACTCGTCAATACAATGGACGACGTCATTTCCCTCGGTATCGGCGAACCGGATTTTGTAACTCCGTGGACAATCCGCGAAGGATCCATCTATTCTCTGGAACGCGGACGCACCAGTTATACCTCCAATCTCGGACTTCTCTCGCTCCGCAAGGCGATTTGCGGTTATGTCGCGGAAAATTACAAGGCGGACTATGATCCGGTGCACGAATGTATTGTCACGGTCGGAGTCAGTGAAGCGCTGGATCTTGTGATCCGGGCGATTACGAATCCGGGCGATGAGATCATTTATAATGAACCCTGTTATGTCTCCTATTATTCGGAAATCAAGATGGCGCATGGTGTCCCGGTTCCGGTTCCGACTTATGAAAAGAACAATTTTGCGCTTGATCCCGCCGATCTGGAAAAAGCCGTCACGCCGAAAACGAAAGCGATTCTGCTGAACTTTCCCTGTAATCCGACCGGGGCAACGCTCAATATGGAACAGTTGGAAGCGATTGCGAAAATAGCCGTCAAACACGATTTGTTGGTCCTTTCCGATCTGATTTATTCTGAACTGACCTATTCCGGCAATATTCTTCCTGCGATCTCCTCCCTGCCCGGCATGAAAGAGCGGACCGTTTTTCTGCACGGTTTTTCCAAGGCGTTTGCAATGACCGGATTCCGGGTCGGCTATGCCTGCGGACCGTTTGAAATCATTGACGCAATGATGAAGATTCACCAGTACTCCATGCTTTGCGCGTCAATCACCGCTCAGGAAGCGGCGGAAGAGGCGCTCCGCAACGGAAAACGCGATATGGAAGTCATGCGCCGCGAATATATGAACCGCCGCAACGTGATTGTAAAGGGACTCAATAAAATGGGACTTTCCTGCTTCATGCCGGAAGGAGCATTTTATGCATTCCCGAATATTACATCAACGGGACTTTCTTCAACGGAATTCGCGAAGCGTCTGCTGATGGAACAGCGCGTCGCCGTGGTTCCCGGCTGCGCGTTTGGGAAATCCGGTGAAGGATATGTCCGCTGCTCCTATGCAACCTCAATGGAAGGAATCCGGGAGGCGTTGAAGCGGATGGAACAATTCCTGAAATCATTGAAAAAAACAAAGTGAACTTGAACCGTGTTCCGGGTCCGTTCATCATTGTTTCTGAAATCGTTTCTGCTGGGGATCTTTTCGATTCTGACAGGAATCGGATTGCTCCAGAACATCATGGCATCAACAGGCGGCAAGGAGTTTATCCTTGCCGCAATCGTGGCTCCGGTCGTTCTGATCGGAGCATTTATTTCCATTATTCCGGTTCTTCCTCATAAGCAGCGGGATGTTTATGAGCCGTTGTATCTGTTCACGGCGGCAATGTTTTCCGTTTTTATTCTGCTTTTTCTGCTTGTCATTTCCATTCTGTTTACTTTGGAATTAAGAAAAAATCTGATTCAGGAAGCATCAGGCGAACTTTTACTCGGAATTTATCTGATTACAACGATCTCTTCCGGAGCGGCATTCGGCATTCTGTACGGCTGCTTTTTCTGCCGGGCAAAATTGCTGGCGGAAAACCGGACTCATATTTTTGCTCTTCTTTGCGGAATTTGCAGCGGCGGACTTCTGCTTTTTCTTCTTTCTTTCCTCCAGTTTTCGGCAATGTTTATTTTAAAGACGACATTCAGTGTATCCGCAATATTCTTATGGGTGTATCTGATCGTCTCGCTTTACAAAATACCGGGTTCCCGTTGGAAAAGTCTTCTTCTGTTTTTCGGACTCAGCTTGCTGTTAGGCGGATTTTTTACAGGGCTCTCCATCTTCTCTGACCGGAAAATCAAACCGATTCTGGACTTTTCTCTGGATGCGCCGTCGGGACGGTATGAGTTCAGCCAATATGGAATTTTTCATAATGGAAAGTTGCGGAAAAAGCCGGATGCCACGCCGGAGATGGAAAAAATGCGGGTTCTGTTCCCCGTTCTGCAGCAGGAAGAGAATACGGCATTGAAAGCGGCGATCATCACCAGTATCAATACCTGGCTTCTTTATGCGCTACGCAGCATGCCGAATATTGAATCGGCTGACGTCTGCCTGCCTGACCGCACACTGTTTGCGATCGCGCCGTATTTAACCGCGGAAAAAGGGAAATTACATTTTTATGTCCGGGAACCCATGACATTTTTCCGCGAAAAGGAGCGTATTTACGATTTGTTCATTATCGGCATTACCGATATTTATTCACTTGCAATGCACCGCTATCATACGGAAGAGATGTTGGAAACGGTAAAAAACAGTATGAAAGACGACGGAATTTTTATGATGATGCTTCCGGAACCGGAAGGGTACAGCAAAGAGGCGGTTGCCGGTTTGCAGGCAAGTATCATCGCTACGGTTGAACGGGTTTTTCCAAATGTATTGTTTTCCGCCGGAAGAGTGGATATCCTGCTTGCATCCGAAAACAGAAAACTGACTCTTTTTCCGGAAGAACTTGCGGACCGCGCGGAAAAACTGTTCGGAGAATCCTCAATTATTCCGTCCGGTCTGTTCCGCGTAACCGGAAATCTGCTTTATGACCGTTCAGAGACAGACCGGATTCTTTCCCTTGCAAGGGAAAAATCGGGAAACCGGGAATTCTATCCTGAAACGGTTCTGCTTTCCTGGCAGAACAGTCCGTTTCTTTCGTCTGTGCTTTTTCAAAAACTGCTTTCCGTATATGAATTTTGCATCCGCCATTGTCTGATTCTGTTTTTCATGCTGACCAGCCTGTATCTGCTTTTGCGCTATTTCCATGCAAACAGCATTGACCGTCGCGGTTTGTTTCTCTCGTTTGAAAACGGCTTTTACATGATGGGAACACTGGCGTTGATTCTGTATCTGTTTCAGATTAAAACGGGGTCGCTGTACGGGAATATGCCGGTTCTGATTCAGTTGTTTGCTTTTGGAGGGATTGCCGGTGCGCTGATTTCCAAATGGAACGCAATTTCCCGTATTGTTTATGCACTTGCGGCGCTTCTGCCGTTCTTTGTTATATTGCCGGAGAAATATCCTGTGTCAAGTATGATGTATGCGGCATTTTCCGCCGGCATCTATTCGGGGTATGCTTATTTTTATTTCCGTGAAATATGCGGAAACCGGGAATACTCAAGCTACATTCCATCGGTGACACTCCTGGGCTGCGGCTGCGGATTTCTGATTGTAACAGCTTTTCTGATTCCGTCGGGTGGAATCTTTCTGTGTGCTCTGATCCTTGCCGCGACCCGGATTCCCCGTATTGTCCGCGGATAATCAGAGCACAGTTTTCAGTGTGACGGACGGCATTCTTCCACAGAACCGGAAGAACAGATCGCGGGCTTCTTCCGAACAGGGATCCAGATTCAGCGATGCTTTCAAATGTGCGATGGCGGCTTTTTTATCTCTGTTTCTCCAAGCGCGTTTTGCAAGAGACAAATATTGAAGTGCTTCCATCTTATCGTCAAAAGTGACGACCCGGAAAACCGTATATTTTACGCTCATTGATTCCAGATCAGCCGGAGGTTTGACGGGATAAAAATCCGTCAGTTTATTCGGTTCATAACGCATTCTGTATGCCGGGGAATGGCGGGAAATGTGGACTGCGTTTGCGATATAGGCACTGGAATACGGATGAAGCGGACCGAGCGATCCGTGATCGTAAATCAGGTATTTTGCACCGTAACGGGAACAGAACCCGCTCATGGAACGTTCATTTTTGTGATACAGAATATTCAGGTATTCTTCCACCGGCCGGCGGATCGGTTCCATTCCGAATTGCGGTTGAAGCACCAGATTGGTTCCGCAGTATGCCATCAGCATGGGACCGATTGTAAAATTGGCGAGAACGGTTTGTCCGTTCATATCTTCCCGCCGGAACCATTCGATCAGCTGAGCGGTCCGTTTCAGGTAAACATCGGCGCTGTAAGCGCGTTTCCGTCCACCCAGTGAAGCGTACAGTTCCACCAGAAGCGAGAGAACGAGCAGCGTAATGATCAGAATCCGTCCGGCAAGGGCAATCCGGTTTTTCGGACGGTATCCGGTCCGGAGTCCGTGAAGCATCGCCTGTATGACAAGCGGCAGGGAAAGTGCAAGAAAAATAATGACAAATTCGTGGTACCGGACAATAAATACAAATCCGGTCAGAAATCCGATCAGGAATAAAAGCGGCAGTGCGGAGCGTGGAAGGTCGCGCAGAAGCGCTTTCCGGGTTGGAGTAAACAGTCCGCCAATGACGATTATAAAGAACAGCACGGCAAGAGTCACCGGAGTAAAATTCCAAGCCTGACGGATTAATGACGGAGCTTTATTTGAATTCAAAAATGGAAGTGATCCTAATGATGGAAAGAAACTGACGGCAATATCCCATGTTGCGGAATGCATGGAGGGAGTCCACATCATGCGGGCGTCATAATTCAGTTTTGACGGATCGGATGGCTTTATGTTTTTGAATTTCCATTTTGCTTTCATCGCTTCCGAAAAATGGCTGTAATTGGCTCTGTAACCGGGATTATCGACAAAAAGTGCATGGAATCCCCAAAGACATCCGAGAGCGGTCAGAAACAGAAGAAATCGTTTCGCCGCAGTGGAACAGACGGTTTTCCGGACCCGGTCTGCAAACAGCAGGATCAATGTCAGCGGCAGAAGAATGCAGAAGAACGGCGACATGATCAGTCCGTATGTCACATTAAACGGAATAAACAGAGCGTTTCCCGCAATCGCCAGATAGATGACAAGCCAGACATTCCGCCGCTTTCGGGATGAATTTCCGCCGCAGAGAATCCGCAGAATTTCAAAGCCCGCCCATCCGGCAAACAGCAGCTGACTCAGATCCCACGCAATGAAGCAGAGAAAAACGGAGCCGAACAGTGCGGCAAGTTTCCACCGGTTTGCTTTTATGTAATAGGAATGGGCAAGCACCATACTCAGCAAAATCAGCGGTATGCAGAGATCGCCGCGCACAATATCCTGTCCGGTTGCGCGGGCGATTGCGGAGGCGGCGACGGCGTGAAGCATTCCGCCTGCGAACGCGAGTCCGGGAGGAGTCCGCAGCAGAACGAGCCAGAGAAAGATCAGTCCCGGAATGAATGCGGTCCACAACCGTACATTCCATGCGGTGAATGCGGCAAAATCGGGATTGTCCTGAAACCGCAGTTCGCCGGCGGAAGGCTTTTCAGGAGGAAAAACAAGGCATTTGACGCGGTAGCTCCATCCGAGCAGCCATTCGAGCGCCATGTTCATCTGTGCATACGGCGGAACATCGGGCAGATAAGCAAGCCTGGGATCGTGCGCGGGAACGCCTTTGCCGTCTGCAATATCTTTTGCATAAGCGAACATCATGGCGCTTTCGATCGTGTAAGAAACAAAATTCGGACGTTTCAGGGGCAGGGCGTCGCGGAAATCCCGGAAACGGAGCGGTTCCGCGTCTTCAATCACGGAAGCAACCCGCGCCGCTTCCATGTTGTAATGGCATGTTTTAATAAAAAATGAGGTTGCGACGCAAATCAGAAACAGAAGCGGATAAAGCAGAAACCGTTTTCCATGGATCATCAGAAACTTCTCCTGAGATGGGAAGACTGAATGCCGAGTTCTTCCCGGTATTTGGCGACTGTCCGGCGGGCGACATCAAGACCGCGTTCTTTCAGCAATGCGGTAAGTTTGCTGTCCGAGAGCGGTGACGCCGGATTTTCTTTGTCGATGAGATCACGGATCATCTCTTTGACGCCGCGCGATGAGATCTCCTCTCCCTCTTTCGACTGGAAACCGCTGGTGAAAAAATATTTGAAATCGAAAAGCCCGACGGGAGTGCGGATATATTTGTTCGCGATTGCGCGGCTTATGGTGGTTTCGTGGAGGTCAAGTTTATCCGCGACCTGCTGCATTGTCATCGGTTTCAGATATTCAATGCCTTTTTCGAGAAAATCATGCTGGGTGGCAACGATGATGTCCGCAATGCGTTTGATGGTTTTCTGCCGCTGTTCCAACGATTTCATAAGCCCGTTACCGTTCGTGACCTTTGCGCGGATATAGGAACGGACGTCATCCGGAGTGGCGGGATCTTCCAGCAGTTTCAGATAAAATTTTGAGATGCGGAGACGGGGAATGCAGGAATCGTCGGAAACGACCTTGAAGTCATCTCCATCCCGTTCCACTGTTACTTCCGGAACGATATATACGGGTTTGGAATCCGAAATCAGATTGCCGGGATAAGGGTTGAGTCTTTTGATTTCCGCAATATCCGCATTCAGCTGTTCCAACGGGATGTTCAGTGCCTTTGCAAGCTGGGGAAGCTTGTTCCGTGCAATGTCGTCAAGATGATTCTGAATGATCTCCAGCAGCTCCGGAGTCGCTCTGCCAAGCCGTTTGAGCTGGATGATCAGACACTCCTTGAGATCGCGCGCACCGATTCCGGGCGGTTCAAAAGACTGTACGAGCTGGATGGCTTTTTCCGCCTGTTCAATGGAACACCCCGCTCCGGTGGCAATATCCGCCGGATGCGTTTTGAGATAACCGGATTCGTCGATCCCGCCGATTACAGCTTCCGCAATACGCATGGTTTCAGGATCGGCATCGGAACACCGGAGCTGTTCCAGAAGCTGTTCCTGCATGGAGATCTCGTCGGGAATGGAATCGAACAGATATGCCTGCCGTTCTTCCTCGTCCTCCGGATCGAAACCGGAAGGAAGGGATGCTTCCGTGGGAGAAATATAACCGCTCGCGGTCATTTCAAGGATTTTGGTCAGTTCATCGTCCATGTCGCCGCGTTCGGAACCCAGTTCGGTGTTCTGGTTGTCGGGAACGATTTCCGGGAGCTCTTCCGGTTCGGGATCCGCCAGTTCCAGAATCGGATTGGAAGCCAGTTCCTGATTGATTTTCTGTTGAAGTTCCAACACCGGGGCGTAGAGAATATCAAGGGATTGCAGCTGTTGAGGAGTGAGCGTCTGCTCCTGCCTCATTTCATTGCTTTGTGTCATTCCCTGTGCCGGTTCTGCCATAACTCTGTATCCCGTCGTGAAAAAAATCAATAATATTTCAGATTTTCATTTTAAATATAGCGCATGAACCTGTATAATAAAAGCCCATAAAAATATTTTTGAAGGATTTTAAAATGCGGCATGTTTTCGGTTTGACAAATCTCGGGAGCGGAAGTTCAGGCAATGCAACGGTGATTCATACGCCGGGCGGTGCATTGCTTGTTGACGCCGGGTTTTCGGGCAAAGAGCTTTGTTCCCGTCTGGAATCAGTTTCCGTAAAGCCCGAAGAGATCCGCGCGGTTCTGGTGACACACGAACATACGGATCATACGAAAGGGGTCCGCATTTTCACGGATGCTTACGGAATACCCTGTTGTACAACGACTGTTACCTGCAAGGCGCTGATGGAGAAAAAACGCATCGGCACGGAGCGTCTTCTGTTTACTGCCGGAACGCCGTTTTCCCTCTGCGGAATCACGGTGGAGCCGTTTGCCGTTCCTCACGACGCCCGTGAGACTGTCGCATTCAATTTCTTATATGACGGATATAAAATATCGGTTGTGACGGATCTCGGTCAACTCACTGCATCCGTCAAAAGCAAATTGACGGGTTCCGATGCCGTGCTGTTGGAATCCAATCACGATTTGAAAATGCTTGCCGAGTCCAAACGCCCGCTGCGGATCAAACGGCGCATCATGAATCATTACGGTCATCTCAGCAACAAGGACACGATGGAAGGACTGGATGATATTCTGACTGAAAACACACGCTATCTGCTGTTCGGTCATCTGAGTTCGGAATGCAATGACCGCGGAATTGTATCGGCAATGGCGGAACAGCGGCTTGATTATCTTGCAAGACGTGATATTATATACGGAGTAGCGGATTCATCACAGCCAACGGAGACTTTTTGGGTTATTTGACAATGGAAGACGAAGAAAAAACATTGGCCGGACTGATTTTAGCGGAAGCGGTTGCCGGAACTGTGAAAATAGAATGCCCCGTCTGCGGACAGCGTTTCGATGCAACCGATATTCCCGCTTTATCCGGCTTTCTCTGTCCCGTCTGTTCGTCACCGATGATCCGTCCACTATGGGTGGATATGTTCCGGATAGATTCCCCGATCGTTGAATCAGACGGTGTGATTTCACAGGTCAATGCGGTGGATCAGAGTCTTGACCGTGTTGTGACGCTGCACATTCTGAATCCGTTTTATGCGTCATCTCCGGAACGCCGCCGTCAGTTTGCAGATATCGGGCGGACTTTGGCTGTTCTGAACAACCCGTCAATAGTGACGGTTTTCAACATCGGTTCTTTTGGTTCCCTTCCCTATCTGGTGACTCCGGATCTCAGGGGAAGATCATTGCGGGACTGCCTTTCACTGATGAAAATCATTCCGTTGGAAACCGCCTGTTCCTGGATCGCCGCAATCGCTTCCGGTCTTCAGGCGGCAATGGAACGGGGATTGTTTCACGGAGAACTCAATACCGCAAATGTCATAATTGACGAAATGACGGAGCGTCCGTATCTGATCCACTTCGGCATGTATGAGCTGATGCAGGATGCCGGATATATGAACGTCAATGTCTTTTCCGCCCCGGAAACGGCAAGGAATGGAACCGTCAATGAAAAATCGGATATTTATTCTCTGGGGGCATTGTTTTACTGTCTTCTGACCGGTTCAGATATTCCATCGGATGAAGATGACGGGAAAATGACGGTTGATAATGAATGGATCACCAGAATGGTGAATGATTCGATTGCGGATCTGATCTGCCGGATGGTGGATCCTGATCCGGGGGAACGTCCCGGCTATCCGGATATTATCGCTTCCGTGAATGCCCGTCTTCAGCATATTCAGTATGTCAGGGAGAATCTCAAAAAGATCGCCGCAGAAAAATAAAAAGGGGGAAACGTGAAAATACAGTCAAAAATGATTGTTTCGGTGGGGAGTACGGCTGTTGTTGTCAGCCTGCTTGTTTTCAGCCTGTGTTACTGGAAAATGAACTCTGTGCTGGAAGAGAATGCAAAGCGTTCCGGCAGGCTTCTGGAAGCGGCTGCGCAGGAGCAGGTGCGTTCCGATGCCGAAATCAATGCTTTCAGTATGGAAGCTCTGTTCCGATCCATGTTTCTGCATCTGGAAATGCTGAACATGGAGATTGCCAATATCTGCAGCCGGAGTTCCGGAGGAAACGGTTTTCCGCTTCTTGAAGCCTTGGAACGCACCGACCGTGAAAAGGACGGGACAAGAACTCGTTTTCTGCCTCCGGAAGCGGAGAGTCTTCTGATTGTTGCAGGCGGTTATCATGTGCGGGAGTGGCGGGAAAGCTGTTCCGAGACGAACCATTTCCGTTCGGATGTTGCGATTCCGCCGGAATTGCAGAATTTCCGTCGCAACTTTGCGGAAAATACCGCCATGGTTGTAGTTCCCGCCAATGACACCGGTTATATCTGGGCGGCGGTATCCGGATTTTCCGGAGCAAAATATCACCTTGCGGCATATCAGATCAATACAGAACGCCTGTTGAAAAATTTTCTCAGCCCGGATGCCTCTTCCAGCCTTTTTCTGATGCACGGACAAAACATGATCGGTTCCTGTCAGCGGGGAGAAAAGCCGTTTGCCGATTCTGTCGGGCTGAAACAGCGGATGCGGCAGTTTGTTTCTCATCTGGTTTCCGTTATGGGAAAACGGCATTTCAAGATGGAAGTCCTGAAAGGAGAGGACGGACGGGAATGGGAATTTGCGGCAATCACTTTGCGGATGGATTCCACACCGGCGCGGGAGTTGAGGCTCGTTCAGGCGGAACCGGCCGGTGTAACGGCCGCATTTTTGAATATGGGGGCAGGGCAGACTCTGTTTCTGATTCTGTTTGCTCTGTTCGGATTGCTCTTTTTCTTTATTGCTCTGCTGTTGAATGCACGGGAATTCTCCAATTCCGTCAACCGCATTTTGGATTTTTCGATCCGCCTTTCCCGTGGGGAAGATCTCCCGGAAAATCTCCGGGCAGGAAAAACGGAAGAAATTCAGACACTTTCCAGCACGATGAACCATTTACGCGATAAATTTGCAAGTATGACAGTCCGTCTGAAAAAAAGTCATGAACGTGAACTTCTCGCCAGAAATGACGCGGAAAGTTCCAGCCGGATGAAATCTGCCTTATTGAATGACATGGTGGCGGAACTCCAGGAACCCGTCAGCATGATCGTCAGTTTTTCCGGACTGCTTCTGCATAAGCTGAAGCATCAGGAAACGAGTTTGCTTCCTCTCCGGAAAATCCATGAGGAGGCGCTGACTGCGAACCGTCTTCTGACGGCTCTCGGCAATCTTTCCGATCTCAATTTCTCCGGCGGGGAATCTTCCTATTCCGAATTCAATCTTTCCGATGTTGTCCGGGAGGTTTCAGAAATCTGCATGCCGCTTGCTTTGGAACGTCATGTGGCGTTTGAGACTTGCTGTACCGGTTTTCCGGAGGTGATCATTTCCGACCGTTCCATGATGATCCGTCTTCTGAAACTCGCGGCGACAACGCTGCTTTCCGCTGTTCCGCCGAAAACCCGCGTCCGGTGGAGCTGTTCAGACCGCCGGAACGAGATTTGTTTCCGGTTTTACGATACCCGGATGCCGGATGTTCCGTCGCTTGCTGTCCTGTTCAATGAACGGATGCAGCTTTCCGCTTCAAAACCGTCCGTTTCCGGTTTTGCGGCACCGGTTCTCAATCTGGCGATCATCCGTTTCCTGGCGACGGCGTTTGGCATCGGATTCCAAGTTCAGAAAACGGAAGAATGCAATACGGAAATCGAGCTTGTTTTCCCGAAACAGGACTGTGCGGACCCTGTTTTTGCGGAGGAAACGGAAGAGAAGCAGAATATCAGTTATTCCAAAACCATGTCCAGCGTTACGGCTGCGCCGGATAAAAACCGGAGGGTGTACCTTTCCGGAGAGCGGAATTATGAAGTTCTGGTCGCCAACCGCTCCGTTTCCAGTTTTACGATGTTTTCCATGATGTTCGAAAACGAACCCTGCGTGCTGACGCAGGCGGAAACACCGGAAGAGTGTATCCGTTTTCTGCGGGAAAAACATTTTGATTTTCTGTTGCTGGACCTGAATTTTCAGAAAACGTTCTGTGTGCCGCTTCTTACGGCGGTCCGTGCAGAAAGCAGAAACCCGGCGTTGGTGATCATTGCTTTGAGTTCCGGTTTGACGGATGCGGAGCGGATGACCGTGATGGATTCCGGCATCGACCGGATCTTGGAAAAACCGGTCGATATGGAAAAGCTGGTTTCCGCAATCCGTGAATATATCCGGTGCTGACGTGACGCTCAGCGCCACGCTTCACATACGGCTTGCAGCAGAATGCCTTCACCCGTGCAGAACCATGGATGATGGCCGGTTTCAAAGATTTCAAACACCTCGGAAAAACAGCCGGTTTCTTCCGCCATCTGCCGGACCACGGTTTTTGCGGTTTCTGTTTCTCCGAGACGCCGGAAAGTCACCGCTTTCCAGCCGGCATACCATGTACAAAGTGATTTCCCTACGGGGTACATGTTGCCGAACTGCTGTTCGGATGCGCAGAAGTCCTGAATTCCCTGCCGTTGTTTCGGATCGTCGACAGGCAGGTTTCCGTATGGGAATATACCGCTGAAAAGTCCGATGCTTTTATCGGTGCAGCCCGGATAAGGCAGATAGGTATGATCATTTTGCGGCAGGGTCTGCGTGAGTTTTTCCGCAAGCGTTATCCAGTTTTCCCGCAGCCCGGAATCGGTATGAAGCAGGTTTGCCGCTTCAGCCGCCGCGCGGAAAGTGGCGATGACGCCGCAAGTGGTCATGAATGGATTTTCCCGTGCGGCTCCAAGACGCTCCAGATCGGTGCATTTGCCGATGACGAACCGTCCTTTTTCTTTTTCATTGATCGAGAAAATACGGTAATATTCGGCACATCCGCGCATAAGCGGATAGGCTGTTTCCCGCAGGAACTCCAGATCACTGCCGTTTTGCGAACAATGCCATGCGCCGAGCGCGATATGAGCCAGATGGAAAATGTGTTCGATCCAAAATCCGCCGGGCGCTCCTTCAATTCCGGGTTGTTCGATCGTTTCCCAGACGAACCGTGCGGCGGGGGATTTGCTGCCGAAATAGGAGTATGCCCGCGTTTTTGCGGCATCCAGATGGGAGAAACGGAATTGCGGGATCTTTTTCGCGGTGGAGAGATGACCGGCGGCAAGCAGACCCTCCAGAGCAAAGAATTCGTCAAACGCGAAGTAACGCCCTTCCCAATGGTAAGGATAAATCCCGGTCGGGATCGACCATTTGGTCGAGGAGATCCGGAGGTGATATTCCGAGGTTCGCGCCGCCTTTAGAACCTGTTCCGGAAGCCGGTCGGCAGGAACAGTCGATTCCGCCCAGTATTCCGCCCATGCGGCACGGTGCGAGGCTTCGATTTCCGGTTCGGAATGAGTCCGGGCAAATGTTTCCGCTTCTTCATCGAATGCAAGATAAAAGACCGCGGCGGGTGCGGAACTTGTCAGTATGATTTCCGTACCCGTATGTAAAGCGGTTACTGCGGGATCGGGAGAAAAGAACGACACCGTTCCGCGTATGCCGGACCATGTGTTGATCTGATATGCGGTTTTAGTTTCGGTAACCGGTACGGAGTCCGTCCGCTCCGGCGCGAACAAGTACCGCATACGGAACGAATCCGTACCCCGGATTTCCTTGCGGATCACAATGAGGTTGAAGCGTAAATGACAGTAGACATACGAACGCATACGGATTCCGTTCCGGAAAGAGCATTCCGATTCGCTGGCGGCATTGGTCACATGCAGTGTCTGAGTCCAGTTTGTAACAGGTCCCGCATTGTCGATCTGGTGTTCAAAGAAACCGAACGGAACCAGCGGGAATCCGGGTTTGTCATAGCGGAATCCGGCGCGCCAGAGCCCGCTTTTAATGTGGTTGTCGCAATATTCGCGCGGAGTGGTCCCGCCTGCGTAGTCAACGAGCAGGGAGAGGTCGCCGTTGCCGAGAGCCGGCGGACAGTAGCGGTTCGGAATGGCGTTTTCAGAGGAACAGGTCAGCTTCATAATGCAGTCTCCTTATTTTAATTATATAAAAAATAATATGAAA
>URKJ01000041.1 GCA_900548385.1 uncultured bacterium | reverse complement strand
CGAGATGTAGCTCCGTCTCGTGGGCTCGGAGATGTGTATAAGAGACAGCTATAATTATGGTATTTAAAGATAGAATCATGAGTAACAAGGAGATAAATTGCATCAGGTAATCTTCAATAGCGGTTCTATCGGCTTTCTGATCTGCTCGTTGCCTTTTGCCACATGAGAGTTGCCGACTGGATGGGAGGAGAATATGACAGTACTCCTTGGCACAAACCTTTCAATAAAAAGTTGTCCCATCCAGAGAAAAGTTTCCCTCTTCCCCAAAAATTTCCCGGAGGAAGTCCGCCCTCCGGGAAATTTCGTCTAAATCGTTATTTCAGATTCAGCACACCGTAGTTGCGCCATCCGCTGTTGTCATAAATCCCCCCGAACAGAGCGATGGTACGGCGGTTCGTTCCCGCACCGTCGTGATCGTTGACAAGCAAGGAGAATCCGATCTTCTTCCCCGGAACGGCTTCCGTCTCTTTCATGCCGATCTGATGCCACGGGACGGTGATGTCGTACCGGGTCACGCCATCTTTCCGGACCGCCGTGAAAGGGAGGTTCTCTGTGACGTTTCCGGTTTTCAGAATTGATTCGCTGAATGTCCGGTAACGGTACGCATAAGGCCCTTTCGGAGAGAGAGCAAACCCGAGAGAAGTCACTTTCTTCGAAAGACGCCGGGTCAATTCGTCATATTCGAACATGTTGTCCGGATCAGTGTCGAAAGCGATCTGCAGACTGTCCCCCCGCCAGATGCCGCTGTCCGCAAGGGTTTGATGGAAAACATCGTCGCGGCATTCGATTTGCAGCCGCAACCCTTTTCGATCCCATGAAAGTTTCACGGATGCCCCGTCTTCTCTTCCGGAAGCGCCGGTCCCTTTGATCCTGACATGATCGGTATAAGGAGCATTGGAAAGAGCCCTGCCGTTTTCCGAAGCCGCAAGGAAAGTGAAATTCAGACTTCTTTTAAAGTATTCTGCTCCGCTTTTCCCTTGGATAGTCCCCCGGAGCGGCTGCAGCGGATCGAAGCTTTTCGTAATTTCGGCTATTGGAAGCCTGACCGCGATTTCCTGTCCGGGCGGAATCTTTACAGAACGTTTGACGGTACCATATTCCGTTGTCAGATGGAGTTCCGTCTCCGTCTCCCGCGTGGAAGAGCTGCGCAGCTTCGCTTGAAGCACCATAACACCTTCTTCCGCAAGAACGGTGGTCTCTTTCAGAACGACCGGACGGTTGATCCGGATGAACAATACCGAGCTTTCCCCGTTCTCCTCCAAAATGACCGGGATAACTCCGGAAGCGGCGTTCCCCGGAACGGAACAGCGCAGCTTGCCATCGGCAGCCGAGACGTCCAGATCCCCGAAAGAGCGGACACGCGCCTTTTGAAACGGGACGGGCATTGCGATGGTTTTGACCTCACCCTGAGAAAGTTCCTCTATCACTGTTTCGCTGCCGGGACGTGCGGAGAGAAGCCCTTTACACATCCAAACCACCGGATCGACTCCGGTCAGATAGGTCACATCGGGGGAGATTTCAAGAGAGGCGATTCCTTTTTCCACTTTGACCGACGTTCGTTTGCCCATAATGTCAACAGCCGTGATTTCCCCGACGTTTCCGGCGGGGAAACGGATTGTACGGGCACGATAAGGGTCCCAGAGAGCAAGAACGGGAACGCCGTCCCGCTCAAACACATATCCCCAGAGATCGGTATCCATCCAGCGCAGATGCATGACGGGCCGCGCGCCGCGCAGCAGCGAGGTCAGCACACTGTATGCGGGAACAATCGGCTTCGGCATCAGTTCCCGCGGTCCGAAATTCGCTTCTTTCTGCGGATTGAAATAGAGCCCCCATGACCCGTAATCGCCGAGACTGTGGTCGAACAGATAGAACATCAGGAAAGCCTTCACGCCCTCCCCCTGCATAATCAGAGTGTAGCGGATAAGTTTCCGTGCCTGTCCCCGGAGGTCATGCACTCCGTTGATTTTCGAGTGATACCCCGCCTCGGTATTGTAAAGATCAATCTCCCTGCCCATATATTTTCTTCCGAGTTCACGCAGACGGGCGATTTTGGCAGGCAGTTCCCCCTCTTCCGGCACCTGTGTACCATACATGTGAATGGAAATCGCATCAATGTATTTTCCGAGTCCGAGCTGCAATGCTTTTTCAATATAGCCGGGATCGAAAGTCGGTTTCGGCCCCAGAATCAGTGCTTTTGGATCATTTGCCCGAATGACGGGCGCATAATCACGGTAGAAATCCACGGTGTCCTGAACGGTCCAGTACGGCGGCTGTTTGCTGTAATGCGGTCCTGACAGATTGGGTTCCCATGTGAGTTCGTACGGACGCCGTTCCATGTGGGAATAGCGGTGCGCGTTGACTTTCGCCACTCCTCCGACGTACCGTTTGAAATCATTTTTATCCTTCACGCCGAATTTGTTTGTCTGAGTTCTTTCCGTCCGGGCCCATTTCGGCACGTCTGCCGCATGATGGGTGAAGGAACAGATTCCGAAAATATAGTCCGGCTGTTTCTCCGCGGCGAGCTGTTTTTCGGCTCGGGGAGACAATCCGTTGGCGCTGAGCACGGGACGGACCGGTTCATCCCAGCTCCATCTGGGCATCTCGATTTTCCACGGAGCTCCGGTACTGAGGACCGCTCCGAACTGGTCTCTGATATTCTGAATCCCGAAAAAACCGCCGCACCCGCGTTTGACGATGTCCCCCTTTACCGCCTCCGCGGTCTCTGCGGAAACTGCAAACGTATAAACTCCCGGCACCTGTGTGCCGGATGTGATGATAACGCCGTCTTTGTTCTCTCTTCCGTCTTTTCCAACGGCGGAAATCCGGACTTCGTAATATCCCGTCGGCAGTTTGCCGAGTTTGATCTGCTGAATCCGCCGATCCTGAGGCAGAGTTCCCTCATAAACGGTTTTGCCCCGGTAATCCTGCACATGGAGTTTAAGCGAGCCGACGAATCCGGGAACCCGTTTGAGAAGAATCCGCAGATTCGCCTCCTGCCCCGCTTCCAGCGTATGGTCGGGATGTCCGGTTCCGGTAACGCGCACCAGCGCGAACGGCGGCGTTTTGGGCTGTTCCCGTTCGAGCAGTTCAAAGTTGCGGAAGTAAATGACTCCCGGACGGGACCCGCCGCCGAATGAAAACGCAATGATTTTCTCCGGGCGGATCCTCCGTTCCGGATCCGTCTTGCAGAACAGATCCCGGAACCGGTATTTGTACTTGACAAAATTTGTCGGCAGGGAATGGAACGGCGTCATTTTCGGAGCGAATTTTGTTCCGTCCTCCTCCACCAGACACCAGGAGACATACCAGCCATCCGCGGCATCCGCAGCGAGTTCAAATCCGACACCGTCAGCGTTTTTCCAGGACTCCTCCGGCGTGACGGCTTTTGTAATATTGAACCATCTTCCGCCGCTGTTCCGCATGGAAGGATCTTTGAACCGGATGCGGAAACTGGTACAGATTTTTCCGTCCGGACCGGAATCCGCACTTTTGATCTCAGTGGAGAGATTGGCCCCGAACTGTCCTTCCCAAAGATCCTCGTCCCCGGAGGTCTCGAACAGTTTCGTCGGAGCGGCGTCCAGAATCAGCACCGGCAGAAGAAGCATACCGAGGCAGAATCCCTTCCATGTTCCGGAAAGCGGATCCAAAGAAAATCGTTTCTGCATAAAAACTCCCTGACGTGGTTGTTTATTTCGCGGACTCCGCCGGAGCGTCCGGCATAATCAGTTCCAGGGGACCGATATAAAGCGTTGCGGGAAAAGTCGCCGAGCCGAATTTTAGCGCATTGACATTTTCCGGTTTGATTTTCCGTTTCGGATCTTTCGTTTTCAGATCTTTGAAATAGTAGACGTACTTCTTGAACAGTTTGGAGGGTTTTGCCGGAAGGCTGAATACCGTCCCATCCTCTTCGGACAGGCCCATGGAGAAATACCATGCATTGGGATTGTCGGTTGCGAGCATGATGGAAAACCCGACCGCTTTTTTCCAATCCTCCCTGTTGACGTTGAGCAACCGGATGGCAGTAAACCATCTGCCGTTTCCATCGGAGCTTTTGGAGGAATCCTTGTGTTCTATCTTGAAAACAGTGCATTTAATTTTCCGGGGCCCCTCCGCGCCGGGGACGATGGTGTTTTTCAGATTGTATCCGAGGTTGACTTCCCAGAGATCTCCGCTGTCGGGAGCTGCGAAGTCATCAGCCACTTTGCCTGCCGGAAACGCCGGGATTGCTGCGCCTGCGAGGAGGAGGGTGAGGAGTGCGAGAGAACGTTTCATGATTTTCCACCTTTCTTTTTGGTTGTTGAAATAATCTGGAAACAATGCGTTTTTTATTTGAATTTGTTTTACGTTCTTTTTCAGTATCCTGTTCCGACCGTGTAAAGCGGCGTATAACCGGCGGTGTTGATGCTGTTGAAGCTGCGGGGATCGGAAAAGAGGAAAGAAACAACGTTACCGCCCAATGCCGCCGCATTGCACCTTTTATTGTGAATCGGGTTCAGATTGCAGGGAGCCGAGCCGGTTCTCTGAGGGGCACCAATCGTATTCCTTGCATACGCATTCGTCCACCATGCCCCGAAGAAATAAGGCTCCTTGCCTTTCGACCATGAATCAATATACACGAGAAAAGAAGAAGGCTGAATCGGCCTGTTATAACCACTTTTCCGATATCCGGGTGTCAGTTTCTGAGATTTGATTTCGCTGTTGTATGCATAGGAAATTCCATAAGAGCTCAACGGCTCTTCCCGGCTGGCGGGACAGTGCATGATCGTCTTCCGGTAATCGGCGCTGTCCGCGGTCGTTTTTCCGATCCGGAGATAGTTCGCCCTGTACTCAGAGTACTTGCCTAACCATGACCAGTGAATGTTGGACGAGGAGCCGGGAACGGACCAGAAAACATAATGGGAATAGTCATAGTCTCCGTAATACTGATGAAACGCCGTGATAATCTGCCGCAGATTTCCCTTGCAGACGCTTGAATAAGCGGCCTCTCTCGCTTTTCCCAAAGCCGGAAGCAGCATAGAAAGTAAAATAAATATAACAGCAATTACAATAAGAAGTTCTGTCATCGTGAAGAATGATCTCCTTTTCATCTTTTGATTCCTTTCCTGATGAGAGTTTTCCGTACTGTAAACCTGCACGGAACTTTGCAAAGCATGGAGCTGACAGCAGAAAAACGCTCCAAGTTCAGAATCAGCGACGCGGCAACCTGGCTGATGAGTTTTGTCTGCTTGTCGATACAGGTTATGACCGGTTCTTCGAACGGAAGATATCCGTCCCCCTCTAAATTATCATAGCTGAGAAGCTCATAATCTTTCCCGTACTGTTTTCCGTGCTTGCCCATGAAATCAAGGAATCCGAACGTCAGGAAATCGCTGGGGGAGAAAAAAAGATCATACGGTTTATTCGAGCGCAGGACCTTTTCCGCGAGCTCCTGCCCCGTAAGATAACCGGGATCAATACTGTTCTTCTGCATGAACAATGTTTCTGTTTTCGCATTGCAGGTATGCGGATTCCGTTTCAAATGGCGCAGAAATGCTTCAATGCGCGACTCGTGAAATGTACTGTTGTTGAGGATCAGGACATTTTCTATGTTCCTGTCATTCAGGAACTCCATCGCCTCTGCAAATGCGGGATCGCGGTCGGCGATCACCTGATGAAACGGATAATCGACGAAAGATTCCTGCTGAATCAGGACGATCGGTTTTTTCCATTCCAACAGAAACGGAAGCGTTCCGGAATCCAGACAGCCGATCGTAATGATCATGGAATCAAGGCTGTCAAGGATCCGGCGCACCTCCGCCGGATCGCCTTTCAAGTCGTCCCTGTCGAGTTTCCGCAGACGGTATCCTGCCGCCTTCAACATCTCCGCCGCGGGAGCAATATAACCGGTGTATGCAGCGGCATACGAGACGCCGGGCTCGCAGTAATTCATCGTAACGATTCCAACGCATTTGTTCCGGGCGGCATTCCGGTTGAGATAGACGCCCTTTCCGCGGGTGCTGGACAAAACGCCCTCCGAAACAAGGGCTTTGACCGCTTTCTGGATCGTCATCGGAGAAACGGCGAATTCCACCGCCATGGCCCCGATATTCGGAAGCCGTCCATCGGCATCCGCATATCCTTCCGCGATTTTTTCTTTTAACGCTGTAATCAGTTGCGCAGTTTTCATCTTTTGCTCTTATCATCATAATTTCATTTCTATAAATTATAAGCGATTTCCCCGCTTTTGTCAAGATGGGAAATGAAGAAAAAGACAAAAAAAGTGTAAAACAAGTGTAATATCAAGTGTAATATCATATCCCCTTACGAAAAATCCAGGAAAATCAACTGTTTATCGAGCCGCACTTTCGGCGGAAACAGGAAAATGCTGTATCAATGCAGACAGGCGGGCAAACCGGAATTCCGCGAATACGAAAGCCGGAGAAGCGCTGATAACGGAAAACTCAAAACCGGAAAGTATCCGCTTCATGGCCGGTTCCGGGATGTCTTCGGACAAGCGCGGTCTCTATGGAGCATGCACATTCGGCAAAGTCAACGGCTGTATGTTTGATGAATTGGAAAAACTGTCTGCACATGTAAGGATGACCCGCAAGCCGGCGGATCGAATCGCTCACTCTATTTCCCGTCACTGTTTTTTCTGTTATACGCACGAATCCGTTAAAAAATATCAGGAAATCCGTATTTTATTAGATTCTTCTAATTTCATGCTTGACATTTCCGCTTTTCATGATATATTATTCCCCGAACTGCAAAATAGGTTCTTTCCTAATCCGCGGATTCCGCTTTTCTTGCCGTCAGTTTTGCAAAAACACTCAAAACAATACGGGGAAAGAAAAGAGGAATTAATTAGACTGAACTAATTTTGTATATAATTAAAACAGAACATTAAATTAAGGAAAAGAACAATGTTCAGAAAAACAGATTTCACCCTTATAGAGCTCCTCATTGTAATTGCAATCATTGCAATTCTTGCCGGAATGCTGCTGCCTGCCCTCGGAGCGGCAAGAAGCAAAGCGATCTCAGTCTCCTGCATGGCACGTCTCAAACAAATCGGAACGGCAGACGCACAATATCAGGCGGATTCAGGTTTTTTCTCCCCGTGTGCGGAAGCGATGTCCGTCTCAATGGCTGGCGGCGACGGTTCCACCATGCTGGGCTGGGCCGGAGTAAGGACCTCCACCGGATGGGATTTCACAAAAGACGGCTTCCTCACTCCCTATCTTAAAAAAGCCGGAGTCGACGCCGGAATCATGAACGAGGTTTCAAGCAATGTATTCTTCTGTACCAGTGAAGTCATCCGGACGGAATTTGTGCGTCTCGGCTATACAGTGGAAAACGCCCGCGGAAGCGGCTACGGAGCAAACCGCAACATTCATCAGTGGTTTCCGTTCTCCATGCGGGGAACGACAATGGGCGGGCTGGTCCGTCCGGGAAAGATCAAAAAACCCTCTTCGATCGTCAGCTTCGGAGAACAGAACGGTTCCATGGGAAACTACTCGGATACAAAGCTGTTCGGCTATACCGTTGACGCGGGTTCCACGACATTCCGTCACAACTCCCGCACCAATGTAATCTGGGCAGACGGACACGCTTCCAATGAAGGTGTCGGGTATATTTACGATGATGAAGCTGCAAAAAAATACCAGATCGGCGGACTCGGTGTCGATGAAGACGATGACCGTCTCTACAATCCGGATTCCACCTATGAAGTCGGAGGTTGAATCATGAAAAAGAAACTGTTTTTTCTCACACTCCTTCTTGCCGGAACCGGCATCTGGCTTTTCGCCAGTCAGGGAACGGATGCAGACAAATTTGTGCCGGAAGAAATTCCGGCGGCGGGGGAGGAAAAGATCAAACTGAATAAAATCGCCCGCGAACTGGTCAAATCCTGTCAGCACAGAAGATGGACGGAACTGGAAAGAGCGTTTGCGGTTACAAGAGAAGAACGGGAACTGGCGATGGCTGAAACCGGAGAGGATTCTGTAAAAGCAGGACTTGCACTCCTGAAACAGCACGCGTTCCAGATGAGTCCGGAAAAATTTCAGATGAGTCATCTGAAAAAGAATCGCAGAAAAATGTTTCTGCGGATGGCGCTGGACAACAATACCGTCCTGTGTGTCACCCTGCTTGAACAAAAAGGAAAGCTGTACCTGTCTTCCGTCTCGGAGAAAAAACAGGAAAAGCTGTAAACCATACGGGGAATGGCAATCATCATGAAATTCTAATAACAAACTCAGACGAAACACAATCCGTACAGACGGATAACCAATATCACAAGGAACCGATAAATTGGAAAGTTTTATTATGGTGATACTGGCGGCGGCCTGGATCCAGAGCGTCCTGAAACTGACTCTGCTCCCGCGGATATGGAGAACTGGAATCCTCGCCGCAGCCACAATCCCGGTCTTTCTTTTCAAAACCGGATTGATGAAGTTCAACCTGCAGATGATCGACCGTTTTCTTTCAGACACCAACAATCTGAACGACTTCTGCGCGCTGATCGTCATTCAGGAACTGCTGGCTCTGCTGGCGGGTCTCTCCCTGCTGAAAGAGCGGGAGCTTGGCAAGCCGGTCCACCGCTGGAAATATCTGGCGCTGCTCCCCTCGCTTCTGCTCCCCGTCACAGTCATGTATCTGACCGCTGTCGGATTCAATCACCTGGTCCGTTATGAATTCGGCACAATTCTCTGGTGGACTGCCGGAGGATTTGTCGTATTCTCCGCACTGGTCTGTGAACTGTGGGGAATGATACGGCCGACTTTGACCGGTCGCATTTCCGCCGCATTGACGGGAAGCTGGATGCTGGTTCTTCTGGCGATCTTTCTTCCCGCCGCAGCGACAGGTCAGCTCTCCCGGAGCGGGACCGGACAGGCAGCCGACTGGAAAAGAGACCTGCTCATCCTCGGTTCGCTCACTCTTACGGCGGCTCTTTCCGCCATTGCAACACAACTTTACCGAACATGGAAGGAACATAAACAATCATGCATTACATCACAGAAATCCTGAACTGGATCTCCGCCAGCCTCATGCTGCCGGACATCGTGCTGCTGCTTGCCGCGATGCTCTTTGCCCTCGTTGAGCTCGGCGGCTTCTGCTCCACCTGGCTCATGCTTCTCCGGCAGCGCCGCAAACGCGACGAACTCATGACGCTTCTCCGTGCGGAGAAAGAACTCACACCGGAACAGCTCCGGCATGGGATCTTTGCCCGTCACCTTGCGGAACTGAACCAGCTCGACTGGGATCCGGTCCACTGTGAAAAACGGATTTTCGACTTTTCCCAAACATACGAGCATGAACTGGAACGCGCCCGTTTCATGATGAAAATCGGTCCGATGCTCGGCCTGATGGGAACACTGATCCCCATGGGACCCGCACTTGCAGGGCTTGCCTCCGGTGACATCAAATCCATGGCATACAACATGCAGGTGGCATTCGGGACAACGGTCGTCGGAATCTTTGTCGCCGGAGTCGGACTGCTGCTCTACTCCGTCAAGCGTCACTGGTTCGCCGACGAGATCGCCTCGCTCCAGTACGCGCTGGACCTCAAACTCAGAAGGGAGTCCTCCAATGCGCAAACCCGGACGGTATAACCGCTTTGCGACGGAAGACGACAGCGATCCGCTGAGCGGTCTCATCAATCTGTTCGATGCGGCAATGGTCTTCGCCGTAGCCCTGATGGTGGCATTCGTCATTCAGAGCCGGATGACGGAATTCCTGACTGCTCAGGATGTCACCTATGTAAAAAATGCGGGAAAACCGGATATGGAAATCATCGTCAAAAAAGATAATAAAGTATCCCGGTTCCAAGCGGAAAAAAAGACAGGTTCGGGAAAAGGGGAACGCGTCGGGACCGCATACCGCCTCGAAAACGGCGAAATCATCTATGTCCCGGAAGGAGATGAAGCAAAATGAAACAGAAAAAAACATGGATCGGAGCCCTGCTCCTCATCGTGCTTGCCGCTTTGGGAATATTCTGCTGGAACGGCATGTCGCCGACACGCGTCGGCATGGTCAATTACCCGGATTACATGCTGGCGTCCCAGCTGGATCAGGACCTCGGAAAATTTCTGCATGTCGAACCGGTCAAATGGGATGACAAAACCGATCCCGCCATCCTCAGACAGTACGATGTTCTCTATTTCTTCGGCATGGGACTTCAATTCAACGACGCCCAGAAAGCCGTAATTGATGAACTGGTCTGCAAGAAAAAGCCGCTCTACATCACAGCCTCCACCCGTGCCGAAACCAAACTGGACACCCTTTCCCCTGAGCAGTCCAAACAGGTTCAGACCTATATGAGAGCCGGCGGCAAAACGAATTTCAGGCGCCTGATGGATTACACCCGCCGCGCCATCGACGGGAAATTCCTGTTCTCCGCAAAAGTCCTGCCTCCGAAAGAAATTCCGCGCTCCGCATTCTTCCATCCGAAAAAAGACGAGGAAACCGTACTCGCGACCTACAAACAGTATGTGGAATTCTACAAACGGCTCGGCAGATACAACCCGGCGAATCCGACGGTCTGCATATTCTCCGGAAACGGAGGCGGAGATCTGGAATCTCTGGTTGAGGCTCTGGAAGCCAAACAGCTGAACGTTGTCGGCATTTCCGGAATGATGGACCGGATCCGTCTGCTGGATATGGTCAAACCGGAACTGATCATCTATCAGCCGCACGGACGGCTCTCCATCAATGATCCGGACAAGGCTCTGGAAGCGCTGAAGCGTCTCAATATCCCTCTGTTCTGCCCGATCAAGGTCAGCCAGCCGTATGACGAATACCTCCGGGATCAACGCGGCATGACCGGCGGTATGCTGAGTCAGAGCGTAATCATGCCGGAACTCGACGGCGGAGCAGTCCCGTTCGTTCTTTCCGCCCTGTTCCCGAACAAACGCGGCCTGATGGAGTTCCGTACAATACCGGATCGCCTTGACCGCTTTACCACCATGGTCCGGAAAACGGTCGACCTGAAGCGCAAACCGAATTCGGAAAAAAAGATCGCAATCATCTACTACAAGGGTCCCGGCCAGAATGCAATGAACGCCGCCGGACTCGAAGTCGGCGATTCCCTGCTGAATACGCTGAAATATTTGAAGAGCCGGGGATTCACCACCGGGGAACTCCCGGAAACGCCGGAAGAACTGAATAAAAAGATTCAGGAAAACGCCGCAGTATTCGGCACTTATGCGAAAGGGGCGATTCAAGACTTCATCCGGACCGCACGGGTCGAACTGATCCCGCCGGAAGAATATCTCTCCTGGATCCGGAAAAGTATGCCGGACGACCTCTATGCCGAAGTGGAGAAACAGTACGGGCCCGTTCCCGGAAAGTATCTTTCCGTGGAAAAAGACGGCAAACAGTGCATGGCTCTCGGTATGCTCCGGTTCGGCAATATCGTAATCATGCCGCAGGGACTTCCCGCATACGGAGACGATACCAATAAACTGGTTCACGGTGTCAAACAGGCTCCGCCGCACACCTATATCGCCACCTATCTGTGGATCCGCCATAAATTCCAGGCGGATGCGCTGATGCACTTCGGCACACACGGAAGTCTGGAATTCACGCCATGGAAACAGATCGCGCTTTCCAGCTTCGACTGGCCGGACATCCTGATCGGTGAAATGCCGCATTACTATCTCTATGTCATCAACAACATCGGAGAAGCGTTGATCGCCAAACGCAGAACCTATGCCACGATGGTCAGTCACCTGACCGCTCCGTTCATGAATTCCGGAACCTACGGCGAACTGCACAAGCTCGAAGAGAAGATCGAAGCATACGAAAGCGCCGACTCCGCAATGCTCAAAGACGAGTACCGCAAATCCATCATTGCAGCAGCCGTCCGGGAAAAACTGCATGTCGACCTCAAACTCTCTCCGGATTTTGAGAAAGGAATCCTGAACCGGGAGGATCTGGAGCGTCTGCACGGTTATCTGCATGAGATCGAAGATTCAAAAGTCAATCGCGGCGTTTATGTGATCGGCCGTCCGTACTCAAAAGAGGAAGCCGACGAAACCGCGCGTCTGATGATGGTGGACACCGTTGCGGATCAGCTGTTCAAAGCGGACCTCAAAACAGGAAAAGTCAAAGAAAAGGATCGCGACAACATCACGTTCTTCAAGAAAAACTATCTCGACAAAGCCAATGCCATGCTCATCAGGGAGTTTCAAAAACCGACCTCAATCGGGAAAACGGAACCGGTGAAGAAAACGGACCGCAGCACACCGCCCGGAATGAACAGCATGAGGCCTGAAAAGATAGAAGAAATGCTCGCAAAAATGCCGCCGCAGATGCGCGAAGCATTGGATAAAATGTCTCCGGAAGAGCGGAAAGCCATGATGCGGCAGATGGGAAAACGTCCTGGAGCTCCGGCACGGACTGCCAAACAGAAGCTGACCGCTCTGGCGGAAGCGCATCGAATCCGTCAATCGCTGCTTGAATCAACCCAAACGGAACTCCGCTCCGTGGTCAATGCTTTCTCCGGCGGTTACCTCACAGCCTCCCCCGGCGGTGATCCGGTCAGCAATCCCGCCACCGTTCCGACGGGACGCAATCTTTACGGAATCGACCCGGAACGCACCCCGACACGGGAAAGTTATGCCGTCGGGAAAAAACTCGGAGAAGCACTGATCGCGGCAAAACTCAAAAAGACCGGGAAATATCCGAAAAAAGCCGCATTCACTCTCTGGGGCGGAGAGTTCATTCGCGGTCAGGGCACCAACATCGGAGAAATCTTTTTCCTGCTTGGTGTGGAACCGGTCTGGGATTCCCGCGGACGTGTTCAGGATGTCCGTCTGATCCCCGATTCCGAACTGAAACGGCCGCGCATTGACGTGCTGGTCCAGACCTCCGGTCAGTTCCGCGGCGCCGCCACAAGCCGGATGCGCCTGATCGACAAGGCGGTCCGGATTGCAGCCGCCGCTCCGAAAGGGGAATACGACAATTATGTCCGGGAAGGTTCTGAAGCGGCGATCCGAACCATGATCAGCACCGGAATGTCTCCGGAACAGGCGCGGGCTCTGGGGGATGCCCGTATATTCGGCGGAGTCAACGGCAATTTCGGAACCGGCGTCACCGGGCTCGTTCAGGCGGGAGACCGCTGGGAAGACAGCAAAGTCATCGCCGATCTCTACTTGAACAACATGGGAGCTCTCTATACAGACGAGCACTGGGGCGAAGCAATTCCCGGTGTCTTCAAGGCCGCAATGCAGAACACGGATACCGTGATCCAGCCGCGCTCCTCCAACTCCTGGGGGCCGCTCTCGCTTGACCATGTTTACGAATTCATGGGCGGCATCAACCTCACGGTCAAAAACGTAACCGGAAAAGAACCGGATGCTTATTTCAACGATCTCCGCACTCCCGGACGCGCAAAGATTCAGGATGCGGAGGAAGCCGCGATGGTCGAAGCCCGCAGTACGGTCCTCAACCCCAAATACATCAGGGAGATGATGCAGGAGGGACCGGGAGCCGCCGGAAGTTTCGCCGAAGTCTTCCGCAACAGCTACGGATGGAAAGTCATGAAGCCCGATATGCTGAAAGATCATCTGTTCGACGAATACAAAGCGGTGTATATTGACGACAAGCTCAAACTGAACATCCGCGAGTATTTTGAAAAGAAGAATCCCGCCGCGCTTCAGGAGATGACCGCCGTTCTGTTGGAAACCGCCCGCAAGGGACTCTGGAAAACCGATGCCGCCACGTTGAAACAGATCGCGCAGGTACACGCGGAACTCGTGAAAAAATTCGGACCCGGATGCAGCGGATTCGTCTGCAATAACGCAAAGCTGAAAGAGTTCATCGCCCGGAATATCGACAATCAGCCGCTGAAACAGGAATACAGCCGGAAAATCGAAAAGATCCGTACCGCTGCAGCGGCGGAGAACAAACAGAAGACCGTGGAAGGGATGACTCTGAAAAAACAGGAGATCATCAAGCCGGAAACGGAGCGGAAGCCGGTCAGCCGGAAAACCATGATCTTCCTGCTGCTCGGAATCGCCGCAATCGGGCTGATCGCCCTGCGCCTCGGCCGGCGCAAAGACGCGGACTGCGAATAACAGCAGAACAACAAAGCGCCCCGTGCGGAACGAATCCCGCACGGGGCGCCTGTTTTATCAACCGTTATTTACCCGCAAAAAAGCGGATCAGACGCGCAGCATGAGCGGCGCAGTCATCCACCGTGGAATCATAGAACTTGTCAATCGGCATGAATTTGCCGTCGAGCTCATTCAATTTCGCACGGGTCGATTTCAGATAAGTATCCATGAACTCAGTTGCAATATTGATCTTTGCAATACCTGCCTGAATGGATTTGCGGACGTCCTCCAGCGGAGTTCCGGAACCGCCGTGAAGAACGAGCGGTGTATCCGGCAGACTGTCCGCGATCTCCTGACAGCGCTGAATATCCAGCTTCGGAGTCGCCTTGTAATATCCATGCGCAGTACCGATGGAGACGGCAAGCGCATCCACTCCGGTCTGCGTGGCGAATTCGTACGCCTCTTTAACATCGGTCAGCGCGGTTTCATCGCCCTGCGCAACATGCCCGATCTCTCCTTCGACGGAAGCGCCGAACGCCTTGGCGTATTCCACACAGAAATGAGTGATACGGACATTCTCTTCAAACGGCAGACGGGAACCGTCGTACATCACCGACGTATATCCCCAGGCGAGCGCATCCTTGACCTGCCCGACGTTGTCGCCGTGGTCCAGATGAAGCGCGACCGGCTGATTGCAGCGGTGCGCCATGCGGATCAGCGATCCCGCAAGGTCAAACGCCTTTGTCGAATCAAACAACCGCATATACAGCTGAATGATGACCGGTGATTTTTCGGCTTCCGCCGCCTGAATGACGGCACGGGCGGTCTCATAGTTCGCAATGTTGAACGCTCCCACGGCGCGCTTTTCCCTGCGCGCCGGAAGGAGGATCTCTTTCATCGTTACAAGTGCCATGGCACAGACTCCCGGTTAAAGACAGCCGGCGGCAAGCTCTTCCAGAGTCTTGACGTTGAGAGCCGTATATTTTTCAAGGCAGAGTTTCGTGTACGGAGAAGCCACCACGATCACGTCCTTTGCCGGATTGTCCGCGCGGGCTTCGATATACTTCGCAAGTTTTTCGACCAGCTTTTCGTCAATTTTCGGCAGCACGACCGCGCCTTCGCCGCAGGTATACGATTCCTCGTTGTTCGTACCGAACGGAACGATTTCCGCTTTCACAGCGGCGAGAAGATCCCGCGGTCCCTGATAATCGTCGTTATAATTCTTCAGATAATCGCTTTCAAGGTAGAAAACCTTTCCGGCTTTCTTCGCAAATTTCAGTTTCAGGGATTTGATGTACTCGGAAGTGTGAACGACTTTCGCGGTCAGCTTGATGCCCGCCGCCTTGTAGTCGTTGACAAGCGCATCATAGGCGGCAGGATTGGAAACCACAACGGTTTTCGCCTTGCTGTTTCTGATGACCTGAGCGAATTTCTGCATTGCCTCTTTGGCCTCTTTCTTATAGCCGAGGATACTCAGAGCCTTGCCGATGCAGCCGCCGGTAACGGTCTGATACGGAATTTTGGCTTTCTTCATGATCGTGTCGAACGCCTTGGCGACCGTCTTCGCCTCCGCGGTATAGTTGTCCACGAAATAGAGAACGTCTCCGGAACCTTTGCCGACCCACTTCTCATTCTTTTTGAGCTCGGCGACAATCGCTTTGACATACTCCGGAGCGAATCCTGCTTCCACGATGTCGGTACGGGCGGCAAGGTTCAGACCGTTCTCGTCGAAGTGGCTGACGCAATGGAAGCGGCAGCAGGCGCTGAGATCAGAACGGTACAGGGTATCGATATAATCCCTGTTCGCGAGTTTTTCGGGATACATGGTAACGCCGTAGGTCATGGCGGCGCGGACGCGCGGAGTATCCGCCTCGGTAAACGTCACATTCCCGATCGCGGAAAGATGACGGCACATAAAGCAGAAGCGGCAGTTTTTGATTGCGTCAGTACAGTTGTCGATATTCATGATCAGACTCCTTTGAAACCTAATTTGCCGGGGTTCATAATATTGTTCGGGTCAAGCTGCTTCTTAATGCCTTCGAGAACGGGCATCGCAGGGCCGTAAAGTTCTTTCATCAGACGACCGAGCTTGAGTCCGACGCCGTGGTGTTCGTTGATTACGCCGCCGTTGGCGATCGCCGCACGGATTGCCATATCCCACACCTTGTTGTAGAGTGCGGCGGCCTCTCTCGGATCCTTCGGCACATGCTCTTCCTCGAAAATGAAGCGGGCATAAAGCATGCATCCCCATTCGTACCAGTGCGAGAAGTGACCGATGAAACGGGCCTGCGGGAAATTCTCGTTGACCACTTTCTTCATCGCGTGATAGACATTTTCAATATTCGCAAAGGTCGCGACCGTATCCAGAGTTCCGAACGCCTGCGGCATGTGGAACATGAACGGAGGATAGAAGAATTTGTATTTGTTTTCCCACCAGAGATCGCCGCCCTTGCTACCGAGATCCTTGCCCTTGAACTTCTTTTCCATGATCTCGCGGGCATACTTCATCTGACTGGCGACAATATCCTTGCGTCCGTCAAAGCCGAACACAAGGTACGCGCCTTTGTCAAGTTCCATGCCGAATACCTTGCGGACATGATGGATCGTCTCCTCTTCGTCATAAAGACGGACCGCGCAGGGCTGAAGTCTGCTGCGCATCAGTTCGGCTCCGGCGCTCATCGCGGTATGGAAATCCTTGAAGATATACGCGCGGAATTCGCGGGCTTCCGGCTGCGGATGAACTTTGAGGGTCACTTCGGTGATGATGCCGAGCGTTCCCTCGCTGCCGAGGAACAGCATCGTCAGATCCGGTCCGGAAGCGTGGCGCGGAACGGGAAGCGTGCGGATAATCTCGCCGGTCGGGGTAACGACCTCAAGCGACATCACCATATCTTCGATCTTGCCGTATTTGGTGGAAAGCACACCGGTTCCGCGATGGGCAAGGAAACCGCCGATCGTGGCGCAGGCGATGGAAGCAGGCAGGTGCATGGTGGAATAACCTTCCTTGTTGCACTGCCATTCCAGATGACGCGCGATCATGCCGGTCTGACAGGTCACCGTCAGGGACTCCCTGTCAATGCCCATGAATTTGTTCATGCGCTTCATGTCGACAATGATTCCGCCGTAAACGGGCAGAGCGCCGCCCTGGGAACCCGATCCGCCGCCCCAGGGAACAACCGGAATGTGATAATGGTTCGCCAGTTTCATGACGCGGGCGACTTCCTCAGAGCTGCCGGGATGAACGACAAAATCCGGCTTCGGGGTCTCCATGCCGCGGTCATGCCACATTTCGGGAATCCAGTAATAGTCGATCGAGTGACCGAACTTGTCGGCGTCACGGGTGCAGACATGCTCTTCTCCGAGAATGTCCGTGAGTTCCGTGCGAATCATTTCGTACATGTAACTGTCTTTCGAAACTAACATTTTATCCTCCGTTAGTGTTGGTTACTTTTTATAAATGGGCGCAAGCGCATCGTGAATCGCCTTATATTTGCGGAAAAGCGATGCGTATTGCTCCGCCTGTGCCGGATCGGGATGGATTTCCCGGTCGATCTTCAGGCATTTGCGGACGGCGTCCGCGCTGTTTTCAAAGAGTCCGATTCCCGTTCCCGCAAGCAGAGCGCTTCCGAACGAAGCGTCACCGGGGATCGAGACCTGCACCGGCAGGTTGAACACGTTGCAGACGATCTCGCTCCACAGACGGCTCTTCGCACCGCCGCCGATCAGGAAAATGCGTTTGACCGGCAGTTTCATCTGTTCGATCAGACCGTAGCAGTCGAGCAGAGAGAATGCGACTCCTTCCAGCAGAGCGCGGACCATGTCCCCCTTTGTCGACGAGATCGCCACTCCGGTAAAGCTGGCGCGCAGATCGGCGTCCCAATACGGGGAGCGTTCGCCCTGGAGATAGGGATGGAAAAACACCCCGTTGGCGCCGAGCGGCGACTGATTTGCTTTGCGGTCGAGCAGTTCGTAAGCATTTGTGCCGAGTTTTTCCGCTTCCAGTTTTTCCGCCTCGCAGAACAGATCGCGGAACCAGCGCTGGCAGAGAGCGGCGGCGTTGGTCGCGGAAACCGTGTACCACATGCCGGGTATCACATGGGAATAGGTCAGCGTAGTCGGATACGGATGCGCTTCGGATGTCATCACATTGACATTCCCCGCCGTGGCGAGTTTGACGATGCAGTCGCCCGGTTCGATCGCTCCCGCTCCGTAGTCTTCCACTGCGGAATCGGATGTTCCGCAGACGACAGGCGTTCCTGCGGGAATCCCCATATCGGCGGCGGCGCGGGCTGTGACGGTCCCCAGAAGATCGGTCGGCTTGACGAGCTCCGGAAGTACGGACGGATCAAGTCCGGCCAGTTCCGCCAGTTCCGCCGACCATCTCTGATTCGGCATATCGTAGAACAGCGTTCCCTGCGCTTCGATATAATCGGTCGCGGCGATTCCGGTGACCTGAAAACGGACATAATCCTTGACGAACAGGACATGCCGGGTCCGTTTCAGAATCTCCGGCTCGTTGTTTTTCAGCCACATCATCTGCGGCAGAGTCCATGTCGGAGTCGGCATCTGATATGCGGTCTTGAAAATCCGGTCCGCATACTGCTCCCGGAGCATCGCGCACTCCCGGACACTGCGCTGATCGGTCCACATGATCGTGCGGCGGACTGGCTGCATGTTTTCATCCATCAGCACGGCGTTATGCGTGGAACCGTCAAAGGAGATCGCGCGGACCCGCTTCAGGTCCACGCCTTTTCCGGCGAGTTTCCGGAGCGCCTGGCACATGGCGGCATACCAGTCGGCGGGGTCCTGCTCGGACCAGCCCTGATGTTCGTAATGCGTGGTGTATTCCACCGACGCCTCTCCGAGCATACCGCCGGAGCCGTCGATCGCAGAGACCTTGCAGCCGCCGGAACCGAAGTCGATTCCCAGCAGAATGGTGTCGCCGCTCATCGTCATTTTACCCAGCTGTGCTGCGGATCTTTGGCGGAAATAAGACCGCGGTTGACTTTTCCGGTCATCGTCCAGAGATAATACATCTGATAACCGGGCGCGCCGCAAAGCGGATGATAGCCCTCGGCAATCGCCACGGTATCGTTGTTCCGGACCGTGTAGGTCTCGTCAATGGAACCGTCCGGCTGATAGACTTTCTGAATGCCGAATCCCTGCGGTGGATCGAACCGGTAGAAATAGGTCTCCTCCATGTCGATCTCTTCCGGCAGATTATCAAAATCATGACGGTGCGGAGGATAGCCGGACCAGTTACCGGACGGGATCATTCCCTCGCCGATGTAGAAATGTTCGGAATCAAAAGTCTCGTCAATCATGATCGTGGCGGCACGGGAGAAATTATCGCGGCCCAGAGAAAGCGTGCGGCACTGTTCCGGGGTGATGACGGTCGGCTTTGCCGTGTCGCGCGTCGCGGGAGAGGCGTTGTACGCAATATCCACATCGGTCAATGCGGTGATTTCGTAGTCCGTATGACGGGGCAGATAGACCGTATGCGGTTTGCCGTCAAACACGTTCCGGCGTCCGCCGACTTCCGCAAAGGCAAAATCCTTTCCTTTGACGGCGCATTTGCCGCCGAGGAGGACCAGAGCAACCTCATATTCTCCGGTGGAGGCCTTGTAGGACGTTCCGTTTGCAAGCTGGATCACTCCGAACGCGGTGAGATTCATGTTGTACTCGCCAAGGTCGAAAACCTTGTTATAGCCCTGTTTGGGTTCGAGGCGGATGAGAAGTTTATCGCTGCTCATGGAAAATCTCCTTTCGGGTTATTGGACAACTACGGGTTCAATGTTGAGAATGCGGCAAATATCAAGCAGTTCCGGCACAATATCGCCGTAGGTAAGAGCGTAATGGTGCTCCCAGCCCTGATTGATGACAACGTCGCGGAGCTTGTCGCATCCGGCGTCGAACTTGATTTTGACCGGGTTGCCGCGGACAAAAAGATCGGTATCCAGCGCTTCTCCGGTCGCGATCAGCATACGGAAACCGTCGCCGTCGCGTTTTTCTCCGAGACGTGCAAGCGTAACGCGCCCGGTCTTGAGCGGAAACTCATCCGTAACGCCTTTCACGCCGCCGCCCTCCACCGTTGCGCTATGGCAAAGCTGAGGCTGATAACCGGGCTTGCAGAGTTTGCACGGAGCCGCACCGCAATGCCATGCCACACCGTAATCACCCTCCATCACGATCATATCACAGAAGAACGGCAGATCGCCGGTCAGCTCCTGTTCCATCCGCATCATGACGGCTCCATACGCATCGCCCTCGCAGGCGGTCAGGAAACCGTGGTTGGTAAGATGGCCGATCGTGGAGCAGATCGCAATGCCGTAAAGGTCATTGGAAATAAATTCCGGCCAGCAGCGCATGGCAAACGTATCGACAAGGAACTTGTCTTTCATCTTGCCGACAGCGGCAAAAAGCGCGGCGGATTTCTTAAGCTGTTCCTCGCAGGGGCCGTCGGTCGGATGAACTTTCGCATCGGAAAGAATGGTTTTCATCGCAGCGTCAAGTTCTTCCGGTTTCAGGTTACGGGCAGCCTCAATCACCTCATGCTCGGTGATGAATTTGACTTCCGGACCGACTTTCGTGCGCAGAAGCATTTCGTCGCAGCTGGAGGTGAAGAAGCCGGGGACGCGGCCGCCGATCACGCCGATACGCATCCGGGAAAGCATGTTGATCGTTTTGGTAACGCGGATCGCCTTTTCGAGTCCGGCCGCCGCCTCGTCCGAACCGACTTCCGCGTGAACGTGGAAATACGGCACATGCATACGGTACATGAAATGCGAATTCATGTTCGCCGCACAGAACGAGTTGTTCTGAAGACGTCCGCCCTTCGGATCCGGTTCTTTCATGGACCAGAGAACGACCGGAACTTTCAAACGCTGGGCAAACATCGGGACGATCACACCGAGCGAGAACGTCATGAAGTGCGCCACGATCATGTCGGGACGCTCTTTCTCGAAGAACTCAAGTTCCTGAATCGCTTTGTCCTCAAAGTCGATCATACGGTCTCCGCCGATGACCTCCACTCCGGGCAGACTCTGCAAATACTCTTTTGCGTTTTTACGGGCAGCTTCAAGAGTCTCATTGGTCCAGTTCGCCTTGGTTAAAGGCAGATAGCCGATTTTGAATGTTTTTGACATTTTTTATTTTCCTCCCTTTTTTGGAAATCAATGTGAGTTGAGAAATTCATCCACAGTTTTGCGGTCGGGCAATCCGGCACGGCCGCCGAGCTTCCGGCATTTGAGTCCGGCGACGGCAGAGGCGAACCGCATACTTTCGTAAATATCGCCGCATTCAAGATAGCGGACACCGAATGCGCTGTGGAACGTATCCCCGGCGCCGGTGGTATCAACGATCGGGCTGACATCGGCAGACGGACAGTAAATGATCCTGCCGCTCTTCCCATCCCATGCTAGCGATCCTTTGCTGCCGACCGTGATTCCGGTGACTTTCGCTCCGGCGTCAAGCAGTTTCATCAGAGCCTTTTCAAGATCCTGCTCTTTGGTCCATGTACGGGCGAAATATTCCGACGTAAAGAAAATGTCGGTGTTTTCGATGATCTTCTCAATCCCCGGCCGGATCGTTCCCGCATCAAGATTGACCAGCACCCCGGCTTTGCGCGCTTCCGCAGCTGCGGCGATTGCAGCTTCGGTGTTGTGCCCGTCAAGATGCAGAATCTTCGCGGAGCGGATCAGTTCCATATCGACTTCGGAGGGAAGCAGTTCCTTCAGCGAGCCGCGGGTCCAGGCAATACTGCGTTTCCCGGTCGGCTGGTCGATCCAGCAGTAAGCGATCGGCGATGTACTGTTTCCGCGGCGGAGCATGGCGGAGGTGTCAACCTTTTCCGCTTCGAGATCGGAGAGAATGCGGTTTCCCGCATCATCATCGCCGACCATGCCGACAAACGCCGTGCTGACGCCGAGTCGCGCCGCCGCAACGGTCGCGGTCGCAGCGGGTCCGCCGCCCTGAATAAGATGTTCAATGATCTGAACTTTGTGGTCAATCGGTATCTCCGGGAGCAGGCTGATATAGTCGTTGCTGCAAAAGCCGAGTCCGACAAAATCAATTTTTTTCTGATTCCAAGACATGAGAGTCCTCCTGTTTCATCAGTAAAAATACTTCCGTTTCAGAAAATGTCAAGAGAGTAGATGAGATTTTTTGATAAATTATTGAGAAAAGATGAAACTTTCAGCCTGCAACCGTTCATTTTCTGCAAAAAAGAAACCGGATCATCCACCCTTTCATCGGAAAACTCAGATTCCTCCGGTACGGAGGCGGCGGTATTCCAATGGACTGCGCCCCGTCGCTTCCCGGAACACTCTCCCGAAATAATTCTCCCGCGCAAATCCTGTACGCGCCGCGATTTCCGAAACGGAAAGAGCGGTACTGCTCAGCAGGGAGAGAGCATGATGAAGCCGGATTTTAACCAGATAACGGTTCGGCGGCACACCGATCTCCCGGAGAAACAGACGGTCCAGCGTCGTCCGGTGCATACCGAGAATCTCCGCCAGGGAATTTACATTCAATCCCGCCTCCTGATAACGCGCATGGATCACGCCGAGCGCATTGCGGAAAAGCTGTCCCTTGCGGCTTCCGGGGTTCTGCTCTTCCCCCATCAGACCGATCAATTCCGTATAAAGAGTCACCATGCGCCGCAAATCCGAAGGGAGGAGACTGTTCAGCGAATTCCGGATCTCGTCAAACAGATGCACCGGGCATTTTCCCGAATTCAGAGCACGGCGCGGATAACCGTAGGAGAGCATGAAATCCGCCGCCTGCGGCCCGTCGAAAGCCGCCCAGTAAACCACCGTTTCCCGACCCGGCGCGGGAATCTTGATCCGTTTTTCTCCCGGCATACGGAAAATCGACTGGTTTTCCTGAACGGGAAATACGGAATCGCCGATTTCAAATATGCACGAACCTTTCTCCACCCAGCAGATTTCCACAATATTCCACGGCTCCTGCTCCTCACGCTGACCGTAAAAACAGTTCACGCCGCAGGACCGCGGATAAAACGGAAGATGCGCCGCAGGAAAACCGGGAAAACCGAGACGCCGGACTGTCACACTCTTTACCATAACACCTCCAACTCCTTATTGCATCAAAAGTATCTTTTTTTCTTCATTTATATCATTGAAAAAAGAAAAAACAAGTGCAAATTAATCAAAAGCGGGAAAATTTCACCGGAATCACAATATTAAATACGGAGGCATTATCATGCAAGCATTTCCCCTGTACCCGGAACGGACCATTACCGATCTGAACGGCATCTGGCAGTTCCGCTTCTGCGAAAAAACGTATCTGGAAGACGTGTGTGAAGAAAATTTTGAACCGAACGACATCATGTGCGTTCCGGGAACATTCGACACCACCCCCGCCTACCGCTGCAAACGGGGAACCGGCCTTTACCGCCGGGAATTTCTGCTGACCAAAGATTCCCCGCGCGGGATCCTAAAAGTCGGTGCGATCGGTCTCCGCGCACGATTCCGCATCGACGGGCGCGAAGTCGGTTTCACCAATCTGCCGTACAGCGGTGTGGAATTTGAAACCGGACCGCTCAAAGCCGGACGCCACGTCATCACCGCCGCGATCGACAACAATTTCGACAAGATCAGCACCCAGTACGGTCCCGGCGATAAAATGAAACTGTTTCTCCCGTACTATGACTTCTATGCATTCGGCGGCTTCTATCGCGGCATTTCCCTGCATCAGGTCTTTGAAACGGCAATCGACCGCGTACAGGTCCGTCCTCTCTGCATCGAAACGGGCAAAGTTTCGCTCCGGTTCCTCTTTTCCGGCAGCACGGAAGGCAAACAAAGCGTCAGATTCCGTTTTGATACGGAAACCGGATTCCGCACCGTTGAAGTCGGCCATGGCGAAACGATCGAATGCACGGTCCCGGATTTCCGTCTGTGGACTCTCGAAAAACCGGAACTTCACACTGTGGAAGTGCATACGGCCTGCGACTGCATCGTGGAACGCTTCGGCATACGCACCATCAAAGCCGGAAAGAAACAGATTCTGCTGAACGGGAAACCGGTCTATCTGAAAGGCTTCAACCGCCATGAATCCCATCCGGAATTCGGCGCGGCGACTCCGGAAGCGGTCATGCTTGAAGACCTCCAGAATCTCCGCGATCTCAACTGCAACTTCGTCCGCGGCTGCCATTACTCACAGGATCAGCGTTTTCTCGACTTCTGCGATGAATTCGGCATCCTTGTCTGGGAGGAGAGTCTCGGATGGGGCAATTCCGCGGAACAAATGGCGGATGAGGAGTTTCAGGAACTCGCGGAAGCGGAAACCCGCATCATGGTCCGCAACAGCATCAACCATCCGAGCGTCATCATCTGGGCGTTCCTGAACGAACACCATTCGCACACACCCGAAGGCCGCAACATCACAGAACGCCTCGTCAATGCGATCAAGGAAGAGGACAGCAGCCGTCCCGTCACATTCGCGTGCTGTCATTCCACGGACGACATCTCGTCGGAACTGGTGGATATCATCTCCTACAACATCTATCCCGGCTGGATTGGCGATCACCTGGTCGGAGTGGAACCGCCGGACGAAATCCCGCCGAAACAGAAAACGACGATCGAATACTTCCGCCGGACCGCATCGGCAGATAAGCCGATGATCGTCAGCGAAATGGGCTGCTGCGGTATCTACGGACAGCGCGACATCGCAAAAACACAGTGGTCCGAAGAGTTTCAGGCGGAATACGTCGGTGCGGTGATCCGCTCCGTCGCAAGCGTACCGGAAGAACTCTGCGGCATCACGATCTGGCAGTTCAACGACGCCATGAGTTTCCACCGCATGGGCGCGGATATCCGCAGTAAACCGCTCGGTCTCAACCTCGCGGGCGCATTCGACAAATTCCGCCGCCGCAAACTGGTGGCGGATGTCGTCAAGGATCTGTACAAGGATCTGTAATCCGCTGCGGTCTCTCCAATGGAAATGCGGAGCCCTGCGCTCCGTGTTTCCATTTATTTTTTCTCAAGCGGTTGACGAAACGGCTGTTTCATGGTATAATACTGCCGTAAAAACCATACACAGGAGATTTTTGATATGCCGTTCGATCATGGAAGCATTGCTTTGACCATCTGCCCGCTGAGTTCGCCGCTGCCGGAGGATTATCTGGAAAAACTCGAAAGCGCCGCGGCAGGAAAACTGGAAGACGTTGCCGAGGAGCCGGAAATCGGCTGGGTCAGCGGACGTTTTCTGCTTGAAACCGACATCAACGAAACAACGTCACTCTGCGGCGGACACCTTTACCTGAATCTGAGGAAAGCGGAACGTAAAATTCCCTCTTCCCTGCTGAACGCAATCTGCCGACGCGATGAACTCGCCTACATGAAAGCCAACGAGACGTTCTCCGTTCCGCGTCAGGAAAAAAAGCGGATCAAGGAAGACGCCGTCAAGCGCAATCTGATGAAAATGCCGCCGGTAATCTCCGGAACGCCTCTGGTGGTGGATCGCGCCCTCAACGTCATGTATGTCGGCACGGCGTCCCTTACACAGGTGGACCTGATCATCAGCGCATTTGTCAGTCAGCTCGGAGTGGAACCGATCCCCGTCACGATCAACGAACTCATGCTGAAACTCTTCAAGCAGGAAACCGGCGCACTGCCGGATCTCACGTTCTCCCCGAACGCCAATGCGGCGGGAATGGATTCCACCCCCGGACGCGACTTCCTGACCTGGCTCTGGTATTTCTCCGAACTCAACGCAGGGGAACTGGACGTTGAAAACTGCGGACGTTTCCAGCTCGGCATCGAAGGTCCGCTCACGTTCGGATATTCCGCCGAAGCAAAAGGAGCGGAGGAGAGCGTCGTCAAGAAAGGGTGTCCCCAGCTTGCGGCGGAAGCAAAAGCCGCTCTGGCTGTCGGCAAAAAACTGAAAAAAGCGAAAGTTCTGCTCGCCCGCGATCAGGACGTCTGGACGTTCACATTTGATGCCGACAAATTCAATTTTACCGGATTGAGTCTGCCGGAAGGGGAAGAAATGGACCGCGAAAGCTATTTTGCCGAACGGGTCGAATATCTGCATATTTTCCACAAGGCGATCGAAGCCTATTTCAAAAAATTTGTGGAAGACATCACCGGCGAATCCCGCGCGGAAGTGGAAAAAGACATCAAGAAATGGGCAGAGGACCGGGAGTCCTTCTGATTCGTTTTATCAGAAACACAAGGAGGTGCGTCATGGCGGAATTTTTCATTGACGGAGCAAGCCTGCTCCGGATCTACACGGCGGAAAAAGACCAGATCAACGGAATTCCTCTTTACGAGTGGATCGTTCAGCGGGCTGTGACGGAGGGGCTGTCCGGAGCGACTGTGCTCCGCGGAATCGGAGGTTACTGTTCCAGCAATCCGGTGCTTGCACCGGAATTCCGGGGATTTCAGATCAACCAGCCGGTCATTGTGGAAATCGTGGACACGGAAAAGACTCTGGAAGAGTTCATCCGCAAAATCGATCCGCAGATCAAACGGGGACTGATGACGCTCTCACCGGTCAAAACCCGGTACTACGGAAAAAACTGAAATGGATGTGGAAACGGCGGAGACTCCGCAACGTTGGAAAACGGTACTTAAACCGGCGCTGAAACTTGGAGTCGCCGCCCTGCTGATCGCATGGGTCGTCGGCGGAGACTGGCACGGAATGCTGGAATCGGTCCGGCGGATGAACCCGTTGTGGGTCCTGCTCTGCTTTTGCGCCCAGTTCATTCAAATGACGCTGACGGGGGTCCGCTGGAAATTTCTGATCGGCAGAGATTTGAATGTTTCCTGGTACGAAACAATGCGGCTGGTGTTCATCGGTCTCTTTTCCAATATCTTCATTCCGGCGGGAGCGGTCGGCGGCGATGTGGTGAAAGCCGCCATGCTTGCATCAAAGCGGAAAGGACTGCGCATCGAAGCGACGGTTTCCGTTCTTATGGACCGGATCGTCGGCGTTGCGGGACTCTTCCTGCTCGTTCTGCTGTTTTTCGGCATCACGTTTTCCAAAGTGATGAAACTTCCCGCTGCCGCGCAATCCGTCGTATTTCTGCTGACGGCACTCAGTGCGGCGGGCTGCGTCATAATCGCGGTTCTGTTCTTTCAGGATTTTATTTTCCGTTGGAAACCGGCGGCGGAACTGCTTGCCTTTGCGGACCGCTGGCTGCGCGGAATTCCGGGAAATGTCATCCGCTCCGTTTCCGCTTACCGCAACCGTTGGAAAACCTTGATCTGGACTACGCTGTTTTCTGCACTGATCCTCCATCCGCTGCTGATGCTGGCGATCTTTTTCCCGCTCTACGGCAGCATGCACGATCTGCCGCCCGCCGACACCACAATGGCGGCTGTGGCTTACGGCAATGTGGCGTCGGCAATTCCGCTCACGCCGGGCGGACTCGGCACCCGCGACGCCGTTATCAAAACGCTCCTCAGCGCATGGAGCATTCCGGAGGCCTCCGCTGCCGCGGCAATGGTCATTTACACGGCAATGATGCTCCTGATCAACCTTCTCGGCGGTATCGCGTTCCTGCTCCCTGCGGATCTGCGGAAAAAATAACTATCCGGAAAAAATTTCTCTCTGTGACGGAGAGACAAAACATAAAACGGCGAAACGCCGTTGCAATTTACCGTTTTCGTGTTATTATTTACAATAATACAAAAGGAGGGAATCACGATGAAACAACTTCTCACATTTGCAATGGCGGCGGCTCTGCTTGGCGGGTCAGTCACACTCATGGCACACTGTCAGGTTCCTTGCGGCATCTACCACGATAAAACGGAAACGATCCGCATCTATGAGGACCTCGGCACGATCGAAAAGTGCATGAACGAGATCAACCGTATCTCCGCGGAAAAAAAGCCGGATTACAATCAGCTGGTCCGCTGGATCAACACCAAAGAGAACCATGCGGACAAAATCCAGAAAGCGGTCTGGCAGTATTTCATGCTCCAGCGTGTTGCACCCGCGGCTCCCGACAGCAAGGAGTACCCGGCGTATGTCAGGAAATTAACTCTCCTGCACGCTCTGCTCGTCGATGCGATGAAATGCAAGCAGGGAACCGATCTCTCCGTACCCAGGCGTATGAAGGAAACGCTGAAAGCATTCGAAAAAGCGTATCCGCCCGCCGCCGTCGACAGCGGCCACACACATTGATCATGGCTGCAATTCAAAAAAAACGGATCCGCTCCATAAGTTACAGGAAGCAAACTTCCGGAATTCTCCGGTTCCGTCACTCCATCTTGCCCCGGTTCCGACGGCGGTATTCAGATGGAGAAACTCCGAACTCCCGGCGGAATGCCGTCGAAAAATAGAGCGGGCTCCGGTAGCCGAGCTGTTCCGCAATCTCTTTCATGGACAGCTCCGAATGAGCGGCAAGCCGTCCGGCATTTTCCAGACGGAGGCGGTTGCGGTATTCCAGAGGAGAAACACCCAGATGCCGATGAAACAGCCGCATCAGCATATGCACTTCCATGCCGTGCGCCTCCGCAATCTCCCGGACCGTCCGCCCGCCTGCAGGATCCTTGCGCATCTCCTGCAGAACGCGCTTCAACGGTTCGGGAACCGTTTCCACACGGCTCCGGGAGTGCTCCGAGGCAAATCCGGTAATCAGCGAATAAACCATTGCCGACAGTTCCGCCGCCTCTTCCGGACGATGTGCTGCCATCCGCTCCGTAATCCCGCAAAGCCGGCCGATGAACGGTCCGGAATCCGCAAGCTGGAACACGTTGCAGCCGTACAGGTGCAGTTCCAGATCAAGTTCCTGCGCAAGAGTGCCGCAGATCATCAGCCGGTGCCGGTGAAAACGGTCCCCGGTTTCCGCATGAAACACAATATCCCCGCCGGGATGCATCACATAAATCTCACCGGGGCGGACCGTTTCCGTCACCCCGTTCTGAGTATAAGTCAGCGAACCGTCCAGCAGATATTCAAACACCAGATCCGCACAGTTTTCAAACCGGAACCATCCGGCGCCATCGCGCCGGATCTCCGAATAATACCGGGGCCAGAGCAGAGACCCGTACGGCAGCGGTCCGTTCTCCCACTGCGCGATCGCCTCTTTCCGGTTTCCGGAAAACCAGTCTTCCCGGTAATGATCGACACTGTCTTTCCGCCAGCCGTGTTTCCGCACCACGGTTCTCATTTTGCACCTCACGTTCCGTTTTCAGATAATTTTGTTCAAAAAACGAATATTTTCAACTGAACTTTCGCTTTTTTTATAAAAAAAATGTTCTATTGTAATGTTCAGAAATAGAAACCCGATAAAAAAGGAGAGATCAAATGATCACAGAAAACGGTATTTGGAAATTTCGGGAACCGGACGGAGAAACGCTGTTCCGGTTCGTTCTCGCGGGAGACGTCTGCCCCTGGCGTGCCGGAGAAGAAATGGTGGAGAGCGGACGGGCGGGCGAAGTGCTGAAATCGCTCTCCTCCTATCTGAACAACGCGGAGTTCCGTCTGGTCCAATGGGAAACTCCGCTGACCGGCCGGGAAGCGCCGATCCCGAAAAGCGGACCGAATCTCAACTGCAAACCCGAAACGGCGGAAATTGTCCGGCTGGCGGGATTCAACGCAGCCATGCTCGCCAACAACCATACCGGCGACCACGGTCCCGACGCCGTTCTGCAAACGATGGAAGAACTTCATAAACGCGGTCTCCAAACCGTCGGGGCGGGAAAAAATCTCGCCGATGCGGAAGTTCCGTTGACAGTCGGACTCGGCGGAAAAACGGTTTCCATCCTGAACTTCTGCGAACACGAATTCGGGGTTGCGACAGAGACAAAACCGGGAACCGCACCGATCCTTCCATTCCGCAACCGCAGAGCAATCGTCAAAGCCGCAAAAGAAGCCGATTTCGTCATCGTCACTCTCCACGGCGGACACGAATACAATCCGTTCCCGTCTCCGCGACTGCAGGAACTCTGCCGGGAATTCGCCGATGCAGGAGCCGCCCTTGTCTTCAACTGTCACACCCATTGCCCGGAAGGAATCGAAACGTACAACGGCACGCCGATCATTTATTCACCGGGCAACTTCTACTTTCCGAAACTCTTTGGGAGAAACGGACTCTGGCAGTATGGCTATCTCGTCAAAGCGCTGTTCGACAAACACGGCGTTTACGCCTTGGAGCTCTGCCCGTATCATTTCGGGGACGAACAGGTCGTTCCTCTGGAAGGGGAAAAGAAAGACTGCTTCTTCCGGTATCTGGAAACAATCAGCGAACCGCTTGCCGATCCGCAGCGTATGCAGGCCCTGTTTGAAGCGTGGAGCACCCGGTATGGACGCAACTACATCAGCGGAAACCTGAATCCGCCGGAAAACTGGAGCGATCATACAGACGATCCCGGAGTCGTCCATCGGATGCTCGGACTCCGCAACATCTTCACCTGTGAATCGCACAACGACATGGTCCGCTGCTACCTCACCCTCATGGAAGAGATGCGGATTCCTCAGGCGGCGGAACTGCTGCCGCTCATTGATTCTCTTCAAAATCCCGAATGGGCATAACCCACACAACCAAAAAGGAGTTGATACGATATGAAACCGCAATCCTGCCGCTTTGACGCTTCCATTCCGTTTTCCGACTGGCAGACAAATGCCCGTCGCGAACTTACGGACCTCCTCGGCATCACGGAGTTGATGAACACGGAACGCTGCGCTCTTGCACCGCGTTCCCTCTGGAAACGGAACATCGGTCCGGGAGCCGTCGAAAAAATCGTGTTCCAATCCGAACCCGGCGTGGAAAACAAACTCTATCTCTGTCTGCCTCACAACGTCACACCGCCCTATCACGCGTTCCTCTGCCTTCAGGGGCACTCCACTGGAATGCACACATCCATCGCGGTCGACTGGCATGATGAAACCACGCCGCTGACAATCGAAGGCGACCGTGATTTCGCCATCGGATGCATGAAGCGCGGAATTCCGGCGGTCTGTCTCGAACAGCGTTATATGGGCGAAAACAGCACCGATCCGGATCATAAACCGGCCTGTTACGAACCCGCCATGCGCGCCCTGCTCCGCGGCAGAACCGCTCTCGGAGAACGGATTTTCGATGTGGACCGCGTAATCGACTATCTCGCCTCGCGCGGAGACTTCGATCTTTCCAAACTCGGCATCATGGGAAATTCCGGCGGCGGCACCACTTCCATGTTTGCCGGAGCCATTCTGCCGAGACTGACTCACGCCATGCCGTCCTGCTCGTTCTCCACATTCGCCGACAGCATCGGAGCGATGTATCATTGTTCCTGCAATTACATCCCCGGACTCCTCTGTTATGGCGAAAGCGCGGACGTTCTCGGCCTGATCGCTCCCCGCCCGCTTGTCGTTGTCAGCGGAAAAGAAGACTCCATTTTCCCGATCGGTCCGGCAAAGCAGCAGTTCGCCCACCTGCAGGAAATCTACACGGCTGCCGGAGCGGAACAGAACTGTAAACACGTCTATGGGGACGGCGGACACCGTTTCTATGCGGAGCCCGCATGGAATGCCATGCTTCCGTACTGGAATTGACATGAAACATTTTATTTCCGCTGTTCTGCTCGGTGTGGCGGCAATCGCCGTCACAGGAGCAGAATCAGCCTCACAGGAGATTATTACTATGGATCTGATCGCTGGACGCAAAGATGCGGTCCGGAACCTGCCATCCCCGCTGAACGGCTGTAAAAACGCGGCGGACTGGTACGACCGCCGCCGGAAAGAGGTCATCCGGGAATTTGAAACTCTTATGTACGGACAGATTCCTCCGAGACCGGAGAACATCCGTTTCGAACTCAAAAGGAAAAAAAACAATGTATTCGACGGACGCGGGAGCCGGCGCGAAATCACCATTCACCTGAAAAACGGACGCAGGGAACATTCGGTCGATGTTCTCTGGTATCTGCCGGAAAAGCGGAACGGACGGATCCCCGTTGTCGTCGGCTTGAACTTCATGGGTAACGCCGCCGCCACGGAAGAGACCGACATCCCCCCGGATTCCAAGTTCAAACCGGGACAGCAGGCTCACCGCTGGCAGATCCCCATGCTGCTGGATGCGGGTGTCTCGCTGATTATCGCTCCGCGCAACAGCTTTTTCCCGGATCATAAGAACGGACGCAAAGACAGTATTTTCCGTCTGTTCCATCCCGCGGCGGAGCTGACGCAGACACACCGGGAATATACCGCGATCAGCGCATGGGCGTGGGGTTACTCTCTGCTGCTTGAGCTGGCTTTGACGGAACCGGAAGTCGACCCGCTGCGCATTTGGGCGCACGGACATTCCCGTCTCGGCAAAACCGCGCTTTGGGCAGTGGCGAACGATCCGCGTTTCGCCGGAGCGGTCAGCAATGATTCCGGCTGCTGCGGAGCGTCGCTCGCCCGCGATAAACGCGCGGAGACTGAACAGCTCGCGTTCATCACCAAAACATTTCCGTACTGGTTCCAGGCAAAGCTGGATGAGTATGCAAACCGGGATGCCGACCTTCCGCTCGACCAGCACTGGCTGGCGGCGTTGATCGCTCCGCGTCCTCTGCTGATCGCCAGCGCGACGGAAGACGTCTGGGCGGATCCCTACAACGAATTCCGCTGTGCAAAAGCGGTCGGAGAAGTCTATAAGCTGTTCGGCGTCAAAGGTCTTGGCAACGCCGGATTCCCGAAACCCGATCAGCCGGTATTCGGCGAACGCGTCGGCTACTACCTGCGCACGGGCAAACACGACGTCACCGCCACAGACTGGAAGTTTGTGCTGGAATTCATCCGGCAGAACTGACCGTTCATAAACTCCGGACGCGGAACGGAACTCCGGTACCGCGTCCGGTTCTTTTTTTCAAAAACTCAAAAAAAGCATCTATCCCTCATTGACGGACGAAGATGCCAAATTTTTTATCGAACGGTCAAAGACTCGGACGAATTCTCCGGAGCTGGGCAATCGCATACGGATTGATCTTTCCACCTCGTTCAATCAACAGATTCAATGTCACCATTCGGCCTGCCGCACGGTGCTGCGCGATAAAATCACGCAGCGCATCATCCGGGAAACGCGGTTCGACAAACGTACAGGAATTCTTTTTCCCGCAGAAAACCCAATCCGGCGAATCACTGCAGATCCAGCGGTGATCCGTCATCCCGGGAACCGCTTCCGGAAAAAAACATTCCGCCAGAGAAACACTTTCTCCGGCATAATAATCCTGACACGGCGTATAGAGAAAGCGGCTGCCGACTCCAGCATTGAACGAAACAGCACAATCCGGATATCCCGCTTTGGCCGCAGTGGAAAGCTTCTCCCACGGAAACTGCCAAGCCCCCATCTCACAGGAGATGGAGTTATGCGGACCGCGCGGATCCACGGAATAAGAACTGTCAAACCACCAACCCGAAAGAGCGTTTCCGTAACGCTTTGCCATGAACTCGACGATCCCGCAGATGTTCTCCGCGAAGAGATCAAGATTGCCGCGGATCCCGGCGGAATAGCCGCATGCGCGCATCCATTCCGGATCGCCGACCCCGTTGCAGGAGTGATTGTAATAAGCGATGAACCGGATGTTCCGCTTTGCCAGAGCTTCCATGAGTTCCCCGATCAAATCGCGCGCCGTGGTTCTCCCGGGCATCAGACGTTCCAGAACCGGATGCGGAAGCGCCAGATATTCCTGCGCATGGGTCAGCGTGAATATGCAATGTTTCGCTCCGACGCTTTCGAGAGTTTCCGCGAACGTATCCGGTTCAAACGCGTTCACAGCGTCCTCGTAAGAGTTTACACTTCCGTCCGGGAAAACAGTTTTTGATGTCCAATGAACGCTGATCCCAAAACTTCCGCGCATCCAATCCGTGTTTGCAAAATGGTACATGATTTTTCCTTATTTTTTTTCCAGAATGAAATCTAAAAAGAGTCCGGGGCGTTTCGGCACACTGCCGATTCCGTCAGTCAGTTCCAAAAATCCGGCGCGCCCCTTTGCATTGCCGAGATTGAGAAGCACATTCACGCGCATTGCTGCTCCTGGTTCCAAACGGAACGGACTGAGTGCACGCCGTGAAAAGGCCATTTCATAAACAGTTTTCCCATTTTGAGGAACAATCGCGGCCTGTACCTCTTCCATGATGCCGAGACTCTTTTCCAGACTGTCGTATGAGCCGGAAGATGCCGCATGCCGGTACACAAGCGTCTTCCTATTGATTCGTCCAATCGTGTATTCGAAATCATCATCCGCATATCTGGAGGAGGAAACCTCCGCGTTCCGGAGCGGATCAAAGGCAAATTGAACGCTGTCGGAGGCAAACATGGCTCCTGTGCTTTTTGTGGGAGATTCCCGGTACAGACTCTTGTTCACCGTGACGGCCAAATACAGTCTGGTATCATCCCAGGCGAAACGGCAGTCGGCTGTCAGATTCCGATCTTCCTGTGTAGCTTTGCTCAAATAAGTCTTCACAGTCAGCGGAATTGCTTCCGACTTCGCGGGCCAATCCGAAAGATTGCCATCGATTTGAATCGGTTTCGGCGTCCATGCTGCAAAGATACCCCGCAAAGGGATTTTGCGCGTCTGCTTAAACTCAAATGCCGGAATGGCGAGTGAAATCTGTCTGGTCTGTGTCTTCAATCCGATGGGGGAGTCCATTCGGAAGCGGAAAACGCGTTCCGATTCCGCATTCAGATCCTTGAAAGCCTGTTTTTCGGCGTTCGACTCCACCGTTCCGGAGAAAGAGCTTCCGGTCAGATTTTTCACACGAACTTCAAAATGATTCCGATCGAGAATGGCGGTTTGCAGACTCGCAGGAACGCTTATCCGCGCCAGAGGAAGCGCGGCAAGCTTTTTTTTGAACGCATCTGCGGGAAGAGTGGATTCCAGATAACATGGTGCGCTCCCGACCGAAAATGTTCCGGAAGGGATTTCGTTTCCAAACAAATCAAAAATCTTTGGTTTATCCGCTCCGAATACGGGCGAGATTCTTTCCGGCTTTCCGTTCCATTTCCAAAGAACGGCGACACGCGCATCTCCGCGTTCAAAGAGATAACAGCGGAAATCCGATCCGAGACGAACTCGTCCAATGTTTTTCGACTTGTTTCCGAGACGTTCCGCCGCACCGCGAAGCGCAAAAAGAATCGGTGCCGGAAGAGGATGGAAACGGTTTGCGGGCGTCCCCATCAGCGTCATGTTGTAGGCAGATCCCTGAGATCGGAATCCAAAGGAGAAATGATAGAATTTATCCACCCCGTTCGCAAAACCGATCAGCATAAGTCTGAGAGCTTTTTCCGCCTGTTCCCTTGCCGAATCCGGAATCCGCTGATGATCGGGAAACGTAGACATGATGCAGTATCCCGCCTCGCTGGATTCGATCGGCCAGGACGAATTGTATTGCCGGACGGCTCGGAAAAGAGATTGTATTTCAGGTTCATAATCGGGACACTCCGGAATATCCCGATAACAATGTTCGGTAATAACATCCAGATTCTTTCCTGCTCCCGCCGCCAGAACCGAAACCGGCCAGGACGGAGAGGTTCCACACGTTCCCGGTCCTCCGATTTTGGCCGACGGATCATTCTTTTTAATCGCACTCCGGAGCACATCGATATATTTTGCCTGGAGCGCGGGCGTGATTTCCCCGTATTTTGCGGGATCCGGATTTTTCCTCCGTCCGGCCCGGATGTTCGGTTCGTTCAGAATTTCATAAAGATCAATCTGTCCCCGGAAACGTTTGGCGTATTCCGAAACCTTTTCCGCCCAGGAGGTTGGATCGTGCGGAAGAAAACTGTCTATTTCCGGATGATCCGAGAGGCACATCATGTTATAAAATCCGGCTTTGTGAAACGCTTCCACAGCATCGTAGCCGCGATAAGGCTTTCTATCGTCATTCGCCCACAGGCGAACCGCGCCGATTCCGAAAAGGGAAAGAAATTCAGCGGATCGCCGATAATTACCCCAAGAGTAGTTGACTCCGATTCTCTGATTCAGCGGAAGCGCCTTTCTCGGCAGTACACCCAAATAAAAGCCGACCGGAGTTCCGTTGACCTCGAAACGCAGATTCATTGGACCGATCCAATCGCCCGGAAGCGGAAGAGTGAACTCCTTTTTCAGAAGTGCTCCGGATTTCACTGAAACGGTATCGGAACCTTGGGAGCGGATTCTTCCGAAATAGTCCGTCAGCGTCCAACACAACGTACCTTTCTGTTCCGTTTTTGCGGGATTCCGGATTTCCAGCGTTGCGAAAAGAGTCTCGCCGGGATGATACAAATGACTGTTCCGGTCAAGACCTCCGGAGACGGCGAATCCATGATCCGGAACAAAACCTCCGGACAGCGTTCCAGCGTGACAGCTCATGTCGTCCGCCCAGACCGTAATCCCCTTTGGCAAATTGAAATGCGGATAAACATATCCGAACGCGCCGTAAACCGAGTTCGGATTCAAACTTCCGTACCGCCGAACACCGTTCGGTTTTTCTCCCCAGACAGGAATAGAAAGATCGTGACAGCTCCAGTTCTCTCCAACTTCGACATTTTTTTCATACGCAGCTCCATTCGCAAGGAAAAAAGCCATGGTCACACGACATTTTTTCTCCGCCTTCAGCCATGCACGGAAACAAAGACTCCGTCCGTTTTCAAACGGAACCGGATTGAAATAGATTCTCTCCCGTCCACCGTCGCGGGGAAAACAGAAAGAGAAATGACCCGACCGGAAATTCTTTTTATCAATTAGGATTCCAGGTTTCCATCCGGCCGGAGTTCCGTTGGGGAGCGCAAATTCCGGACCATTTGCAAAAATTCCGTACAATCCCCGTTCCGCGCCTCCGTTCCAGAGATAATTCCGCTTCGGGTCAAGTTTGCTTTTGACATCGTGCGGTTCACAGGTAATTCGTATGATCCGGAAAACGCCAGGCCCCTTCAAATCGATGCGTCCGAAAAGATGACGGATTCCCTTCGGAAGCACTTGATCGAAAGTCAAAACCTGCGGTCCGCCTTTGCAGACCCCCATTTTCGAACGCCAGTAATGTTTGATTTTTCCGTCTTTTCCGGTATCTCCACCTTCATAAAACAGTTCAACGGGGGCGCCTGCGGTTCCTTCGATATACCAGCTCATCCGGTTTGTCGATGCACTGGGTTCCCGAACCAGATTACGGACGGAAAGTCCCAAAAAACGCATCAGAACGGTTCCCCGACCTGACTTTCGGAACAATTCACGGGTATCGATTTCCAAGGCTCCTCTGCATACAGAAACTTGAACACACTCCGCATATTCCTTCGGAAAGACGGAAAGATCGGCCCGATATTTTTTTCCCGGTCCATAGCGGACATTAATTTCGTGTCCCGTCTTCCGGATTTCCGCGGAATCAAAAGACGGGGTATAGGCACCTGCACTTCCGGCGAGAAACAGAAGCGTGAGAACAGCTGTCGACATTTTCATAAGATACAAGTCCTTTCTGAATCATTTTTGGAAAGAGATATTTCTCATCAGTTGATTTAGTCCATGACGGTGCTCAAGGCGGCATCCAAATTGGTATAGGTTCCGGTATACCATTTCTCCGAACCGGTCCGTCCCGTCCAGTGAATATTTTTCGCGGCATGACCGTCAATATACAACATACAGGCCGCATTGTTGTGATTCGGCCCGACTTGGCGCGCACGGTCGAAATAATTCAAATAGCAGTTGATAAACCGGCTGCCATTCGGGCATGGACCGGTATCGGTTTTATTCTCCGTCCGAACCAGCCCCTGATAATCAACTTCAGCAAGGAAATAGGTTCTCGTCGGAACCTTGAATTTATTCCGCTTTAAATAGCCCGATCCGGTCGGTTGGCGGACAATCATCCGGAAGACGGCATAACTCCGGGTGGGAGAGCCATCATCACCGATTCTCGGGTCGGTGGGACAGGCGAAAGTTTTCCAGGAACCCTTGTTTGTCGCATACCCGTTCGCTTTGACTTCCGCATCCATGTAGAAACGGCCAAAGGCACAACCCCAATTATAAATGTTGCCGCCCGGAGATCCCATCAAACTCGGTGCAACATAATCCTCGAAATCGCCGGAATACATGGTCGCCGCATTTCCGATCTGTTTCAGGTTGGATTGACAGCTTGCACCCTTCGCGGTCTCCCGCGCCTTGTTCAATGCCGGAAGAAGCAGTCCCGCCAGGATGGCGATCACGGCGATTGTCACAAGAAGTTCTACAAGGGTGAATTTCCCATTCCACCCTCCAACATGATTTTTAGAATTCATAATACCTCCATGTTAATTATGCTCTGCTAATATTATATAACAAAATCCGGAAAAAGGGAAGAGGTATTTTTTACAAAAACATGCTTATATTCAAATAAAATATGTTCAAAGATGTTCCAAACATAAAAAAGCGGCTGAAAGCCTGCAAAAACCTGCAGCCATTTTTTTTCACACGGTTTCCTGCCGCGAAAGCAGCGAACGGATATGCGGGACTTCTTTTTCCGGGACTGTTTTCAGCTTGCCAACCGTTTCTCTTCATGCTATATTAAGACTCAACGGGGGGAATTCCAAAACGGAATTCCATGATAAAACACAACACAAAAGAAGGAGTTCCATCATGAACAAACTCACAACACTCGCAATCATCGGCGTCCTCACACTCGGAACAGCATGCATGGCAATGGCATCCGGCAGTGATGACAGCACCGGACCGATGAACAACGATCCGAACGCCGCCGGGATCATCGTGATCGAAACGGTCGCCTACACGGACACCTGCGCACAGGATCCAAAATCCCCATGCGTAAAAGACGGAATCTGCGCCTGCAAGGACAAGACGAAATGTCAGGACTGCAAAGCCCATTTGAAAAAATGTGACGCTGCGACACAGGCAAAATGTCAGAAAGCTCTGAAAGACGGCACAATGACCTGTCCTTCCGGCAAAACATGCCCGAAAGATCCTTCCAACGCCGTAAAATAAAACAGGCGGACCGGAATACAAAAAGGAGAGAATTTCACGTTCTCTCCTTTTTTATGTGCCGTTTCCGGTCACTGTCCGATATTCAGGACTTTGCGGACAAATTCCTCTCCGTGCATGAATCCGAGAGAACCGCCCGGCGCATCCTTTTCGGAATAGCGCTGAACGGAATCCGGCACGATATGCGGTCCGCAAATCGCGACCGGGACCGGAGTCCGCGTATGAGCCCGCAAGTGCAGGGGAACCGGATGATCGGGAAGAATCGCAAACGTCAGGTCCCGTCCTTCCAAAGCGGTCATGACGGGACGCACGACTTTGTTTTCGAAATCGGAAATCGCACGCATTTTCAACGAAAGATCGCCTTCATGCGAACATTCGTCAATGGCCTCAAGATGCACATAAACAAAATCATGATCCTCAATCGCACGAATCGCCGCTTCAGCTTTTCCGGCATAGTTGGTATCCAGATAACCGGTCGCTCCGGGAACGGGAATCACATCCATTCCGGCACATTTGGCTATGCCGGAAATCACATCCACGGCAGTAATCACCGCCGCGGAACGTCCGGCATACTTGCCGCTGAAACCGGGAAATGACGGTTTGTGTCCGGGACTCCACGGCCAAATCCAGTTTGCGGGAACTCCGCCTTCCTGATTCAACGGATGTTCCGCGAGAAACGCCGCCGCCTCCGCCATCAGCTTTTCGACAAATTCCACGGTATGCTGTGCGGCCGGACTTTTTGCCTTGAGGCGGAGCTCCGACACCGGAAGATCCTGCGAGGAATCCGGTTTGAAATAATCGACATCCGCAGAGAACTCCGCACCGTGAAGCACCAGCAGATTACGGTAACTCACACCGCTGTAAAACGTGACTTTATCGCTGTTGAAGCGCTCCGCCAAAGCATCCATAAACGCCTTGGCGCGCTCTTTGGAAATATGCCCGGCGGAATAATCACGGAGAATTCCGCCTTCCACCGTCACGAGGTTGCAACGCCAGGCAATGTCGTCCGGGCCGAGCTTGATCCCCTGGCTGACAGCCTCAATGGGACCGCGTCCGGGATAGAAACTGGCAAGATCATAACCGAGCACGGACATATTGGCGGCATCGGACGATGTGGGAAAACCCTCAGGAAGAGTCAGAAATGTACCGGATGCTCCGTTCCGCGCAATGGAATCCATGCAGGGAGTATCGACCGCCTCCAACGGAGTCTTTCCGCCGAGAGCCTCAACCGGTTCATCCGCCATGCCGTCCGCAAGGAAGACAATGGCCTTGCCCTTCAAACTCTTCATTTTTCAGACTCCCGCTCTTATTTTTTCAGGGAAACGACTACGCTTTTCACGCTGCCTTCCCCAATGCTCTCGGTCTGCAGGTCAGCATCGTTTTCAAGCGTGATGTGGATAATCCGGCGGTCGTGGGAATTCATCGCGGGCAGAGTAACGGGTTCCCCCCAGCGACGGACTTCCTTAGCGGCGTCAAGCGCCTGCTGCTGGAGAATATCATCCTTGTCATTGTCTTCAAACCGACGGCTGCCGCCATTGCTGCGGCGTTCCCCGCCGCGACGCTCGCCTCCACGGGAAGGACGGCGCTCGCCATTGCCGCCGCGGGTGTTGTTGGAAGAATAGCCGTCGATGTCAATATAGATTTTCGGAAAGTCCTCCGCGCCGTTCTGCATCATACGGTTGAGAAGGAGCTGGAGACTTTCGAGAGACTGCCCTTTTCTTCCGATGATCCGTCCGGCGTCTTCGCTGGAAATAATGAGATTGATCTTCGAGGGACGTTTTTCTGCTTTGACCGTTCCGTCAAGGCCGAGGAAATCAAGCATGGTGGAAAGAGTTTTCGAGGATTTTTCGATCATCTCATCAGTCACTTCGACCTGCGGACGAGCTTTCCGTTCGGGTGCCGCTGTTTCCGCAACAGGATTATTTTCATTCTGCTCCACTGCATCAACAGTGACTTCCGGGATCTGCATTTCTTCGTTTTCCATTTCAGTTTTCTCCTGAGTTTTGCGCGGCGGCTGAATTATCCGGCGGCTTTGCCGTTCAGCGCAAGTTCTTCTTTTTTCGCCGCATATTGACTGTATTTCATTTGCAGTATGCTTAAAATATTATTTACGGTCCAGTACAGCGCAAGTCCCGACGGGAAGCTGTAAAAGAACACCAGCATGATAACCGGCATCAGCATCATCATTTTGTGCTGCATCGGATCCGCCATCGGGGGCGAGAGCTTCTGCTGAAGCACCATCAGGCCGGTCGAGATCAGAATAAACGGATGCAGTCCGATTCCCATGATCGTCGGACCGACAAGGTCCGGACGCGACAGGTCCTGAGCCCAGAGGAACGGCACATGCCGCAGTTCCACCGACGAATCCAAAGTGGAATAAAGCGCAATAAACACCGGAAGCTGAAGCAGCATCGGGAAACAGCCGCCGAACGGGCTGACATTCTCCCGCCGGTAAAGCTCCATCATCTGACGGCTGAATTCCGGCTGGTTATCCTTGTATTTTTCCTTGAGCTCCTTGACAAGCGGCTGCACTCGCTGCATCCGGCGCATGGATTTGTTGCCCTTGTGGATCAGAGGCCAGAGAACCAGTTTCACGATCACCGTCAGAAGAATGATCGCAAGGCCGTAAGAACCGGTCAGGTCTTTCAGCAGATTCAGCAGGTAAAGCATCGGACGGCAGAGCGGTTCCAGCCATCCCCAGTACGCCAGATGCACCGCATTGCCCGTGCTTTCCGGCAGACCGGACATTGCCTGCAGATCTTTCGGGCCGAGATAGAATTGATAATTGGAAACAAACGGTTTACCCGGAAAAACGGTGATGTCGGAATAAACACCCGCAACGCCGGGCAGCTTGTAGCTTTTACCGCTCTGCGCATCGTGACGATCAGGATTCACCATCCGGCAGCCGGCGTTGAACACCGGTTCCGCAACAAGCAGAGAAAGGAAATATTTATTGGAAAGCGCCACCCATTCCAAAGGATCCGAGGTTGCACCTTTCTTGAACTTCTCCTCTTTCGATGTGGGATCGACCGTCGTCACTTTGCCGTTTCCGGCACGGCAGAACTCCACCATGTGAATATCGCGGAGCGCATCGTTGGCAAGCTGTTTGAGCGGAGCAAGCGTACCCGCCCAGACGATCATCTGCGGCAGCTTGAGTCCGGAAGCCGCGGTTGTGGAAAGCTCCATCCGGCACTTGAGCACGTTACCGTCTTCCGCAACCGAGAAAAGCTGATTCAGGACAAACGGCAGAGCCCCGGCAAATGTCCGGGTCACGGAAAGCTCGCGTTCCGAAATCTTGCGGACCGCAACGCTTGCCGGAGCAACTCCGGGAATCGCAACCGCAAACGGCTCGTACCCGATGGACTCCTGGACAACAATCGGCGTTTTTTCCGCTCCCTTGTCGGCAGTGCGGAAATGTTTTTTCAAAACGATCTCGTCCAGAACGCCAGCGGAATTAAAGAAGTAATCCGTATATTTGGAGGAGATGGAGTAGCGGCGGGGAACTGTGGCGGCGGTTGCAACTGCCGCACCATCCGCGGGAACTGCCGGAACAGCGTTTACCGGAGACGCAGGGGACGGCGATGCGGGCGGCACAGTACGGGCGGAAATCTTTGCAGCTTCGGCGGCAGCCTGCTGCGCGGCAAGCTGCTCCTGTTTTACAGATTCAGCTTTTTGAGCCTGCCATTTGGGATAAAAAACAGACCAGCCGATCAAAACGGCGGCGCAAACAAGGACAACAATGAGTGTCTCTTTATCAAATTTCACTTAAAAACCTTTCATGCCAAAACCAGACACGCAGTCACTTCCGGCATTTCTTCTTTTTAGGAGGCACGGGATCATAACCGGAACGGCAGAAAGGATTGCATCTGAAAATCCGCCACACCGTCAACAGGGAACCTTTGAACGCTCCATGCACCCGTAACGCCTCAAGCCCGTATTCGGAACACGTCGGGGTAAAACGGCAACACGGTGGAAGCAGCGGAGCAATGCAAAACCGATAAACGCGAATCGGAATCATCAGGATCCGCGCCGGCAGGCTTGCCGGACTCATACAGGGTTCATCACCCCGGCTTTCACCAGAGCTTTCGCCAACACGGCTTTGACATCCTGCATCTTCGCCTGTAAAATCTCCCGCCGCGGAATCACCACGATCCCGCAGGGAGCGATCTCGTTCTGCAGCAACCGGAACGACTCCCGGACAAGGCGCCTCGCCCGATTGCGCCGGACAGCTCTTTTGTCGAATTTCCGACTGCATATAACACCGCATTTCCGAGAAATGCCGAATTCCCGACCGGACACCAGCGCGGTAAAATACCGCGTTGTAACACGCCGTCCGTTTTTCTTGACCGCATCGAATTCGCTTTTCAGCTTCAGTCTGCAATCCGGTTTCAACCGGAATCCGGTATTCCCGACAGTCTCAACGGAAGGCGCGCTGTCCACTCTGACTGAAATCATTTCAATCAGAGAGCGAGTCTCTTGCGGCCTTTCTGACGACGGCGGGCGAGAACCTTGCGGCCGCCGCGGGTTGCCATTCTGGCGCGGAAACCACACTTGCGCAGTCTCTTGATCTTGGAAGGCTGATACGTTCTTTTCATTTCTCTTTTCCTTTCTTAAATATCTGTGAAGTTCATAACAGTTCATCTGTCCATGAATAAAACATGGAGTCTTAACTATACTCCATATTCCGGAAATTTCAAGCGGATCACGGAAAAAGCTGTGATTTTCATATCGTCTTCAACGCTTTACACGTTCCAATGTATCGGTAACGCAAACACCCAGCAGCTCCATCGGACGCAGATTCCGCATCTGAAACCGGTGCCGTCCCTGTTTCAGATAGAATGCCTCATAGCGTTTCCAGGAATGACCGTTTTTCCGCTGAGCAGGACGCCAGTCCGGAATCCGGTAATCCTCGACCATGCTGTGCTCGCAGGGAGCCATCGCATCCCCGTCAACGGAAAACTCATAGAGACGGCGGACAATCCCCGTTGTGCGCAGCTTGGTGAAAATAAAATACCATCCGTCTTTCGGCACCTCAAATTCCCAGTTGAAACATCCGTCTTTCAGTGATGCCGCCGTTTCCGTCAGAAAGCCCGGCTCCTGCTTTATGATCCCGCGCAAATCGCTGAATACTGGAAGCGGACGGGTAAAACCGTTTGAGAAACGGATGATCAGCGCATCGCTGTACCGTTTTGCAAATCGGCATTTTGAAGGATTAATCCGGACTGAAAGGGAAATCCTGTCTCCCGTCAGATTCCCACGCATCGGAGAGACCTCAATATACCCGCTTTCCGGGCTTTTCAACACTTCAAATGTTCCCGTCATCCCATTCGGATACAGCAGGACACTTCCCGACAGAGAATCTTTGTCAAACCGCATCGTTTCTTTTGACAGCGTCGCCGCAACAGGCCGGAACGGCAGAGGCGGAGCCTCCGGAACCGGAAACGCTCCCGGCATCTGCGCCGCCCGATGACGCAAACGGTAATTCCCGTTCTTTTCATCGGCAAACAAATCCCCGCAAACCATGCCGTTTTTTTCCGCCCCCATCATCTGATAACTTTTCAGAGTCTCTTCATCTTCAAACAGATCATGATCCATATCGGGCATGTATGTTTTTCCGGACAGAAAGCTCCGATACACATTCCGCCGGGAAATCAACCGGGAATATTTCTGATCCGAACGTTCCGGCGGATGATCGGTGCGCACTCCGCGGCCGGTATTTGAATAGAAAAAGATCCGTCCCGTTCCCGTATCCCCGAAATGGGTTTTCAGCATCCAGGAATCATAGCGGAAATAGTCTCCGAGATCATGGCTGAGATTTTCAAAAATACAGGAAGGCCCGACAATGCAGGGAGCTGCACTGACCGCCGCATACAGAGCAGTAAAGCGGTTACGGTACAGGCGGACACAGGACTGTCCGCCACTTCACTTTGGCTTATCGGCTAAAAAATCTAGTCCACATTTTTTTCAAAAAAAAA
>URKJ01000040.1 GCA_900548385.1 uncultured bacterium | reverse complement strand
TCAGCAAACATTACAACAAACCAGACCGGGAGGAAAACAACGATGAAAACAGCAACGAAATACCCTGATTCCATGAAAAAAAGGAGATTTACCCTTGTAGAACTCCTCATAGTAATTTCCATTATCGCCATCCTGGCGGCTATGCTTCTCCCCGCTCTGAACAAGGCACGGGAGAAAGCACTGGAGACGCTGTGTCTGAGCAATCTGAAACAGATCGGTACCGCATTTGCATGTTACGCCAACGATTACGACGATTTCTTGACCGGGCAGAATTGCGGAAACTATCCGAACGGACGCTGGTATTTTGGCATTGTTCCGTATCTGCCGCTCAATATTACCGTCAACGGCGGTAATTTTGCATTTAATGACGGTTATACGAAACCGGATGGTCCGACGGCGGCGGCACGCCAGGTGAATGTTTTGAAGTGTCCCGGAAATTATATCCGGCGCTACTGCAAAGATGGTGGCGTTTATCGGGCGTTCAATTATATTTACAATTCGGCGCTGATCGAGTATGTCTCTGGAAAATCGGTCCCCGCCCAACCGATGATCCGTGCATCAAACATCAAAAATATTTCCAATGCGTTTGTCCTGACCGACGGGAACGCCGATTTTTCCTTTACGGCTGCCTGGCTGTCGCGGATCGCATATTTGCACAACAATCGCTGTCCGTTGCTTTATGTGGATGGACGGGTCGGAATCTACAATCAGAAAATAACGGGCGCATTCGCCAAAAGTGAAAAAAATTGAGGAGAGAAGAATGAAGTTGATTGTCTGGATGTTTGTCGCATTGCTCATGCCTTTCGGGGGAATGACAGCTGTATTCAATGTGCGGGATTTCGGAGCGGTTGGAGACGGGGTCGCCGACGATACCGACTCAATTCGCAAAGCCGCCGCGAAACTTGCGGAGGCAAAGGGGGGAGAACTGTTGTTTCCGCTCGGAGATTACCGGACTGCAGGCAGGGGAGCGATTTTGACCTTTAAAGAGGTTTCCAATCTTACGATCCGATTTGAGAATGGGGCTCGGCTTCTGGTGGATAATCTGAAGTCTGATGGTTCGGGTAATGGCCATGGCATTCATATAGCCGGTCCGGCCCATGATATTGCCCTGCTCAATGTCACGGTCGAATGGATGAAACGGCCCCGGAAACGCAGTTTTGGAGATGGAATCCGGTTTGACGGTTTCCCAAAGGATGACCGCACGATTGAGCGGATTCAGATGCTCAGTTGCCGGGTGGTCAATGCTCCGCAGGCGGGGGCGATTTTTCATGGATGCTCCAATGTCGTGGTTCGGAATTTCCGCCCGGAAAAAACACTGGCGGACGGATTGCACTTTAATGCCTGCCGCCGAGTTCTGGCAGACGGTGTTTTTGGCGTGGAAAACGGAGATGATACGCTTGCTTTTGTAACCTATTTCAGCAAAGGTTCGATCGGAGCCTACGGCGGTACACGGCCTCCCTACACGCAGCCGGGGCTTTACGGCTGGAGCAACACGGATTCCTTTGCGAATAATATCGTCACCAATGGCGGGAAAGCGTGTGGAGTGCGTGTATCCGGCGGGAAAAATATCACCGTCAGCAATGTTTCGGTTTTGCAGAAATGGTATGGAGTTCAGATTGATGCAGCCCGCAAAACGACTGCCGACCGTGCAGTGGGATGGAGTTACCTTGCCTCACAGAATATTACATTCCGCAACGTCTCGGTCAGGAATTGCGCTACCGGAGTGACCGTACGGACACTCAATCTTGAAATGGATGATCCGGTTGAGGAATGGCGCCCCGAATCGTTGGTGTTTGACAATCTGAATATTTCCAACTGCAAAAAGGGATTGATGTTGCGCGACACCACCGGAATTTTGGTATCACGGCTCTGGTCGGATTCTCCGGTTCGGGTCATCAACAATCGCGGAAGAATCGCGTTGCGTGAGGTTGTTCTCAAAAACAGCAATTTGGAAATTCTGGGAACGCAAAACGGCAAAGTCCAAGCATTCAACCGCAGCCGTGAAGGGGAGCCGTTTGTCGCTGCCGACGATCTTTCCGACCTTGTCCCGCGCGAGCTCACACTCTCCGGAGTCGAAGTGGAAAATGGCAGAATTTTATTGAAAAACTGCGCCGGAGTCAGGATGAAACAGGTGGCCTTTCGCGGAAGTGGAGAGGGGGCGTTGCAGTTGGAAAAAGTGCGAGATTCTCTGGTTGATACGGTTTCTTTTACAGAAGTCCCCGCCGGATGCGCTTCCGTCATTGATGCGGTCAACTGCCGCGATGTGGAACTGCGCAATTTCGGCAAGGCACCTATTGCCCCCGCACTTTTGCAGAGCTATCCTGTTTTGCAAAAACATTGATGCCGGTCATCAAGTTCCGGAAGCCATGTCTCCCGGCCATTCGCCGTTCTGACAAACAGCGAACGGCTGGCCGGGAACAAAGCGGGTTCAATTATAAATACAACGGAGAAATGAAAGAACGTTAAAAACTCTTTCTTTAATGATAGATTCATTCAAAAAAACATTACAACAAACCAGACAAGAGAGGAAAACGACGATGAAAACAGCAACGAAATCCCCTGATTCACCGAAAAAAAGCAGATTTACCCTCATAGAACTCCTCATAGTAATTTCCATTATCGCCATCCTGGCGGCTCTGCTTCTCCCGGCTCTGAACAAAGCCAGAGACAAGGCAAAGAGTCTCAGCTGCATCAACGTTCTTAAACAATCAGGCACGGGAGTAATGCAATATTTGAGCGATAACGACGATCATTTCTTTCCAACGAAAGCGGACAGTCCGAATGCAGCGAGTTTTAACGGTCTGGATAAAACCAGCCCGTACACGCTCGAATGGTATGATGTGCTTCTTCCGTATGTCAGCACAAAAACAAAAGAATATACCTACAACAGCGGCACAAAAACAAGGGCATACGCATTTTTCATCTGTCCATTCAACGACTTTGCTTTCGATATCGGTTCCGACCTCTTTGGCAGCTATGGATACAACCATCGGTTCAGCGGACAGAAAATCACACAATTCAAAAGGCTTGCCAGTTCTGCCGTTATCCTGGACAGTAAATATTATTTCTTCCACAATCATCATGACAATACGCTCAATTATATTAAACAGGCTGCTCATTTTGCCCCCCGCACAATGAACGGAACCACCAGTATGCTGTTTGGCGACGGACATGCCGGAGTGCAAAAAACAGGAGCCTTTCTCGGTTACAAATACAATATCACCCTTGATCCGACTTCAACAAAATAAACGGGAAAAAATATGTTGAAACCAATATTCTTTCTTATCGCATTCAAGGTTCTTGCTCTTTCCCTGCCCGCTGCGGAGGAATCCCTGTCCGTCACAGCCGAACCGTTTTTTGACAAGGGACGCAAACCTCTCCTGAACATCAGATACGACGGGAAAAAAGATTATTCGCTGAAAATCACCGATCTTTATACGGATAAAGTCATTCACTCGGCGACAGGAACTCTTGAGGCAGGAAAAAAAACATCCTCTCTCATTCTTCCTCTGCCGTATGGAGCATTTCAGGTTGAATTCAAATCCTCCGGAAGGACCTTCAAAAAAAACATCGTCCATTTTATGCCGGAGGCTCTTTCCAGCGATCCGGCAGTGCGGGCCTATGAATATGAATACTCTCCACTGGGCGGAGTTTTCGGGAAATTCTCACCGGAACAGGCAAACGTCTATGGCGCAAGCTGGATCCGCTTCGAACATCCGAACTGGCGGAACAACGAAACGGTACCCGGTAAATTCGACTTTACTCAAATGCGGAAACTTATGGAAAGTTATGTAAAAAACAATGTCCGCCCGGTCATTCTCCAGACATTATATCATTATCCGAAGTTCATCTCTTTCTCCAAACCGGAAGAATTTGCTCCGGGTTACGGCAGACACTTGCAGAAAGCCGCAGCGGCTTTGGATGGTCTGACCCGCTATTTCGAACTCGGCAACGAAGACAACGGACATACAAAGTTCATCTATACGGAAATATGCCGCCATGCGGCTGCCGGGATCCGGGCATCCCAGCCGTTCGCCGTCTTGGCAAACAGCGGAACCGCGTATGTGGATCACAACTGGCTGGAGTTCCAGAGCACACGGGGACTGCAGGAAATTCTTGATGCATATTGCGTGCACCCTTACACCAACAATTCCACGCCGTCCCAAAGCGTCGGACCGGAAAAAAGCGGCATCTTTGAAAAACTGGAACGTCTTCATGAACTGGTCGACGCCCACGGCGGAATGAAGCAGCTCTGGAGCACAGAGTACGGCTGGCCCAACAGCAAACTCAGAAAAGGCGAGCATGACCGCGCGGATCTCTATGTCCGTGAAATGCTTATCGGGGAAATGGCGGGGCTGGACATCAACGGGCTTTATACCTGGAACCGGGATTACGGTATTGCCGGGCGGCCGGCAGGCGTCGCAATCCAGACCTACGCCCGCATGAGGGAAGGACGGCGCTTCGCCGGTTTCTTCCGGAAAAATGATATTTATGTCGCTGTCTATGAGAAAAACGGCGACTCGACAGCCGTCGTCTGGACCGCTGACAACGGATTCAAGCCGAATCCGGTAAAAGGCGGCTCCTGTTTTGATCTGTTCGGAAACCCGTTGAAAGAAAACAATGTCCGCATTTCGCAAAGTCCGGTTTATATCCGCAATGCGGGACCTGAAGTATTAAGGAAAGCTGTGGAAAATTCCGTTGCACGGGCGTGGAAACGGTACAAAAGGAATCTGGAAAAATGTTCCGATGCAAGACTTTCCGCAAGCGGAACGGACTCTCAGGAACTCTGTTCCATTCTCAAAAAATGGAGCCGCAGCCATGGGACGATCGGCAAAGAAGAGCAGGCGGTTATTGCCTCTCTGCTTCATCTTTACCTGAATGCCGCTCGGTATGACCGCCGGACTCCGGATACCGGAAACCAAGAGTTTGCCGAACGGCGGAAACAGCTTGAATCAACCGTGATCCGGGAAAATGCCGCATTGAAAGATGTTCCCTCCGTACGTTATCTCCTGAACCTGGCTGCACGCATGGAAGCGGAAGCAGCCATGAGTGCCCGGAAAGAAAATAAAATTCACACCCTGATCCGCACGGTATATCTGCTGGCGGATCGTTTCGCCCGCGATGGAGAACGGATCCAATACGCCGTCTTCGCCCATATCTGCCAAAAACGGGATAACAAGTTCAAAGAACGTCTGTCATTTATTCCCGGACGTGAACAGACGGTAACGGTCCGCGTCAGCAGCTATGCGAAAACACCGCAGGAGGCGACCGTCCATCTGATCCTCCCTGACGGTTGGAAAGCGGAATCGGAAAAACAGACGGCAGCAGTGTCATCCGAAGCCCCGGCACACTTGAACTTCAAAATCAAATGTCCCGTCTCTCCGGCAAAACAGAACGTTCTGAAAGCGGCGGTAAAGCTGAAAAACTGCCCTCCGCGCATCACGACCTTTAACGATCTGGAAATTATTCCCGCCGTCACGGTGGAGGCATCACCCGTATCGGGAACATTGCCGGAAAAGACACTGGAACTGATCGTGCAGAATCAGGAAAGCAAACAAATCTCCGGCAATATTATCATTCTGGATGCGGACGGCAATCAGGAACTCGCCCGGCTGGAACTTCCTGAACTCGCTCCATTTCAAAGCCGGAAACTTCCCGTCAAACTTCGCAGACTGAACGGGAAAAGTAGAACGGACTGGGAATTTACAGCGCTTTTTCTGCTGAATGACAAGCGTCGTTTTGAAGTTCCTTTCAATGTGGATTTCCTCTATGCGGCGGAACGGAAAGCCCCTCTGAAAATTGATTCAAAACTGGAGGATTGGGATCTGGCTTTTCCATTGAATCTGAATAAGGCAAAATATACGCTCGGCTCCTATGGCGATGCCTGGTCCGAAAAAGACTGCAGTGCAAAGACATGGCTGATGTGGGATCATGATAAACTCTATTTCGCCGCGGCGGTCAGAGATCAGACCTTCAATCAGCAATATACCGGAGATTCCACCTGGCAGCAGGACAGCATTCAGATCATCTTCGCCGATCCGGTCGAACGGAAACCGTTTGAGATCACATTTGCCCTGACGCCGGATGGTCCCCAGGCGTGGAGTAAAAAACTGCTCAAAAATATTGACCTCGCAGTGGAATACCGCGACAATACGATCTACTATGAAGCCGCGATCCCCTGGAATGTATTTCCCGGAGAGTTGAAAAAAAGCGTCGGCAAACACGGATTCCTTTACGGAATTGCCGTCAACGACGACGATGCGATCGTCTCCAGACGGTATCTGGAACGCTTCAAGGGCAGTATCGTCCATGGAAAGAAAGTGGATGCCTTCGCTCCTGTGACACTGGGTCCGAAAGTTTCCATACGGGAGAACGGCAATACTGTCTTTTTCGAAGATTTTTCGCAGGATAAAGCCGGAACCTCCCCGTTACGCTGGATCAATCACAGCAGCGGAATGAAAAACGACTCGAACATTGTAATCTCCGCCCCGGATGCTTCCGATGGCGGAAAGGCGCTCCGTCTGCGGAATCCGCATGCAAAACGTCCGCACCATTTCTCCATCTGCATAGCCCCGCTTTCCTTGGAACCGGGCAGGCTCTACGAGTTGTCGGCACGCATGAAGCAAGTCCCGGAAAACTCTCCCTCCCTCATCGGAATCTGTGCGGATCTCTGGGGAAACAAAAGCCAGCGGTATCTGAAAACGGAACCGTCGCCGGAATACAAGGTTTTTCAAATGGATTTCACCGCCCCTCTGAACGGGAAACTCAATATCATTATCCGGAACACCGTAAAAACCGATGATCTCCAAATTGATTGGATCAAAGTCCGGAAAAAATAATCATCACAGGAGGAAGCTGCTTCCGGACTGCTGTTCAATCGCTGCCGGAAGCCTCTTTTTTCCGGTATTCCGGACAGTCGTCCATCGGATTGACCGCTTTCCCCGTCAGAGCACAGCGGAGCTGGAACGGATGCGGAACAATATTCGCACAATCCTTGCAGAAACGCCTGTCGTCCTCCGACAGAGAAACTTTGACCGGTTCCGCCCCGTCCACTCCAAGGAACTGCTTGAGACGATCCGATGCGGCCGCTTTTTTCTGTTCCGGCGGTTCCTGTTTCGCGCAGTCGGCGATGACGGCGGAACAGGAAACGCATTTCAGAACTTCCCCCAGCTTCGTCCAACCATCCATGACGGATTCTTTTTTCAGGAAGGAATCCGCTCCGCAATGGGGACACCGGATTGGATCACCCGGCTTCATTGCTTTTTTCCGCCTTCGTTGTCGCTGCGACGGTCGGGGCTTTTCTTCGGCATTTTGTGCTTCTCCGGATAAACCACACGCACATCATCTTTGGAACAGGTCACATTCCGGTTCGTATCATCCAGACAGACAACGACTTTCTGAGTCAGAAGATTACGGTCGACGATGCGCCCCCGCCCTTCTTCGCATTCGCAGCAGTCGCCACGGCGGGGCATGGTCTTTTCCATCTCCAGATACCCTTCGTGCTCATACTTCAAGCAGCATTTCAGCCGCCCGCAGACACCGGAGATCGTGGAGGGCGTCAGAGAAAGATCCTGTTCCTTCGCCATTTTGACGTTGATCGACGCAAAATCCCGCAGGAATGAATAACAGCAGAGGACACGGCCGCAGGGCGCAATCCCGCCGATCGCGGCGGTTTCGTCCCGCACACCGATCTGGCGCAGTTCAATACGGGTGTTCAGCGCACTGGAAAGCTGCTTGACAAGTTCCCGGAAATCGACACGCCCCTCGGCACTGAACTGGACCGTTACGAGCTTTCCGTCAAACGAATAATGCGCATTGATCAGTTTCATCGGCAGCTGAAGAAGCTCCACATGCTGGGCGGCGACGCGCATTGCGGATTTTGCCCGCGCGACATTCTCGTTCGCTTTGCTCTGATCGACAACCGTCGCTTTCCGCTGGATGACAGGGGTATCGGTCTTTTTATCCGGTCCCTGCGGCTCCTGTGTATGATCTTCGGGACGGGCTTCCCGGCAAACTTTGACGATTTTTGCATAATCCAGATAAAAGTCCTTGCGGACGACGCAATAATCATCAACCTTGAGCATCAGGGTTTCTTCCCCGATGGCGCGATAGCGGGTTCCGCTGTCAACCTGTACTTCGTATAGCATTTCCATAGCCTGAGTTCTCCAAAAGTGTATCGCGGTAGAATACCACGGAAATGCCGCGAATTCAACCCCGGAACAGGAAAAAATCCTGAAATGTGAAAACGGCGCGGTCTCCTCAACCCGGAAACTGCGCCGTTTTGATGCAAAACCGTCCGGTAAACGGTCAGAGCTTGATCTTGATCACGACCTTTTTCACTTTCCCGGCGGGAACGGAAACCGGGCGGATCTTTCCATAGTGTCCGTCTTCGGGGTAGAAGACGGCAAAAAGACCGGGAGTCAGTTCCAGACGCGACACTCCGGCGGAAGGCGTCCGGCGGAATTCCACATCCTTTTCCGGATCATAGGGATCAACGACCTCAAGACCGTCAATATTGGCCCACGCCATGTCTTCCACTCCGCAAATCACAGCCTGAATATCGACATATTCCCGATGAGCTTCCAGTTTTTCAGCGGAGGGCAGAACGGCATCGTATTCCATGACGTTGCCGTAAATACGGTCGCCGTCAATCTCCAGCCTGCCGAGCGGCGATTCCGGAGTCAGTCCGGCAATCGCCTCAAACGCCTTCTGAAACTCCGGCGAATAGGACGCCGTCACACCGGGGTCGAGCTTGTCGAGAATCATGATAATCTCCTGATGTTATTTACCGCAGCATTTTTTATATTTTTTTCCGCTTCCGCAGGGACAGGGCGCATTGCGCTCAATCTTCGGTGCGGTACGGACGTAGGGCTTCTGCTGAACCAGTTTGCCGTCGTAGAAAAACCATTCGTTCTTGATCTTGCGGAATTCGGCGCGCTCATGGTGCTCCAGCGGAGTATCACGATCGGTGTAACGGGCAATGAATTCCACGAATCCGGTTGTTTCATCCGCGGCCGGAACCGGAGCTTCGATGATCTCAAGGCCGAGCCATGTGGAACGTTCCGCCCAAAGCCGCATTTCCTCACGGTCGATCGACTCCCGCTGCGACGGTGCAGTGGACTCAACCAAGTGATCAATTTCCGCTTTGGCATACGCAGAATATCTGGAACGCATCAGCGCTTCCGGGGTTTCCGCCTTGACAGCGCCCTTGATAATCGGTTCACAGCACTCCGAATAAAGTTTGCCGGAACAACACGGGCATTTTTCTGAATCCATTCTTCCTCCTGTGGTTGTAACTCTGAACAGGCTCAGCGAATTCCCGCCGCCTGCTTGAAATAGCTTAATTTCCCATATCTTCTCTGAAGCTCTTCTTTCCGCTCCGCATTGCCGGAGCGATATTTCGCACGGATGTAGTCGGTTCCAATCTGCCGCCACTCATTCCTCATATCGTTATTATCCGCCACTTCCTCCGCTTTTACGAAATCTCCATTGAACAGCAGATAGCAGAACGCGTCACGCATACGCTGCGTCTTGCTTGCGATCCGGCTGACCAGCGACACCTGTTCCGAATGCGGCAGATCTTTGAACGCGACTTCAAACGTTTTACCGCCGCCCTTATCCACCGTAAGCACTCCGTCCCGGATGCCGGTCACATAGCCGAACTCCCGCTTGTACACGACCTGCGGACGGTTCAGTTCGGCTCCGGCGTTCTGCAGAGTCTTTGCCATTTTCTCCGCACTGTTGACCATTCCGAGCATTTTCCGTCCCCATCCGGCGTACCCGCCGGCGGCATTGCGATACTGCTGCGGCTTGCCGGCGGCGGATTTCTGTATATCAATCACGCCCTGCAGAATCTTCTTCGCCCCGGCATAATCCCCGGCGGAAATCTTGTCGACAAGCTGAATCCGCACCCAGGGCATCCCGCCGCGGATCTTATTGCGGAGAGCATTCAGTTCATTCGTTTCCCGGCGCTTCCGTTCGGCTTCCTTGCGGGCACGTTCCTGCTGTTCCTGACGGCGCTGCGCTTCGCGCTGCTCCTGTTCCTGACGCTCTTTCTCCCGGCGTTCTCTGGCAAGACGTTCCTCCTCCTGCTTTTTCGCTTCGGCTTCCCGCAGTTTCTCTTCGGCGTTCCGGAAAACCTCCCGGACTTCCGCGATCTTCACTTTCTCGTTTTCATATTTCGGAGATTTGAAATTTTCAAAGAATTCTTTGCAAAGAGCAACGGTCTTTGTAAAATCATCCGGATTTTCCTGCGCAAATTTGAGAATTTCCGCAGCTTTCAAAGTCAAAGCGGTTTTCTGCGGTTCCTGCGTGGCAACAGCGGTTCCGGAATCGCCGCTCTCCGGCGATTTTTCCGGAGAAACCGTGCCGGAGCCCTTCAGTCCGGACAATGCAAACCAGACTCCGGCGCCCGCAAGCGCAAGAACAACGACGATTCCGGCGATCATCAGAATCACTTTCATCCGGGAACGTTTTTCGCGCCGCTCCTGCATGGAATCCATTTCACGGGTCAGCGTGCTGTCGGCAGCCGCCGGCTCTTCCTGCGGTTTCTCCGCCGCCGGCGGTTCCGGCGGCGCGGGCGGTACAATCGTCGGCGACGGAACGGGAGGTGCAGAGGTTTTCAGCTTTAATTGCGGAACCGGCGATGTCGGCGCGGGCGGCGTTATGTTCAGACGCGGAACCGGGACGGAAGCCGATGTTTTCAAATTCAGGCGCGGAACGGCTATGCCGCCCGGATTCAGCTGCAGACCGAGTTTCGGCGGATTCAGTTTGTTCTTCCGGATGTCCCGCAGAACTTCCACAAGCACTTCCGCATCCTGATAGCGGTCATCCGGATTTTTTTCCATCATCTTGACGATCACATCCGATACCGCCTGCGGAAGAGACGGATTGACTTCAATCGGCGGAACCAACGGGTCTGTGATATGTTTCCTGGCGATTTCCGTCACGCTTGAACCGGTAAACGGGAACTGTCCCGTAACAAACTGGTAAAAAGTCGCTCCAAGGCTGTAAATATCGCTCCGGATATCCATTTCCTCGCCGATCAGATGCTCCGGGCTGATGTACTGGGGCGTTCCCATAACTTCGTCGCTGCTGTCCAGATCATCTTTTTCTCCGGCGCGGCGCGCAAGTCCGAGGTCGGCGAGCTTCGCTTTTCCGCTGCTGGTCAGCATGATATTGTCCGGCTTGATGTCCCGGTGAATCAGACGCTCCTCCTTCCACGCATAATCCAACGCCTCGGCGACCTGCTGGATGATCTGAACCGCCTGATCGACGGGTATGACATGATTCCGTTCCAGAATCGCTTTCATGGTTTCGCCGTTGACATTTTCCATGGCAAAATAATAAAGGCCGTCATCTTCCCCGACGGCGTACGCCTGCACGATATGCGGATGATTCAGCTTCGCCGCCGCGCGTGCTTCCCGAATGAAGCCGACCACGAATTCCGAATTATTTGCATAGGTCTCCGAAAGGACTTTCAGCGCAGCGGAGCGGTCAAGAGAAATCTGATGTGACAGGTAAACGACGCCCATTCCGCCGCGTCCGAGCTCTTTCTGAATGATAAAGTCGGCAATCACCGCTCCGGGCGCCGTCCGGTTTTCAGGAACGGCAACGACCTGCTGACACCTGCCGCACTGGACCTGTGCACCCATCTCTGAATTGTCGACAGAGACAATCTCTTTGCAGTTCGGACACTGAAAACGCATGACTCCCGCTCCTGTTTAGTTTTTAAAATGACGGAACATATTATATAACGCTATACGGAAAAAGTCAAGGAGTCACGCCGGGAAATCTCGGAGAAACTCGTCTCCTCCCGGAAACATGCCATCCTCCCGGTGCGGAAAGACAGCGGAAGCACCGGAAATGTTCCTCAGCCCGCTGCCTGATGAAACACCAGCACAGCCCCGAACAGACGGCCGGAATCGTCAAAGATCGGAGATGCGACCGCGGCGGCTCTCCGGCTCCCGCCCGTTTCCGGCTTCACCATACAGACCAGACTGACCGTTTCCCCCGTCTGAAGCGCCTGACGGACCGGAGAGATCGGCACTCCGCCGCCTTCGGGCAGAATCCGGAAGATGGAGGCAAGTCTCTGTCCCGACGCCTCCGTGCCCTGTACTCCGATGAAAGTCTCCGCCGCAGGGTTCAAATGGATCACCCGTTCCTCCGCATCGGTCGCGATAACCGCATCGCCGATGGAATTCAGCGTGATCTGAAACAGTTTTACATGCGCATAACGTTCTTTCTGCAGGGCAAGCAGCTCTTTCTGCGCCGCAAGCTGTTGACGCGTCAGATTCCGGGAACGGAACGCAAAGATCAGCAAGGCGCCGAGCAGAAGAAGAATCGCCGCAACCGCGCCGGAAATTGCGAGAAGCCAGCCGCGGTATTTTCTCCAAACCGTAGGCGGACGGTTGACGATCTGCACGGACAGTGGAAGTTTTTCCAGGATAAGCCCCCGGAGTTGCGTCTGGGGATAATCGACCACGTTAAACGTCTTTCCCATCCGGAACGGGATTGAGGCGGCAGGCACTCCGGCAAGAATGTCCGCGGCGATCCCGGCGGCTTCCTCCCCATGATATTTTCCATACACCATGCTGCCGCCTACGAGCCCGTTCGGCATCCAGGTGCTCACCGTGGAAAAAACCGGTGCGCGGCTGACGGCGATACATTGTTTTCCCATCCCGCAAATTGCCTGGTAGTCCTCCTGCTTGCCGAGCCACTGGGTATAAACGATCAGAGTATCCGGCGGAAACGTCTCCATCTTCTGCAGCATCTCAAGCGTGGAAAACTCTTCGCCGCGGATAAAGCGGACCGGCGGCAACGTTTTTCCCTCAAGCACATGTTTCGTATCACGGTAAATCCGTTTCCCGGCAATTCCGGCATCGGTGAGAATCACGATTTCGCGCGGAGGCTCTGGGAACAGTTTCAATCCCAGATCAATCGTCCCGGAAATATCGGCGTCCTGCAGCAGCGCTGTGAGATTCGCACGCTCTTTACGGATGTTTTCATCATAATCCACCCAGCCGATCAGCAGAATGGGAACGTTCTCCGGCACCACGTTGTCCTCGCGGCGGAAACGGTCGATCGCCTCATCATCGCAGAGAACAAGCAGATCATACGAACCGTTGCGGAGCTGTTTCACAAATCCCTGAAACGCCTGCTCGCTGTCCACGGTCGGGCGCAGGACATCAAGATAAACGACATCCACATTGACATCTCCCGCCAGATCTTTCAAACGCGACAGAAAACCGTCGGTAATGTCATCCGTCCATTGAAAGGTACTGTGATAGGAGTGGACCAGAAGAACATTTTTCTCCTTTGCTCCCGCAGTAAACAGAACAAACCAGATCAGAAGTCCGCACAGGACGCGGTAAAAAGCTCTCATTTCAGCAAACTCCGGACAAAATAAAAAATAATCGTCTTTCCCCGCCCTTAACAATATATCCTCTTTTTCCTCTTAATTCAACGGGGAAGGTTCAAAAAACTGAAAATTATTGTTATATCCTGATTAAAAGCCATTCCGCCGCAGCCGGCGGAAAAGACGATTTGACTATTCCGGCAAGCGGTGCTATCTTTCCGGAAACGATCAACCGGGAAATTTCTTCATGGCGGCAAAAACAAAGACAGTCGATCTTTTTTCTTACACAAAAGCGGAATACTGCATACGCAGCGTCGACAAGGGGAGCATTTCATGGGATTACGGGCGTAAAGCAATGTATCCCCTGTGGCCGGAGCACATCCTTTATCAGCGCTGGTACGCGCCGGAGGGATATTACCATCACGAACACCCGACGACCTGGGGATTTGAACTGCCGTTCTCCGGCAATCTGCAAGTCTCCATCGACGGGGCGGAACCGCTCATAATCGAACCGGGCACTTTTCTTCTTCACCCGGCGGCAACACCCAATACCCTGCGCACCGGTCCCGCCGGATTCTGCAACAAGGCCTCGTTCGGTCTCTGCGGTACCGCTCTGACGGCTTTCATGGCGAATTCCGCCATGCTCCCGTCCCGGGTGATCAGGCTTCCGGATCCCGAACCTGTATTCCGGAAGCTCAAACAGCTGTTTGAGTTGTCAAAAACGAAAAATCCGGAACACGCCCCGAAGATCGCGGGCCTAACTCTGGAACTTCTGCTGCTGCTCGAAACCGCGGCAAAACGTCCGCTTCCCGAACCGCTGGGCGACGCCGTTTACATTCTGGAGTCGCAGATCCGGTATTCCTATAAGATATCCGAACTGGAAAAAGAGCTCAACATCTCCAAAGCCAAACTTCTGGAACTGTTCCGCTCTCATTTTCAGATGACGCCGAAACAATTCTACCGTAAACGGAAAATGGAACACGCCGCCCATCTGCTCCGCTCCACGGAACTGACGATCAAAGACATTTCCGCAGAGGTCGGTTATCCGGATCAGCTGACGTTCTCGCATGAATTCAAAAAATACAGCACGCTTTCCCCTTTGGAATATCGGAAAAACAAGACTTGAAAAATTAAAAACATAATTTTTCAACAAAAAAACATATATTTCTCAAAAACCCCTATTGTCATTCCGAATCAAATATGCTATAATTATCCTAACTTAAAAGAATCAGGAGGTAACAATGCTTACAAAAAAACACTTTTCCGGTATGAGAAAATTCACCCTCATAGAGCTCCTCGTCGTCATTGCAATCATTGCAATACTGGCAGGTATACTGCTGCCTGCACTGAACTCGGCGCGCGATAAAGCCCGGACAATGACATGTCTGAACAACCTGAAAACACAAGGCGTCGGATTCGCCCAGTATTCTATCGACTGGGACAATTATATTGCCTATCCTCTGCTTCCGGCGGCGGCACTTGACGACGGAATTTACAGCGGCGGCCCCGTAAACAACCACCGGGGGTGGGCGTGTTACATTGCGCCATACTTCATTGCCGGTTACGATCCGACAACCTGGCCGAACAGCACCCGTCCGCTGACAAAGTGGAGCATGTTCCACTGCCCGCTTGATCAGAAAACACAGATCATCAAAGTCAGCGACGGAACACTGCGCCCGCGTCTCTCCTATGCCCTCCCTCTCGCGCTGGTCCGCCACAAGACGGAATACGGGATCAAGACTTCGAATCCGAACCTGCGGAACAGCTCCAGGATCATCAATCTTACGGAGCCGAATGAAACGCAATACAATTATACCGGAACATTCCTCGGCAACAACGGAGGCGGCGGGATGACGTATCTGCTTTATGGAGTCACAAACACCACACTCAGTCAGCGGCATAAATTACGCGCGGACACGCTGTTCCTCGACGGTCATGTGGGGCTTGTTCCTTTCAGCCAGTATTATGCTTCCGATGTCAACTTCACATCTCTGACAAAACTGGAACTGAAATAATGCAGGACAGGGCTTTATTCTATTTCAAACATATTTTTCTTTAAGAAAATCATGTTTTTCAAAAAGCTGCCTATTGCCTTTTTTTGAGTTTTCGCCTATAATTAATCTGGCGGACAAGATCCGGCAAAAAACCGAAAACTCAAAAACAAGGATAAAAACATGAGAAGAGAAAACCATGAAACCGGAAAGAAAATGTACCTGTTCACTCTTACAGAACTCCTCATTGTAATTGCCGTGATCGCCATCCTCGCGGCGCTGCTTCTGCCTGCATTGAACAGCACACGGGCAAAAGCGCAAAGCATCGTCTGTCTGGGCAATCTGAAAACAATGGGGACTGCGGAACAGATGTATTCCGGCGATTTCAACGATTTCATCGCGTATCCGATCGCTCCGGCGGAAACTCTGGCAGACGGGATTTACAGCAATGGAACCGGATGGAACAACCGGACATGGGCAGCATACCTCGCCGTTTATTTTATCAACGGTTACAACAATCCGGGATCATGGCCGCATGATTCCAAACCGTTGAAAAAATGGCAGACATTCTGGTGCCCGCTTGACAAACTCGGTCCGACCGTAAAACAGAGCAAGGAAATGCCCCGCCTTTCCTATTCCCGTCCACTGGCGCTGGTTCGTTCCAAAACGGAATACGGACTCCGTATAACAAATCCGGCGCTCCGCACCGCCTCAAAAACGATTGCACTGATCGAACATTCCAGTCTGGGCGGCAACAATTACCGCAGCAGTGCTGTTGGAGCCAACACCGGAAACGCTCTTTCCTATACCATTCACAACGGGGGCCAGGACGGCGAGGAAGGATACCGGCACTCCGGCAGAACCGGCATTCTGTTCCTTGACGGGCACGCAGGAAGCGCACCGGCCTCGCAGCTTATGGCTTCCAAAATCCACTATTCCCTGCTGACAAGATTACAACTGCACTAAATAACATACGGAGAAATTTTATGCACAAACCACCTTTCCTCTCATCCCTGCTGGCTCTCTGCACGGCATGTACCATTTCCGCGCAGGAGTTCCGGGAAAAAGACCATCTGCTGCTCTATTCCGGTTTTGAAGATACCGCAGTACCCTCTTTTGCCCTGAACGGAACCAAAACGACCGAAGCCGGCGGTACCGTTTTCACTCAGGGAAAAAGCGGAAAGGGAATCCATTTCGACAAAGCCAACCCGCAGACACAGCTCCGCTACCGGTTCGCCCAGCCGCTGAATCCCGAAGCGGAATGGACAATCGCATTCTGGCTCCGTCCCGACAATGCCTCCGCTTCCAGCAGCAGGGAGTACAGCTATCTGTTCCGCACCGACCGCACCGGCGCCTGGGCGGACGGCAATATCCTCGCTTATTTCTGCAAATGGGGACAAATGCGGATCAACCGTTTCGACCACCGGAAAAAGGGACAGGAAAGCAACGTTTCCGCCTCCCTGTTCCCCGGACAGAAGTGGACGCATTTCGCCCTCGCGGGCAAGCAGGGGAACATCACGCTCTACATCAACGGAAATCCCGCGGCATTCAACAACAAAGGCGGCGGAACGGCAGTCGCCGGAACACCGCAGAATTTCCTGCGTCTCGGAGCGATCGACAGGAATCCGGCAAGTCGCTTCGAGGGAACCATCGACGAACTGAAAGTGTTCAGCAAAGCGCTGACTGCCGATCAGGTCAAACTGATTATGGATTCCGTCCCCGGAAAAAACGACGGCAAAACGCCGCTTCTGCAGCTGGGCTTCAACGGCAAAATCGACTGCATTTCCTCCTCCGGAGCGGTCATGCCGAACGCGCAGTACATCGTGTTCCGCCCCGGCGTGATCGGCAAAGGAGCCTCGTTCGTTCGCCACGGCTACGACCGGGCAGGCAGACTGACGATCTCCGATGTCTCCGGCAGCAACGGCGACGAGTTCTCCGTCTCTCTCTTTTTCATTCCCGGGACGGCGGTTACAACGGACACTTATGAACGCGGACTGGTCTCTTCCCGCTCCGGAAACGATGTCTGGAAACTGTTCCGGCAGGGAAAACAGTTGATTTTCGAGGTCGCGGGGCAACGGATCACCGCCGGTATTTCCGATTGGAAAGTCGGACAGCCGGTTCATATCTCAGCCGTCTGCAACCGCAAAACAGGAAAAATGGAGCTGATGCTGAACGGCAAAACGGCCGCATCCGCCACGTTTGCGTTCAAACCGCGGAAGCAAGCTGCAAAATCCGTTGTCTTTGTCGGCGACATGCCGAATGGAGACATGTACAGTATCACTCAGGCGGAAGGAATCATCGACGAGCTCCGGCTCTACACTTCCATTCTGACGCCGGATGAAATCCGCGCGGAGATCGCCCGCAAGGACGATCCCGGCATTCAGGCGGACGATTCCGACCGCTGGAGCATTTGCCCTGACACCCGCCAATGCACAGGAGAAAAAGCTCTGGGATCTCAACGGGGCGGAAAGCCGCAGCAACGATTTCCGGACAGACATCACTCTCAATGCTCTCTGGCGTTTTCAGCTCACGCTTCCCGGACGGAAACCCGATGCCGCCAAGTGGCATTATATGGCGGTTCCCGGACGTTACGCGGGCTATGACAACGGCAGAACCGATCATGTGTTCATGATGCGCGACCGCAATTTCAAACCGCTCGGTGAAGCTCTCTGGTGGGAAGGCGTGCGCGGCTACAAACTCAGCGACAGCTACTGGGAACGCGAACTGATCCTGAAACCGGAATGGAAATCGAAACGGCTCAGTCTTCATTTCGACGCGTTTTCCGCAGAAACGGGACGTCTCTTTCTGAACGGGAAATTCGCGGCGGAACTGAAGGGCGAACATGCGCACACAATTCCGCTTGATCCCGCCCTGCTGAATTTTGACAAACCGAACTATGTACAGCTCTATCTCTCCGGAGCTTCCCAGCGCTGGGCATGGCGCGGCGTCAAAAGCAATATCACCCTGCGGATCCAATCCGATGTTTCCGTCGAATACCCGCAGATCATGACTTCGGTCAAAGAGAAAAAGCTGGGCATCCGCGCCACCGTCCGCAACCGGAGCAGGGAAAAACAGTCGCTCCGTGTCCGTGCCACTGTCCGGGGAACCAACGCACCGACTCCGTTTGAAAGCGGAACCGTCACCCTCCACCCCGGAGAGGAAAAAGAAATTGTATTCTCCCGGAACTGGAACGATCCGCTGCTGTGGGACTGGCAGAATCCCAATCTCTACACCTGCACACTGGAAAGCATCGGCACGGACGGAAGAAAACTCGACTCCACATTCCCGATCCGGTTCGGTTTCCGGGAATTCGGAATCGAAGGAAAGAACTATAAACTCAACGGCAAAACCGTTCATCTGTTCAATGCGGATGAATGCATCAACTTCACCTGCGACGCGGAAAAAGTACGCGAAATGTACCGTGCACTCAAACGGTTCGGCTACAACGCGATCCGTCTTTCCTTCAATATGGTGAATGACGACATCAGCACCGTTCTGCGCGTCGCGGACGAAGAAGGCATCCTGCTGATGATGAATCTGCGCGGAATCTCCGGCAACGAATACGCCATGTGGAACACTCCGGAAACGCGGACTCAGCTCGAAAACCGTATGGCGGCGGACATCCGCGGATGGAACAATCACCCGTCAATCGTCATGTGGTACCTTTCGGTGAACTTCCTCGGATATTCGCTGGACTATCATCCGCTGAAAATGATGGACGGCTATCTGCCCGATTCCAAGGCCGACAAATACAAAGTCGCCCGGAACGGAGAAACGATCCTGCGCAAGTATGACACCACACGCCCGTTCTTTTATCAGGCGGGCGGATTTCACGGTCCCGTCATCAACTCCAACGCCTATTTCTGCTGGTGGCCTCAGGCGGAACGGCGCACATGGGCGGAAGAGTGGCGCAAAAGCGGAACCAAGCCGCTGCATATCATCGAAACCTCCTTTCCCTACGTTTCCAGCATGACCGGGATGGACCGGCAGTTTCACGGGACCTCCAAGGTGAAGTTCATTCATGAAAACGCCGCGCGTTATCTCGGCAACGACGGTTACGACGCCTCCCAGAAACTTGTCAACAACTATTCCGCCGGAAGCCGCGACGGAAAAGAGTTCTTCGGCGTCACACTTGCAAGTTATCATTTCCGCGACTTTGAGCGCTATACAAAACTCAAAATCTACCTGCTGGGCAACACGATCAGGCACTGGCGCGCATCGGGAATTTCGGGCATTTGCCCGTTCGGCGAATTCACCTACGGATTCCGCAGGCTCAATTATAAAAAACGGGTCGACCCCGGCGACTTCCGCCGCAACGGATGGCATCCGGATATTCTGAAAAGCAAGTATCAGGACGATGCCGATTACAGCAAACCGATGCCGTTCGGACTCGCCATCCGCGACGCGTTCGCCCCCGTTCTGGTGTTCATCGGCGGAACGGAGGAAGAACCCACATCGGAACGTTCCTCCTATTATGCGGGATCCGTCATCCGGAGAATGCTGTTCCTGATCAACGATACTCTCCGGGAAAACGAAATTACAGCGGCTCTTTCTCTGAAAGACTCCGCCGGACGCGTATTGCAGACCGGAACCGTTACACGGAAGCTGAAACCCGGCGAAATCGTCCGTCTCCCGTTTGAATTCAAAGCTCCGGCAGTCTCCGTAAAAACCGTGTTCTCTCTGGAATCCACGGTATCCAGACCGGAAAATGTGAAAACCGACCGCGTGGAACTCTCGGTATTCCCGGCAGTCAAACCGGCAAAACAGGGCGTCATCGCGTTGTACGACTCGGAAAACTCCGCTGCCGACCTCAGAAACGCCGGCATTCAGTTCCGTGATGCGGCAGCTCTCCGCTCTCTTGCAGGGCTCGACCTGCTGATCATCGGCAAAAACGCACTGCTGAAACCGGAATTCTTCCGTTGGGCAAAAAGCGTCGGACTCGCTTCGGCAAAACTCAATATTCTGCTGCTGGAGCAGACGCCGGAAGGACTCGCCAAACTCGGTTTCCGCACCATGCCGGTGGATGCACGCAACGTATTCAAAATCACCTCCGGCGCATTTCCCCACACGCTCTCCGAACGGGAACTCGCCAACTGGGACGGTCCGAGTACGCTGGTTGCAAACAAGCCGATGCCGGAACCGGAAGCTTATATTTCCATCCCTCAGCAGCTCTGGCGTTGGAATACGCTGAACACGGTCGCTTCCACGCCGATCCGCCGGACCGGACTCGGAAGAACGGTTTCCCTTCTGAGCTGCGGGCTTGACCTCGCCTATTCCGCCCTGCTGGAACTTCCGGGGAAAAACGGCAGCATGGTTCTCTGCCAGATGGAGCTTTCCGGGCGGACCGGACGGGAACCTGCCGCCGCGCAGCTGCTCGCCGAGCTCGCAGAACGGTACTCCGTCAGACGCCCGGTTCCTCCCGCCGCCGGAAAACGGGCGGAAACATGCGGCGATCTGCTGGATTTTGTCCGCAACGGCGGAACGGCAGTCGTGACTGTACCGGACTCCAGACTCTTCCGCGAACTCGGAGTCTCTGCGGAAAAGGGCAGTTCCTTTGAATTCAAACTGACCGATGCGGGCAAAACCGTGCTTGGCGATCTTTCCCGCCGCGACCTCTTTTTCTCGTCGCCGATGCCGTTTTCCGCAGTCTCCGGAAATCATGTGGAACCGCTGACCAGACCGGCGGCAGTCTCCCGGCTCAAACTCGGAAAAGGAACGATCTATTTCGCGTGTTTCGACCGTTCCCGGCTGGAAAAACGCCTTGCGGAAACCAAAGCGATCAGTCAGGAAATTTCCGACTACTGGGCTCAGCATGTCATGCTCGAACGGCTCCAGCAGATCGAAAACCGCCTGCTCGGCACGGTCTCTCCGGACCTCACGCATTATCTGGAAACCCCGCGCAAAGCGGATGACGTTCTGTCCCTCAACGGCGACTGGCAGTTCCGCACGGATCCCGCCAATACCGGACTCAAATCCGGGTGGCGGAACTTTAACGGCAGCGCTTCCGGATGGACAACGCTCAAAGTTCCCGGATTCTGGGAATCACAAACCGTTCCCCGCGAGTTCGGCAGCCTCCGTTCCTACGACGGAATCGCCTGGTATGCAAAAACGGTCACTCTGCCGGAAAAATTCCGGGAACGCGACCTGATTTTCTCCGCCGGAGCAATCGACGATCTGGACGACACCTATGTCAACGGCGTTAAAATCGGTTCCACCGACGAGAGCACAAAAGGCTACTGGGCGGCTCCGCGGCACTACCGGATTCCCGCAAAACTGACCGCTTCCGGCAAACTTGCAATCGTGATCCGCGTCAACGATCTGCGCGGTAACGGCGGAATTCCGGGTGCAGTTTCCCTGATCGGACGCAACAGCACCGATGCCGAACCGTTCCCTTACGATCCCGATACGTTCCCGACGTATCACACCGAAAGCGCGATCCGCTGGTAAACCGAACCGGCGCTTCACGGGTCACGGAGTCTGCAAACGCTCTTCGTGACCCGTTTTTGTTTTCCGGCAACTCCCCGGAAACAAAAATTTCATTTTTTTCTGCGGGAAAAAGTTGAAAAAACGGGATTTGCACTTCATATTACCGGAAACAATCCGTTTTAATTTTACATTTATAATAATTGAAAACCAAGGAGAGTTGAAACACCATGTTGAAAACATCCGGAATTCTGTCGTGTGTTCTCACCGCAGGAACACTGGCCGCCCAAACACCGGAACGCGTCCTTCCCGTACAGGAAATGCCCGCAAGCGGAATCACTCCGCTGTGGTGGATCGCTCCGGTCTGTGCGCTGATTGCACTTGCCGCGGCGTTCATCTGTTACCGTCTCATGATCGGCGCGCAGAAAGGAAACGCACGGATGGAAGAGATCGCCGGTTATGTCCGCGAAGGGGCAATGGCTTATCTGAAGCAGCAATATTCCCGCGTCGGAATCGTATTTGCCATCCTGTTTGTGATTTTTCTGATCCTGGCGGTTTTCGGAGTACAGAATCCATTTGTTCCCATCGCATTTCTGACCGGCGGATTCTTTTCCGGGCTCTGCGGTTTTCTCGGTATGAAAACCGCAACGGCGGCGTCCAGCCGGACGGCTCAGGGAGCCAGCGAAAGCCTCAACCGCGGCTTGCAGGTCGCGTTCCGTTCGGGCGCGGTCATGGGGCTTGTGGTCGTCGGCTTCGGACTGCTCGACATCACGGTCTGGTATCTCATTCTTGACAAACTGGTCTACACGGCGGATCACATGCATAACGGTCTCCAGTTTCTCGGTCTCCAACTCGTGGCTCCGGGCTTCGATCCGTCCCACCGCCTGATGGAAATCACGACGACGATGCTGACATTCGGCATGGGAGCCTCCACTCAGGCGCTGTTTGCGCGCGTCGGCGGCGGAATTTATACGAAAGCGGCGGATGTCGGGGCGGACCTCGTCGGGAAGGTCGAAGCCGGTATTCCGGAAGACGACCCGCGCAACCCGGCGACCATCGCCGACAACGTCGGTGACAATGTCGGCGACGTCGCGGGCATGGGCGCCGACCTGTACGAATCCTATTGCGGTTCGATCCTCGCGACATCCGCTCTCGGAGCCGCTCTCCCGGCGGTGTCCGGCAAACTGACCAACGCGGAAATCGTCAGCCGGGTCAACGCTCCGCTGATCATCGCGGGAATCGGCATCCTCCTCTCCATCTTCGGGATCTTCTCGGTCCGCTGTAAAGAGGGTTCCAGCATGATGACTCTGCTGAAAGCTCTGCGGACCGGAACCTGGGGAAGTTCCGCACTGATCCTGATCGCATGCGCGATCCTCGCGGAATGCAACGTCATCACCTGGGGAATCTTCGGTGCAGTCGTCTCCGGACTGATCGCCGGCGTTGTGATCGGCTATTCCACGGAATATTACACCTCTGACGAATACAAACCGACCCGGGAACTCTCCGCTCAGGCGCAGATGGGACCGGCAACGACGATCATCGACGGACTCGCGCTCGGCATGCTCTCCGCCGGAATCCCGGTTCTGGCGACCGTGATCGCAATCATCTGTTCGTTCGGATTCGCCGGCGGCTTCCGCACCATCGCCGAAGGCGGCGGAACGATCCACGGTCTTTACGGCATCGGTTTTGCCGCGGTCGGAATGCTTGCCACGCTCGGCATCACCCTTGCGACTGACGCTTATGGTCCGATTGCCGACAATGCGGGCGGAAACGCGGAAATGTCGCATCTGCCTCCGCAGGTCCGGGAACGCACCGATGCACTCGACATGCTCGGCAATACCACCGCCGCAACCGGAAAAGGATTCGCCATCGGTTCCGCCGCACTCACGGCCATGGCTCTGCTGGCAGCGGAAATTCAGGAGGTCGAAATCTGGGGGCGCAAATTCAAAGCGTTCGACGGAGAACTGCTTGCCAAACTCAATGACCGGATGGTCGATAATATTTCCGCTCTGACACAGGCTTACAATATCAATATCATGAACCCGTTCCTGCTCTGCGGACTGTTCATCGGCGCAATGATGGCGTTCGTTTTCTGCGCCCTGACCATGAAAGCGGTCGGACGCGCCGCAGGAAGCATGGTCGAAGAAGTCCGCCGGCAGTTCCGGGAGATCCCCGGTATTATGGACGGCAAGGCGACTCCCGATTATGCGCGCTGTGTGGAAATCTCCACCAAAGGCGCCCAGCGTGAAATGATGCTGCCCTCTCTGCTTGCGATCATCACTCCGGTGGCAACAGGTCTGATCCTCGGTGTCGCCGGGCTGATGGGACTCCTTGCGGGCGGGCTCGCCGCCGGGTTCTCGCTGGCATGTCTGCTGAACAATGCCGGCGGAGCGTGGGACAATGCGAAAAAGCATATCGAAAAAGGCAATTTCGGTGGTAAAAAGCTGGCGGACGGAAGCAAAAACCCGGTTCATGGGGCAGCGGTGATCGGTGACACGGTCGGCGATCCCTGCAAAGATACATCGGGTCCCTCCCTGAACATCCTCGTAAAACTGATGAGCATGGTGGCAATCGTCTTCACCCCGGTCATCGTGAAGTTTTCTCCCATGATTCAGGAATTCCTGCGTATCAGCACAAAGCAATAATCCGGAAAAAGCGGTTTTGCGGAAACGGATAATCATCCGCAAAACCGTCATTTCTCACGATTTTAGCTGTTTTTAACCGGAATGGTTTGCATTTCCGGTTATTTGTGGTATCTTTCTCACTTTTGACAATCAGCTGTCATGATTATAAAACGAAAGGAATATCATCATGAAAAAACTGATCGCAGCACTTTTTGCCGCAGGAATGTTCGCCGCTGTACTCAGCGCGGCGGAAACACAGGTCTATAACGCGAACTTTAAAAAAGATTCCGTAGCCTGGTCCCCGAAGAAAGAGGTCATCAAGGTTCAGAAAAACACAGCCCTGATCGTGGATGTCATCGGACACGCACAATCCATCCAGATCGGCACACAGGTTCCCGCGGGGCTTGAAGCCGGCAATTACCGCATGGATTGCACGATCACACTCAGCCAGGCGGCAAAGACAAGAGTCTATATCATCCGCAATGTGCCGAAATGGGACTGGATTGCCGGAACGACTGTCGATTTCAAAGCCGGAGCCGCCGCAAAAATCTCCATTCCGTTCACACTCAAGACAAAAGCGGATTACCCGATCCGTGTCGCGGCAATGGAACTCGCACATATTCCTGCCAATACCAAAGTCACGGTCAGCAGCGTGAAAATTTTCAAAATCACCAAATGACAGACGTCCGTCTGCCGGAGTGATCAGAGAATTTCTCATTGCTTCCTTGAATTGCCGGAATCCTGTGATAGAATATAAATGCGGCGCTGAATAACAGCGGAACCGTAAACATGATGAGGTGACAGATGAAGATCGGAATGATTGTGGAATCCCTCCGCCGTCCGTTGGAGGAAGGGATCCGGCGCGCCCGTGAACTCGGCGCGGAAGGTATCCAGATTTATGCCGTCAGCCGGTATCTCGACATGCTGAACGACTCGCCCGGAAAGCTCAAATCGCTCAAAACACTGGCGAATGACAACGGTCTCGCTGTTTCCGCCGTCTGTTCGGATCTGGGCGGACACGGTTTTTCCGATCCGGCAGGCAATCCGGAACGTTTGGAAAAGACCCGGCGGATCATGGAAGCCGCCCGTGTGTTTGAAACCGGCGTTCTGACCTCTCATATCGGTGTGGTTCCGACGGATACCGCATCGGCACATTATGCGAATATTGTTGAAACTCTGCGTCAGGCGGGGCGTGACGCACAAAACAACGGCATGATTTTCGCCATAGAAACCGGTCCGGAATCTCCGAAGGCACTGAAACAGCTTCTGCTGGACGTGGACAGCAAAGGCGTCGGAGTCAATATGGATCCCGCCAATCTCGTAATGGTGCAGAACTGCGACCCGGCGGAAGCCGTCCGCCTGCTTGCACCGTACATCGTCCATACCCATGCAAAGGACGGCGTGCATCTGCGCGACTGTGATCCGGCACGGGTATACAGCGCTTTCGCGGAAGGCGGATTCGCAAAACTGGTCGAAGAAACCGGCGAACTGTTCCGGGAAGTCGAACTCGGAAAAGGTCAGGTGGAGTGGAATTCCTATCTTGCAGCTCTGAAAGAGGGGGGTTTTGACGGTTTCCTGACCATCGAACGGGAAGTCGGACCGGATCCCGATGGAGATATCGCATCCGCCATCCGTTTCCTGCGGGAAAAACTGTCATAAAACAAAAGCAAATCTTCCGGGGAAATGAGGGAAAAACATGAAAAACCCATGATTTTCCAACTTTTTTTGGAAAAAAAATGAAAAAAGATTTGATTCTCACTTTTTTTATGGTATTGTTTCCATCAGGATAGTGTAGTTTATTATAGATGGAATCAGTGTTTGTTTAAGAGAATCAACACAAGGGAGAGAATATCCAAATGGATGAATATGTGATTCAGACGGAGGGGCTGTCCAAATGTTACCGCCACTGGTTTTCACGCGGGCCCAAGGCATTGGATGAGCTCACGATCTCCGTTCCCCGCGGCTCTGTTTTCGGTTTTCTCGGTCCTAACGGTGCCGGAAAAACAACAACGATCAAAATTTTGATGGACCTCATCAAACCAACGGAAGGCACGGCAACCGTCCTCGGAAAACCCGCCTATGATGTCGATGTGAAGAAAAAAATCGGCTTTCTTCCCGACTCTCCGGCGTTCAGCAAACAGCTGACGGCACGGGAATTCCTCTCCATCTGTGCGAAACTGCTGCGCATCCCTTCCGAAATCCGCAATGAAACAATCGAAGAAGCGCTCCACACGGTGAAAATGGCGGATCACGCAAAAGAAAAACTGGGCTCGTTCTCCCGCGGCATGCTTCAGCGGATCGGAGTGGCACAGGCGATTCTCAACAAACCGGAACTTCTGATCCTTGACGAACCGCTTCTCGGTCTTGATCCTTACGGCCGTCAGGAATTCAAACAGATCATTATCGAACAGCAGAAAAAAGGGACCAGCGTGTTCTTCAGCAGTCACATTCTTTCCGACGTGGAAGAGATCTGCGACCGGATCGCGATCCTGAAAAAAGGCCACCTCCTCTGTACGGGAGAACTGGACGCTCTGCTCGCGGCCTCCGGAGTCAACGTAGTAATCGCTCCGGGTGCCGATCATATTTTCAAGGAACTCATGGCGGATGCGGAAGGCAGTGTGAAAAATCCTGACGGAGGCTGGACCCTCTCCTTCCCGCACAACGCACCACAGCTTATGGAGAAGATCGAGAATCTGAAAAAGGATTCGCCCGAAGCGCTGACAATCTCCGCTTCACGCGAAAAACTGGAGGATTTCTTCTTCCGCACCGTCGAAAACGCAAACGTATAATATAAACCCAAACCAGTATAAAAAACTAAAACAAAAGGAGATCGGTTATGAACGAAATCATAACAATCGCAAGCGGCACCTGGAAAAACGTGCTGCGCATGAAAGTCGTGTACTTTCTTATCTTCTGCGCACTGGTACTTGTCGCCAGCGCCATCAACTACGACGTTCTTTCGATGGGACTTCACAAGGAGCTGATGATCGACGTAGCTCTTGTACTCAATTCCATCGCGGCTCTGCTCGTCGTGATCTCTCTGACATTTGAGATCCCGAAAGAACTGCGCGAAGGTGTGGCGTCCACACTGCTGGCAAAACCGCTCGGCCGTTTCCAGTACCTCCTCGGTAAGATGATCGGCTGCATCGTCACCGGTGCCGTGATCTGCTTCCTGATCGCGGTTGGTTCGTTCATCGTTTTCAATATCTCTTTCGCCCAGCGGATCGACCTGGCAATGTTCCAGTCCCATCTCCTGGTCATTCTGGCTCTGATTCCGATGTCCGCTCTCGGCGTTCTGTTTGCGGTACTGCTTCCGGAAGTGATTGCCCCGATCATTACCGTTGTCGTGATCTGGTTCGCGTTCTCCACAAAGATCCTTCAGAATGTCTGGGGACTCTACGGCGGCATTCTTCCGGACCTCGATCTCTTCAACTTCAAAGCGAATGCGGTTTACCAGATCAACATTCCGTGGATGTACATCCTGCTGGTTGCCGTCTGGGGAATCTGCTACGCGGCGTTCGCCCTTTCTCTTGCAAGCATTATCTTTGAACGCAAAGATATCAAGTAATCAAGGAGTAATCAGAATGAAAAGACTTCCGATCTATATTATTGTGATGGTCGTTGCGTTCATCGCCGCATCGTTCCTCTCGGCAAAGCTGAATAAAGAGCAGTTGAAATTCGCGCCGGAAAAAGCCAATCTCTCCGGCACCCCGATCGCGGGATTCCACAAATTCGCTTCCGACGTGCAGTGGATGCGTCTCGTCAACTATCTCGGTTCTCTCCAGACCGTTGACGAATCCAATGTAAAAGACGTTTCCGCCAAACTTCAGGAGCTCATTGGTCTCGATCCGAATCTCGAAAAGATTTACAAGGACGGTGCTCTGCTGATCTCCATTGCCGACCCGCAGAAAACGGTTGAGTTCCTTGATACAGCCTGCAAAAACGAATATCTCAAAAACAACTGGCAGATCCCGTTCTATGCAGGTTATGTGATGATGCACAACGCCAAGCCCGCCAATTACGATGAGGCGGTCCGCTTCTTCGAAATGGCGATGAAACGCGCCGGCAGCGACAGCGGAGCTTCCTATGTTGTCAGCAGCTATTTCCGCGCCAAAGCCAAATCGCTGGCGCAGAAGAACCCGGCTCTTAAAGGCGATGAACGCGTCGCTCTTCTCCAGGTCCTCTTCGACGAATGGGAAACCAATCAGAAATCCGGTCTTGAAGGCTCCTATGGACGCGAAAGCTCCTACGCCCAGAACCTGAACGACCGCATCATCAAAGCCCTGAAAGATGTCAAAGTCGCTTCCGACGACTACACCCCGACGGCTGCCGGGAAAAAACTGGCGGATACGGTCATCAACCGCATCTTCGACAAAGCTCACCTCTGCTCGAACTGCACCTCGACCTATGACGCCGGAGACAAGCATTGTGCGACCTGCGGAAACAAAGTCCCGGTTTGGGGCCTCTGCAAAGTCGAAACCTGCAAGGCAACACTCAAAGGCGGCAATGCACCGTATTGCACCGTTTGCGGAGCTAAGCAGAAGTAATGGTTTCGAAAAAGAAAACCGTTACCCGGCACAAGACCGCCACCATCGGAATGGTGGCGGTCCTGATTCTTTCTCTCATCACTTATTTTGTGTCGGAGAAAGTGCTGCGTACCGCCATGCTGAAACCGATCAAGCGTGACCAGGTTGACTTTGCAAAAGTCCTTGACTGGCTTCCGCCGAAAGCCAAAACGGAGCTCGAATACCGCGCCCGTTACCTTGATTTGCGACAGAAGTATGACGAGGCGGAGACCAAAGCCGACAAACTCCGCACGGCGTATGCCCTTGCCATCCATACCCGCGACATGGATGAACATAATCAACTGATGCTTCAATTTATTGACAATCCCGCTTATGCCGGGTTCAAAACCCTGTACCGGCCCTACATGAGAATGCTGCACGATCCCAAAAATCCCAAAGCAATCTCCATCCGGAAATATTATGATTTTATCAATACTCTGACCGATCCGGAAGAAATTTTCCTCGCATGGAAAGACGGCCGCGAACGTCTCGGTAAACTCGGTCTGAAAAATCTTCATATCGTTCACACGGACTTTCTCCTGCCGCTGCTTGAAAAACCGGTGGATTCTTTCCTTATCAGAGATTATGCCGCTCTGTTCGACAATTTGAAACGCAATTCCGCACGGATCGCCAACGATGCAACCAAACGCTTTGCACAAAAGCGCGAACTTCCGGGCGATGCGGAACTTATCACCCGGATGAAAGCGATTTCCAAAAAAGCGGAATCCTATCAGAATGCTATCAACCGAAGCCAATATAATTACAATCTCCGCGATTACCACACTCTGTTGAATCTGCGCGCCGAATATGCCAAAGCCGCACCGGAAAAGAAACTGGAAGCGGCATTCAAACTGGTCCGTCATTGCCGCGATGCGAAAGAGCGCCGCGCTGTTGCGGAAGAACTTCGCAAAAATCCCGCTTATCTCAAGGATCCGAAAATCGCCAATGTATTCGCCCAGCTGACAGATGATCGCGACTTTATGCAGCATGTTTTTCTTCCATACATCAAATCACTGTCGGACGAAATTCTGATTTTCCGCACCTGGCAGGAAGTTTATCGGCGGCTGACTTCCGTTCCCGTCACGGCAGAGTTGCGTCTGGAAGCTTTCCGTCCGCTTCTGGACTACTCCATTGATCAGATCCATTTCCGGGAATACGATTATATTTACGATCTCATTGCCCGTTGCGCAGTCTTCGTAAATGATCAGGCCGCTTACGAAAAAGCCTTTCAAATGAAAAATGAAATGCAGAAAACCAAGCCGCCGTTCAGAACGTATATAGCAGATCAAAAGAAACAGGAAGCGAGGTAACGGATATGTGGGCTATTGCACAATTTTCTCTTCTGAAAATGCGGGAATCGGCATTTTATCTGCTGATGATCGTTGCCGCACTGATCTGCCTGTTTACCAACACTGCCGATCCGGTAACGGAACAGGTTGCCCGCGGTTCCCTGTTTTCCTATGCGTTTTCCGGCAGCAGCGGAACCCCGTCCATCGCAATGGGCTCCTGCGTTGCCCTGATCATCAGTATCCTGATCTCTTCGTTTTACGGTTCCTCCGAAATTCCGTCCGACATTAATTCCGGCGTGATTCTCGTGATTCTCTCCAAACCGGTCGGACGGCTCCGCTACCTTGCCGGAAAATTTGCAGCGATTGTGATCATGGCATTCTCGATTTTTCTCTTTCTCCAGCTCGTTCTGTTCACCTCCAGTAAATTTTTCGGATTCGGCGTCGTTCCTTATAATTCGTTCCAGATGGCTCTGCGGCAGTTCATCCCCGCTCTGATCCTGCTTCCGCTGATCGCGGCAAATATCACATTCTCCATTCTTGCCGGAGCGCTGGGCGCGATGATCTTCACCGCACTCTATCTGTTGTTCTGTGTTGTGATGGCGTTTCTGCCGCTGACAATGGCGCTTTTCCCGGACGGCATGATTCCCTTGGCGGACTCTCTGCTTTTTGCCGTGCATTACAGTTTCCTGAATCCGCTGTTTTATTTCCACGATATGGCGGTCGGAACAGTCCCGCTGATCGCGTTGATCTTCTATTCCTGCGCCGTCACGACCCTGTTTCTCCTGCTTTCCATCTACATGCTGTTTACAACGGATATGAACGCTGACACCCACTGAGAGACACAATGAGCAAAACCGTGTCCCATGACGACTCGCCTGCGGAACAGATCCGCAGGCGTTTTTTTTCCAACCGGGCGGCGACCACCGGATTTATTCTGATTCTGTTCATGCTGACAATTGCTGTCTTTGCACCATTGCTTTCCAATGAAAAACCGCTTCTCGTAATATCTGACGGAGCATGGAGTTTTCCGGCATTCCGCGGACTATTCAGCACCCGGAGTCCGGAAGTCTTCATCGAACTGTTTTTCAACTACTGTCTGCTCTATCTTCCTGCGGCTGTATTGATTCTGTGGTTTCTGAGGCGGAAAAAACGTCTTTTAAAATGTGCCGGATTAATGACGGCTGCATTGCTGATTCTGACGCCTTTTCTTTCCAGTTCCGTCAAATTTGACGGAACCGACTGGAGAAGTGAGAGCGAACGCATCCGGAAAAGTGGAGGTTTTGTACTCAAAGCCCCCATTCCATACGGTCCGTTTGAAACGATTGGTATTCCTTATCAGTCTCCGTCAAAAGCGCATTGGCTCGGCGTGGACCACTCCGGGCGCGATGTCGCCGCCCGCATGATTTACGGGGCGCGGGTCTCGACCGCCGTCGGTTTCCTGGCAACCGCGATCTCCATGCTGATCGGCACATTTCTCGGTCTTCTTGCCGGATACCGCGGCGGCAGGACCGACCTTGCCATCATGCGGCTGGTGGAAATCGTGATCTGCTTCCCGACTTTCCTTCTGCTCCTGATTCTGATGTCGATCATGCTGGATTATGACTCCCGGCAGTCCATTCTTCTGGTGATTCTGGTAATCGGGTTCACCGGCGGCTGGCCCGGATTGTGCTGTCTGGTGCGCGGCGAAACACTGAAACAGCGTGCACTTCCCTATATTTCCGCAGCGGAAAACCTTGGAGTTCCGACCGGACGGATCCTGTTTTCCCACCTGCTCCCGAATGTTTCCGGCCCGATTTTCGTCACTTTTACTTTTAATGTCGCCGGAGCGATTCTGGCGGAAAGTTCGCTGAGCTTTCTGGGATTCGGCGTACAGGATCCCGCCGCAAGCTGGGGGGAACTTCTGCGTCAGGCTTTTCCCGATCCGGTTACTTACTGGCATCTGACCCTTTGGCCCGGTCTCGCGATCTTCCTTGCGGTCTGCGCATTCAATTTCGCCGGAGAGGGATTGCGGAAAGCGGTCTCTCCTGAAACATAATTAAGAATTATTCTTATTTTTACTTGACTTTTTTTACACCTGTGCTACATTAAATTCCCATCAGGAGGAACTGCCGGAAATCCGGCTGACAACAATCAAACTAAATCAAGGATAAAAGAAATGAAAAAATTTGTCTGCTCCGTCTGCGGCTATGTTCACGAAGGTGACTCCGCCCCCGAATTCTGCCCCCAGTGCAAAGCTCCCGCCGCTAAATTCGTTGAAAAAGTGGAAAACGGGGAAAAACTTTCCTGGGCAACCGAACATCACGTCGGCGACGGCAAAGTGGAAGACAAAGAAGTTCTCGAAGGTCTCAGAGCTCACTTTACCGGAGAATGCACCGAAGTCGGCATGTATCTTGCGATGAGCCGTCAGGCTGAACGCGAAGGTTATCCGGAAGTCGCGGAAGCCTACAAGCGCATTGCATTTGAAGAAGCGGAACACGCAGCGAAATTCGGCGAACTCCTCGGAGAAGTCGTTGCTCCCTGCACGAAAACCAATCTCAAAATGCGTGTTGAAGCGGAACACGGTGCCTGCGCCGGCAAGCTCGACATTGCCAAACGCGCAAAAGAACTCGGCTACGATGCCATCCATGACACCGTTCATGAAATGGCGAAAGACGAAGCCCGTCACGGAGCCGCTTTTGAAGGTCTTCTGAAACGCTATTTCAGCAAATAAGTCCTTTCAGAATCTGTTCAAGCCAAATCCCGTATGGAGAAAATCCCATACGGGATTTGCATTTTTCCGCTTTCAATGTTATAGTGTCCACAGAAAACTTACATTAGGGAGCCTGATTCGTATGAAAAATATAACCGTATTCGCGTTGGCGGTCTGCGTATTCGCATTTCTGCCCTCCTGTGACACTCTGAAAACTCTTGAGAACATCGAACGGAATGAATTTCTGAATCCCAGTGTCTTTGAAACGACTCCCGATTACGTCCTTTCCATTCATCAGGTGGTCCGCTATCCGCGTTCCGAAACTCTGGAACAGGAAGTCACCACATTTGATGGCAAAAAAGTCTATATCAACACTCATTCCCTTATCCATTCGCGCAATATCGAGAAGGTCGAGGTCATGCTGAACAAGGAGGATCCGCAATTCTGCGATCTCAAGCTGACGCTGGACCGCCGCGGAAAAATGCTCTGGGGAAATCTTGCGATATCATTCAAAGGCCGGGAGGTAGCATTAGTCATCGATGGCGTGCTGTATCGCATCTTCAAGCCGGCACAGCTCGGAGAAGAAGCGGAAGCGGTTATCATGACCGGTCCGTTCGACCGCAACACTGCGCTCAATATCGCTAAAAACAGCGAAAAAAACTATGGAATTTTCAATCCGAAATAAACTCTTTTTCCTGTTGGCGCTGATCCCGGCATTTGCCGGGGCGCAGAATAAAATCCCGGAAAAAGACACGAATTCCTATCTCCGGATGGACATCAACGCAATTCCGGATCGCATTGTTCTGCGCGGACAAAAGCAAACCGATGCACATATTTATAACGCAGGATGGTACCGGGAAGATTCCCCCTTTGTCCTTACCATGGCAGCAAAAGAGCCGCTGAAACAGGAGTGGACGGAATATTCTGTCACGTTCGTTCCGAACCGGTCCGGCAAAGTCTGGATCCGGATCGGCGGACGCTGGAGCAAGGAAGGCGAAGAACGGACCTGGCTGATGGTCGATTCTGTCCGCCTGAACGGAAAACTGCTGGAAAACGGTGATTTCAAAGAATATTCCGAACGTCAGCCGGATGTTTTCCGTCCGGAAAACTGGATTCTTCAGCACCGGGCGGAATTCTATATTGACGGCGGACAGGACAAAAGCCCGGCTTGTCTGGTCAATCACGACAGCCCAATCGTAACCTCATTTCAAGTTCGGGCAGGAGAACCGAATACCGTTTCCGTAGTCGTCAAACAACCACGCCGGGGAATTATTCCCAAATACATCCCGCCGAAAAAAATCCAAAACCGATATGACAAACGGAATTTTTGAAATCCGTGATTTTTCAAGGAAAAAAGAGCCTGAAACAAAGGTTTTGATACTTTTCCCGGTGTAAATTGACTCATAACCACTGAAAAAGGAGTGCCATTATGGAGTTTTACACAGAACCGGAACGGAAAATTGAGATTGCGGATCGTGCGGACGTGATCGTCGCGGGAGGCGGCCCCGCCGGATATTCCGCAGCGATTGCGGCGGCGAGAAACGGAGCAAAAACGATTCTCGTGGAACAGTTCAACTGCCTCGGCGGAATGGCGACAAGCGGCATGATGTCCCATTTCACCAGCGGAACCGATTCAGACCTGTACCGGGAGATGATGAATCGTGTTCAGGCGGAAAAATCCGGAATCTTTTTCGCCGGGCAGGGCGCAGGGCTCCAGCAGATCAACCATGAAGTCCTGAAAAAAGTCCTGCTGGATATGCTGACCGAAGCCGGAGTGAAACTTAAACTTTATACCTTTGTGTGCGGTGTCGTCATGGACGGCGGAGCAGTCCGCGGCATCATTACGGAAAGCAAATCCGGACGGCAGGCAATCATGGGAAAAATCGTTATTGACGCCACAGGAGACGGCGATGTCGCCGCACGCGCGGGAGCGGAATATCAGCTTGGACGCGAAGAAGATTCCAAATGCCAGCCCGTCACTCTGATGTTCCGGATCGGCGGCGTGAATTACTCCAAAGCGATCCTGCCCGGCAGTTTTGAAACGACGGTCGATGTTCCGAAAGGGGAAATCCAGTCGCTTGCCAGACAGCACCTTGCCGCACCTGCCGGTCACGTCCTGCTCTACCCCACCTGGATCCCCGGCGAAGTCTGCGTCAATATGACGAACGTCACCGGAATTGACGGAACAAACGCCGACGATCTGACGAAAGCGGAAATTATCTGCCGGAAGCAGATGGCGGATATTGTCATGTTCCTCCGCGAGTTCGCTCCGGGATATGAAAACTGTTATCTCGTCACTTCCGCCCAGAATGTCGGAGTCCGTGAAACCCGTCATTTCAAAGGTCTGTACACGATCACTCCGGCGGATGTCGTCGAAGCGCGTGTATTTGACGACTGGATCGCCACCAAAAACTGGTTTAACTTTGACATCCACAACGTCGAAGGTTCCGGTCTCGATAAAAACGGCGAACAGCACAAGTTCAAAGCCAAGGGAGCCTACACGATTCCGTACCGCGCATGTGTACCGGAGAAAATCGACGGTCTTCTCCTTTCGGGACGCAACATTTCCGGAACCCACAAAGCACATTCCAATTTCCGCGTCATGCCGATTTGCATGAATGTCGGTCAGGGAGTTGGAACCGCCGCCGCCATCGCCGTCAAAGACGGAGTCGAGCCGCGCAACGTGGATATCCGCAAGGTTCAGGCAGCACTTCAGGCGCAGGGCGTCAAACTCTGAGACTGCTGATCTCCAATCATTCATCGCTCCGCCGGTCTTGTTTCCGGTGGAGCGATTTTTCTTTTTTTTCCTGCCGTCCCATTGATTTTTTCAAAAAACACACCTATATTGCAACAGTTGCAGTGCACAGTTTATCAAAAAGGAGACAGCATGACAGACGCGGATTACCGGAAAAAAGTATTGGGCGCATGGCTTGGCAAAGCCGTGGGCGGAACACTCGGACAGCCCTGGGAGGGAAGCACAGGTCCCTTGAATCTCTCCTATTACAATCCAGTCCCGACAACCATGATGCCGAACGATGATCTTGATTTGCAGATCCTTTGGGCATGCAAACTTGCAACGGACTGGAACGGAGTCATCTGCCGGGATCATTTTGCAAAGGCGTGGCCGGAATGCATCGACTTTCCGTTTGACGAATACGGAGTTGCGATCCGCAACCTCAAACGCGGAATCCCCGCTCCGGTCTGCGGTTCTTACGACAACTGGTTCACGGACGGACTCGGAGCGGCAATCCGCAGTGAGATCTGGGCATGTCTTGCTCCCGGCAATCCCGCGCTCGCGGCGAAATACGCATACGAAGACGCCTGCGTCGACCATGCGGGAAACGGCATCTATGCGGAACAGTTCCTTGCCGCACTCGAAAGTCAGGCGTTTCTGGAATCCGATTTACGGAAACTGATCCGGACCGGACTCGACTGCATTCCCGGCGACTCCACTCTTGCACGGGCAATCCGCGATACTGTCGCATGGTGTGAAAACGGGACCTTTGAAAGTGTGCGGACACAGATCATGAACCATTACGGAAGTCCCAATTTCACCGACGTAAAAATGAACCTGCCGTTCATGATCATGGCGCTCCTGCTCGGAAAAGGGGATTTCGGCAAAACGATCTGCCTCGCCGTCAACTGCGGTCAGGACGCCGACTGCACCGGAGCCACTGTCGGTGCGATTTTCGGTATCATCAACCCGGATCTGATTTCGGAAGAGTGGCTGAAACCGATCGGGCATTCCCTCGTCGTCAGCAAAGAAATCAGCGGAATCCAGCCGCCCGCAACACTGGAAGCATTCACCGAACTGGTTGCCGGATTGCGGAACCGCGTCACACTGAAAGACGCACCGGAAACAGAATTTGACCTGAAACCGTTTGCAATCCCCGCCAGACGATCCGTGTTCCATCCGTGGTTTGCCGGAGACTTCCGGAAATTCAATCCGGCTCTTTCCGACAATGCGGAAGCCGTTCTGCTGCTGGGCAACCTGACGACAATCGACTTTTCCGCTCTTCCGGGAGAATCCCTGCTGATGCTGGAAACGGAATTCCGGGTCGAAGCAGACCGCGTGGTGCGTCTGCTGGTCAATACCCCTGCCAATATGCAGGTATGGGTGGACGGAGTGTTCCGGTTCGGACGGGAATGCGGCGGAATGGTTCCGGCGTTTCATCGCGCCATGCAGAATCAGCTTGCAGAGTTTGAACTCAAAGCGGGGCTCCACAAGCTGCTGATCGGACTCGCCCCGGCAACTCCGGAGATGAAACACGCAGACTTGCTGTTCGGTATCGCCGACACGAAGAACCACTGGCTTCCAAACGCATTCCGGCGATGATCCCGATCCGCCCGGAGTCAACAATCCTCCGGGCGGAAATTCTCTTATTTCTTCTGATAAACCCGGATATAGTCAATCAGGTATTCCGCCGGAAAAATACCGGGATCGACCTTTCCGCCAAGCGTACCGCCCACCGCAAGGTTCACCAGCAGAAAATGCGGGGCGCGGAACGCGTTGAAATCTCCATCGGAACAGGGAGCGATGGGAAATGTGAAAAACTCCTTCCCGTCAAGGGAAAAGACCATCTTATCCGCATCCCATTCCATTGCGAACAGATGAAAGTCCCCGGAAAGATCAACGTCTTTGAGCTGTTTGTTTTTCTGCTGATATTTCCCGGCGGGATTCTTCCAGTGCACCGCCGCCTGCACTTTTGATTTTCCGGGTTCACGGCCCATGTATTCAAAAATATCAACTTCGCCGATCGCGGGCCAGCCGCCTTTGCGCTTGTCGGTCCCGATCATCCAGAACGCGGGCCATACCCCTTTTCCTTTCGGCATTCTGGCACGCATTTCCACCCGGCCGTACTGAAAGGCAAAGAGCCCGGAGGTAATCAGTCCCGCGGAAGTAATACCGATCCGCTCACGGTTGAGCTTCCAGTTCGCAGAACCGGGTTTGTACCACGGATTCGGCAAATCGGCTTTTCTGGCGACCAGATGCAGGAAACCGTCTTTGACAAATGCGTTTTCCTGGGAATCCGTGTACCATTGTTCCTCTTTATTGCGCAGAAAACCGGTATTTTCCGGTTTCCACTTCGCCGGATCGGGCTTTCCGTCTTTGTCAAACTCATCTGCCCAGATGAGTTTCCACTCCGACGGAGCTTTCCCGGAATCCGCGTTTACGCTCCACGAACCCGCCAGAAGAACGGCGGCGACATAAAGAATCAATTTTTTTGTATTCATGCAACCTCCTTTGCAGTTTGTCTGAAAATCGAACGCCGGTTATTCGTTGCCCGGATAGGGGTGATTGCCCCAGAAATAGGAACGCCCGCCGCTGCCCCAGTCGGGAGTCGGCACCACATTCCGGTTACGGCTTTCCACATGTCCGTCAAGAAACGCAAAATTGGAACGGGCAAGATGACGGAAATCAATACCGGCAAGATCTTTCGGCGAATAGGCGTTCTCTCCGCTTCCCTTGACGTCGGCAATCAGCATCCGCTGTGTCGGACGCCTCACCCGGCTGTAACGCACGGTCCCGTCATAGCCGACGCCATAAATGGTTGACGGCATCTCTTTACTCATAAAGCGGTTGATCCCGTAGTGATTCGCCTCCTGAAACGGATGTGTGTAATTGGCTGCGGTCTGGGCGGGACAGGCAAACACGCCGTAGGCTTTGACCCGTGCGGAATCGCTGCGGTCTCCATCATCATCCAGCTTCTGAAGATGCAGAACCTGCGCATTGAACATCGTGGAGGAACGGGCTTTCTGCGGATAGATATAACGCTCCATCAGCGGCGACTGCCAACGGATATGCTGTGCGGTCACCCCCTGCACGCCGAATCCGAAATCATCATAATAGCTCTGGGCGGCGGTCGTCAGCTGTTTCAGATTCGCCGTGCAGTTGATCGCCTGCCCTTTCTGTTTCGCCGCATTCAAAGCGGGCAGAAGCAGGGCGGCAAGGATCATGATGATCGCCACGACCACAAGGAGCTCCACGATGGTAAATCCGGAACGGACACAAATTCTTCTCTGCAACATAATCAAAATCTCCTTATTTAAATTTTCCGATAACGGTTGCACTTTTCATATTATACTATATAGTATCGGAAATGACAATCCCCATAATGTTGCATTTTTTTGCTATTTTGTATAACGATCAGGAGAAGCCGTATGTACAACATGAATCTTCGGAAAGACGCATACCGGAAAATCCCGGTCCCGCTTCCATTTTATCTGCTCAGCGTCGGGCGGCATTCTTACAGAGAAGGCGAAGGGGAAGCGCCGAGCGGGCTCGTCAACACGTTCGTCCAGATCATCTGGAGCGTCAGCGGGATCGGTGAGGTGACTCTCTACGACCGCCGCTACATTCTGCATCCGGGCGATTTCTTTTATTATCTTCCGGGAGAAGACCACTCCTACCGGGCGGTTTCCACCAACTGGAACGACTGCTGGCTCTGCTTCGAGGGCGTGCGCGCCGCCGATTTCATGCTCTCCTACGGCTACCCGCGCCATATTCGCGGCGCCGGAAAATGCCCGACGGATTTATTCGACCGGCTCGCGGAAAGCGTAACAAGAAACGACCCGTTTCAAATGCGGATGCACATCAGCTGGATCGCGGAATTGCTGGCTCTCGCCGGAACCCCGAAAGATCCCGTTTCCAATTCGGAATCCGCCGTCAGCGAGTGTGTCAGGCTGATCCAGAGCTCATTCCAGAACCCGTTGCTTGACATCAACTTCCTCTGTGACAAACTGGGCATTCACCGCGCTACGCTCTCCCGCGCATTTCACAGGAAAATGCACCGGACTCCGGGCGAATATCTGTTGGCGGTGCGGGCGCATCACGGAATGTCTCTTCTGCGCGGAACTGATCTTCCGGTCGCTGAAATCGCCAGACGTTCAGGCGTAGAAAACCTCTGCCGCTTCAGCCGTCTGATCAAGCGGATCACCGGCGTTCCTCCCCTGCGTTACCGGAATGAACACCGGAAAAACTGCGAAGCAGAACCGAAAAACAGACCTTTTGTCTGATATTTTTGCTGTTTTGACGCAATTTTTTCTTTAAAACATGCAATACCGCAGTGCTCCGGACGGTGCTGCGGCGGCCATGCAATTTCGTTTCCGCGCAAAAAAGCCGTTGTTTTTCCGCGACCATGTGCTATATTATTTCACGAGGCAAACGAACAATATTTTTGAGAAGGAGAACGGCTATGGCACTGTGGGGCGGAAGATTTTCCGAAGGAGCAGCAAAAAGCGTACAGGATTTCACGGAGTCGATTTCATTCGACAAACGGTTGTATAAACACGACATCATGGGCAGCAAAGCACATGCCGCCATGCTGGGAGCCACCGGAATCATTCCCCGGAAATCCGCGGAAGAGATCATCGCCAAACTCGACGACGTGCAGAAGATGATCGAAGAGGGAAAAGTCAAATACGATGTTGCACTCGAAGATATTCACATGCATATCGAAACGGAGCTGATCCGTCTTCTCGGCGACGAAGGCGCACGCGTCCACAGTGCGCGCAGCCGGAACGATCAGGTCGCACTCGACACCCGTCTCTACCTGCGTGACGAGGTCCTGGAAATCGTGGAAGGAATCCGCAATCTTCAACGGGCCCTGCTCGGTCAGGCGGAAGCCAATAAAACCACGATCCTCCCCGGCTTCACCCATCTCCAGCACGCACAGCCGGTGCTCTTCGCACACCACCTGCTCGCTTATGTGGAGCAGTTCGACCGCGACATCGGTCGTCTGACCGACTGCCGGACACGTCTCAACGTGATGCCGCTCGGCTCCGGAGCTCTCGCGGGATCGACTCTTCCCATCGACCGCGAATTCGTCTGTAAAACGCTTGATTTCCCAGCCTGCACCCGCAACAGCATGGATTCCGTTGCCGACCGCGATTTCGCCTGTGAACTGCTCTCCGCGCTCGCGATCTTCTCCATGCATATCTCGCGGCTCTCGGAAGACATTATTCTCTGGATGTCACAGGAATTCCAGTTCATCGAACTTTCCGATGCGTTCTGCACCGGTTCCAGCCTGATGCCGCAGAAGAAAAATCCCGACATCGCCGAAATCTCGCGCGGCAAGACCGGACGCATGTACGGCAACCTGACCGCCATGCTGACGATCTGCAAAGGGCTGCCCATGACTTACAACCGCGATCTGCAGGAAGACAAGGAGCCTCTTTTCGATTCCATCGACACCGCCAAAGGAATTCTGTCCGTCTATCCGCCGATGATCGCAACGATGAAGACCAAACCCGAACGGATGCTGGAAGCGGCTTCCGATCCCGGACTGATGGCGACCGATCTCGCGGAAGCACTGGTCCGCAAGGGGGTGCCGTTCCGTCACGCTCACCACAAAGTCGGCGCTCTGGTCAAATACTGCGCGGAAACCGACAAGGCGATGAACGCGCTTTCTCTGGAAGAAATGCAGTCGGTCATCCCGGAAGCGGACGGGGCGATGCTTCAACTGTTCTCCCCCGTTTCAGCCGTGACCCTGCGCAAATCCTACGGCGGGACCGGATATGATCAGGTCGCCTCCCAACTCACATTTTGGCATAAAAAACTCGGAGAATGACCGCTATGCGCCGTCTGCCGTATCTCCTGCTCGCCGTACTGCTTCCGTTCCCTGTTCCCGGTACTCCGGCGGAACAGGGCGGAACCCTGTACGAACGGCGTCCGGCGCAGGAAAGCTATCTGGATGAAGAAACCGGCGTCACTCTTCCCGCACGGATCGGAGCATTCCGCAAAACGGAAGTCGTCCGGAACTTCAATCCACTGATCGGAACCGTGATCCGTTATGCGGATTCCGACGGATGCAGTGCGGATATTTACATCTATTCGCTGACGGGGTCCGGCCGGACTGTTTCCGCGGATTCGGCACGGGTGCATTTTGACTCGATCCGCCATGCGATTCTCCGGCTTCCGCAAAAAAGTAAACAGGTTTCGGAGGTCATCCCCCAGCGGGAAGCAACTTTGAACGTTCCGCCGAATATTGCAGGACACACCGCCGCATTCCGGATCAATATTGCCGGAGATTTCCGCAATTCCGAGCTGGCGGTATTTCCGTTCCGGGATAAGATCATCAAGCTGCGTATCTCCACTTCTCCCTATGCGCCGAAAGACGGCAACCCCGCCGGTTCATTCATCAAAGCGGTATGTTCCGCTTTCAACGCGGTAAAATAAAGCTCACCAGAGAATCACAAGGGAACCGAGCAGGATCAGACATCCGCCTGCAAGAACCTGGGCACTGACAGGTTCCCGGAGAAACAGAAACGCCAGAATCATGGCAAAAACAACGCTCAGTTTATCAATCGGAGCGACTTTGGAAACATCGCCCAGCTCCAGAGCCTTGAAATAACAGAGCCATGAAAGCCCCGTTGCGATTCCGGAGAGGACAAGAAACAGCACCGGTTTCCACGTCAGCCCGGCAATCTGTTTTCCATTCCCGCCCGCAAGCACAATGCCCCATGAAAGAACGAGAACCACCGTTGTGCGGATAGCGGTTGCGAGATTGGAATTGATCCCTGAAACCCCGACCTTTGCAAGAACCGCGGTCAGAGCGGCAAAAAACGCGGAAAGCAGGGCGTAGTATTTCCACATGACGGAATCACTCCGCGACCGGAGTCCTTCCGCGGCGGCAGGCGATTATATCGTTATTCTCATTCAGAACGATGACTTTCGGCTCAAAACCGGCAGCTTCCCGCTCGTCGAGGATCCCGAACGCCATAATGGTGACGATATCTCCGATATTTCCCTTGTGCGCAGCCGCTCCGTTGAGACGGAACACTTTGGAGCCCGCCGCTCCGGGAATCGCATACGTTTCAAGCCGTTCCCCGTTCGTCGCGTTGACAACGAGAATTTTCTCATACGGAAGTATTTCCGCTTTCTTCAGAAAGTCAATATCAATCTCAAGACTTCCCTCGTAATCGAGATCGCAATGGGTCAGTCTTGCCCGGTGGATTTTTCCTTTGATCAGTTGCAGCTGCATTTCATCAGTCTCCATAAAATTTATCAGCATCATAATATATCATGGATTTGCGAATAATCAATAGCGTATCGGCCTCCGGCGGAATTCTGTAGGCGTGACACCGGTTTTTTCCCGGAAAATCCGGGAAAAATAATGGGAATCCCCCCAACCGCAGAGATCGGCAATCTCTTTCTGAGACAACTCCGTCGTATGCAGCAGACGCCGGGCTTTCAGCAGACGTGCGCCGATCAGTTCCGCATGCGGCGTCGCATGGAAAAATCTCCGGTACAGCACCGAAAAACGTTCCGCGCTCAAATGAACCTGCGCGGCAAGACGGCGAACCGGAATATCGTTTTCCGGAGACTCCAGCATCGCTTCCCGCAAACGCACAAACGCCGCATAGCAAGCCCGTTCCGACGAAGTCATATCCCGTTCCTGCCGCATGAACTCTTCCGCGCTCCGGCGGACCGCCGCCAGCATACCGAACACCGTATTCTCCAAAATCCGGATGGAAAACTCATCCTCACGGCTCAGCTCGGCACGGACCGTCTGCAAAAACGGCGCCATCACACCCGGCGAACCGGTCCGGAGCAGAGCGTTCAGCGGAAGCGGCACATCGCGCAGCAGCGTTTCCATGCCCTCCCGTTCCAGATACACCCAGTCATTGCGGAGACCGTCGGAACAACCGGAACACGCCGTATGATACAGCGGGAAACCCGGCGCATGCAGAATCACATCTCCCGGCTCCGCACGTTCGACGTCCCGCTCCGTCCGGATCAGCGCAGGCGTACGGAAACACATCAGCAGAAACGCGCCGTCCCCAGCCGGACGCTCAAACCGGAATCCCGGCGGATGACCGGTGTCAATATCAATCAGATGCGGACGGACCAGCAGTCTCATTATAACGGTTTTCTCCACCATATCAAACGTTTTTTCTATTTACAGGGAATACTATATCATGTATACTAACAGAAGTCAACAAACGAAAGGGACACCGTATGAAAAATCTCAACATCTGCTTTATCGGCTGCGGCGACCATGCAAACCGCTTCGTCTACCCCAGCCTTGCAAACTGCCCGGGCACCACCCTTCAGGCGGTCTGCGCTCTTGATGCAACCCAGGCGGAGGAAAACCGCAAACGGCACGGAGCAAACCGCGCTTACACCGATTACAAGGAAATGATTCTCACGGAACAGCCCGATGCGGTCATCATCATCGGTCCGCCGCGTCTCCATTACGAAGCCGGACTCTTCTGCGCGGACCGCAAAATTCCGTTTTACATGGAAAAGCCATGCGGAGAAAATCCGCAGCAGGCGGAAGAACTCTGTAACGCGGCAAGGAAAAACGGCGTCTTCGGGCAGGTCGGCTTCATGATGCGCCACAGTGCCGTAGTCCGGGAAATCGCACGGATCGAAGCGGAAAACGAGCTCGGAGGTCTCAATTACGGCACCGTGAAATATTTTACCAGCGGCCCTTACCGTTCCGATGAAATATACGGTATGCCGGGACTTGACGACCAGTCATTTCTCTGGCGTTACCTGATGGTTCAGGCGGTCCACCCTGTCAATCTCGCGGCATCGTTCCTCGGCGAAATCGCAGCGATCGACTCCGAAATCCGGTTTTCCGGCGAAAACCTCCTTGTCGACATCCGGCTGACCGATACGGACAACCGCCGCATGAACGCGCTCCTTCATACGTTTGTCGCCCCCGGCTACGGCAATCTCAAATTTGAAACCGAACTGTTCTACAACAACCGCTCCATGATCTTCACCGACGCATTCCAGTCGCTGGACTATTACCCGTCCACTCCCAGTGAAAACGGCAACGCCCGTCACTGGCAGTTCGCCCACTTCGGAGCAAACAACGTTAAAATGGGATATGAAACCGAACTCAAATATTTCTGTGGCTGCGTCCGTTCCGGCTCCCAGAAGCCCGGACTCACCACTCTGGAAGACGGCAGAAAAACCATGCAGATCCTTGACACCGTACGCCGCCAATTCAACAAAGGAAACTGAATCATGATCCGGAAAACTCTGACATTCAACGGTTTTGACAACGTTTATTTCTCGGAAGAAGAATTCACCGTCCCCGCCGGCTGGACACGGCTGACCATGGAGTATTCCACGATCAGCCCCGGAACCGAACTGTTCTGCATCCGCGAAGGCGGCGAACGCAAACCCGGCTACATCATGGTCGGCCGTAAAGACGACGGAAGCCGCGTTTTCGTATTTCCAAGCATGAAAGAGAGCGAAGCGGCACACTGCAATCTCCGCGCCCTGAGCCCGGATTCCCTGCTGATTCCCCTGCCGGAAGAGTTTCCGGCGGAATATGCGGGTTTTCTCCGTTTTATCAACATCGGAATGCATCCGTTCAACAATGTGGACATCCTGCCGGAACGCGTGGCGGTGATCGGACTCGGTCCGGTGGGCAATCTGGCGGCTCAGACAGCCCGTAACTTCGGCTGCCGCGTGCTTGGCATTGATCCATCGGAAGCACGCCGCAGACTTGCAAACCGCTGCGGCATCGCGGAAACCGGAACACCGGAAGAATTCGCCGCACTCCGGAACGAATTTGAACTGGTCATCGACACCGTTTCCGCCCCGTCGACTCTGCTCGCATCGGGACATGCTCTGAAAAACGGCGGGACCTGCAGCATGGTCGGCATCGTCAAGCCCGGCACACTGGACAGTCAGGAGTTCCTGAACCTGAGCTGGCAGCGCGGAATCCGCTTCGTCTCCGGATGGGAAATGCTGAATCCCATGCCGCTGACAGAACGCAACATCCTGCGCGGAATCAACTGGATCTCCCGCGGCAGCTATGAGCTGAAACCGCTTCTGACCGGCATTCTCAAGCCCGATCCCGACACATTATCGGCAGCTTACAACAATCTTGCCGCCGATCCGGACAATCATATCTGTTACGTCATCGACTGGCGCAACTGATAAACATCCACCCCTTTCCGGACACGGTTCCATGCCGGAAAGGGGTATTCTTTTACCGGCGGATATGCTCCAGTACATCGTCAAGTACTGTGAATGCAAGCCCCGTGCAGGTATCGGCACAGCCGTAATAGATCGCAATACGCCCGGTGGACGCATCCGTCAGAGCGGCACACGGAAACACAACATTCGGAACATCACCGACACACTCGTACAGAGTCCGCGGCGCAAGCAGATAGCGTCTGCTGCGCGCAATGACTTTCCACGGTTCATCAAGATCAAGCAGCGCAGCTCCGAAGCTGTATACAAATCCGTTGCAGCTGGTGAGAACGCCATGATAGAACAGCAACCATCCTTCGCTCGTTTCAATCGGGACCGGTCCGGCTCCGATCTTGGTTCCCTGCCATCCGGCGGAGGCTTTCATCACCAGACGGTGCTCGCCCCAGTAGGTCAAATCCGGACTCTGACTCAGAAAAATATCGCCGAACGGCGTATGGCCGTTATCACTCGGACGGTTCAGCATCATATATTTGCCGTTGATCTTCCGCGGAAAAAGCACTCCGTTGCGGTTGAACGGCAGAAACGCGTTTTCCAGTTGACGGAATGTGCGGAAATCCTCCGTTTTCGCAATTCCGATCGTCGGAAAACCGGCATAGCAGTTGCACCAGGTCACAATGTATTCACCGTCGATCCGGCAGACGCGCGGATCGTAGCCATACACAAATTCCCCGATTCCGCGCGGTGCTCCGACCAGGCGGAACGGCTCCGGATCCAGTTCCCAGTGAATGCCGTCATCGCTGAACCCGGAATGGATCAGCATCCGGCGGGAAGTATCGTCGCTGCGGAACACTCCGGCAAACTTTCCCTGAAACGGAATCGCCGCTGAATTGAAAATGCTGTTGGAACCCGGAATCGCGTCGCGGGTGATAACCGGGTTGGCGCTGTAACGCCAAACCGCATCGCTGTTACCGGCAGGACGCTCCTGCCACGGAAGATTGGGGAGAGCCTCCCCGATGATCTTTGCCATACAAACTCTTTCTTTATTATCGTTAATAAAACATGGCGGTTCCGGATTATCTCTGCGGAACAAGCACCGTATCAAGCACATGACGATCGGATGGATTCGCCTTGCAGAACTCCCGGTCGCTGAAGTACCAGAAGAAACGTCCCTGGCGCACAAATGCGACTTTGGGTTCTCTGCTGCCCGGAAGATGGAAACGGGCAAGGATTTCCGTTCCCTCCGCCAGCTGTTCCGGTGCAATCAGACTGGTCATGTCTCCGCATGGAACGGCGGTCTTGCCACCTCCGGAAAACTCCGCCACGCCCGCCGCACTGCCGGAAATCTCCACCGGAGCTTTCCAGATCCCCGCATCGTCGCGCAGATTACGGACGATCACAACCAGTTCATTGTTTCCGCCGAACTTCGTAATGTCGCCGGGAATCGTGTACTCGCGTGACACCATCCAGTAATTCGGCGTATTCTCACCCGTGTGTCCAATCAGTTTCCCGGAAAGATTCCCGGCTTTCCGAACCGGACCGGATTTCAGCTGCAGTTTATTCTTCACGGGATAAGCCGGAAGCACCGCCTCCTGTCTGCGGGCGTAAGCATCCATCAAGCCGCCCGTTCAACAGGAGCTTGCCGCGGAACTGATTGCGCAGAACATCCAGCAGACGCAGGTCGATATAATCACTGACCGTAACAGCAAGCGCGTAATCTTTAACCGGTTTTCTCTCCAAGCATCGTCGAAATCCTCCGTGCCCAATGACAATCCATGGAAGTATCCACTGGAAACAGATAGTCATTGTTATCCGACACATACATCAAAACAACCGTCCCCGTCATTTTCAAATTCGACATACAATTTGAACTATATGCCGTTTCCCGCGCCTTATTCAGAGCCGGCAGTAAAATACCAATTAATACTGCAATAACAGGAACAACCAGAAGCTCTACAAGGGTGAACATTTTTGTCTTCATTTCGCCTCTTTTTCACTTGTGTTTACAAATTTTTTATCATATTCTGTCAAAACACCGGAAGCCTATAAACCCTGTCTTATAAAACAGCCGGATGTTTCAACCAAAGCCTTCAAACGTCTGTTTTCAGTTGCTCAAACCGAAGAGACTAAACGTTTTACCTCTTGTGTTTTAATTATAGCATGTTCCAAAAAAAAGTCAACAGATGAAATGCAAAAAAAATTAAATTTTCCGGATTTTCTGTGCAAAAAAAATTTAAAAACGCCTGGCAAAGGCGATGGAACGGATAACGAAATACAGAAACGGCTGTTACGCGTTGAGTTCTTCCTGTTTCCAGTCATCAAGCTGACGCGCCGCCATATTGAAATTGGCG
>URKJ01000039.1 GCA_900548385.1 uncultured bacterium | reverse complement strand
AAATCAGCCGAACAGCAGGACTTTGATTCCAATGCCGATCAGGACGAGTCCGCCGAGGATTTCACATTTCCCGCCGAACAGATTCCCGAAACGCCGTCCGGCGGTACAGCCTGCGGCGGAAATCAGGAATGTTACCGTGCCGATTACGGCTGCATCCGGCAGAATGCTCGTCCGTTTCAGACATGCGTAACTGACTCCGATCAGCAGAGCGTCGATACTGGTTGCGAACGACAGTACGATCAGACGCCAGAAATTGAATGCGGTGATGTCATTCTCTTCATCGGATCTGCAGGCTTCACAGATCATTTTTCCGCCGATTCCCGCCAACAGGAGCGAAGCGAGTACTCTGCCGTAAGTCTGCACGAAAGAACCGAAGAGAGAGCCTCCGAACCACCCGATCAGCGGCATTGCCGCCTGAAAGATCCCGAATGACAGCGCTGTGAGCAGAATTTTCCGCCAGTTGAATTGACGGCGTTCCACCGCTCCCAGCGTCAGGGACACCGCAAGCGCATCCATTGCAAGACTGATGCCCAGCAGAACCGGTTCGATCAGGGTCATGATTCCTCCATAAAGACCGTCGCTTTGATTGCCGGCTTGAACAGGATAACGACGGAAAGACCCTGTACGAGCGCACAATGCGTCATACATGAGTCTCATTTTAGAAAGCAAGCCAGACCGTTTTCGGGGACGGCCGGTATGTTGACTTGCTGCGCGGGGATGCCGCGAAACTACTCCCTCATGAAATCGGTATATACTATATAGCCGTTTTCCGCTTTTTCAATCATGGTTTTCAGAAAAAACGGAGTCCTTCCGGATGCTCATCCGGAAATCCCAGATTCGGCGTTCTCCGGGTGGAATATGCAGGGAGACGAACGGCTCCAGAGCAAAACAGTCTTTTCCGTTGTGCCAGACCACGCTCTGCGCGAGAGGTTGGCCGGAACCCAGCGTCACCGTGTACCCGGCATCCGTTTGGAACCGGGCGGAGATTTCGTGAATGCATGACCGGGGACTGTATTTCTCCTGCGTGTTGGGGAGTGTTCGGAAGACATCGCGGAAAATCTCTCCGGAAAGACGGAACCGGCAGGAGTGTCGCGAGCGGAACCGGAAGAATGGGTGAAGATAGGAGAGCAAGTCCAGTTCCCGCGTGCCGGTGTTGTGCAGGTCCAGCTGCCATACGATTTCCGGAACGTTGGCGGGAATGCGGACCGTAACGGTCAGTTCATACGCATAACCGTTGTGGTTTCCGGAGTTTTGCCGGGCTGTCAGGATGGTTTGCCCGCTGGATTCCGTTACCGTTGCCTGCCAGGGAAACAGCTCGACCGGTTTTGCCTGAAAACGGCTGACCGGGTGCGGTTCCACGATGCCGATTCCCGGTTTCAGCTGCCGTCCCGGTGCCAGTTTCAGCGGCGGCAGGATTTCCAGAGCACAGCCGAACGCTTTGTGGTATCGGGATACGGAATCCGGGTGAAACAGGTTTTCGCTGCTGTCTTGCGGATATAATGCGGTGATCCAGCCCGCACGCAGAAAACGACAGCCGAATATTCCGCCGGGATCAGTGGCCGCCGGATTGGCCAGACGGACGGAAAAGTGAGTGTTGCGCACGGAGATTCCCGGTTTCGCCGCCGCTCCCGCCGGGATCAGTGGCAACAGGAGCAGTGACAGCAGTATAAGATTGTTCATTTTGCCGGTTCCACCAGATAGACTCCGAGCATTCCGGCGGGGATTTCCGCCTCAAATGTCGCCGGTTTTCCGGAAAGCAGACGGCGTTCGTTCAGCAGGTCGCGGACCGTTACGGAAGATGACGTGATGCCTGCCGCTCTGCGGGGAATTGAAATACGGAATTTTTCCGCTGTCTTACCGTCGTTCGGGACGATCAGGACCGCCTGTCCGTTCCGGTAACGGGCATAGGCTTGCAGACGCCCTTTCTGATCGGTCTCCACTTTGCAGATATTGCTGTCTTTGACGCGTGCGGGGAAATATTCGAAGATTTCCGGATAAGAGCGGCGGATGCGGATCATCCGTTTGACGAGCTCAAAGAAATCCCGGTTCGGCGTCTGATCCCGTGCTTTCCAGTCAACGGGGTTGATATAACTCCAGGCTTTGGGCTTCACCGTGCGGGGATTGTTCCATTCTTCGCCGAGAAACCAGAGCGGGATAAACGGCGAGAAGAGTGCCTGATAGCCGAATACGATGGGGCTTCCGTTGCTGATGAACCGCGGGCTGTCGTGACAGGTCAGCTGGTAAGCGTAATACCGGAAACCGCCGGGTTCGACATCGGAATCCCGTGCGACCAGTTCGTCGCCGTTTTTGATCATGTCGACGATATTCCCTTCCAGAAACGCTTCGCCGACCCAGCGTCTGGCTCTGGGGGAGCGGTCATTGTTTTTCTGAAACGCCAGTTGATCGAAATCGAACACGCCTTTGCGGGAACTTGCGCGTTCGGAGATGAAAATGACTTTGCGTCCGAAGTTCAGCAGTCTCTGTCTTGCGATCCGGAACGGCTCATAACCGGCGTAAGCGGGGGCACAGTCGCAGCGGAAACCATCCGCTCCGGTCATCAGGATCATATCCACCAGTCGCGAGGCATACCATTCCCGCAGTTCCGCATTGTCCCAGTTCCACGACCATCCGTTCCATTGTTTGATTGCGGGTCCGAACCATTCCGGTTTTTGTTTGTAGAGCGGAGCTCCGCCGTTGTTCCGGTAGGTGACGCCCCACGAGATCACATCGAAGAAGACCCGGATGTTGCGGCGGTGTGCCTGTTCGACGAATTCCCGCACGCGTACCCAGCGTTTCGGTATCTCTTTTTCACCGGTCAGTCTCGGATCCACGGTGTGCAGGCCGAATCCGCCATAGGTGCGGCACTCCTGGATCGGCGTAATCCAGACACCATTTACTCCGGTTTCCGCCAGATGGTCGAGTACCGCGGTCATATCGGCGAGTTTCCGGTCCGGCGATGCGGTGGAGGGGTTCACCTCCACGATGATCAGGGATTTGACCCAGTCCGGGCTTGCGGTTGCTCCGGGGGAAAGCGACTCCAGCCGGACTTCCGGATCGGGGATGATGCGGGGGAGCAGGGCGGAATTGTCGATCCGACCCGGTTCCGCGTTTCCCGTTGCGGCAAGAGCGAGGAGCCCGGCTGTCAGAACAATGATCCGTTTCATGATCGGCTGTCTCCTTTTCAGTTTGTCGGGGTTTTGATTCCATTGATGTCAAAATAATAGCAGCATCTGTTTGGGGTGTCGTAGAGGCGGCGGACGCTCCGGGATTCGGCGTGTCCGTCAAAGAACGCCACGTTGACCTGACGGTCGGTATGCCATGCGCTGATGTATCCGCCGCTGTCGCCAGCCTTCGTGACCCACGCCCACGAGTTGACGCGTTCGCTTGCGCTGGCTTTGGTGCCGACGCCGTTGCGGTTGTCCGCCAGCAGCATGGTGGCACTCGGCGAGGTTTTCAGCCGTGACGCCAGAATCGCCGAACGCAGCCGGATCCGTTCGGGTGTCAGGATGTTTCCGAGACGGCTTTCATAATCGGATTCGCTCCATGACGGGATAAAGATGCCGTAGGTCCGGAGCACTGCGTTGCTGTTTTCCGTGTTCGGAGTGGTTTTGGGGCAAAACGTAATCTTGTTTTTGTTCAGATAATAACTGGCGCCGTTTTTTTCCGCTTTCGGCAAATATCCGCCGACCATCAGCGGATGAACCCATCCGAGCGATGCGCCATTCCAAAGAACCTGCTGAGGGATCATGTCCTCGTAATCGTTCTGATACAGCATCAGAATCTGACGCGACTGTTTCAGGTTGCCGAGGCATTGGATGGCGAGTCCTTTTTCCCGGGCTTTGTTCAGTGCCGGCATGAGCAGCCCGGCGAGGATTGCGATCACGGCGATCACCACGAGGAGTTCCACAAGACTGAAAAAACGGATTCTGTATTGCGGAACACCGGATTTCCGTGTCCGGACGGAGACAGGGTTGAATGGTTTTGTCATATATTTTTCCCTTTCTGTTTTTTATTTTATTCGTTATGGTGTGTTCTGGCAAGATCATGATGATACGGATTTCAGAGCTCCTCCTTGTTGGTTTCGCTGGTATAATAAATGATTTCCGGCGGAGAGTAAAGACCGTACGGCGTCAGGTCGCGCCGTTCCGGGTGTTCGTGTTCCCGGAATGCGGCTGCACCGAAACGCGGCGGGTGCGGGTCCGACAGGAAGAACGGCCCGAACAGATTGCGCCGGGAGCCGATGACTTCGATTTCCAGTTCGTTGTGTCCGGGGCGGAGATCCGGCAGTTCCGTTTCAAACGGTTCCCATCCCAGAATATTTTGCAGCTTTCCGTTGAGAAAGATCCTCAGTGCTGCCGCCTGAAAATTGCCGAGTCTCAAAAGGGCATTTCCGTTTCCGGCTTCGAAGCTGAAACAATAGCACACATCTCCCGCGTAATTGGGAAGTCCCTGTCCGCACCAGTCACCCGGAGAGAGCTCCGTAACGGGACGGGTCAGTCTGTTTTTGCGAATCCCGAAGTTTCCTGTCAGATAAACCGCTTCCAGACCGGAGCCGGAAGAATGATAGTTTCCGGTTAAAGTGATCCGGTTGCCTCCCGGTTTCAGCAGGGGCAGGGGTAGTTCCCGCTTCCGGATCGCGTGGTCGAGCCATTCGCCGCAGTCCGTATTTGGTATTGGGACACCGTTGAGTGTGATGTTCCACTGTTCCGGATCTTCCAGACAAAGCTGCAAAGAGTTTTCCGGCATTTCTTCAATCTCAAATTCATAATTCAAGGTCAGGGGAAGCGTTCGGTCTTCCTTCTTCCTGTCGGCCCACGGCTGGACCATGTTTCCCGCCCGGACCGGGACTCCGAGCACATGACGGAGCAGGTCATCCAGATGCAGGATAAACGTTTTGCCTTTTCTGTTGGAGAATTCCCATTCCGGGTGATCCAGCACCAGCGAGTTGGGAAGATTCAACCGGACCGGAATCCTGCTGCTGTTCAGAGATATTTTGGAACAATAGTGTTTCGTTTTTTGCGGAGTTCCTTCATCCGGTTTTCCCAGAATAAAGATCCGTGTTTGCTGCGGCAGAAAAGAGGTGGGCAGCTGATAGCCTCCGGCAGTTTTTTTTGTTTCCAGAAGATGGAGACTTCCGTTTTCCGGCTCCAGTTCGTACCATTGCCCGGCGATGTCTGTGGCAATTTCCACGGTCAGTTCGGGATATTCAAGACGCCGTTCTGAAACGCGCGTATGCTGTCCGTTCCGGATATTGAGTCCGGTGTTGCAGATCGTCAGGCTTAAACCGTCTTCCAGTTCCCGGAGCTGATAAAGCAGGGACGCTGTTTCCCGCGCCGTTGCGGAATGAAAACGGACCTTTCGGACCAACGGCTCCACAGCGGAGATTCCGGAGAGAAGCCGCTCGTATAGTCCGCCCGCATCCGGACAGAGCACGCCGTCAACCCGTTCCGGAGCGGTTCCGAGGCGTGCGACTGTGCCTCCTGCATCCAGGAAACGGGCGAGCAGGTCCAGAGTTGTCCGCCGGATCGTTTTCATTTCCGGCAGTAGGACTGCCCGGTAGGCGGCTTCGCCCAGACGCAGAACCGGCGTTCCATCCAAGGTGTCAATGGTACCGGAGACGGAGAGCATTTCTTCGTCTCCGTAATCGAAATCGAGGGCGTCTGCCAGCAGTTCGTTGCACAGAGTTTCGGCTTTCCGGTCGAATTCCTCCGCGTCCTGAAGTTGAGAGTCCAACAGGATCCATGCGGATTCCAGTGGATGAATCACCAGCAGGTCCCGGATTTCCCGGCCTTCGCTCAGGATAACGCCGAGACGGGCAAAGTAATCTTCCAGCAGCGGCATTGCGGCGGCAAAATTGGAGAGACTGGAGAACGAGGCGGGATAATCCCGTTTGGCTTCGCCTTTTATCGTGTAGTAACTCAAATGCAGACAGCGTAGATTGACTCCGAGCACATACTGCCAGTCAGCCATGGCTTTGTAAGCGGCGAGGGTGGTGTCCCATCCGGTACAGCCGTAGACTTCGCTGATCCGGAAACGTCGGCCTGTCTGCCGTGCCGCCGATGCCAGCTGTTTGCAGGTTCCGTAAAGCTGGGCATATTCGGTCAGCTGATCCATGCCCGGTATCTGCATGAGGGAGTAGTGACGCATCACGGCCGCGCCGGCTCTGCTCTGCGAGGCGGGAGTATCCTCCCAGAGAAGATGGCCGGTGAGCTGCATCCCGTGTCTGCCGCACCATTCGCTGATTTGTTTTGTATAACTGGAAACGAACAGCTCTGTCAGAACTTTGAAGTAAAAGTACCGAACCATTCCGGAATCATGAGAGTCGGAGGAAAAGAACAGTTCCGGCAGGTGGTCGGTCAGCGGGAATCCGCAGAGTTGCCGGAAGCGTTCGGGAATGCGGCTGTTCCATGCGCATACATGAACATCGGAGTACGGCATGGGAAAGAGCCGTTCCGCGGAATAGCGCAGACAATGCGGTTCGTCGGTGAAGATCATCGGTGCGGTTGTGCCGAATGCCGCGCCGAGTTCGTCAAGGTAGCGCTGATAAGTGGTGTGAAGAAAACAGCAGACGGCTTCCGGGTTCAGTACATCAAGATAGGAAGTATTGTTGTAACGCGGTTCCGGCAACTGTTTTTCGACGAATGCTTCGATCAGTGTTTCCCCGTTTTCTGCCTGTTCCGGCGAGGTCACCCGGCGCAGATTGCGGGCGCGGCTGCCGGAAAGTTCCGCTGCCCAGAGTCCAAATCCGGCGGGGTGAGGGATGTAATCCGTCCGATTGTGAAACAGCCGGATATAAAGGAATTGTCCCCGGTATTCTTCATGGCGGGTGACGAATCCGCCGGCGGTTCCGGATGCCCAGCGGTCCTCGTCATACAGACAGGCTCGCAGATTCAGTTCTGCCGCTTTGCGGACTGCGGTTCTGACGCAGTCGAACCATTCTTTGCTCAGATACGGGGTTTCCAATCCCATCCGGGAGTGCATGAAGAAGCCGCCGAACCTCATCGCATGAAATTCTTCGATCTGCTGTTCAATTCTGGCGGGGTCCATTTTCCCGTTCCAGCTCCAGAAAGGCATTCCCCGGTAACGGGAATCCGGGTTTTTAACGGTTTCTTTCCAATTCCGCGGCATGATTCATATCCTTGAATGATCCGGTTGATAATTTTTCTGTTTTTGCTTCTTATCTGAAATTATAGCTTATTTTTGAAAAATAACCTTGACAAATCCTGCAATAAACAGTATTTTTCTTTCATAAGAGAAAAGAATGGAGGTAAAATGGCGGACCCGGAGAATTTTTTTTCTGTTCCGTCTGCGGGCATTGATCCGCAGATTCCGCTGCGGTGCGGAAACCAGCTGTGGCAAGACGATTTTCCGTTGCGGGTAATGTGGCATGATCACCGGAGAAACCGCAGGATGCATTCACATGATTTCTGGGAGCTGGTGATCGTTGTTGCCGGAAGCTGCCGGCACCTGATGCCGGAGGGGGAATTCCACCTGTCGGAAGGCAATGTGTTTATTCTGCGTCCGGGAATGAGTCATGCTTACGAAGCCGTTTCAGATTTTGCGCTGGTCAATCTGCTTTACGGGAAGAATCTGATTCCGGAATTGGATATGCGGGATTCTCCCGGCTACCGTGCTCTGTTTCACTGGAATGACGGGGCGGGTAAAATTCGTTATCTGCGGTTGACCCGCAAGGTTCTGGAGGAGATTAAAAGCCGGATCGGTCTTTTGGAAATCACGTTGGAGAACCGGCCTCCCGGTTACCGTTTTCATGCAGTGGCGCAGTTCATGGAGATCATTTACCGTCTTTCGGAATATTCCATGACCGGGACCGGGGCGGATCAGCGGCATGATGCGTTTCAGCTCGGTGCTCTTCTGGATTATATGCAGCATCACTACCGGGAGGGGATTCGTATTGCGGAACTGGCGGAGTCGTTTTTTATTTCGGAAGCGACTCTTTACCGGATTTTTATGAGAGAACTCGGAGAGCCTCCGGTCCGTTACCTGAACCGCCTCCGCACTGCCCAGGCGCAGCTGATGCTTCTGAATTCCCGCGACTCCATTTCGACGATTGCCCGTAATGTCGGTTTTACCGACAGCAATTATTTTGCGAAGGTATTCCGGAAATTCACGCATACGAGTCCGCGCGACTACCGCAGGAACAGCGTTCGCAAATAACTGCCGTTGGTATTTGCCCGTTCGCGATTATTGTCCGAGCATTTTTTCAATCGGCCGGACCGCGTCTTTCATCTGCTGTTCCGGAAGTTCGACCTGATTGGAAAGATCGCGGAGCACGTCGCGGACCTGTTCCAGCGTGATTTTCTTCATGTCCTCACAGACCATCAGAGGCTGAAGCGGGAAGAATTCCTTTCCGGGATTCTCTTTTTTGAGACGGTGCAGGATACCTTCTTCCGTTCCGATGATGAACTGTTTGCCGGAAGATTCGCGGATGAACTTGAGGATTCCGCCTGTGCTGAGCGCGTGATCCGCCTCGGCGATGACATCCGGCTGACATTCCGGGTGCACGAGCACCGGAGCCCCGGGATGGGCTTTACGGGCGTCGCGGATCATATCGACCGTGACTTTGTTGTGAATCGGGCAATATCCCGGCCAGAGTTCCATGGATCGTCCGAGTTTGCGGTTCATATTGGCTCCGAGATTCCGGTCGGGCAGGAACATGACTTTCCGGTCGGCGGGAATTGCGCTGATGATCGTTTCCGAGTTTCCGGAGGTACAGCAGATATCGACTTCCGCTTTGACGTCCGCGGTGCTGTTGACATAAGCAACAAGCAATGCGTCGGGATTGTTTTTCTTATATTCGCGGACTTGTTCCGCTGTTGCCATATCTGCCATGGGACAGCCTGCATCGGGATTGGGAAGCAGAACAATGGAGTTCGGTGAGAGGAGTTTTGCCGTTTCCGCCATGAACCGGACTCCGCAGAAGACGATTACGGGAGCTTTGACGTTCTGCGCCCGGATGCTGAGTTCGAGGGAATCTCCGGTGAAATCGGCGATGTCCTGCAATTCGGGTCTTACATAATTATGAGCGAGGATAACGGCATTCCGTTGTTGTTTCAGTCTGCGGATTTCATCTGTGAGGTTCATGACCGGCTCCTTCCTGGATTCCTGATGTTGAGTGAATAATATAGTTCCGGAATGGCGGAAAATCAATGATCGGTATTCTGTTCTGCAAAAAAAACATACTTTTTTCAGATTTGAGCTTGTAAAAAACGGAATATCCGTTATATTAATGACATGTCAAACGACACAAGGGGCAGTAGCTCAGTTGGCTAGAGCGATACGTTCGCATCGTATAGGTCGAGAGTTCGAATCTCTTCTGCTCCACCATTGTAAATTCTTCGGCGTTAATAAGTTGTATTGACGCCGTTTTTTTTCGCACAATGTATTCTGTTGCCGAAAAACCGCTTTTGCATAACGATTTCCCGCTGATTTGTGTAAACTTTCTCCTGCTGTTTTTTGGAGCGTGCTTTGCCTCTTTTCTCCCATGATACCTTTTCTCTACTTTTATGTGGTAATGGTTTCGTGAAATTTTTTTATTTTCGGGGCTTGACATTTTTAATATCTTGTGTTATAATTAAAACAAAAGGTGGTAACAGGTGGTAATTCTGAAATGAAAACGATACGTCTGGAAAATCTGAATACGGAATTTATGAGAATCCGTCAGTATGTGGTGGACCTGATCATTCGCAGCGGCAACGAGCCGCAGAAGGTTCCGTCCACCCGGAAACTGGCGCAGATGTTCGGCGTATCGCATCCAACGGCTCTGAAAGTATTGCGGAATCTTGCCGGGGACGGGCATTTGATCGCGTGCGGAAACAACGGGTATCTTACAGTTCCCGGAACGTTCGGCAGTTTTGAAGAGCTGAAAATCATCGGTCTGCTGACCGGGGACGGAAGCAATGTGTTGTTCGGTCTGCTTCATTTCCGGGTTTCCACGCCGTTCCTTGAAGAGATTTTCGGTCGGTCGGGCCGCTTTTCCGCTCAGCATATCTATTTACAGGGAAATGTGGAAAACGCCGCCGCGATCATCCGTAATTACAATCTGGACGGAATCGTCTGGTTTTCGCCGGATCCCAAGTATGCGGATACGATCCGGGAACTGCGGGAGTCCGGACTGCCGATCGTCGAGGTCGGATTCGTAACCGGAAACGCGAGTGCCGCCCGCTGGAATTTTGTCAAGGACCATTACCGGATCATGAACCGCATTTTTGAGGAAGGACGCCGGAAGCCGCTTGTTCTCTGCAGCGGATGTGAAGACAATCTGTTTGCCGAGATCCAAACCGGTATCCGCCGGTCCTGTGAAGAACACGGGGTGGCATTTGACTGTTGCCGTTTTATCAATGAAAATCCCGATTCCTCCATCCGTCAGACCCGGCAGCTGTTGGAAGCGGGGGAGACTTTCGACAGTGTTCTGCTGACCGGAAAGTTCTGGTATTACTGGCCGTTTCTGCGGGATAACTTTGATGTCAAAGGCAAATGCCGCGTATTCGGCGGCGAACTGACGCTGTCGGAAGATATGGGGTTTTCCGGCTGTCTGGTGACGCGCCGGATGAAAGAGGCGGCGCGCCGGCTTGCGGATAATTTCATGCTTCAGATGGAATCCCCATCTCCAGTACCGGTGAGCATTACGGATATTGAAGTGGATTTTGAGCTTTACGAAGACGGGCGGTCCGTCCGTTGAATTTTATAAAAAACAATAAAAAGAGGAGTAAGTGTTATGAAACAAATGTGGAATCCGGCAAGAGTATGGAAACGGAGAAGGAATCGGTTCACCCTTATAGAGCTTCTCATAGTAATTGCCATCATCGCTATCCTGGCTGGTATGCTGCTGCCCGCTTTGAACAAGGCAAGGGAGAAGGCACAGGCGATCCAGTGTCTTGCCAATTTGAAGCAGATCGGGGTCGGAATGACGACGTATCTGAGCGACAATGATGATTTCCTGCCGCCGATGTTCGGGGGAACCACCAGCGGAAGAACGTCGCCTTACTGGCATCATTTTCTGCTGAAAGTGAATGAAGAGAATTTGAAGATTGAGGGCGGTGGTTATATTACGGCTGCGGTACTGCATTGCCCGTCGATGCCGCCGATCGGAGATGTCCTGTATTTCCCGGATTACGGGATCAATCAGACCTTGATCACATATAGTAAATTTCTGAAAAAACCGAACAGTTCCGACTGGAGCGAGAGCATGTACCTTTCCGGCAGGGCATCGAAAATCCCGAATCCGTCACAGAAATTTCTTGTGACCGATACCTGGAACTGCACCGGAACCGGAGTGGCGAATATTGAACGGACCCGTGGTTTCTGGCGGTTCGAGACCAATTTGGGAAACAATGTCGGAGTTCCCGCGCCCCGGCACGCTCAGCAGACGGGGATGTTGTATCTGGATCTCCATGCGGGCTGGGTGCGCCCCGACAGTCAGCTCAATCCTCTGGAGGCATACCCGTTCAAGTGGGCGGACCGGAGATCCATGGAGCATATCTGCGCCGGCGGCTATCTTTGGTGACGGAGGAGGGGGAGCAGTATGAATACCAGATTGATGAACGGACTCGCCGCGCTTGTGCTTGCCGGGGGGACGACGCTTGCGGCGGCAATCTACGAAGAACGGTTTGACGCTTATCCCGATTATTCTCCCATGTTGGAGAACTGGATGTATCGCGGAGTTGCCGGTGAGGTGATCGGCGGAGCCTATCTGTTTACCGGAGTGAATCAGAAGAGTGCTGAATACTGGGATGTCAACCCGGAGGATGCGCAAATGCTGGTCCGGGATTTTCCCGCTGGTCCGTCGGTCAAGACCGTGGCACGGTTTACGGCGATGCCGCATCCGTTCAATGTGTTTGAGCCCGGCAAAAATTCGGAACAGCGATGCGGGCTTCTGATTCAGAGCCGGAAATTTCAACGCCGGGTCCGTTTGCCTGCCGATCAGCCGAATCTGAGCCTGTTTTTGAAACAGTCCAAAGACGGAAAGCGGAGCTTTGAACTGGAATATACCGGAAAGCCTTCCATTCCGCTGAAAACGGAGCAGACTTTGAACGGAACATGGAAGCAGGGGCACGAATATGAGCTTGCTCTTTCTCTGTCCGGAGACACTGTGACCGGAACGGTCCGGGAGGGCGGACGGGAAATCTGGCGCAAGACTCTGCGCAGTCCTGAATTCCGGACGGTGTTTGCAAATGCGTATCCGGGAGTCCGCAACTACCGCATGACCGGCAAACTTTCGTATTTCAAGGCGGACAATCTGGATTCCGCTTCCGCGAAGCGGACCCTGCATCCGCTTTCCGTTCCGGAAATCTGGCGAGCCGCGGACGGGCAGACCGTACAGTTCCGTCCGGGTGAGAAAGTGAATCTCAGGACGATTTTCGGAGGAAAGAAGGAAGTGACGCTTTTTTCGGAAGTTTCCGTTCCGGAACGTGGTGATTATGTTCTGAAGGGAAACGCGGACTGGTTCTGGAAACTGGTCTGCAACGGGGAGACCGTCGGAGATTTCATGAAGACGGGAAACGGAAAAGGCGGACGCATTGTCGTCATGCCGCTGAAGAAAGGGAAGAACCGGCTTGAACTGACCGTTAAACCGGGGAGTTCCGGCTGGAGTTTTTCATTTTCCGCACCTTCCCGTGAGGAAATTCGTGCCCGGTTGATCCGCAACTATACTTACGGTTCCGATGTGCTGCTGTGGAATCTGGACCGTCTGACCGACGACCTTGCCAATCTGCGCCGCCGCAATGTCGCACTTCCGGAGGTGGAGCGCGAGGTGCAGGCGCTGCGGACTTCCCTTCCTGCGGATCTCACGGCGAAAGAGATCCGGCAGCATGATCCGCTTCTTGACCGGGCGTACGGGCGGATCTATGATGCGTACCGCTACCTGGAACTGCTGGACGCGCTTTCCGAATTGCGGGAGTCCGGTGTTTCCGCTCCGGAACTTGCGGAACTGGATCGTCTTGCCGCCGGCTTGAAAAAACAGCTTCTGGCTGGGAAGAATATTGAAAAAGACGCCCGCAAAGCGCAGAGTCTGCTGGATTCCGCATACGGCAGGATGAACGGAGTCGCGGAAGGTGTGACAAGAGGCGGATCGTTCGGACGGTTCGGCTGGGTGACGAGTGCATCGCTCGGCGATTACAGCAGCGGAGACGGTCTGCTTGCCAATCAGGTGCTTTCGGACGGGGCGATCGCGCGTCAGTATGTATTCTCGCCGGAAAATCCGAAACTCTACTGGCAGATACGGTTCCGTTTTGAGGGGGAACGCGATCCGGATACGGCAAAACGTCTGGGGGCGCTTCCTGTGACGGGTCCCAATTCGTCTGTGGAATTCGGATACGATCCGACGCAGTTCTATTCCGGTTCTACGCCTGGAAACGTGAAAGTGAATGCGATCAGCTGGACCCGCAAGCAGTTTACCTGCGGCGATTTGTTCACCGCCGATATGAATCTGCTTTCGCCCGCGCTTCTGCTGGAGAGTGCTCATCGCGTGTTTGTGCTTGCCGATTCGCCGACCGGAGCGTTTACCAATATCGGCTGGCTGAACGGGAAACGGGAAGTGCGTTCGGAAGCCATTGCCGGAAACGGGGTCGTTTATGACCGGGACCGTGACGGTGAACTTGGCTCGAACTGGATCGTTCTCTGGAACGGTGCGAATGCGGAGCAGGATCTTGCCGGACATCGCGGGAGTATCCCGCTTCAGGTGATCTTTCAGCGCAAGCCGCGGACGATCGTCCGCAAGGATGGAGAACTGAAGATACAGTTTGACCGGAACGGAGCGGTTTGGCTCAATACGCTGTATGGCGCTCCGCTTCAGGCGACGGGAAACTGGCGCGGCAAACTGCCGTTTGCGGCTGTCGAAGCGGCGGAATTTTTCGGACGTTCCGCGCTTGCCCAGCCCGAAGACTGCCGCGAGTTTTACCGCTATGACAAGGACCGGAAAACGGTTGAGATCATCAATAAATACAAATTCCGGGAATTCGCGGAAAACGACTGGGGAATCAAGCCGCTGAAACTTGCGGTTCTTCCTCCGGTTCTGTCCCTGATGGCGGACCGCGGCTTTGACGCCGTTCTGCCGGATGAGCTGCGGGATCTGAACTATCCGACGATTTACGGTCCGCTTTACGGCGTGGAGGGCGCGGAAATTACCTACACGCTTCCGGTTCCCGATATTCCGCAGTACAGTATTGCGCGCAACGCGGAAGGAGACCCGAAAGACGTGGAGCGCGTCCGGCGCCACGGAATGGATGACATCGAGGGATCGCGGTTCCGTCTGTATGACGAGCGGCTCTCCCGCGCGTGGCATTCGATCAGTTTCCCCGGCGGCGAAGCCTCCAAACTCTGGCAGTACTGGTCTCCGGTCTATCAGCAGTATTTGAACGGCATGTTCCGCTATATGATGAAGGAGTCTGCCGGATACCGCACCAACCGGGTCTGGCGCTCGCTGACGGAACCGTATTCCGGCAGAAAATATTTCTATTCGTTCTCAATCGGAGCGGATTATCCCGGTGATGTCGGCGTGTTCGGCGACCGCGGATATGGTGTCGGGCTGCATCTGAATGCACTGGAGCAGTACAGTTCCATGACCGGAGATACCGGGCGGCTGAAAGCTCTCTGGCGCGATAATTCGCCGCTTGCTTCTCCGGACGCCGTCCGCGACGGACGGTATCTGACCGTCGATAAGATGCTCGGTTATGTGAAAAACGTACATGACTGGGCATGGATGGACGACGGCAGCAACGATTCCGGCGACAACGGCCCGGTGGTCGATTGTTCGCAGGCTCCGTTTGCCGGTCATTGCGCCTATTTCCGCATCGCGCAGCGGGTCGGAAACGAGCGGGAGATCGCAAAAGGAGCGTATCATCTGGCGAAGAGCCAGCTGCCGCTGATCGCGCGTCCGGCATTTCTGGATTACGGAAGACGGAACGGACTGGTCGGGGTGGATCACATCAACGTCGGTTTCCGTGAGTTCATCACTCCGAATTCGTTCAGCAATCAGAGTATGCACGCGGCGAACGAAAGAAATATTTATGTCGCTTCCTACGCCTCTCTGCTTTCCTATGCGGGGAGGGATGAAGGCCTTGATATTTATTATCCCTATTCCAAATATATCTGGAATGACCTGAGACGTTTCCAGAAGCTCTGCGCACAGTATTTCCCGAACGGGGATACGGAATCGTTCCAGTGGAGCGCTCCGCTGGCAACGACGCTCATGTTCCGCATTCTGAACGGCGAGAAGATTTCCGCTGTCCGGCGTATCTACGAAACGATGAGTTCCAAAACGATCTTTTACATCCGGAATGGAATGGACCGTGATGTTCTGTCGCTGATTCTTGCGGGCGGCTGTCCTCTGCTGCTGACCGACTGGGCGCCTCTTCCGCTTCCGGATTTCCAGTTCGTTCCGTCCGCGAAAAAAGCCGTGGTGACGCTTGAGCGTGTTCCGGAAAAGTTCCGGCTCGGATTCCTTTCCTCACAGGAACCCGCCGCCGTGACGGTGAACGGAAAATCGGGAAGCTGGAAGTATGATTCCGCGACGCACCGGCTTTTCATTCCCGTTCCGGCAGGGAAAAAGACCAGCGTCGAAATCCGGTTTGACCGGATCGACATGGAACGGTTTGCACCGTTCCCGCTTCCGGAGCCGGCTCGGACGGTTCCGGGAATCGTGCCGGAAACCGGAAACTGGCGGCGCAGCGCTTCCATGCCGAAGAAAATGGAGAGTGCCGCCATTGCGGAGAAACAGCTGTATCATCTTCTGGTTTCCGGCAGCGACAGATTCCTGTTTCACGACTGGGGGAAGGGGAAAAACCATGCCGCCGGAGGATTTACCGGGAACTCTCCGCGTGACGGCCAGCCGCCGCGTGCTTTGGAGATCCGGGCTTCCGTGGAGAACTTCTGCGGTTATGCCCGCAACCGCCTGAGTTTTCCCGCCGGAAGCAAGGCTCTGGTGGTGACGGGACGGGTCATGCGTTCTGCGGATTATTCCGGGAATGTTCCGATGGTGTTTCTCTGGTTCCCCAAAAGCAACAAACCCGTTTTTTATCAGCTTCCGGCGGGGAAAAACGGAGAGTGGCAGGAATTCCGGTTTGAATGCACGGATCCCGCTCTGCTGAACGGCGGAAACGAGTTCATCCTGAATCTGACGACTCAGCTGGACCCGCGCAAAGGAGAACCCCGCGGAGCTGTCTTCTATCAGAACATCCGGGTGTTCAGCAAATAACCGGAATACGGTTTTGAACCACGATAAAACCATGCCTTCTGTAATGCACAGAACGCATGGTTTTATTTTTTTGTTTGAATCACATCCCTGCATCAGCGGATTGTGAACTTTTCCCGGTTGGTTTTCAGCCTTTATACCACTTCGGGGTACCGCTTGCCCGCAGACGGGCGACGTGTTCGACACGATCCTGCAGGATTTCATCGCGGGTCCAGCGCAGAAGCGGATCGCGGTAGGGGGTGCCGGCGGTGGATTTTGTCGCAATCAGAATATCTTTTTCCGGAAGCGGCGGAAGAAAGGGCGCGGTATCCAGTGCGGCGACTGTTCCGCCTCTCCGGCGTCCGAACGGCGTCGATTCGTACAGGTGAAAGCCGAGTTCCAGAAGCGCGCCTTTGAACGGGTAGGCTCCGCAGTAGGAAGCCAGAAAACCGTCCGGTTTCAGACGCTCTTTGAGCTTGGACAGGAAGTCGATGGTCCACAGCTCCGGGTTGGTATCGGGGGTGAAGCCGTCCAGAAAAATATAATCGTAACGGGCGGAAAGATAACGGACCGAATCGCGGGCGTCGCCGAGCATCAGCTCAACGCGGGCGGAAGGCGATTCGTAACAGCCGTGTTCCGCAAGCGCCTTGACGATTTCCGCCCCTTTCCGTTCCGGCAGACGCTGTGCGGCGTCCAGCGCAGCGGGGTCCGCTTCCAGTGTCGTGATGTAGAGTCTGGCATGATTTCCGGTGTTTTCCGCCAGTTCGACAGCGGAACAGACGTTGAAACCCATTCCGAAGCCGACGTCGAGGATCGAAGCGTTCCTGCCGCTTTTCAACCGGTCGGCGACTCCGCAGGGCTGGAGATATTTGCGCGCCGATTCCTCCCATGCGCCTGCTGTGCTGTGAAAGTGCTGCCGGTACCGGGGATGGTAAAAGGTGTAGGAGCCGTCTTCCGTGCGGACCGCTTTCATGCAGTCCGGCGCGATCTCCCCGGAAGCGAACATCTGCAGAAACATCTCGGTGAATGCGGATTTCGTCATCCACCATTTCGGTGCTACGATTTCCTCCTCCGGAGCATCCGCGCACAGCCGCATGACGATCCAGTTTTCCGGCAGTTCCCGGAGAAAGAGCGCCAGCGCGGAGGCGTATTCGTATTCGTTCAGCGGCGTGACGTCTCCGTTGCGGTACATGCGTTCCAGTTCCGTGTTTTTCAGAACAAGCAGATTGTGAACTTTGATTCCGGAAAACGGCAGTTTCGCCAGTTCCCGCGCGGTCCGCAGATGATCTTTTGCCGTTTCTCCCGGCAGGCCGAGAATCACATGGGCGGAAACCTTGATTCCGCGCTCATGCAGGCGAACCGCCGCATCCCGGACGGCGTCGAAATGATGTCCGCGGTTGATCCGGTCGAGCGTGGCGTCGTTGGCAGTCTGTACGCCGAGTTCCACCCAGACGTCATAGTTTTCGGTCAGTTCCGCGATAACGTCCACGGTTTCGGGCGGTAGGCAGTCGGGACGGGTGGCGATGATTACCGTGTTGAAATGCGCCAGTGCAAGAACGCGGTGAAAGATGTTCCGCAGCGTGTCCGCCGGCGCATTGGTCGAGGTGAACGCCTGAAAGTATGCGGCATACGGCGGTTCCGCGTGATAGCGGGTACGAACGTATTCCACGCCGCGCGACACCTGCTCTTCCAGTGTCATTCCTTCGTGAAGATGCCGGGCACGGCTGCCGTCGTCGGCGCAGAACGCGCACCCGCCCCGTCCGGCGGAATCCCGGTGCGGGCAGGAAAAGCCGAGGTCCAGCGGAATGCGCTGAACGGCGGTTCCGTACCGTTCGACAAAATAATCCTTCAGCGTTCTGATCGTGTTCATCGGACCGGAAGCAGCGGAGCGTAGGAATGCAACGTGCGGATCGCTTCCTCCGGTCCTTCCTTCGCCCGGAACACCGCTGTTCCGGCAACAAGGATCGAGGCCCCGGCGCGGATGATGTCCGGTGCGGTTTTTGAGTCGATTCCGCCGTCCACCTGGATCCGGCAGGTTGGATTGCCGGTCCGGAACAGTTCGTGAAGCTCCGCGACTTTCGGGATCATGTCCGCCATGAAGGACTGACCGCCGAATCCGGGTTCGACGGTCATGACGAGCACCATGTCGATTTCCTTGAGAAACGGGAGGAGTGCGCCGGCAGGCGTTTTCGGCTTGATGGAGATCCCGACCGAACAGCCGAGTTCCCGGATCGCCCGGATCACCGCGGCGGGATCGTCCTCCGATTCCAGATGAAACGTGAGCAGATCGGAACCGGCATCGGCAAACGCCTTGACGTACCGGAGCGGACGGGAGATCATCAGGTGTGTGTCAAACAGCAGGCCGGAACGGGGACGGAGCGACTTTACGAGCGGCGGACCGAATGTGATGTTCGGCACAAAATGACCGTCCATCACATCCAGGTGAATCATGTCGCATCCGGCTTCCTCCACCATGCGGACGTCGGTTGCGAGATTTGCAAAATCCGCCGACAGGATGGATGGCGATACCAGAATGCGGTCCGTCGGCATATCATTCAGCATTTGTTTCATTGTCGTTTTCCTTTATTTCCCTCCGCCGTACGGGTACGGCAGAAATTGCAGATCGCGCTTGTTGTGAAGCATACAGTTGCCGATCGTATAAATATAACGGAAGCTGTCGGTTGAAACCGCACAGGCGAAGAGCATGGAGCCGACCATCGTGAGCAGTTCCTCCGTGTTCCAGAAATGAATTCCGGGATCGGGATTCATCAGTTCGCCCCACTGGTGCGACGGCGAATAGAGCGTGCCGTTGTGATGAAGCACAAATTCGCCCTGAAACCGTGCGATGTCCATCGGAGTGTCATAATGCTCCGCAAACAATTTGGCGATGATGCAGCACATGAAGTCACTGGCGAAACCGTCTTCCAGAATCGTGCCGATGCAGATCTGGTCGGCGTTCATATCTTCCATGAACGTGGCGGAACAGGTCAGCTTTTTCTGAATATAGATCAGCTGCCGGCGCACCGTGGAGCAGTTGCGTTTTGCGGACTCCTGAATGAACTCGTCCCATTGCTCCATGACTTCCCCGCGGGTATCGTTGTCGAACCACAGCAGGTGCAGGCGCACGATCCCCTCCAGCAGGGAGAGTTCGCCGTGATCGAGAGCGTCGCCGAGAATCCGGCGGTTCCGCCGCTTGATGATCGCGGACTGCATCTGATGGATCCGGCGGCGCAGCTTGGCATCGGAAGTCTCCTGAAGGGAACGGAGAATGCGTTCCAGCCGCGGACCGGCCTGCTGAAGCAGTTCCGCCATCGCTATGCAGGCGGATTGCTCGTTGTCGTCGTCCAACAGTTTGAAAAGGTTCTTGAAATCATCGGACATAGGCTCACTGCTTTTCCGGAAAGAATCCTTTGAGCGCATCGGAGGCGATTTTTTTGACTTCCGGCGAGAAATCCGCTTTGAGGATCCAGCGGAGAAACTCCGGATTTTCCACGGCGACCGTTTTCAGCGACTGTCCGGCGTTGCGTCCGAAGCCGATCACGACCTCGCCGCCGCGCCACTTGAAACGTCCGTCCGGATCGACGGCGTCGGGTATGCGCGGGGTGCAGAGGGCATGGATGGCGTCGAGGTCCGGCGTGAACTCCACGTCTTCCGGCATCTCTTCGGAGGTCCATTGCGAATATTTTTCCAATTCCGCTTCAAACACCTCCAGCGACGCCAGCGTGTCCGCTTCGGCGGAATGGGCGTCGTCGAGACTCTTCCCGCAGAATTTTTTATAAGCCGCCTTGAGTGTACGCGGTTCCATCTTGCAATAGAGATAATACGCATCCACGATCCGGCGTTTTTTCGTGTCGAATTCGAGTCCGGCGCGCTGGAACTCTTTCACGAGCACCGGAACGTCGAACTTGACGACGTTGTAGCCGCCGAGGTCGCAGTCTTCAAGATAGATATACAGGCTCTGCGCGATCTGACGGAACGTCGGAGCGTCCCTGACGTCGTCGTCATAGATCCCGTGAATCGCGGACGCCTCTTCCGGAATATGCATTTCGGGATTGATCCGGCGGGTTTTGACTTCGCGGGTGCCGTCGGGAAACAGTTTGACAACGGAAATTTCCACGATCCGGTCGGTCAGCATATTGGTGCCGGTGGTTTCGAGATCGAAGAACACCAGCGGTTTGTCTTTGATGATGGAAAGCATTGCAGATACTCCTTGCATTGGATGTTTGAAAAACGCTTTCCCCGAAAGCGCATTTTAGTTCAATTCATACTATACACCCGCAAGGAGCAATAAGCAATCCCTGTTTCGACGTTTTTCCGGAAAAGGAGGCGCTCTTTTCAGGGCAGAAGCAGACGCCCGAACAGAAAGCGGTTGCACCAGTTTTCCGCTCCGCCTGCCCAGACCGCCTGAGAGTGACGGCGTTCCCCGTCCGAATCATCGACGGCGATATCGAACGTCAGAGAGGCGGGACCGGGCAGTCCGAGGTTTTTCCACGGAATCCGCACGACGGTGGAAAAGTCCGCTCCTTTGTCATCCAGCGTATATTGTATGCCGTTTCTGTTCAGGTTCGGGCTGACGGAAAGCGCTTCCGGAAGACCGTTCGATGACTTCGGGACGAGGTACAGACGGTAACAGGAGTCCGTATAATCCTTTCTGCCGAGCTCCCGGTCGGGTGCTGTGTCCAGGAAAAATTCAATTCCGTCGCCGCTCCAGGGAGCCCCCTTAATCCGTCCGCCGCGCTTGTCGTCGCGCACGGTCACATGGAATTCCAGAAATTCCGGAGAGGTCCGGATTTCAAATTCCGCATTGTCCCCGATCGGATACGGCGTTCCCGGACGTGCCGTTCTGCCGGAAACCGGGACGACGGAGAAACGTTCCACCGTTTCGCCGTCTGAAACAAGAACGGTGATTGTTCCGGACGGTTTTTCCGGCGCAGAAAAATAGAGGGTCCGGACTTCCTGCGGCGCGAGTGCAAGCTCCTGTTTTTCCGTTTCCGGAAGCCGAACGGCGACGTTCTGTTTCGTGCGCGTGTTGTTCCGGATTTCGATAGCGAAAACGTTTTTCCCACCGATAACGCTGTTCCGGGCGCCGGTCACGACCAGTTTCCGTTGCGGAATTACGGTGATACTCTGCCAGTCGTCAAACGGCTGTTTGCCCTTCAGGTAAACGGGATCGTTGCCGATTTCGACCGTTTTACCCGGAACCGGATTGCCGAACAGGTCGTAAGCGATCACGTTTTCCGGCAGTTCGAGTTTGAATTTTTCTCCCTGCTCCATCGCCCAGCAGGCGGCGACCGGATATCCGTTCCGGTCCTGATAGCTCCATGCGCTTACACCGCGCAGCAGATCCAGCTTCCGGATTCCTTTTCCGCCTTCCAGAAAACGGGCGAACGCATTTGTCGCGGCGGCATGCTCGTTCGGAATAAAAGTGGATGCCGCAAAGTTGGACCATTTGTAGCCGGGGCGCAGGTCGAGCCCGACGATGCGCGGCGCCCAGACCGCAATGCTCTGTGAAAGTCCTTCGCCGAGGTCGATCAGATAGCGGCGGATCAGATTGCCCGCCGGAAATTCGCCCCGTTCCTCCACCGGTTTATCCAAACCTTTCATTGTTTGGATAAAATAAAGTTCCGAATTCCAGAGCGGCATTCCCGGACGGTATCTGCCGATGATTGCAAAGGCCTGCCGTATCTGCTGCTCCGCGGGAATGGGGGAGTCGTCCAGCTGTGCGCTGTACGGATGGAACGAGATCGCATCCGCATACCGGAACGCTCCGAGTTTTCCGCATTCTTCAAGGAATTGACCGAGATTGCTGTTCAGGTCTCCGGTTGTGCAGAAACCGACGACCGTGCACTCCGGGTCCGCTTTCTTTGCCGCGCGATATGCGCGTTTGAGGTATTCCTTGTAACGGGCCGGGGACAGATACAGGTTCGGCTCATTCATGATCTCGTAACACTTGATTTCGTTCTTGTAGCGGTTTACGAATTCGTAGACGAATGCTTCCCATGCGTCAGGAGGCGGCAGAATGCGCCGGAAATTCGGCGTCGCCGCTTCATCGGTCGGAGTACTTGCCTTGCGGATCCACGAATTGGCGAATTTGTCATGTTTGATGTTGACCATGAACTCGGAACTGCCGAGCCGCGGCAGAATGTCGATTCCGTTTTTCCGGGCGCGCCGGATGATGTTGTCGGTATGGCTCCAGTCATATTTCCCCCGTTCCCGCTCGGTCCGCCACCAGTAAAAGACGCCGTCGTCATGCAGACGGATCGAACCGAATCCGCACAGACGGGTACGGGCGAAAAACTCATCCATATTCATTCCGCAGGCTCCGAAATACGGTGCCGGCGGGAGCCCGTCGGGATCTTTCGGAAGAAAACGGGTGCTTTGGATATGAAACAGATGCCCGTTGACTCCGGCGGAAAACCCGTTCCCGAACGAATAGCTGCGGACCGGCAGTTTACCGAGAACTGAGAACAGCAGGGGAATGCTTCCTGCATCGGTTCGCAGTTCGAATGTTCCGTAGCGGGAGAGATCGGCGGAGAAAGTCCTTTCCGTCACGGCTCCCGGTTCCAGTTCAAACGTGAGCGTTGTCAGCGGCATTGCCGTCTTGTAGAAAACGTCGTACAGCTGAACCGCGACTTTCCGGGACACTTTTCCGGCGGAGTGATTTACCGCTTTCAGAGTGAAATTGTTTTTGCCGGGAAAGCGGACCGGCTGATTGCGCTCAAATGCGATTTCCACCGGTTCCGCCGGAACATAGCTTTCCGGGGTCGCCGTCAGCTGTACCGCGTCCAGCCATAATTTTTCCGTTTTCCAGTTCAGAACCAGATTCCAGACGGGATTTTTGTTCGGAATTGCGGGCATGGTGAAAGAAAACCGTTTCCATTCCGGAGTGACGCGGAACACGGTCGAGCTGTTTTGCCAGTGGTACCCCTTTTTGTCGTAGGTGCAGGAACGCAGCAGGAGTTGAACTTCGGCGGGACGGTCTGATTTCAGCTGACAGGTGAACGTGTAGCGTTTGCCCGGAGTCAGAGTGACGTCGTGCGAGGAAAACTGCATGACATTGCCGTTCGGATTGGGAAAAAACAGACTGTATTTTCCGTGAATGCGCGTTGAGCCGTCGCGTTCCGCTGTTCCGGGGGTGAAGTCGGATGCGGAGTACGGGATTCCCGCCGCAATGCTGTATTCCGCGCTTCCGAGTTCAAAGCTGGAATTGCGCAGCAGATTTTCACCGGATGCGGAGAGTGCGCCGAGAATCAGGAGGGAAATGATTGCCGGTTTCATTGTTTCGCCTTTCATGGGAGTTGTTCAAACGTAAGGTCTTTGAGCAGAAATTCCGTTTGGCCTGCGGGAATGGAAAACTGGCAGCCGGCAAGACGGCGTTTCAGATAGGGATAGGCTTTTTCCGTCGGATAGGTGAACTCCAGCGTGTATCTGGTCCATTTTCCGGAAATCCGTTTTACCTGGCGGACGTTCCAGTGCTTGGCGTTTGGAACCCAGCCACCGTCAACACCGGCCTGAAACGTTCCCGGACTTCCTTTTGCCCAGAATGACAGGCGGTAAGTTTTTCCCGGCTGCGCTGGTATTTCGATCGAACGGAGAGCCTTTGCTCCGTCGCCCCGGCAGAGCCAGGCGGAACCGGCGTCAATATGGTCCCTGACTTCAATGGTCTGGAGTGCTTCTCCTTTCATTACCCGGAATGCGGCCGGGCCATCGTCCGCATTCAGCTGTACGGTTTTCAGATCGGATTCACTCATCCGGGCCGCCTGAACCGCTCCGAGTTTCAGAAGATACGGTTTTTTCCCTTCCGCCAGAAATGAAACCGGACATTCCCCGTCATTTTCCGCATGGAAATAAACCGTGGCGCGGGATGTCTTTTCTGTCGGAGGATAAGCCGCCGACACCTTGCCGCCGATCTGGAGTTTCAGCGGCGTTCCGGCTGCTCCCGGCGTCTGATAGTTGAACGTTATACGATATATTCCGCCTTTTTTTACATTCAGGACGGTGGAGGCGGATGACCAGTTTGTAAAGCGGTGTTCGAGCTGCTGATCCCGGATCGTCCAGCCTTTCGGAAGCCGCCATTCGGAGAACGGTTTTACCGGGAGCGGTTCCGAGGCGGAAAGGATGAGAACGGCGCATACCGGTGCGGATAATAAAACGGTTTTCAGGTTCATGATCATTCCCTTTCAAATTGATTTATTTTCTGGTCCAGTTTCCGTTGAAACGCTGGCTCCAGTGAATGGTTTCCACATGTCCGTCCTTGAACAGAACGTTCAGCTTCGTTCCGCCGTGATGCGTGTAACCGGGATGAGTCTTGTAATCACTGTCGGTCATTGTCATTCCGGGGGAATAGGAGCCGGGAGTGTAGGCGGCGTAACAGGAATTCCGGTGGGGACTCCAGAGCGTTCCCCATTGGAACAGTGAAACTTTTTCCAGCATCACAGCGGTCCCGGAGGCGATCTGTCCGAGCCGGAACGAGTCTCTGCCGCCGTCATCGGTTTCCCGGACGCCGCCGCCCTGCTTGCCGAGCGTCAGGATATAAGAGGAGGCGTAAGTCGCACCGGGAGTCGGAGAGCGGCTGATTTCCGGACAGTAAAAGGCCCCGACGGGGGTATGGAACAGATTCGTCTTGTAATTGTCCTGTCCCGATTTCGTCTGGCTTACATAGATGATTGTATTGTCTATCGGCGGCAGCCAGTCGTCGTTCTCCCCGATATATTCAAACAGCATGATCCCGTTCTGTTTCAAGTTGGAAAGACAGGAGACGGTCCGCGCTTTTGCCCGCGCCGAGTTCAGCGCAGGAAGCAACATTCCGGCAAGAATTGCAATAATTGAAATAACGATCAGAAGTTCTATAAGGGTGAAGTCAGTTCTTTCCCCCCGGTGTGTCCGGTTTCCTTTTGCATGAATGATTGTTTTCATGATGTTCATCCGTTTTTCTCCTTGTTTTTTGTTGATGTCCCCTGTATGATATTCCAGTGCAGGGATTCTTCATGAAGTTCGGAAGGAATTCCCTGCATCCGGTTCCACAGCTGTTCCAGCATCCGGGAGATGATCGTACCGAACGGCTTTACCGCCATGGTCGGATTCCAGTCATACTGCGTACAGCCGGTGATCAGCTGAAAATCACGCGGTATCCGCAGACCATGCCGGAGCACGACCTCCCGGATCTGATCCGCCTGATTGAAGCAGACGACGGCGCCGTCCGCCGCATCCCGTTTCAGCAGTTCCGCCAACTGTTCCCCGCAGGAATCCGGAGTGGCAAGCAGTTCCTGCTTCGCCGGAATTCCCGCCTCTTTGAGTGCGGCGAGATAACCGTCGCGGGAACGCGGCATAGGAGCATCGACGAACAGGATGTTCCGGCAGCCCCGTTCCAGCAGACAGGCGGTTTTCTGATAGCCTTCGTGGAAATGGTCCATATAAATGTAATCGCCGCATTCGGGAGGACGGAAATCGAAATAACCGACGATCGGCAGTTCGTTTCCCATCGCGACCCGTTCAAAAGTCTGCCGCCGCCGTTCCGGAATTCCGATCCAGACCAGACCGTCCACATGGGAATTGACGATGTCGTTGTAAATCTCTTCCTGATTGGAGGTCATGACAAGCTGTGCACTGGCATTGTATTTGCGGATTTCGCGGAAGAACGTTTCCATGAACCAGGTGTCTTCGTTATTGTAAAGCGCGTGCATTCCGGAACGGTGGAGGAGTCCGATGGTCTTCAGCTTCCGCTCGTCCTCGCGGAATGAGAGGGGATTGACGAAATAGCCGCGTCTCGGCTGTTTGATCAGATAGCGGTCGTGCACCATATCCTCAAGAGCTCTGCGGACAGTTTTCCGTGCGACGCCGAACGTCTCCGCCAGAGCCCGTTCCGACGGCAGCGGCCGGTCGCTGTTTTGATGCTGCGCCAGATTAATAAAATACTGCCGCAGTTTTATGTATTCACACAGATAAGATGCGCCCATCATCGCTCCTCATTCGTTTATGTGGGGTACCAAGGGGTACCACGCTGTTTTAATTATACAACATTTTCCGGATTATGCAAGAGGGAAAACGAAAAAAAAACGGATTTTTTAGCGTTTGAAATTCAAACAGGAATGACTGACGATTATTGCAGCGGTTCGAAACAGGGGGGAGGGGAGAGGAATCCAGAGGCGGTAAACGCGATCCGGAAAGAGCTTCGCCATTGCTTTAGCAGGTTATGGTGACTGAACGATGGCAGGAAAAAGCCCGGTTTCCGGCAAAAGAAACCGGGCGGGGATTTTACCTGCCGTTTGCACTCCAGTATTTGCGCAGAATGAGCTGACGGTCTGTCGGTTCGGGCGAGGGGACATGGATGCTGCCGTCGGCGGGGTGCTCGAAACTCCAGTTTTCCCATTCCCGGAAACAGTGATATGCGGTGTCCCATCCGAGTTCGTCGAATACGGATGTGAGGTCTTTCAGATATTTTGCACTGCCCGGAGAGTAGCGGACAACCGAGTATTCACCAACGTAAATGCGCGCGCCGTATTTCTTTTGGAAGTCGATGACCGGTTTCAGGTCTTTCATGAGCTGTGCCCGGGTGTAATCCCTGTCGCCGATTCTGCCGGGGTAGGTGATGTAACTTCCCGGTTTGCCGCCTGGGCGGGAACCGACTCCCTGATGGGTATAGCTGTGGGGATGGTACATGTGCACTTCGTAGATCACATCCTTCATCGGCAGGGGGACGAGATAAGCGAATGCCTCCGGACTGTCCCACTCGTTTGCAGAAAGAATGACCGGAACTTCCGGATCGACTTCCCGGATTGCCTTTGCCGCCATGTACTGGCAATAAAGGTAGTTGTACGGGACCGTTCCATACTGGGTCGGCTCGTTCATCAGGGAATAGGCATGGATGACGGAGGAACCTTTGAAACGCTTTGCGATTTTCTTCCAGATGGCGATATATTCATCCAGATATTGCTTTTCAAAGAACATGCGGAGGTTTTCCTGATTTTTACTCTTGTCCGTTGCCTTGATACCGAGCAGCAGCGGAGTGCGGAAGCGGGCTCCGGGATGTTTGTTCAGAATCGGAATCAGCTTGAATCCGAGCTTTTCATAGACGGGCAGCTGAGAGGCGAGATAGTCCAGAGTCCTGTCGATGGAGGAGGGATTCTTGAGATCCCAGTTGATCCACCAGCGGAGGAGATTTGCGCCTTCCGCGCGGAGATCAGCGGCGTCTTTGGCGGAAAGAGTGGAGATACAGCCCGCTCCGCGCAGACGCGGAGCTTTGAGTACGCGGTCGGTATATTCGCAGCGGAAATTTTCCGGGAGAGTGAACGGAGCGGGATAAAGATCCCGTTCTTCGATTTTCAGTTTGGAGAGGCGTGCCGTCCCGTGATTGTTCTGGATGCCCGCCATCAGAGTGTTCTCTCCGACTTCTTCAGGAACGATGAAAGAAAGTTCCTGCCGGACACTGTCGAATGTTCCCCAGAGCGCGGAAGAGGAGGTATGATAACTGCCGCCGTTTTTTCCCTTATGGAAAAGCATGATCTTGGCGCAGCGGTGCGCCTCTTTCTGTTCGGGGATGTCTTTTCCGCTGATCATGCCGGAAATGACGATCTGTTTTCCTTTCCATTTGGAAAGATCAAGTGGCAGGACGGCTCCGTAAGTGTTGTTGATGATTGTATCGCCCGGTTTGATTTCGACTATGAGCTGAGTTGCTCCGTCATCTGTCCTGTCCCACCGTGCGTATTTACTGAGCTCCCACGCGGAATCGTCAACATGTTTCATAAACGGTTCTCCGGCGAAGGAGGTTCCCGCAAATACGAGAGCGAGAACCGGAATGAGCAGACTTTTTCGGATCTTCATGATCGTTTCCTTTTCTTTTCTGTTCAGATTGTTTTGGTATTTGACTATTTGCAAAACTTATTTTAATTTTAAAAAATCCATGTTTTCTGCCATCCGTCTTTTAATTGAAAGAGAAGCGGATATTGCTTTGAGCCGACTCCTCCCGCCGCATACAGGAACGTGGCTCGGCCGGAATGCACAAACATTTTTTTGAACATCGTTTCGGAACCGTCTAGTTTGTCCGGCATTACGGGAAATGCTCCCGGCATGACGGCGTTTTTCCAACGTTCTTCCGGTTGCCAACTGGTTAAAATCGCAAGCCTGCCCGGCAGATTCGTGAGACGCGGACCGCGAAAGCGTTCGTAATTCGGGCCGTTTTTGGTATCCGTGATGTATGCCAGCCCATCCACCCGGGAATCCCAGACGGCTGTCGAAGTGTAGGAACTGTAAAAATTCACCCATTGGGGATCTTGAGGAGTGACCGGATTGTGCGATGGACAGAAAAATATGCCTTTCTGTGTTCTTTGTGCGGTTGGGGCGGAAAGGTAGTCGGCGAAGAAGATCGGAAGCTGATAGCGGCTGTCTTCAAGCAGAGGCGGGAGCCAGTCGCTCCAGTCGTTGGCATAACTGTGCATTGCGGTTCCGATCTGCCTCAGATTGCTGAGACAGCTTGTTTCCATTGCCTTTTCCCTTGCAGATTTCAGCGTCGGAAGAAGGAGACCGGCAAGAATGGCAATTACTGCGATCGTGATCAGGAGCTCTATAAGCGAAAATCTGCATTTGCATCGGAATGTTTTCATAACAATTCAGTCCTCTCTTTTTTTTATTGTTTCGGGATATGATTTTCCCTTTCTTTAAATTATACTGGATTTTGCGGCAAAGACAAGATATCTTTTTTAGGGAAAAGTTTATATTTCTCATGAAAAAGTTTATGTTTTTCTAGTTTCGGGAATACCGGCCTGTTTGTTGGTTGTTGGAGTCCTTTGAAGTTTGTTCATACTATTGCGCTATATAAACATTGCGAATCAATAAACCCCGTGAATATCATATCCTGTCTTGCAAACTGGCGGGAGCGGGTTCATTCGGAAAAACTGGCGGGACGGCCTGGCATGCACAAAAGGAGCCCCCGCGGAGCATTCTTTCATCGGAATATCCGGGGGGCGGCAAATGACCGGAATAGAATTTTGAACGGCAGAGAGCCTCTTTACCGGGTTTTCTCTCTGCCGTTTACTTCCGTACCAGTTCGTAGAGAAAAACCGAGCCTTTTTCTGTAAACACGTTGACAGGAAAACGAATTCCGGCATCGGTGCGTCTTGCGGGGAGCTCTGCGAGACGGTTGCCCGCGGTGTCCACGGAGTAAAGCGTGTATTTTGTTCCGGATGGTGCGTGCAGAGTGATTTCCGCTTCCCCGCGCGCGGCAAGAAACGGCATCGTTCCCCAGCTTTCCAGACGGGTCATCTTTCTGCTGAACTTTGTTTTGCTTGCCTGGGAATCCGTCAAGTGGATCAGAAGAAGCCGTCCGGATTCCGCTAGAGGCTTTCCATCGGCAGACATCACGGAAAAGACCGCGTGCCCGATGTGATTTTCAATTTCTATGAAGTTTCCTTTCCCCTTTTTTCCCGCAGGGAGGATCAACGCCTCACAACTTGCTGTGACAGCTTTGAAAGTGCCGTTGCTGCAGTCAAGCGTAAGCTGGCCGGTGGGGGCACGAAAGATCTTGTTTTCGAGGTCGAACCACTCCGTTTTCAGTAGCCCGGAATCTCTCATCCGCGGAAGCAGGGCGGAATCTGAACCGTCTGCCCGGAAAACGGGAAGGGTGCCATGTCTTGCCGGAAAATTGATCCCGGTGTCAATCAGACCGTCAATATCCGCCGGTATTTCAGCTCCATCGGGGAGGATCAGTGTGCCGATCCGGGCGATGAGGCCGAGCCGGATGAACTCTTTGGAGTAATTGCGGCTGAAGTCCATTCCTTTTCCGTTTGTGAAGACCGCGGCAAAGGCGGACGGCGCCGCCTGTAATTCCCGGTCGAGAAACAGACGCAAACCGATCCGTTGGGATAAGGACTTGACGACATCTGTTGCGGAGTCGAAGTGGCTCTCTGTGATATCGCTGCGGATGACTTTTTCGCGGCTGTGGGAATAGGCGAACTGAAACAGTGCGTCCCAGTCCTGCAAAGCGGCATAAGCTCCGGTGAGAACGGCGCCTTCGGCACGGAAAAAATTCGGTTTGGCATAATCGAATTCGGTAATCGTCATTGGACGGTCGAGCAGCCGGGTCGGGAAAATCCTGCCAGGCATCCGCAGTTCCTGCGAAATCGCGGAGAGTCCGGAGGCCGTAGACGGCAGCTGCCAGCTGTTTTCCGGAAATGACGGATGATCCCAGTAGAAATGATTGTCCACAAAATCATACTGGGCACGCATGGTCGAAAGCAGCTGGTCGATGTTCATATTCTGATCGGATAGCGGTGTTTTGACTCCGAGTCCGCGGATGAATTCTTTCATCTCCATGAATCCCCGGTTGTAGGTTTCAACAAGGAATGCTGCCAGCTGCTGACTGTAAGAGCCTTCTGTTTTTGTTTTCTTTTTCCATTCTTCGAATTTTTGCAGATAGATCCGTGTCGTTTCCGGCGTCGCATTCCAACAGGAAGAAAGATTGTCTTCGTTGATCAGGGAGAGCGAAATCAGCGCGGGGTCGTCTTTCAGAGCAAGTCCCGTATACGGATTTACATGTGTGAGCCAGTTCTTTGCAAAAGTCTTCCAGTTGTCCATGACGGACGGCAGGACAAAGGCCAGAGCTTTGTAGGCTTTCACACTCAGCCGGGCGTCGGGAAATTCCGGTATCTCGCCCTTGTTGATTCGGCGTGAGACGTAAAGGTCTGTCGTGTAGTAAATGCCGTGTTTGCGGAAACACGAGATCAGATAGTCGAGCTGATCGGTGTAATACGGATCCAGTGTTGAACTTTTGTCGCCCGGATTGCGGCGTAGGCCGAGCCGGTTGTCATGGTGATGGAAACGGACAGCGTTGTAACCGATTGCGGCAAAACGGTCCGCGAGCCGTTCCGCCCATGCTTTGTCGAGATACTGGCTGAATCCGCAGAGATTGGCTCCATAGAACCGCACAGGTCTGTCCGGACGGTTCCGGAAAACGAATTTGCCGTTCCGGATCACCACAGGACCGTATTTTCCCGCCGGAGCATCAAGACGTGATGAGAAATCAAGAATTGAACCGGGCTTGAAATCCTTGTGGTAAACAATCGGCTGCCAGTTTTTTCCTGCAATGATGTATTCGGGAGCACTCTGTGTTTTCGGCATACGGTCATGGCTGACAGAGGCCGCTGCAATGCCCCAGACGGAGATTCCGGAGGAGCGGAATGAAACGAGCCTGATCGGTTTGTTTTCAATTTTCCAGACCGAACGGTAGAGCCCTATATAGGCGCTTTTGTTTTCACTGGTCCATACAATATCACCATTGCGTCGTGCGGTCGGACTCCACCAGTTCCCGGCATCGACACCGCCGATGACCGGAAGGACGGTCGAGGTTCCGTCTGTATAAGAGATCGTTATTTTGCCGACCTGTTTGCCGTTTACCGGCCATGCCAATGCGTGCAGCAGATAAAACCAGTGCCCCTGCACGGTTCCGGTTTGCGGCGCACTGGCTTCCATCGGAAAGCCCTTGGAGCCGGCGAGGACAATGCATGATTTCCCGTTATTTTCCGCCGGGTCGATGATCCGGAAATCGGTTCCGTACCAGCGTTGCTTTCCGGTTGGGATCATGCGTAAATCGTTTTCCGCGCCCTGATCGGTCCATCCGCCTTTGCAGTCGCCGTTTTTTTCATCGGCGAATCCTGTGGTTGCTGCGGAGGAAAGATCAAGCGGGGTGCTCCGGTATGGTTCGACTGAGATCGAGAGCTCAAGGGAGGATGAGTTGATTTTTCCGCGCGGCGGATCGAAAAGGAGACGCATTCCGTAATTATTTCCTCCGAATGCTCTTCCATCCTGAAGGACCAGTTCAAAATTTCCCCGGAATGTGATTTTGGCATCCGTTGCCGGAATGCAGAGCTCGGAGGCTTTTCCTGTGCGCAGGGCGTGTCCGGATTTTTTGTTGTATTCCAACGGGAGAATGATTTTTTTTCCGTCTACAAGGAGTTCTCTGCCGCAATATGTTTCGACTGGCATTGCGGTGCAGAGTCCGATTTCAGCCAGTTCGGCGATTTTTTCAAAATGGATTTCCGCGCGATATTTCCAAAGATGCGGCGCGTTTTGTTTGAATGTTTCAAGGACAGCGGCTTTCGGCAGCTGCGGTATCTGGAATAAGCCTTCCAGGAAGTATTCATTGTTTTGCTTTTTTGTTTTTTTAACAAGGAAATACGGTGATTCCTGTGAGGAAGAGACCCAGCTTTTCGGTTTGAAACAACGAATCGAGAGCGTCAGATCTTCGATTTTCAGCGATCCTTTCGGTGTTATAACGGGAGTTCCCGCGTTTCCGGAGAGACAGAGCAAACCTGCAGTCAGTATAATCGTGGATTTGTGAAACAGTTTCATGGGTATTACAGTCCTTTTGTTTTGGGGGATCACGGCCAGCGTTCTTCTGCGAAATAGACGGAAATCAGGTCTTCAATGGAATCTTTGCGCAGTTGATGCATAGAATTGAAAACGGCATGTCCATCCGCATAGAGCGTATTGACGCCACGCCCTTTTTGGTGAACAGTCCACGGCTTTCCTGCCCATGTTCCGATATTGGTGTTCGGTGCGAATTTCGGATGATTTTCCGCAACACCGCTCCGTTTGCCGTCCAGCAGAAGAACGAATGTGGAGGCGGTGGGCAATCTGGAGAAAAGCAGACAGCGGTTGTTGTTTTTCTCATCGCTGGTTCCGCTGCCCCATGCGTTGGTTGTGCAGCGCGTCCAATAGGAACGGTTGTTGTAATACGCATGATAGTTGGCGGAATAACAGTTTTTGGTGATGTTCAGCTGCGTGATTGTTGTTACATCAGCTGCTGTCGGCTGTGGTTTTACAACTTCCGGGCAGCGGACAACAGGTGATTCCGTATCGACCAGATTTGCCCGCCACAGTGAAGTTCCCCAGGTCCCGTATCCATTTGAAGCATCGGAAAGAATGAATTGATCTTTGAAATTCCCTGCATAGACGGCAATATAGACCCCGCATTGTTTCATGTTGGAAAGGCAGGAAATCTTTTTTGCTGTTTTGCGTGCGGAATTCAGCGCCGGAAGGAGAAGAGTCATTAAAATTGCAATAATAGTTATTGTTATGAGAAGCTCTATCAGAGTGAATCTGGCTGATCTGCAATTAAAGATGGATCTGATGTGCTTTTTGTTTGAATTCATGGTTATTTTTATCCCTTTCTTTTTATTCGAGGTCTTTGGGCAGGGAGAAAAACAGTTCTCGCTGCTTGTTTAAATTATATCTGATTTTGAAATAAAGTCAATATATTATATTGAACTCAAGGTATATAGTTTGCAAAATGGTGGGAAAAAACAGAAAAAACGGGAACGGGCTGGTTTAGAGACAATATCAATGGCGGCCGGGCGAATCAAAAAAGAGAAAACATGAAAATCTGTTTCATCGGTCGGAAAAGATACTTTTCTTTGATAGAGCTTCTAATCATCATTGTTATTATCGAAATTATTTCCGTAATGCTTCTGCCCGCGCTGAATGCGGCCCGCGAGAAGAGCAAAGGGATCAGTTGCATCAACAATCTGAATCAGACCGCGCAGATGCTCACCATTTGCGGAAACGACCACGATGGAAAGATCCTGATGTGGCGGAAAGTGGACAGCAGCTACTATGGACATTTTCTGGTTCGAAGCGGAATGATTGAGAACAGTCGGAAGAGTTCGAAAACCCGTTCGGTGATGTGCCCTTCGCTTCAGCTGACGGAAGGGTGGGATCCATTCAGTCCGATTCAGCAGATCTACGGCATCACACACACAAGTGCCAACGCCAGTTATCAGAAGACATTCAATAATGCATATTTTCTGGAGGGGGATACGGATGCAACAAAAGTGTTTGTGCTGGTTCCGTCCCGGATGAAGAACTCCTCGTTGTTTACCTGGCTGTTTGATTCGATCAAGACGACGGATCCGGCCGGATACACGGTCCCGAGTACAGCCGTGCTCTGGTATGATTACGACGGATCTTCCGGCGGATTTCACTTCCGTCATTCGGGGAATGCGGATGTCCTTTATGGCGACGGACACGCCATGGCACGGAATCCTGCTTCTCTTCTGTATGAATATCTGAAGAACGGGGCTTCTGCGAACGGATATTTGACCTCAAGCGGAGTCTACCGTCTTGCGGACCGTTCGCAGCATGCGGTTTTCTGATAGAAGGAAACGCCGTCAGAAACATTTTTCCGTTCTCAGACCGTTATCGCCCGGAGATCGGTAATGAGTACAGGGTAATCCGGAATGGGAATCGGCGGGAGGACCATTGCACCTCTCGCCCAGACTGGACATTCCGCGTTGAGAATCCGATAGACATTGCCCCGGAGAGGATCTATCAGAACCGGATCCGGAAGCGGAGAAGTTCTGCCGGTCAGAAATTGAATTTCCCCCGTCAGTGGCTGAAACGAAATGGCAACGTTCTCCGGCTGCCAGAGCGCAGTTGCGGGAACGCCGTTTTTCCGGAACGTGACGGTTTCCAGATCATAGGGCCGTACTGGTGTGAGAGCGGAACCGTGGGTCGGTGTGAAGCGGATCAGAAGGTCTTCGGCGGGAACAGCATTTTCTGTCAGAAACGCCATTGCTTTCAGAACATGGTAGGAGAGTTTGGGCTCCCGGGTTGCTCCATGAATGATTCCATAATACTGATTGCTTCCGTCCGGATAGTAGTTCTGAAAATCGGTGACGGTGAAAATCGAGGAGCGTTTTGCTCCGCATTGGAGATCGATCATCGCCCGGCGGGCGACGAATTTTGCCTGATTGTATTCGGTTGGCAGCGTGTGCAGAGTGCTTTTCCCGGTCGGGAAGCCGCTTTCGCCCTGCCAGTATTCCAGTTTCGGGCCAAGACAAGCCTTCGCAAAACGGACTCTTCTTCCGGTATAATTTTCCTGATTTCCGTAAAGATGGTAGCAGAAGATATCCGCCAGATCGGAAAGTCCGGATTCCGCGCAGAAGCGGATGTATTCCGACGCCGGATTTGCGGCGCAGGCGGCAAGACGGGCAGAGGGGATCACGCTTCGGATTGCGCGACCGGTTTCCCGGAAGAAGAGAACATAATCCGCTGCACACCGCCTGAGACGCTCAGAAGCGGAGAGTTCGGGATAGGGTACGGAACCTTGATAATTCCAGAAATGCCCCAGAACATCCGGCTCGTTCCAGATTTCCCATTCCGTCACGCGATCCTTGAAATGTCCGGCAAGAGCTCTGACATAGTTCAGGAATCCCCGCATGGCTTCTTCTCCATGATAGAGAGGAACTTCTCCAACATAACCGCGGACTCGTCCGGAGAGGATCTTCCCTCCGGATTCCCGGCGGATCTCCTCATATGTTGAAACGGGTGTATAAAGGGGATTCCCGTAACCGAGGCTGAACCAGGTTTGGACGCCCCGCTGAGAAAGAGAGTCCACGACGTCGTCGAGCCAGGAGAAATCGTACTCCCCCCGGACGCGCTCGCAGCGGATCCAACCGGTCTGGCAGCGGACGGATTGGATTCCGCTTTCTCCGACAAGATCATAGAAGTCTTTGGGATTGAAGGTCTCCCGGTCCAGGGTTTCAAATCCCAGTCCCATCAGGGAATTTTTAATTTCCCTGCTCGTTTTCTGCGGGAGTTTCATCTCGAACTCCAGAACCGGATGCTTTTCAAAGGGGTTTCGGTTATAATCGAAAAGAATTTCTTCACTCTTCATGGTTGGTTCTCCTCTTGAACAAGTTCAAAAAATGGACTGATTTCTTTTATGCGGGAGGTATCCACAGAAACGGTCAGCAGATTTCCTCTCTGATGAAGCGGCAGTTCTTCCATGCGTTCTCCGGAGAGATTCAACGCATAACAGCGGAATTTCCGACTGGACGGATTGGAGAAAACCGCATGGAAGCGGCCTGTTTTCATGCGGACCGGAAGAGTTCCCCGTTTCAGAAGATACTCTTCGCTCTCATCCCATTCCATCCCCGTGTTTGCCACGCGTGTGGAGTAGACCAGAACAAGCCGCCGGCTTTTCCGAAGCGGACGGCGATCCCGGGAGATGACGGCAAAACATCCGGATTCCGAAAGTGTTATCTGACGCAGAAAACCGGGAAGCTCTTTCCGTCCCTTCTCCATAGTGATGACCTCTGTCCGGTCCGTGATGACCCGGAATGTCTTTCCGGGAGAATCCAGGAAGAGCTCTCCGGTGCAGCTTTCAAACATTCCCGCATCCGGGTTTGTTCGATTTCCCGCGGGGAGAAGATTCCGTTTTTTCAGATCCGCAATGAGGGAGTTCATATCGAATGCGGATTTCCCGTCTTCCTGCAATTCCGCCGACCGTCCGCCGACGAATCCGGCATCCTTGCTCTTCCCCTGCATCGGAATAGTCAGAACGGGCGGGACAGGGGTGGTTGTTAATTCCGGAGGCGTCGGCAGATCCGGGAATGTGATCGCAAATCCGCAGAGCAGGGTCAGACGGATCTGTTCCAGTGAAAGCCCCTGATAAAGACGGGTCGCTTTTCGGGGAATGGTCAGATCGATCCGGAATGGGGCACGTTTCACATCCCCCCGAAGATACAGCATGTTGGCAATGAATTCCCCCGCCCGCAGAACCGGATTCGATCCCACATTGAAAAAGGAATAAGGGTAGCTGCCCCGTTTCGGAACGAGAAGAACGGCGCTTTCATGGATGAAAAGACCATCGGTGCCCTGCAGTGCGCCGTATGCTCCGAAGAGAGGTCCCGCTTCGAACTGATAACGGTTCCAGCACGGTTGGCAGTATTCCGTGATCAGATGCGGCCGGTCCGGGTAACGGGAGGCGTTGTTCAGAAGAAAATTCTGCGCAAATGCATGGACACAGCTCTGCTGGGAACAGAAGTACCGTCCTTTGCGCAGATAGGGGTGTGCAAAATATTTGTGCGAGAGCGCAACAGGACTTTTCTCGTAACGGACCGCCAGATTGTTGATCCAATGGGGAACATCGTACTGTGCAGTCAATCCCCGGTATCCAGCCGCTCGGACGACGGACTGGCACCAGTCGAAACACTCCCGGGCAAGCGAACCGGTGAAAAGAAGGAATTCGTGGTCAAGCGGGGTCTTTCCAAGATTGCCCAGCATCTGGCTTGGAGCCTGGACCTTCTCGGGAGATTCCAGGCCGACTGCCTGTTTCAGCATGCTCCGGGATGGGTATTTTTTTTGAAGGTATTCACGGAATTTTTTCGTAGCAAGCTGCTGTGTCTGGGGAGAGATCCCGCCCCAGATCAGACCGCCTTCCAGTTCGTTCCAGAATTCGAGGACTCCAATGGTGGTGTCATCCCGATAGAGTTTCCCATTGCAGCTGTTTCGACGGTTCAGAAGCGTCCGGACCCCGAACGCCCATGCCTTGCGCGTTTCCGGGTCCCCGAGATACATCCGCAGTTTGGTGTCATTGAAACGACGGTTCTTCCGGGCTTTTATGGAGTCTTTCCGGAAAATGCAGTATGTGGCAATGGGAAGGGAACAATAGATCCCGTTTTTGCCGAGTTCCGCCAGAAGATGATCCAGAAGAGCGAACCGTTCCTCGTTTGGCAGGAGATCTCCTTCGGTACAGAGCCGATCGGCATCAAAAAACCGGACCGCGTTGTAACCCTGTCTTCGAGCTGCACGGGCGAAGAAGGTGATCTCTTCTTTGGTCGGCTGTGGATAGGGATTGCCGGGAAACTGGAAAAAAGAAACACAGTTAAAGCCCATCAGGCGGGTGGAGAGTTTTCCGTCATTCCGGATTTTCAGGCGCGGAAGAGTCCCGTCCGGAAGGCGCGGAAGTGCTGAATTTTCTGAGAGGTCCAATGCGCTTCCTTCCCGGATCAGCATCCGGTCGGCATGGATTTCCCTCCACTGGCTCTCTGCAACAGAAGGACTTTGGGCAATGGATGAAACAAATGGGATAAGGAAGAGAAGAAGAGAAAGTCTTTTCATAAACGGTACCTTTGCAGACATTGAGTTATTTTTCGGTCCAGTATATCTCCGGTGTGCCGGGTGCGGAATAAAACTGTTTCCCGTAGGAATGGGGTTTCACATGTCCGCCGGCATAGAGAAAGTTCGCTTTCAGGTCATGTCTCATATAATCCACGATTGCAGTGGAATCCGCAGGAAGACTCTGAACCTGATTGGTTTTGTAGGCCTGGGGAATCTCTGCCGCGCAGAGATTCTCCCATATGCTGAAAACTTTCATCTTTGATTCCGCCACGGCCACGGAGGATGGATGAACCATGCTCAGCTTTCGAGCCTGAAACGCCCCGCCCCCATCCCGAAAATAATACAGCCCCCCCGCACGGGAAATATCTGAGTTGGCAACTCCGCGTGTGGGACTGTAACTGCTCCGATAGTATGCCGCGTCTTCCAGAAGCGGAGTGCGGGGACAGAAAAAAATACCTTTGAGCCCCTCATTTTTGATCCATCCCTTCCGTATAACTTCCCTTCGAATTCTTTCCGGAAAGAAGTGGTGTAAAATCTCTGGCTTCGCATCCCGACAGATAGAACGGAACAAAATCGTTGTTCTGCTGCGTGTAGATGGTCAGAGAGATCCCGATTTGTCTGAGATTTCCGCTGCAGGCGATCCGCGAGGCCGCACTCTTTGCTTTATTAAGCGCCGGCAGAAGCATTCCCACAAGAATGGCGATCACGGAAATCGTGATCAGGAGTTCCACAAGAGTGAAAACCATGATTGCCCGTTTCATAATATTCTTCTCCTCCTATGATAAATTTCCACTCCAATTCGGAGTTTTTTCTTATTTTCAAGTAGTTTTCAACTTTCAAGTAGTAAAATCCTCGTTGATCTTGTTCTTCAGCACAGTTCGAAGCTGAACAAGTTTTTCCCTGGTCTGCGTCAAACTGGCTACTTTCGCCTGCAATTCATTTTTCATTCTTACCTCCGGCAACCGGCCTTTCTCCAAAAATTCCGTCAAGACCTTCGCGTTGTTCTTATCCGTCTTCTTCCCAGAGAGACTGATCGCTTTGAACTGGTTCGGATTGATCACAGCCAGATCAACTTTTTCCTCTCCGTTGGAATAGCGGACACGATACATAAACTGATTACGGTGGAGATCCACCCCGACAAAATAATTCCCTGTTCCCATCAATTTCTCCGAATACCATCTCCTTCATTTTTCGCTTCCGATCTCCTCGGAATAAATATTTACGGACATACAAACTCCCTGTAAGTGCTGAATCCCTGCTGTGCTCTGGAAGCGGAAAGCCGGCCGGACACGGAAGCGTGAATAGCCATACCGATCCGATTCAGCCTCCCTTTGTGCATCCTGTTTTCTCTCCTTCGCTGCCATGATTGTTGATCTCCCGAAAGTGAAGTTCAATCTGGCTGCCGATGGCGGACCAGTCATTCCGGGCCACCTGATCCGCAGGAAAAAGCGATGCGCCCGCCCCAATCGCAACAGCTCCCGTCTCCAGCATCGAACGGGCCGTCGACGGATTCACGCCTCCGGTGACAAGAAACGGAATATGCGCCAGCGGCGCCATCACCGTTTTCACATATTGTTCTCCGCCCGGAAGAACCGGAAAGAGCTTCACCAGATCCGCGCCGGCTTCCCAGGCGTTGCAAATCTCATTCGGCGTCAAGGCTCCCGGAATTGCGGCAATTCCGTGCTTCCGGGCTGTTTCGATCACGCTTCGCGAGGTTGTCGGTGAAACCAGAAATTCCGCTCCCGCCTCTGCCGCCGTCTCTGCCATGGAGGCGGTCAGAACGGTGCCCGCTCCGATATGAAGAGTCGGAAAGTTCGCCCGGAGTTCCCGGATCGCATTGCCCGTCGTCCGGAGAGTCGCCGGATCGGCGGGATCGAAGGTGAGTTCCAGAAATTTCCCGCCCCGTGCAGCGAACGTCTCCGCGCAGAACGGAATCTTTTTTTCCGGAATCCGGCGCAGAATCGCAATCAGAGGCGACTGTTTCAGCAGATCAGAAAGTTTCATTTTCCATCCCCTTGAAGTAACAGACGGCATCCCCTTTCGGACGGATGTCGGTGACGTGGCCCGTGTAGTGACGCAAATTCCGCGGACGGTAGGGATACTCCGACAGAACCGATTCATTCACTTCGATTCCGAGTCCGGGACTGTCCGGAATCCGGATGAAGCCCTTCTCGAATTCCACGCATTCATTGGAGATGTGCTTGCGGAACGTTCCGTCGGTCAGCATGATCTCGTGGATCAGAAAATTCGGTGTGCACGCTGCAAGCTGAAGAATCGCCGCATTCGAGACCGGTCCGCTCGGATTGTGAAACGACACCGGAATGTGCCTGGCTTCCGCCATCGCTGCAATCTTCTTCGATTCAAACATTCCTCCGGCATGAAAGATGTCCGGCTGAACGATATCGACCGCATTTCTTGCAAACAGATCGTCGAATCCGAATTTCGTGTAGACCCGCTCGCCGGCGGAGATTGGAACAGGCGATTTGGAACGGATTTCCGCAAGAACAGAGAGATTGTCCGGCGGACACGGCTCCTCCATCAGCATAATCTCATACTGCCGGAGCTCCTGCGCGATCCGCAGAGCCGTGAAGGCGTTGAACCGCCCATGGCACTCAATGAGCAGATCGATCTCCGGTCCCACCGCTTCCCGGACCGCTCCGACAATCGCCGACGCCTGATTCAACTCCCGGTTTTCAAGGGTCATATGCGCCTTCCCGAACGGATCCCACTTCAGCGCGGTCACGCCCAGATTCACCGCTTTCCGCGCGGCTTTCGCAAACTCCTCCGGCGTTTTTGCCCCGACAAACCAGGCGTTGGCGTACATCCGCACCGAATCGCGCAGTTTTCCCCCCATCAGCGCATAGACCGGCGCGTTGAAGAACTTTCCCGTGATGTCCCACATCGCCATTTCAATGCCGCTGATGGCGGACATGAGGACGGGGCCTCCCTTCCAGTAGATGTCTCTGTACACCTCGAAACACATCCGCTCAATTTCCCGCGGATCGCGGCCGAGAATCAGGCGCTTCAGGTCTTCCACGCATCCGGAAAGCGCTTTTTCCTGTGTTCCCAGCGACGCTTCGCCCCATCCATGGAGCCCCTCGTCGGTTTCCACTTTCAGAAAGGTCCAGTTCGTCCGGAACGCGTCCATCACAAAGGTTTTGATTTCACTGATTTTCATGACTTTTCCTCGCTCTTTTTTTATATTATACTTGAATCGGAGGAAAAAATATATATATTTCATGCTGAAAAAGAGGAAGAAGATGCTGAAAACCGATTTTCTGGAAAAATTACGGATCTTTTCCGAGGAACTCAAAAGCCTCGGCGCACTTTTCGACTGCAGCTTTGTCTGGCATTTCGCCGACAGCGATCTGCTGATGAACGTTCTTCCGGAACAAAGCGAGCATTGCCACTCGTACTGCCGGATGATGAAAGGAAATCCCTACCGGAAACTGAATTTGTGCATCCGCTTTCATCATGACGAATCTTTCCGGGAGCTGCGAACGGGAAGCGGTTTCCGGATCGCCGAGTGTCATGCGGGAGTGAAGACTCTGGCTGTGGCAATGACGGTCGCCGGAGAGTTGAAAGGGGTTCTGTTCGCCGGTCCGTTTGCGGGGAGGAGTCGTTTTCTGCCCTTTGAGTTCCCCTCTCTCCCGGACGGACGTCTGAAGAGCCTCGGGGAGTATTTGAAGATGCGGATGGACCATCTCTTCAATGCCGAATGGCTGCCCGGACCGGAACGACCGCTGCTGACTCAGCTGGTGTCCTCGGACCGGAGGATTCTTTGTGCGATGCATTTTATGCGGAAATGCTGCAGCGAGGCGCTGACGGCAAAGCGGACGGCGGAAACGTGCGGACTGAGCGTCTCCCGCTTCCTGCATCTGTTCCGCTCGGAGACGGGGTACTCGTTCAGCGACTGGCTCCAGCGCCTGCGCGTTGCCCACGCCTGCCGCCTTCTGGCGGATTCCCCGTATCAGCTTGCTGAAATCGCGGAGATTTCCGGCATTCGCGATCAGAGTCGGATGACGGTTCTGTTTCATCGCTATTTGAACATGACTCCCCGCGAATACCGGATCTCGTCCCGCCGGAAACATGCGGGAGAGAAGGAGTGTGCCCGTGAATGAGAAAAAATTTTAAATGCTCCGGAATGAGATCCGTTCGGTCGCCGTTTACCTGGGATCCGAAGGGGAGGTTGACGCCGTCTGTCGCGACGCCGTGGCAGAATTCAGACAGTATCTCGTCCGCCATGGAATGACGCTCGTTTTCGGCGGAAGCAACGTTGGATCCATGAAGCTGCTGGCGGACACGGTGCTCGAACACGGCGGACGGGCGGTCGGGATCTTTACCCGGAGTCTTTCCGAAAAACTCATCCGGACCGATCTGACCGAATCGGTCATTACCGCGAATTTGAGCGAACGCAAAGTGAAAATGATCCGCCGCGCCGATGCGATCGTGGCGCTTCCCGGAAGTTTCGGTTCTTGGGACGGGCTCTTCGATGCGCTGGCGCTCCGCAAACTCCGTTTCGCACAAATGCCCTGTCGGCGTTCTGAACGTGAACGGTTATTACGATCTGCTTCTGGCGTTCATCGCCCACAGCGTTGAAGTCGGTTTTTCCTCGGAGCGGTTCGCGGATCTTCCGGTCGCGGAAAGAGCCCCGGATGAGTTGTTCCGCCGTCTTGCCGGAAAACTCGTACTCCGGACAAAATCGGAAAAACAGGAGCGTGAATCATGAAAATCCGTGTCGTTCCCGGAATCTGGTTCCGCGGGCAGGGGTGGGGAGACGATCCTCACCCCGTCTACCAACTGCCGGATTCGCCGTTCTGTAAGGGGAACAATTTTATTTCGATCCGGAACTTGTTCACGGAGGATCCCCGCTGCGCCATTCCGGTCGACAGGGAGAATATCCTCCGCCTGCAGTTCGACGACGCCACGGCGGATCCGGAATGTTCTCTCACTCTCTTCGACGAATCCATGGCTGAGCGGATCGCGGCGTTCGTGAAGACCTTCGATTCCCGGAAATTCCTGTTTGTCAACTGCAGCGCCGGCGGGGAATGTCGTGCGAGATGGTTGTGAGAGGCGGATCGAAGAAGGCGCTGCCCGGGATGCCGGATTCTCCGATGATGCTGATGTCGTCGGGCACGCGGAGACCGTACTCCTTGACGACGCTGATGATCCCGAGTGCGGAATCGTCGCTCTCGGATTCTCTTTTCTTCCCTGTCTTCTGCGGATCAGCGGAGCCACCAGTCGGATTCGTCGGCGCTCTGCGTGTCGGAATAGGCGAACGTTTTCTGCCGTCTTGTCCAGAGCATGAAGAGGCCCACGGAAGGAGTCACCGACCCGTGAAAACTGACAGCGTGTCCATTGCTTCTGCCCGGTCCCGGAACCGGTGTGGCGGAGGGGGTTCCGCCGAGGTCGAATCGCAGAAATCCCCGATTGCTATTTTCTGCGACGGCTGACGGATCTGATTGATTCTCATTCTCGGATAGGGACGAGACATCCGTCCCTGTACAAAATAGTTCAATCCGTATCCGCCGTATGCCATATGCCAGAGATTGGTTCCGCTGTTTCCCAGAAATTCCCTGGCTTTTCCGGTGGTCATGGTATAGGCGTTTTCCCAGCAGTAGGCTCCCCACGGGGGGCGGGACAGGTCATCACCTTGCCCGAACGGACATGTCCCTCGTAGATCAGAAGTTCCGACCAGGTCGTCCGGCAATTGGGCGGGAACGTGTTGGCGGAGCGAATGCTGAAACAGTTCGCCAATGGATTCTTTCCAGTAAGGATTTCAAAGGGAAGAGGGTTCATTGGACCTTGCAACACCTCTGTTTGGAAATAAAAGAACACCTTGGTGTGGAACTTGCATGCAGCACACTGTCCGATACACTCAGCGGGATGAATCTGGTCATAAAGCGTCCCCGTTCCATATATTGTCATTATGATTCAGAGATGGCGGAAGAATTCAAAAAAGTTCCGGAAATAGTCTTGTCAGAAAAAATAGAAATTTTCAATATAAAAAAGATAAAAACAATAAACAAAGAAACTAACATAAAAGAAATATCCGCCTCGTTTCAAGAGTTATCGAAGAAGTCATTTTTTCTCCTGTATCTGGATGACTGTGCGTATGAACAACATGTTTCCTGAATGAACAATGTAATGCTTTCCATTTATCAAGGACGGGCATTACAGATTTTATTTGAGCAGCCCTGCCATTCAAAATTTCATCCGTGCCAGTAACCATATAAGCCTTTTTGCCCTTTTTGCAAGTCGATTCATTCATTATATTTTCGATATTTATCTTGTTCTGTTTTGGGGACTGACATCTTCATGTACTTGTTGCAGCTTGCATTTCAACAGATTGTATTTTTGAGGATTTGCCCATTGGCCTTTTAGATCTTGAAAAGTAACGAAATCTTTCTCGCTAAATGGCAATGTATATTTATTTTCGAGTTCACCGAAATGGTCAGCGTAGGTAATTTTTTCACCCTTCATATCATAAATGAAGTATCTTACCGTTTTTCCGGAGAATATGCAATCTCCCGCCAAATATTGGATATTGTCCCCAAAGTTGAATATTCGCAGGACCAATAATTATTTTTGAATGATATCTTATAATACTAAGATTTTCTTTTCCTCCAAGGAATTCCCATGTAATATCATTCAAAGTCATAATATTCCGGTTAGGAACAAATCTATAAACGAAAAGAATTATAAAAGAACATAGGATTCCCCAAAAAAGATATTTGAGTAAAGGAAACCACTGCATAGTCAAAAAACTTTATATATACCAAGTGCACTCATCTTTTTATCTTGGATAGACTCTTTTTTGCTGTTGCTTTAACCAGTTGTCAAAAAAGATATCGAATGATGTCGAGGTAAACTCTTTATTTTGGTATTCTTTCTTAAAAGAAGCATCAGAAGAAGATTTTTGAGGCATTTTATCAAGAACCTCAATGGCTTCTGAAAACTTATCATTTGCAGCCAAGGCATTGGAATAGATTAAAATATTCCTACGGCTCGCATGGGAATGGGAGGTCTCCAAAACGTTTTTGCAAAGCTGTAAAGCCTTAGCCGGATCTTGTATGGGGGACTTTGCCAAATAAATGCTTGCAATAAAAAAATAGAGTTCCTTATCTTCAGCCTCTTGTTTAATTAAAGTATTTAAAATAGTGTCTGCTTGAAAGAAATTTTTATTTTTCATATTCAGCATTGCCAAGTATATCAAGATAATTTTTTTATCAAATGCTAATTTTTTTGGATCATAGAGTCTTGTCAAAGATTGATTTTGTGGAATTGTATTTATGATTTTATTTGCCTGTTGCACATCCAGTAACGCTTTTGAAAAATTATGTCCAAGCATATATTCCAATCCTCTGTTAAAATAAGCTTGAAAATAGGTTGGTTCCAAATCGATTGCGTTTGTATAGTAATCAATCGCTTTTTCCCTGTTTCCCCAATCTGCATTGACAAGCCCCAAATAAAAATAGGTCAAGGCCTTCTCGACTCTTTCCGGTTCTCTTGTTAAATGAACCAAAAACGATCGGTTTGCTTCTTTGTATTTGCCCTGCATATAGAATCGATATCCCATCGCCAGCCTGTTTGAGGCGCAAGCAGCAAAAATCAAGCTCAACAATAGAATCAAAAGGAAAGCTGTTTTTCGATAAACTCTCATATCATCTCCTGACTGCAAAGTTTTCTGTTGTGACATTCTGGCAAATTTTTATATTTTTCTTGTTGCGTCTTCGTCCATTCCTGAAATTCATTTAGAATTTTCTTCGGGATATTCTCTAATATCGGAGTTCGGTTTTTCAATGGGAGTCCTTCATTGGCAAGGATTTCACTATATGCTATTCGCATATTCCCATTGAGTAAAATTGTTCCGCCAACATAAAAATATTGCTGTCTGGTATGTGTAACGAATCGCCCATTCAAGTCTTTTTTTACATAACTGTTTAATCGGACGAGATATTCACGCACAGGGAAATCCGGATCGTTATTTATATATCGAATATTTTTGACTTTCAGATTTGGCTTGTATTGACAGGTCACAACATCTGGAGATAATGTGTATATACATAAATTGAAAAAATTATATTTTGTTCCGATAATCCGGGGACGTAAAAATCGTAGGAATTCTCCGGCAAAAGAAATTTTTGATTGGTATTTTTTTATTTCCTCCGGAATGATACTGTTAAAGAAGTTATTTGCTTGGTTTGACCAATAGATATTCCAGGAAGAATCAAATGGAATATCTTCAATTATATGAGTGAAAAGTCCGCATATGAAAAAGCGTAAATCCCTTTTGCTTTTTTGAGGAATTTTTTCGTGGTTCGCCAAAGCCTGATTGCCGCTTTTTTGGAAGAACTGTCTACTTGAGGTATTCGCTTTTTCTTCTGCAAACAATGGGAAAAATGCTCCGCAGAGGAGAAAGGAAAGTAGATATTTATTCAATGACATGGCGAATTCCTCCATTCTGATGATTACGGACATATGAATAATTGGGATCATTTCCTGTATGCAGAGATATAATGCTCCCCTTGACAAACGTGGGACATTACACATTTTTATACAGATCATGTCTTATCCCAATATTTTTTTTCTATTTTCACTACTTTCCCTTGTTCAAAGAATAATTCAAAACACCCTTCTTTCTGTTGAATGGAAAAAGAAAATCTATATTTCTTTCCAATCTCCCAAATATCACTATCCATTAAGCAGGGATCTTTCAGTGCTGCATTGAGTGACTTATAATAAAAGTTTTGATATGACCTTTTTCCATTTTTTTCAACTTTCCATATTCCTATGTTTAGTTCCCCATTGTTATCTAATGTATACTTTTCAAACACGAAACGAAGTACATCACTCTTTGACATCCCAAGTAATGAATTCGGACTGATATCAGAATCACAGCCTATAAATAGAAAAGTATATAAGCTGAAAAAAAATAACAACATTCTTCGCATATCTTACTCCTCCTATGATAAATTTCCACTCCGATTCGGAGTTTTTTTCTTATTTTTCAAGTAGTTTTCAACTTTCAAATAGTAAAATCCTCGTTGATCTTGTTCTTCAGCACAGTTCGAAGCTGAACAAGTTTTTCCCTGGTCTGCGTCAAACTGGCTACTTTCGCCTGCAATTCATTTTTCATTCTTACCTCCGGCAACCGGCCTTTCTCCAAAAATTCCGTCAAGACCTTCGCGTTGTTCTTATCCGTCTTCTTCCCAGAGAGACTGATCGCTTTGAACTGGTTCGGATTGATCACAGCCAGATCAACTTTTTCCTCTCCGTTGGAATACCGGACACAATACATAAACTGATTACGGTGGAGATCCACCCCGACAAAATAATTCCCTGTTTCCATCAATTCCTCCGATCCGTTTTTAGTATTACCGAATCGAAGCGGAACTGCTTTCACTGCCTCACCAGCCTCCTATGCAGAGTAGTCATAACTCAATATGCTCTCTATGGTGGCGCTTTCGGTTCTCAGGTCCGACTAATCTCCTTTACGGGGTCGTTGCCATCTCTGGATGCCCCAAATTGACATTCTGCCTGAGTCCTGTCCGCATCTTTTCAGTAAATCTTATTACAAGTAATTTACCGTCAAAACGCAGATGCCGCTAGTCACATCTACTTTATCATATCATCTCCTTTAAAATCTATTCCAAAATTGGTGTTTTTCAACGACTCTTCAGCTTCTGCAATCCAAAAGGTAAACGGAATCATTTTCTTTTTTTGGGGGGTGCCGTACTACGGCGGAGAAACCAGTTGTAATCGACTGGAACATCCGCTATGACTGCTTCACGGTGCAAAAGACGGTTCAGCATAACCAACGTATGATTTGCCAGATAATCGTAATTCGGCATGATACCCGTAATCGGCGGATCGCAATACAAATCCATTTCGCTCAGCCAGCCGCAAACGGATATATCACGCGGAACCTTTAATCCCGCTTGTCTGATATAATGTAAAATGCGCGGAATATCCGGTTCCGCGAGATTTACTACAGCTGTGATTCGCTTGTCCAAAAGGCGATATACGGCTTCGGAATATTCCACATCTTTCAGACTGCAGCCGGCGATCAGATCATCTGGAAGATTACGTTTCCGGAGAATGCGCCGGAACGTTTCAAGACGAATTCGAAGATTCTGTGCGTTACTGTGCAGTCCCTCAATCCAGGAATCGCCCAGCAGACCAATTCTTTTGTGTCCCAGTGACAAAAGATGTTCCAAAAGAACATTCATTCCCTGTTCCTCATTGGAATAAATGGAATAAATCCCCTCCAAATGCCGGGACGCCGTATTGAGACAAACCAAGGGAATGTCATATTTTTTGCTCCAATAGCGCCCCAGGTCATCTTCTCTGACGGCGGCAATCACTGCACACGGATTAATTTCATCTATCAACTGTATATCTTCAAGAGGAATAGCAACTATTCGATATCCGGCAATATGAAGCATGGTCTGCAAAGATTTCAACAAGGATTTGCAGTAATAGGTTACAAAAAGATTGGAAATAACCAGTATAACGGTCTTTTCACTGCGAAGATAACCTATTTTCCGTGCGGTCTCCAGAATTTTCAACCGTGTTGTTTCCGGCACTCTGCTGGAAGAGTTCAAGGCCCGCGAAACAGTTGTGATAGAGTATCCTGTCTGTTTTGCTATTTCATTCAATTTATGTTTCATGATTTTTCCCCTGCTCTTCATAAGATATCACCCTGAAGAAAAAATTCAATATTGTTTTTGTCTTTTTTTTCTTAATCACGTCATTTTTTGGCATATTTCATATTTGAC
>URKJ01000038.1 GCA_900548385.1 uncultured bacterium | reverse complement strand
CTTCATTATGAATAATGCTTTTTATCATCGTTTCTATAATAGGCCAAAGTAAAGGCGGCGGATGAGACTTCATCCGCCGGTCAAGCGGCCGGAAGAACTGAATTTTGTTTTTAACTTGAGATGTTGTTCGATAACCAGACTTTATACCGTATGGCGCAACTCCCGGATGATTTGATACGGGCATTTGGCACAGTCGAGATTGCAGGGTTCCTGACCTCGCAGTTTACAAACGGATTGCAGAGCATCACGCTTGACCAGAATCGCGTCACTTTTTCTGATCCAGTATTCGCCGTTGTTCCAGGCTTTACGCAACTCGGCAGAGGAGGAAAAATAATTGGTTTCCGCACCGCAGGTTTCACAGCGGAAGGCATATTGCTCCATCTGTTCGTTCCATGGGCAAGGACGCTTCAATACGGCGATATTTCCCATTGATTTGCAGGAACGGCACCAGAATGGCGTATCCGAATTATGGAACAGCGACAATTTCGCCGGATCGGGTTCATAGCGGGAAAGATTCTTATTGAGATAATCCGAGGCATAGTATTGCAAAATCCCGCAGGCTTCGCCCATGATTTTCATTGCGGCAAGATCGCGTTCCAGCGTCTTGATCGTGCCGAAATGGAGCCGTTGCGTATGCCCGGACTCATCCAGATAACCGTTGAGCCAAGCGTCGATGTAAATGCCTTCCGAACCGCCGTAATCGACAGAGAAGATACAATTAAACTCATAATTGGAAATCGGCCGTTTATTTTTCTCCTCAAATTCACACGCGGAATCGTAGTCGATAATCCGGTCAAGTTCCTGCAAGGCGCCGGCATCGCGCGCCGTTTTCAGAATACTGTTGAACAGGTCGATGGCACTGTCCCGTTTGATGTTTTCTTTCATGATCAGGCCTCCTTGAGATTAAAATTCTTTTTCGAGGATCTCCTCAAGCATTTCGTATTCGCCATTGGAGAGATAGCAGTTCCCGCCGAGGCAGGTGAATTCTTCCTCCCGACCTTCGATGTGTTTGCCATCGACAACCTGAAATCCGTAGATTCTTGCATAAGCAGCCATTTTCTCATACTCCTTATTTTGATTTTAGTTTGAGAACTTCTGTTCTTTCGCAAAGAAGCCGCGCGGCGGACGGGAATCCGTCAGCCGGAAAAGCGGCGCAAAGAACAGAGGGACTGGTCAGGCACTCTTCTCCAGCGATTCCTCCTCGGAATCTTCTTCATCGGGCTCATCCGTGATTTCGACTTTTTCGGCAATCACTTCGACGCCGAGGTCGAGGTAATCCGAGAGGCGCGGCATGACTTCAATACGGCGGTCTTCATGGAGCAAATCCAGCTCGTTCAGCTCGAAAAGGAGCTTGTCGAGTTCCTTCTGAAGTTCGATGCGCTCGTCGGCGTATTTGAATACACGCTTGCCTTCGGTTTCGGCAAGCTGTTTCAGCCGCAGCCGGTTCAGTTCCAGCGATTCCGCTTCGCCGACGGCTTCTTTGGCTTTGGCGTCCAGCACGGATTTCAGGCTGGTGATGAGTCCGCTTCCGGTCGTGACATCGCTTCCGACACGGATTTTGCCGTTGTAGAATGATTCTCCGGCAAGGCGGTAACGGATCACCGCCTGATCCTCGCGGGCACGGTAAATTTCAAACGGGCAGACCGCTTTGAGTTCAATTTCAATGCCGTTGATTTTCGCATAACCGAGGTCGATTGACGCATCTTCCCGTTCCCGCCTGGCGTGCAGAATCGCCTGATAAATTCCTTTGCTGGTCAGGTGATTCGCCAGCTGTTTGACCCGGTATTCGGGCGTGCCTTCCAAGGCAATGCCATTGATCTCGATTTGCGGGAAGTCGGTCGGGAACGGATATGCCGCAAGTTCTTTCATGCGCTCAATGTCCTTTTCAATGCGAGGGATCGCCCGTTCAAGCTCGGATTTCAAATCTTCATCGCGGCGGACCGAACGGCGGAACTGATATTCCAGCGACTGCAGTTCCCGCAGACGGGTCTCCACTTCGACCTTGCGGATCAGCTTGGGATTACCGGAAATCTGCGCCGAAAACGAGGCGAAATCAATCGAAGTGTCATTGATCTCATCCATGCTGCGGCGCTTCCCTTTCAAGGCGTCGTTGATGAACTTCTGCTTTCGGGTCAGAATCTGATACATCCCGGCGTCAAGCGTTTCCGCCATGCCGTAGCGGATTACTTCGACCTCCGGCAGAATATTGCCCTGACGGACCAGACGTCCGGTCCTCTGCTCGGCGTCAGCCGGACGGAACGGGGCATCCAGATCATGTTCCACCGCAAGACGTTCCTGCATATTGACGCCGGTTCCGAGCTTCTGCGTCGATCCCATGATGACGCGGACATCGCCGCTGTTCACCATGTCGAACACTTCCTGCCGCTGCTTGTCGGTCTTATAGTCATTGATGATCGCGATTTCATCGGCGGGAATGCCGCCTGCAACCAGTTTCCGCTTGATTTCACGGAATACGTCGAAATAGACCGTTTTGCCATTTTTGAGCTGGAAAAGGTCGCTGAACACAACCTGCGCGGCTTTGATGGAATCGTATTCACGATACTTTTCCAGAATCTTATTGACGCAGACATTGAGCTTGGAACCGGGATCATCCTTCGCATCGGCTGCAATTAGGCGCAGATCGATGGTCGCCTTGCGGGAGAGTCCGTAGATCAGCAGCGGAATGTGCGTAAATTCCCGCTTTTTCGAGTTGTCGAGCTGCTCGAACCAGGTGTAAACATCGCTCAGATAATCCATGAAGCGGGAGACCTGTTCGGTTCGCGGCAGACTGATCTGTTCCGGATGCCCGCCCTTGATCGGCGGTTTCGGAATGCCGGTCAGATCCTCCGGCAGAATCACATCCGCACAGCTCCGGAACATCTTGGAGAGCTCCACGATGTTCGTGAATTTGCAGAAGCGCGAGACCATTTTGAGGCGTCCGGCGGCATTCAATTCCATCGCCGTTTCGCTCTGGGTAAAAGTCGAAGCGAAACGGTCAAAGGTGTCCACATGAAACGCCGACAAACTCTCCGGCGATACGTAGCGAACCATGTTGAACAGCTCCGGAAGCTGGTTCGTGACAGGCGTTCCAGTTGCCGTGTAGATATTCCTGCCGCCAGTCTTTTCGCGAATCTGATTCAGCTTCAATGTCAAAGAAAACGCCTTTTGTGAAGCGGCGTTGTCCAGCCCCTTTACCCGCGTCATTTTCGTGACGAAGAAGTTCCGTTTGTAGCTGTGAACCTCGTCCATGAAGATGCAGTCCACGCCCAGTTGGTCGAAGTAGACGATATCCTCGGAGGCATGGCGGTCCTCCAGTTTGTCCAGACGTTTTTTGAGGCTGCGTTTGCGTTGTTGCGCCGCTTTCACTTGGCGTCTCGAAAGTCGCATGCCCGCAGAGTTCTCCGTTTGGGCAAGCGCACTAAGTTCCTCCTGATATTTCGCCCGCACGAGGTCGGGATTGTCTTCAATCATATTGAACGAACTCTGAGCGATGATGACGATATCCCATTTGCCTGTGGCAATGCGCCCGAGAAACCGTTTGCGTTTCTCCTTGACCAGATCATTTTTCGTTGCGACCAGGATGTTGGCGGTCGGGTAGAGTTTCGGAGCGAATTCCGCAAACTGCTGAAGCGTGGCATTCTGAACGACGATCATCGTTTTCGTCGCAAGTTTGAGGCGGATCAGCTCCATCGCGGCGGTAATCATCACGGCTGTTTTGCCGGCTCCGACCGCGTGCGCCAGCAGGGTGTTTTCCTGAATGCACCGCGTGACCGCCCGCTTCTGATGTTCGCGCAGAATGAACGGCTTGCCGTCAATCACCGAGCTCGCGCCCGGATAAACGTCGAACGTCGGCAGGTCGTATTGCTGCAACACATAGTTGTTGAAGCATTCGTTATAGACCTGTTCCACCTCCAGCGCAAGTTCACGGTCATCCATTACGAAATCGTGAAAACGGTTCTGGATTTCATTCTTGTACTGCCGCGCCATCAGAGTCGCTTCTTTATCTATGACCTCGACATACGCTTTGCGATCCGCATTCCAGACCGATTTCTGGATGACCGGATCTTTCAGATTCAGGATGAGCTCAATCAGTTCCACCGTGTCGAGGGTGTCGAGATTGTACTGATTCAGGAGCTGGCTGCTCTGGTAATCGGCATCGACCTTCCAGCTGTCGGAATCTTCGTCATAATGAATCTCAACTTTGCCGTTCAAGTCCTTTGCAATCCATTTCTGAACGAGTTCCGCAGGCAGCCAGAACGAACCGAGTGCGAAGTCGATATCTTCAATGGTCAACGGCTTGGGGAGAACCGTTTTCAACGCCTCCACATTGGCGGTCAGACCATACGCCTGCGCTTCTTCGATCTTCATCTTGATGTGCCCTGAAAGATAGCGGCTTTTGAGTTCAATTCTCTGCGCTGCCGGGTTGTAGAAATATTCGCCGCTTGACAGAAGTTCCGCCTTGACCGATTCATAATCCTTGCCGGTAATCCGCGCGATGTATTCAAGGTCGATTTTATTGCGGTAGGCATGGGAAATCAGTCCGGCTTCCACGATGTTTTCCGCATGATCCGGTTCCCGCCACGGCCATTGCGTCCGCTTGAACAGGATGTCGCCCGGTTCATAGACTTTTTTCGTCGTCTTGATCCCGGCTTTGTTGGTTTCGGTCACTTTGCGACAGTTTTCAATCGCCGCGACTTTGAGGTATTCCGGATCTTCCACGCAATATTTATGAACGGTCTTATTGGAAAGCACGCCGTATTTTGCGACATGATCATTGTAAAGACAGCGAAGCCGGATGCGCAAGTCCTCAATTTCTTCATCCGGGGCATTGAAATCCAATTGAGCGTCAATGAGTTCGTTCAGCGCATTCTTGATCTTGACGAAAGAATGGACTTTCTGCGTCTCCTTGAGCGTGAGATTTTCCCCTTTGCGGTCCTTCAGACGATGTCCCATGCCGTCAATGACCTGATAAACCGCATCCAGTGTGCTGAAAATGCTGTATTCCCGGCAGTTTTCCGGCGGTAGCTTCTCCTCCGGAATATTCGTCCGCTCCGCATAGGAAACAACCTCAACTTTGGGTGTTGTCGCTTCCGGAAGTGCATTGCCGAACAGATCGGTATTTTCGGGAACTTCCGGCAGGGTCGGCATGAACTCTTTACGCGCGATATCGAAATGTTCTTTCAGACTCTTGCCATCCGGCAGAATGGTCGGTGTATTCAGCTTACCATACATTTTGCCGGTATTCGTGAGTTTTCCGAACACATGTTCCGGATGCTGCGCGAAGTAACAGTTGACCTCAATTCTGCCCGTCTTATCGGCGGTGTCAATCCACTGCAGATTCCCGGAAAGATTCTCCCGATACCCTTTTTTCAGGATGAGAATATCGGCGACGATCTCCGTTCCGGCGAAAGTATTGTTCGGCAAACGGTAAGCCTTCACAAGTCCCGCCCGCCCGTTCGTGATCTGCGGCATGGAACCTGGTTTGTCCATCGTGGAACTGGAGGTCAGAAGGACGGCATGGCCATTTTCCTTCAGGCAATCCAATGCGCGGGAGATGAAATAATTATGCAGATTCCAGGCATTGCAGGAACGGTAATTCCGGTCATACGGGGCAAATCTGCCGAACGGAACATTGCCGATCACAAGGTCATACTGTTCCGGCAGTTTAACCGTCTCCAGCGATGCGATCCGGATGTCTGACTTCGGATAAAGCGTCTTCGCGATGTTTCCCGAAATTTTATCAATCTCGACGGCTGTAAACTCATAGGCATTCTGAAACGGCGCAAGTCCGATGAAATTTCCTGTCCCCGCACCCAGCTCCGCGACTTTGCCAGACTTGATTCCAAGTTCCTGCCGGACAAGGTCCCACATGAAATCAATGATATATTCGGGCGTGTAATAGCTGTCGAGAATGGAATTTTGCGCAGTCTGATATTCCTCGTCAGGAAGCAGTTCCTTGAGCGCCTGATAATGGCGATTGCCTTCCATGAAAACTTCGGTCAGCCCGCCCCATCCGCTGAACTGCGAAAGCATGACCTGCTCCTCGTGAGACGGAACCCGTTCTCCGGCTCCGAGTTCTTTCAGCAGACGGATCGCCTTGAGATTCGCCTCAATCCTCGCCGCCGGAGTTGTCGGCATCCCATGCCTGCCGTCATTCTGAAAGTTCCGCGGAACGACCGTTTCCGGAAGTTCCTGCACCTTCGATTGAACTGCCGCCTGCATCGCGGCAAAATCGAACAAATCCAACTGTATTGCTTCCATCATCCTTATCCTTTCGGTTGATTTTTTGCCCGAAGGCTGACGGACCGAAACAGGATGCAGCGTCATCCGGTCCGGCAGCCGGGAAATCAAACGAAAGTTTCTTTTCTATATTGGCATCAATTTACTATGACCTCAGTTGAAATCTTCATTTGATATGATAAATTATAATATGTATTTTCTAAACGTCTTATCTTGAATAACCGGAGGATTTTGGTATGTCAAAAATAGTTGTAGACAATACATCCATAACGGTTTTAAGATTTAAAGAATCCGATTTTATATCTTTGACTGATATTGCCAAAAGAAAATCGGATGAACCCAGTGCGGTTATTGGTAATTGGATACGCAACCGGAATACAATAGAATATCTGGGAATATGGGAAACCCTCTATAATCCGGATTTTAAACTCCTCGAATTCGAGGGGTTTAGAAAAGAGGCTGGGCTGAATGCATTTACCTTATCTCCACTGAAATGGGTCATTACCACCAACGCTGCAGGAATTTGCGTAAAGTCCGGACGATATGGTGGGACGTTTGCCCACAAGGACATTGCTTTTAAATTTGCAAGCTGGATTTCCGTCGAATTTGAGCTGTATCTTTACAAAGAGTTTCAGCGTCTTAAAGAGGAAGAACAGAGACAGCTCGGCTGGAGCGCGAAGCGAGAACTTGCCAAATTGAATTACCGGATTCATACGGATGCCATCAAGCAGAACCTGATTCCGCCGGAACTTGACCGCCGCAAAGCCTCCATTGTTTATGCGAATGAAGCGGATGTCTTGAATGTGGCGATGTTCGGGATGACTGCTCAGGAATGGCGGGAAGCCAATCCCGATAAAAAAGGGAACATCCGGGATTACGCCAATATCAATGAATTGATTTGCCTTTCCAATCTGGAAAGTCTGAATGCCGTTTTTATCAATGACGGGATTCCACAGGGAGAACGGCTGCTGAAGCTGAACCGGGTTGCCATTTCTCAAATGAAGGTTCTTACGGAAGTGACGGAGCGGCAGATATTTCTCCCGGAAGCTCCTGCTGACGGCAAGTAGATCAAAATGCGGCGATGCAGATTCCAGCGAGCAATATGGCGGTGATGATTCCGATCAGCAGAAAGAACAGGAACACTTTTCCTGTATTGAACTTTCCGACATGCCGGATCAATCGGATCAGTCCCAGAGAACCGAATTGCACAATGATGAAAAAGCTGGCACCGCAGACCGCCCAGAGAAATTTTTTGTTGGAGAAATCCCGCCAGGTCGGAACTTGACCATATACCAATGAAACCAGAATCAGCATGACTCCGCCGATGGCGATCAGGAACAGAACTGCTTTCATCAGCGCGTAAAGTTTGAGCGAGATGAGATGACCATATACTTTCTGGTCGATCCAGAACTCTTTTTCACGGTCGGATTGGCGCATGATCCATTTGTAAATGCTGTAGACCAGAAGTATGAAAGCCGCAGGTGTGGAGAGAAGAATATACATAATTTTCAATCCGGGGGGATGTGATCCTGCACATCCCCCCGGCTCCTTTCTTGATTAGTTGAACAATTCAGCGGCTCCGTCGGTTATGACAGGGACGTTGTGGGCGTCGACGGTGGCATATTTTTCGATCAGTTCGCAGCCTTCCTGCGACAGCAGGTGTTCCGCCGGTGTGTCGCCGGTGACGTAATGAACTCCTTCCTCGACCTGTTTTCCGGTTGCCTGATAGTGTTTGGTGCGGGTGTCTGCCCATGCGCAGGCAAGCTCCGGAACTCCGTAAAAAAATCGTTCCTCCGATTTTTTCAAGTTCAGATGGCAAGCAAGTTCATTCAGAGTGACGAATTTTCTGTTGTTGACAATCCTCATGCGATTTTCCTCTCCTGGGTGTTGTGTTGGTTGATCAGTTCGTCCAGCAGTTCTCTTTCCTCCGGGTTCAGGCGGTCGATGACATTCAGCACGAGCGCAACGGAAACCGGAAGTTCCGCCTGGGGCTTCGGCGCCGACGAAATGAGCTGTGAGGCTTCTTCCTTTGTCATGTTCTCCCATTTCCGACGGGTGATCGTGGGAAGTCTGTCGTTGCAGATCATTTCAGCCAGCGCCGCTTTCTGCCGAGACGTGGCAAGTCCGGTCCGCATGACCGGAACATATTCCATCTCGAATCCGCGCAGGATTTGAGAAGATGGAATCGGTGTAATATCGACCGCAAGCCGTCCGGCGAGGTCGTCCGCAGAGACGATTTTTCTGCCGAACGCGAAGTAGTGATACAGTCCTTCCAGCGGATTCAGGTAGACTTCCCGCTGGAGTCCGGTAACAACGAATACTTCCTCCGACCGGAGTTCCGGCAGACGAGCGATCAGATCGTTCAGATGTTCCTCTGTAAACGCAGAGAGCGTCATCAGCCGGAGCTTTTTCTGCCGGTTGCGACAGGCGATTTCCCGGCAGAACAGGAATCCGATGTGGAGAATCAGTTCGTCGATTTCCCTGTCACAGGTCGGAAGCGGAACATCCGCTGGAATCAGTCCGGCGGCGCGGCCGCGCAGGAATGCTTCATGTTCCAATTCAGTCAGATACATCGGCAGTCCTCCTCCGGTTCATTTCTCCGCGCCAGATCAAACACTCGGCAGACAGATGGCAGAGTTTCAGCAGAACTTTTGAAGAAATCCGGCGCAGATGCCCATCCTTGCCGAGCTTGATGATCCGGGAAAGCTGTTCCGGATCGGCGGGAGCAGTGTCGATGTCCGTCTGCCGGTAATAATCGAACAGGCTTTTCTCCGTCAGCCAGCGGTTGTCCTCGGCACACCGGATGAGAAAATCCGCTTCAAACGCGGTCAAATCCTTGAAATCTTCCGGATGAAAACCGGGAAGCAATCCCTGCGCATGATAGGAGCGCAGCAGATTTTTACATTCCAGAGAAACCGGCGAATAAGTAAGCGGCGGTGTATTTCGAGCTTGTCGAATGAGCAGTTCTCGCTGCTTTCCGGTCAATACGTTCCATTCGGAAACGGGGATACAACGAAATTGCCCGTTCCGAACGAGCTGTTGCAATAATTCTTTTGTGGTGGACATAAGACCTTTCCACACACCCCGCAATTAATTTACAGGGTGTTTTTCATTTTTCAAGTTATTTGATTCGCAACGGCATCAGAATATAGTGAAATCCTTTGCCGTCCTCAATCATGACCGGGCTGCTCGCACCGGTCATTTTGAGGCGAAATTGGTTTTCTCTGACATACCGGAACGGCGCTTGCAGAAGCTGGTAATTGAACGTGATTTCCAACGGATCATCGTAGTCATAAGCGACCTCCAAACGATCTTTTCCTTCTCCGACAGTATCGTTGCGGGAGAAAAACTCCAATTCTCCCCGTTTAAATGTCAACTTAAGGTTGCTGATATCGGCAGTCAACGGAACCGCCAGCAAATCCAGCGTCTGCATGACGGTATCACGGGGAATATCCAGCATCTTCTGAAAACTTCCCGGAACGATCTGCCGGAAATTCGGATAGGTTCCTTCAATCAGTTTGGAGTAAAGGATCGCATCGTTGAACCGGATGCGAACATGGCGCTCGGAAATTTCCAATTCGACCGTTCCCTCCTCGCCGAGAAGCCGCCGAAGCTCCAAAGCGGTTCTTGACGGCAGGATCATGTCGCCGTCGCCGCTGCTTTCCTCCACTTCCTTTTCGACAAAGGCGAGACGCTTCCCGTCCGTGGCGACAGTCGTCAGAATGCTGCCCTTGACAGAGAACAGAATGCCCTGAAGCGTTTTGCGGGAAGTGTCCTGACTGACCGCGTAGGAAACATAGTCGATCATACGGCCCAATTCCGGCTGGGGCAGACGAATCTTCCGTTTGGATTCAAACAGCGGATCATCCGGGAAGTCGACCGGATCAAGACCTTTCAGCAGAAATTCCGCGCTGCCGCATTTGATCGTGGCATGATGATTGTCGCCGCAGTCGATTTCAACCTTGTCGCCATTGAGCTTGGAAACCAGTGCCAGCAGACTTCGCGCCGGAAGCGTGGTCACTCCGGAATATTCGACATCGGCACGGAGTTCCGTACTGATCGTGATGTCCAGATCGGTCGTCTTCAAATTCAAAACGTTATCATCAGCTTTCAGGCGGATGTTGCTGAGAATCGGCAGAACCGGTCGGCGACAGACGATATTGCAGACCTTCTGCAGATGTGTCAGCAATGCTTCTTTTCCAACGGTGCATTTCATTTTATGGCTTCCTTTCATTGTTTTTTACGTTCAAACACTTTGTTCGAACACCAAAACAGAGCGACCGAAAACAACATCGTTTTCGGGGAAAGCGAAGGTCGAACAAAGTATTATATTGTATCAATCAATCGGAACGGGATTCATGCGCCCGGTATCGAGATTGATGTAGAATCCGCGGTAGTCGAGGCCGCCCTTGCGGAAAAGCCGCCAGATCAATTCGAGTTCGGCGGTTGCGAGCCACTGATTCACGAACAGCTCCTGAACGGAAAGCGATTCGGCGAGGGAACAGCTCGGAAGATTCTGTTCCTTGATTTTTGTGTCAATGAGCGTCGGCAGTTCTTCGTAGGGATACGGCAACTCCTTACTTCCATTGCCGATGATAACTTGCCCGCAGGTAGCAAGGACGCCTCCGTCAAGGACGTATGGACCGTTCTTTTTCGGGAGCGTCTGAAAGATTTCTTTCCGTGACTTTCGGGAATCCACGCAGGCAATGAGAATATCGAAATTACGGGTGAAGCGGTAACGTTCCGCATGTGCTTTCCAGTTCAAGGCGAAACCGAGATTGTAGCGGTTCACGAGCGCTTCCGCCTTATTCAGGCCGATTTCCGAGGTGGCAAAAAGCTGCCGTCCGATGTTTGCCGGGGAGACTCTGTCGGGGTCCCATACTTCAACGTCCAGCCCGTAAGGATGACCAAGGCTTTTCATTGCCAGATGCAGTCGGACCAACCCGGAAAGCACCAGCGATCCGCCTCCGCCGACGCCGACCAGATTGATTTTGACCGGATTTGTGTGAAATCCGCTTTTTACCGTATGTTTCATTTCAAAAGGTCTCCAAGAGTTTGATTGGCTGATTTCAATAATTCGACCGGGAATCGGTCATGTTTTTTCTTTTTCAGATATTCGAGCCAGAATCCGTCATGCCCGCCGGGATGTTCGATCTGCCGCATGGAGTGAGTCGCATGACCGAATTTCCCCTGATAGAACAGCTCGGATACCAGATTCATGTTTTCTTCCAGAGAGTTCCGGCGGTCGATCCGGAGCCCTTCCGGCAGACAGACTGCTCCGTCGGTTTCATTGATATGCGTCAAGGGCGCAATATAGAGCTTCGTTTTGGGGGTGGGACGACGATTGCTTTTCAAAGCACGGCAGCGGAGTGTCCCGTTTGCAATCATGAAAAGCAATGGAGGCCACATGACCTGCCGCCCCGACAGTTTGTTCAAAATCGCCCGGCCGGGCTCTTTTTCCCGGTCAATTTGAAAATAGATCGGAGCCAGGCGGCTTTTCTCATACCATACGATGCCGTCATAGGAACGTGCCAGAATTCTGGAATCCTGAAACTTCAACTTGTCGGCGCCGTTGGAGTTTCGGAAGAAATATTCCAGCGCCTTCATGTCAAGAGCCCGTCCGGGCGCCAGCGAACCATTTTCATTTACTTCGTGAAGAACCGCCGCCACATTATGCGCGGAATAGCTGTATCCATATTCCGACCAGCGGCGGTAGAACAGAATTGCGCCATTAAGCCGGAACCTCATTTCATTGGGGATCATTACTTCCATATTCTTCTTCCTCCGCATGGATTCGATTGAGAATCAGCAGCAGTCTGCCGAGCGAGCTGATTGCATGGCTGATTTCTTCCAGAGTTTCCGCCAAATGAGCGTGATCTTTCGGAAATGTCCAGTAAAGCCCATTCAGAATAATATCCCGTCCTTCATTGACTGCCTGGTTGTAAATATTGTCAAAGCAGTCAAAGAGCATTTCATTCTGCCAGATGAGTATTCCCGGCAGGTTCGTATTGCAGCAGGGATATTCCGTATGGCTGTATTTCCTGTCCGGAAGTTGGAATAACTCTTCCAGTTCCGCCGGGATCAGACCTTGAAAGATATTCTCATTCGGCTGAAGCATCCAGGGTTCAAAATTCTCATCGAAGTCTGCTCGGGTGACATCCATCTCATCCAGATACATCTGGCGGTTTTCTTCATCTTCCCAGGAACAGATTTCATCGATATATTCTTTTTCATCTTCATAGCCGTTCCAGCAATTGTCACGGACAACATCCAGAAAAAGCTGCGGAGTGCCGATATCAAAGGGCGTTGCCGTGCTGATTTTCCGCAGGATTTTCTGTCCCAGTCCCGGAAATTCCGCCTCATAACGGAGGATGGCCTTTTCGACGGAAAAATCCGAGGCGTAAGGCGAACCGAGACGAAAGAGCAGCACATAATCATCCTCATCGGAATCGAACTCCAAGTCGGAACAGCCCTGATTGTCAGGTTCCGTAATGAAATCGACCTCAAAATCCAGGGACTGTTCAATTTCTTTCGGCAACATCCCTGCGAACCACTGCTGCAGAGCTTTCTTCAGGACCGATAACGGCGAATAATCGTTCTTCAACAACGGTTCAAGGTCGGTATACTGCCCGATTCCGTGAAGAATCGGGAGGATGCGTGACAAATTCCCTTGTGAATATAATTCCGTCGGCAGAACCAGACGCGGAATCGTTATAAAAGAGGCGGCAGGAACGCCGCATCCAGCGGGAGCGACGGCGTATGATTGACCGCATGAATCAGTTTTTGGGTGCATTGTTCACTCTCCTCCGGAAATTCATCCGGATTGAGTTCATTCTTTTTCATCTGCTCCGGCAGAAAATGCCGGAACAGACGTTCCTCGCTTACGGGTTGGAAATTCTTTCTCTTCATCGGAAAGTTCCGACCTGCGGAATGAATTTGTATTCATCGAATCCGTCCGCAGTCTTCGCCGGCCCTTTGATCGTGACGTTGGTCAGTTCCGCGTGAAGCAGAGAGTGGAACTCCGCGACTTTCAGCGGCGTCATCTTTGGATCGGGATCGGCAAGCTGCATTCCGTTGAAAACGAATTTGCGCGGACGTGCTTCGGTGGTTTTTCCATTGGTTTCGGGCATGATTGAATCCTCCATGTTTGTTTTCAGAAAAGGGACAATTCCCCTTGAGCGGCTTTGTTTTCTTCGACCGCCTTCTTTTCGGCGGCTTTGCGGGAGGCGGTTTCCTGTTTGAGTCTGGTTTCAGCGGCTTTGAGTTCCGCTTCATGCCTGGCGGCTTCCTCTTTGGCCTTCTTCTCGGCGGCCTCTTTGGCGGCAACTTCCAGATAGCCGGGCAACTTCTCCGCAATCGCGGTCTGCAATTCCGCGAGCGTGCCATTGGCGACCAGCGGAGTCGTCACGCCGTCGCTGACGCCGAGCGCATACTTGTCATCTCCATTGTAAGAGATCACAAGACGGCAGTTCCCGCTTTGCGCGGCGATTTTACTTAATTCCTCAAGCAACATCTTCTTTCTCTCCTTTCCGGGGTTGTTCGGACACAAAAGAGCTTGCGCCGGAAGTCCGAATGAACTTCCGAAGCGCAAGCCGACGAACAAACCGTTCTTCTTACCAGCAGATCAGATCCTCAAGATAGTCCGGTTCCAGACCGTATTCGTCGATGATGTCAAAGCCGTCCTCTCCATCCGCGATCCGGTCCAGAATCTCCAGCCTGGCCTCGTCAACTTCCTCCTGCGTATAGCCGTCGCGACGTTTCAAAACCTCATCAAATGTTTCTCTTGCCATTGTAATCCTCTCTTGTTATGGATGTTATGTTTTTCTGTAAAGTCGTGAACACGGAAAATTATCAATACATATTTCTCAACTCATTGGCTTTCCCGCAATCATGGCAAATCCGGCAGCAGTCCTTGCTGTCTTTGCAGAGTTTGCGCAAATTTTCGATGGGCATGAGTATTGCGCAAGACCCGATGTAGTTGACCTCATGAGACTGCCATGATTCCAGCGCATCCGCCGGGGTATCCATGCTGTCGGTCCGGCGTCCGCAGACAGAACAGCGGAAATGATAATTGCCGAAAACACCATCCGCATCCTGTTCATCTCCTTCGTCAATCAGCTCCACACACTCGTGGTTGAGGCAGGAAGGGCAAAAGGTCGGAATTTCCACTTCAGTGTTTTCCTGACTTTTCTCTGCGAAGTGATTTGTTTCTTTGATTTTATTCATTTTTCCTGATTCTCCTTTCGGGTTGTTCACTGAAAAATCCGCCTGCCGGAAACGGCGAATGCCGGAGGACAGGCGGATTTCAACAACCCGCAAAGAAGCGTGTTCTATTTAAGCCTTTTTCGTAATGATCTGGGCAATCGCCCTGAGTTGCCGGATGACTTGGATAGGATAATCCAGCAACCAGCCTCCATTTTCAGATTCGACTTTTCCATCAAGCATTTCGTTGATATAGTGGCTGCCATCGCGGTTTTCTTCCTGCCAGCTTCCTTGCAGATTCTGCTGGAACTTTTGCTTGCAGAAATTCTGAATTTCCATAGCAATGCCTTCCATATCAAAAATTTCATTATCGACTTCCTGAATCGTTACCGTATTGCCTTTCAGAAGCTCTACCAGCAGGAAACGCTCCAGATGCTTTTCCTGATAAATGAAATTCTCCAGTTCTTGCTTCGCAATTGCCGCATCGGCAACAGAGGCAAAATGCAAATAAAAATGAACGCAGGCAACCCAACTCATTCGTTGTCACCTTTCTGATGTTCAGATTCCAATTTCCGTATTTCCGTTCCGAAAAGTCCGCAGACGGCATTTTCGCCGTTTTGACGGACAAACCATTCCGGCGGTTGAGCTGGTTTGGCAATGACACCAATCCAGCCGTCTTCAAGGTAGTAGCCGAGAATCTGGCATTTGCCGATATCGTTGACTACAGCGAAAACCGTTTCTCCGATTTTCGGGATAAAATTGCCGGACCATTTTCCTGTCGGAAATTCATCGAAACCTTTCATATAAACCGAAAAATACAAATAACCATGACTACCATTCGGACTGACCTCAATCCGATACAGCCAGGTCTCATCTGTATAGATTTCTCTGGTCGCTCCTGTCCAGTGATGATCGGTGATGTACTGTTTCAGTTTCGGCAAGGCCTTGTTGTTGATCCAATTGCACAAGACTCCACTCGCTTTTGAATTGCCGATGAATTGCTGTCTGTCCGGCAAAAATGTAATTATATTGCCATCCCAAATCGTTCGGGCTCCGAACACTGCCAGATAATTACCGGTCTTAAACGGTTGAAGTCCCCATTCCAGCTTGGTCAAGTCAATCATTTTCCTCTGCCTCCTTACCAGTTTCCACTGTCTGATAGCCGGGAAAGTAGAGAATCATGTCGAATCCCATACTGTCGCGACGACTATGCTGAAGCAACTCAGTAAATTTCTGCTGAAGCTCCTCCGGTTCGTAAATGCCGTTAATGTCTGCTTGAATTTCGGCGATGGCAGTTTCCGGATTTTCTACGACAAATCCGAAACATTTTTCACCGCACATTCCGCGTCCGGAATAGTCATGACGGATTTCCGCATGATCTTCGATCACGCGGACGAGCAACTCAGATACGGTTCTCATGATGTTGTCTTTCTTTTTGATGTTTTATAATTAAAACCAGCCGTTTTTCTCAGCGGCGGCATCATACTGTTTTTTTGCGGCATTCCATGCCTGTTTCAGCTCAGGAATGGAATTCAGCTGCTTTTCGTTGAGGTCGCAAGCGGATAAGACATCTGCCTTTCCATCCCAGTTGATGCCAAATTCATGATTGCACATTTCATAATAAAACATGCTCTGGACATAATCGGCATTGATTCCGGACTCGGTGAAAATCGCCTTTCTGCGTTCTTCCATGTGACGTTTGAACGTGCCGTGAATCAGTTCCGAATCCACTTTCCGGTAGAAGCCTCCTGTGTCGCCAAGACGGTAGAGTTCGCTGTTTTCTTTGACACCAAGTTTGAGTTTCATCTCCTCAAACTGCTCTTCCGAAAAAGCAAAGCCAAGCGGCAGGGCGTTCACTTCCTTTTCATGACGCGCCTTCAATTCCTGATACGTTTCCATCTTTTTTCAACTCCTTTCAAGGGTTTGTTCGAGCACAAAAAAGCCGCGCCGGAAGTTGGAATGAACTTCCGAAAGCGCGGCAAGTCGAACAAAACGTTATATCAACTCCAGTAAACCCAATGTCCCTGGAGTTCCTTGACATGATTCCTGATCTTTTCAATCAGTTGAACTTTTCCCGGACAGGCACGATATTCCCGAAGCATCCGGTCGATTTCAATATCAAATTCCGGAAGAACCAGATCGCAGGAAAAGTTATAGACCATGCCGTGCGTATATTTTTGCAGTCCGGGACGCAGTTCGCCAAGCTCCGGATTTAATTTACCAAGCCAGCAGACTCCGTTGTGCTCACTGTGCATGGCGCGAATCAATGCGCGGGCATATTGATTGCAGAGTCCATTTGCCTCAATCCGCAACGCATACTGACCAAAATTATCCTCAGCCAGATGATCGGACAGTTTCGGCAGTTCGTCCGTCCGGAGTTTCTGCCGGAGCCATGCGAGAATTTCCCGCATATAATCAGCAGAAACTGTCCATTCCGGAGAATCACCATACAACAAGAGACCGAAGTTCAGATCGTGTTTCAGAAGCGTTTCCGCATAGTAGCGGGATACGAACTGACCGCGTTTCCACTCCTTGTCGTTCCGGTGTCGGTAATCGTAGAATTCGACCAGCGGTTTGCGTTCCTTGTGGATGAGACAGTCTTCAAGACCGTATTTCTCACCTTTGCGCAAGACGCGGACATTGAAATGTCCAAAGATTTTCGATGTTTCGCTCATGTTTGCGACCTCCTTGATTTTTGGGGTGGATAAATTCAAAACAGTTCCGGGGTGTCCGGAGAAGATATCACATGCTTTCTCCGGAGCGCCGGAAGTTCACATTTCATGACGGTTCGATAGACCTGCTTGCCGTTGATCGTCTTCTGAATAATCTGACCGCTTGCAATCAGTGAGACGAACACTTCGGAAACATAGTGACCGGCCGTATTGTTGACCAGCTCGTCAAGCGCCGGCAGCCCGTATTTCCGTCCAATCGGCAACTCGATATTCCACCACAGCAGACCGCCCGGATCATGATACAGCTTCCGCTGCGAAGTCCGGAATGCCTTGAGAAGTTCTTCCTCTATTTCCGGACGTTTTGCTGCAATGTACTCCCGCTGCTGCTCCACCGTAATGTCATAAATTTCCTCAATAATCCGTTTGCCATTCTGCTGAAATTGAAATAACGTTGCCTGAGCAATGAGTTCCGGAACAGCATCGACCAGTTCCGCATGGACGATTCCGAGGAGTTGCTGCGGATGCAGATACAGGCTGGATTTGCCGTTGACGGCATAACCGTGTTCAATTTTCCAGCCGCCATTTCGGAATATCCGTTCGCAATCCGCATGAAACGCCATACTTTCCGCTTCGCTCCGAAAACCGAGTCCGTTGTCTTCCGGACGATAATAGCTTGGCGTGCGGATACTGTAACTGACTTTGAAATAATCCGGTTTGAATTTACTGTTTTCCATGGCATGATCTCCTTTTGTTCACTGATATTCCTGCGGTAAATTGTCCCAATGTTCCTCATAGAAACGCAGATGTTTCAGAACGGATTGACAGTAATGCAATGCCTTCTCTGCCTCCTCCTTCCGCCGCCAGGTAAAGGGACGGAACGGATCGAACATTTCTTTCTGATGTTCCGCTTTTTTCCGCAGAACTTTTTCCTGTCTTTCGGCGCACTCAATGAGCAGCCGGAGATCTTCACGGGTCATGATAATTCGGTTGGTTGTCGGCATGGGTTCACCTTCTTACGCAGCTTTTTTCATCGGGCGGATCAGTTTGACGGCATTATCACTCCATAAATCAGAACCGCAGCCGTAAATTTCCCGGATACCGTAACCATGACAGCCATCATGGTCTGCCGAAGCGATGCAACGGAATGGCAAACGGACATCTTTTTCCAATTTGATTTCCAGAACACTGCCGGAGCCGTTCCAGGAATCATAAAGACCGCAGGTCGTATCTTTGGAGAGAACCAGATAGCCACGCCCGGTACGTTCGGAAAGATAGTAGCTTTTATTCCGTTCTCTTTCCTTATTGATGCCATCGTGAAGAGTGAAATATTCTTCCAAAGTCATTTTGACCAGAAATACCAGTGCATTCATATGCGAACTGCAATTTAATGTTTCACAGTAAATCGACTTGAGCAGAGGCGACTGAGAGTTTCCCCTGTCGGCCAGTGCCTTTTTGAGTTCAGATTTCTTATATCCCTGCTGCCGCGTCAGCCAGAGCAGGCTGGCCTCCTCCTGGATCGAATCATCATTGGCATTGTAATGCCCGCCAATAGAATTGGAAGTAAAGTCATAATTCAGATCGCCGGTATCGACAATCAGATCAATCAGCACATCCTGGGCAAGATAGTGCTTTGCCGGGTATTTCACATAGAACTGGTCGCGAATCAGCTCCCGGACTTCATCCTCATCCAGATTTTCAATAAGCTCCGCCACATCCTCGTCTTCGAGAACCCGCTTGATGACATTGTCCGCATATTCCCACTCGCAGTCACGATACCACTCGTCGAGCAGTTCCCAGAACTTCTCGTGCGGATGGTCGTCATTGCAGATTTTCTTGAGCGTGCGGTCATCCAGCGTGTCCCGGTAATCCGCATAGATTTCCTCATAAAACACGCCGTTTTCATCTTTCCGGCAAACTGTGGACAGAGCGTCCCTGACTGCCTCCTTCAATCTGTTTTCTCTTTCCTGATCATTTTTCATCTTCTTGAGCCTCCTTTTCGTGTTTGTTCACCCCCAAATCCATCTGCTTCAAAAGGCTTTATGCCGGGGCGGATGGATAACAGGCAAACACGAAAATCTTCATTGATTTTTCTTTATGGCGCTGTATATTATTCTTCGGAAGATTATTGTTTCAGAAAATGAAAAGAATGCGAGGTTTACAGAAGGAATATTATATTAAAACGAAATAAAATGAAGTCATAAAGACTTTTCAACAATCGTCTATCCTAAAACCGCCAAGTTTAGTTATTTCCGGCTTTAGCCGGAGCCGAGATAGGTTGTTGAAAGGGCGCACCTGTGCTGTTTGTGCTGGTGCCTCTTTCACATTCTCGGCAGAGTGCTTGGCGGTACTCAGGATAGGTGTGAATGAGGCACCTCTTTTATGAGACCGTTGAGGCAAATTTGCTTGTTGTGCGTTCTGCCGGCAATTCTTTTAGCCGGAGAGCCGGTTCTCATCAAAACTCCTGCGGAAGCAAACTCCTCGCCTTATGACAATCTGCGGATCGGAGTGCCTGTTTTTACCGATTATGTCGTAGATCGTGAATGGTTCTGCATCGGCTTTTCCCGTAAACACCGTCAACCGCTTTGGGTTCAATATAGACTGCTCGCCACAGAGGTTGAAAATCAAGTTGTCGAGCGTTCCAATAACTTTCACAAAGACCCCCTCATTCCAGAGTCTCCCGCTCACCAAGACTACGCAAAGACCGGATATGACCGGGGACACATGGCTCCGGCAGGCGATATGCGATGGTCGCCAGAGGCCATGTCGGACAGTTTCTTGATGACCAATATGAGTCCACAGCATCCGCGCTGCAACCGGGCCACCTGGAAATATCTGGAGGAACAGGTTCGGGAATGGGCAAAAAAAGAGAAGGAACTTTATGTAATCTGCGGTCCGGTTTTTGCTGAGAAATCTATTACCATTTGCAATGGAACGATTTCAGTTCCACTTGCCTATTTCAAGATCGTTTACGATGTGACTCCTCCGGAGAAGATGATTGCTTTCATCATTCCAAACTGGAAAACAAAAGGCAATCTGCAGAATTTTACTGTCACAGTCGAACAGGTGGAGAAGATCACTGGATTCAATTTTTTCAGCAATTTACCGGAAGAAATACAACTGAAACTGGAAGCGACAGTTTCAGTTGATGCCTGGATCTGGAAAACTTCTTTCAAATCCAAACCCATTCACGTATCACGCTCTGAATAAGTTATTCAATAAAGACTATTCTGACCAGGCATAGATGATCAACTCTCGGTAAAATTCCGGTTGGAATTTTGAGGTTGTTCTCTCAGCCATTCCAGCAATACGTCATCATCGACCTGATTCGCTTCAACTGGAAGTTTCCAGCCGCAGTTTTTGCACTGATAATGAGAGTTCAGACTGTCGTGAATCTCCGGCGTTCCATATTCAGCTTCGCCAGAGTTATTATACTTGATGGTTTCGGCTACGATGCAGTCGGTCATGACAACTTCGATTTCCGTATCTTTCTTGCATTTCGGACAAATAAATTTCATCTCAGAACCTCCTTCAGGCAGTTTCAATGATGTGGCAGTTTTCATTCATCGGGTCCCATGACACGAAACCGTCGAAGTGCGCTGCACAGCCTTTTCTGCCGCAGGAAAAACATTTTTTGAAGCCGGAATGCTGCTCCATCTCAGCCAATGCTTCCCCGATGCGTTCCGCGCGATCCCATTGTTCCGCGCGTTCCGCTTCCTCATAACGCCGTTCCAATTCGGCATACCGGCGTTTCCAGACAGCGCGAGCCTTCAGATAGTCTTTGCAAACCTTCATCTTTCACCTCCGATTTCTTTTTTGATATTCCGCAATGAATTCCGTTTCGGAAACTTCGATGGAGTGCCAATCGCGATCAATCTGACCGCACCGTTCAAGAAGAATCCGGTAGATTTTCCGCTGATCGGCATATTCTTTTTTCCGGTGTAGCCGGCTCCAGTAGTTCTGTTCCCGCTTGACATGCGCCATATCCCGGCACAGGCTGAAATCCCGGCTGAGAACAGAGATTTTGTTCCCGCTCAGATCGAAATACGCACGATCCGTATTGACAAGCAGATACGGATGCCAATCGTCATTTTCGTCGAATCGCACAATGTTGCGTTTCCATAATTCATTGAACTCAATTTCTATTTCAATCATTCCCATTTTAATCTCCTTTCCGTTCTTGTTTGGGCACAAAAAAGCCGGACTGTTCCGAACGGCGTTTCGTCGGGACAATCCGGCAAAACAAACAAGAACCACTTATTTTATGCAGAAGCCTCCCGGCTTCCCTGCATTGCAGTAGAAACGTTCCAACTGTTCATCATTATAAAGCGGAATTTTTTCAATGGACCAGCCGCTGTATTTGCTTTCCGCAAGATAGTAACCGTGTCCACCGGAATAGTCCTCACGATTCTCCCAGTCGGCTGGAGCCGTTGCCAGCTTCCGGATTTCCGGAAGATCGCTGTTCAACGCAGCCTTGCGCATTTCCGGAAACAAATTCCGCTTGTGTTTTGAAAATGCCAACCCCACAGTCCGGACTGTTCGATAATCGAAGTAATCGGTTTGCAAATCCGAAACGTCTTCATGCTCTACGGCTAAAATCAATGCCACAGGCTTTCCATGTTTTTTGATCGCATCGGCAAAACGTTTCTTGCCGATTACAGCCAGGCGTTCATTTTCGATCCGGCGCTTTTCGGCTTCAAGTGCTTCGGCTCTCTCTTTTTCCAGAAACCGCTTTTCGAGTTCAGCGATCTTCTCTTCCGGCATCAGTCTGCCGGGATAAAAATAGACGCCGATTCCGAAGCGTTCCGCAATCGGTTTGATGAACTGATGACCGGAGACCCGCAGATCATCAATCCAAAGAATCCGGCAGGAAGTACCCCATTTCCCATTCTCCACACGCTCAAGAACAACGCCGTCATATTCATGGGCTGGTCCATCAATCCCCATAACAATCTGTCCCCGTTCCAGACGATGTTCCACGCACGGCTCCATCTTCCCGGTTTTCCAGTTCATGTGCATAACCTGCATGATATAATCCTCCATTTTCAGCGTCCGGAGCGTTCCCGGACAAGTTTGTCGAATGCGCTGTTTGAAATCGTCCGGACATTGGTGTGCAACCCGAACCACGGCTTGAGTCTGGCAAGAGTCCAGATGACGGTTCTGCCGTTCCTGTAAGTCGCAATTGCTCCGACTTCGCGGGAGTAGCGATTCAAACGATAAAGAAACTCTTTTGCGGTCTTTTCATTGAGATCGCCCATTCCGATGGTAAGACTCGCCCAGATCAGACATTCCAACGTATGACCGTCTTTTTCCTGTTTCTTCTGCCAATTCCTGACTTCTCTGATGTTCCAGTTCAATGACATAACAACCTCCTTCCTTACATTGAAAACCGTTTGCCGATCCCGTGATTCCGGAGAGCTTCCCGCTCGACTTCCGTAAAAAGAGATTCGGGATAGCCGGTTACGCACCCCGAACTCCAGCAGTCGGGACGTTCACGAACCATCTGGAATACATTTCTCTCGGTTTCATTGAGGACACCGTCCTCTGTTGCAAAGATTCCGGAATATTCGGTCAGACTTTGCGTTCCACTTTGCCGCTTCTCCGCCGTAACCAGCAGCACAACTGTTTTGTTTTCTTTACTCATGTTTACACCTTTCTGGAAAGTTATTCTTTCCGCAAGGAACAAGGAAGGCGGGAAAAGCAAATGCGAACGCCGCACCGGAAGGAAAGAATAATCTTTTTCTACTGCCTGAAGAAAAGCCGGGCGTCAACCCGGCTTGCAGATAAATAGGATAATACGAAAATCCCCCGTGGAAGTTCTGTTCCATCGGGGGAAGTCATTCTTATTTCAGATTGGAGAATTATTTACCGGGAATGGATATGAGGGGTTCCATCTGCCGGTTTGGAGAACTGTTTTTTCTGATTTCAGCGATTCTTTCTGCGGAAGCATGAATTGCTTCGGCGATTTCCTTGCGAATCTGTTTGGCAATTTTTCTGTTCAGTTTTTGCCTGGTCGACATAATGGTGCTCCTTCTTTTGCTTTTTGCAACTTAAAGAACAATCGCATGTCATGCGATTCGACACCAATATATTTACAACGAATTGCCGGTAATTTCAAGCCCTGACAGTGAGCTATTGACAGATTTTTTGATGATCCGCCGGACATTTCAAAATAATCTGGCGGATATGACGACAGAACCGACTCAAAGGAAGTGGTGACAATTCAGTTTCATATATCCCCGACATGAAAGCTCCAGTGAATGATTACTGGTTGTTATGAACTCAATTGTCCCACATTTTCACTTCAAGCTCCTGAAGTTTTTTCCGCAACGCTTTTTTCCCCAGATTGCGATAGGCTGCGATTTTTGCAACAGTCATAGGAGATGGAACAACTTTGTCATGCTCCCATTTGCAAAGATTCGCCCTGTCGACGTTGAGCAGTCGAGCAAAAACAGCCTGAGACAACTGCAGGCGCTTGCGGATCATTATGATATTGGCCCCTTTCATTCTGGTTTGATGAGATTGGTTGAAGTTGACGGGAAGTTCTTTTCTGACAGGAAAAGAGTTTTCCAGAACCGTCAACCGACGTTTGATTTGTTTCTGCTGTTCCATCACCTCCCTGCACCTTCTCTGAATTTCGAGAATAATCAGCTCGTGTATCCTTTCACCGATAGCGATTGCTATATCCTGCATGACAGAACTCCTTTCAAGAGCCATCATGCCGGGGCTCCGAGTTCCACGAACTGTTTGCAGTATAGTTTTAACAACAGGAATGATCAGACATCATATGCTTCCTTCCTCTGTAGCCTTATGCAAAGAGATTATTCTTCTCCAAGGACACTGTATTATAAAGAAAAAACTTTTTCAATAGTTTTAACCTGTTTATTGGCAGAAAATTCCCCAAAAATCATGGCAACAAAATTTTTTCGATTTTTTTGTTGTGTCATCTCCGCTCAATTTTGCATAAAAATCAATCAGGAATTTTTTGACCGGGAGAAAACCACAATTTGTTTTTTGGGCAACGTCTGAATAAGCTCAATATCAGTAGTTTTTGCTGGCTTGAGCTTGAAACAGACGAACCAACACGGCAACCAACATTCACCTCCTTCAATGTTGTTTTATGTTGATGCAACATATTTATAATCAACATATTACAGCTTTGAATCCGCTATTGAAAGAGCGTATTTCCGGCGTATTTTAGATGATGTCGGCGATGGTCGCAGAACAATTCAAAATCAGAAAGGACATCATCATGAAAATGCAACTTCTCAGAATGCAGGCAATCCTTGCCAACAAACTCTGCGGACTTGTGAACCTGCTGCAAATGCCGTTTACTCAGGACGGGTTTGAACCGCTGTATCCGCTGTTGAAATCCAAAAAGCTGGCCGGTTTTCTGGCGACCTATGCCACCATGTGCCGGGCCTGGGCGGTCAACACCGGCATCGACGCTTCTTCGGGCCTCGGCTATGTGCAGTGGATCATCATGGCCATAGGTCTGATCTTTACGCTGATCATGGGGATTTCGACCGGATTCGCATTTAAGAACGATGCGGCAAACGCGAAAGCGCAACTGATCGGGACGATCCTGATTCCGGTACTGTCCGCGATTGTGCTGTACATTTATAACAAAACGCTCGGCATTTCGCTGAATGCTTCCAGCGGACTGTGAGGCTGATATGACGGAAGAAGCACCTCTTGCCATTCCCCGGAATCCGGCGCAGATACCGGCATCGCAGTTCCGTCTGTCGCGGAATCTGAAAGTGCGCGGCGATGCGATCTACATCATTTTCGGCGGCATCATCGGAGCGGTTTTCCTGTTTTTCGCTTTGATGGATGTCTCGGCAATACTGGCCGTCGCCGTATCATGGATTCCATTGGCGGTATCCGTCTGGTTCTATTTCCGATTCGTCCGGGAGAAGCCGCGCTACTATTTCGACTACTGGCTCAACAGCCTGTTCGGAACGGCTCTGCGGCTTGACACCCGAAAGACAATCCGCCTGAAAGCGAGGGTAAAATGATCCGTTATCCGAATGGCTATATCATTGAAACCGATCCGCCGGAAAATGCGTTCTTCGTCTACGGCGAACTGAACGCAGCCGGATATATCGCCAAAGGCTTCCGGCTGGATGTACCGAATCTCTCCAACGCCGGCTGGCCGCAGAAGAATGAGCTGTATACGCACCTGCAATCGTATCTGTCGCGGTTCGATGCTTCAAAGCGGCTTCAGTTCCGCTATACCAAGGACTCGAATTACCGGAAGATTCTGGAAAAATACGAATCCGATACGGAGCGTTTGGCGGATGTGCCGTTCTGTCGTGAGTTCAGAAAGCAAATCGCCACCGAACTTCGGCGTCAGATGGAGGCTCATGAACTCTGGCGGGAGCATCTGACTGTTTACATTTCGCGTCCGGCAAAGGATTTCATTTCCGGAGCACTGAATGTGGAGTCGGAACAGGCGATGCAACTGTTCAAGGAACGGGTTTCCGCCTGTTTCGAGTCGGAATATCTGCTTTTGAAAAGCGCGTTCAGCTTTCCGATTCACAAACTTACGGCACTTGAACTGTTCGCCGAATTTTTCGGCGCGGTGAACAAGTCGCTTGCGGCGGAAGAGATTGATTACGGGAAGATTTTCAGTCCGAATTTCAGCGATGTTTGCCAAAACGAGTTCAGCGGTCAGGATCATGCGGAGCAGGACCGGGAACGGGAGACCGCTTCCGAACGGCATTACGGGATGTACGGTGATGGAATGTATCACAACATTCTGGTCATGCGGCAGCTTCCGGGCTTCGACCTGACGCCGTTTTACGGCAATGTCCTGCTGGAGACAAACGTGACGAATTTTTCGGTCACGATCAATCTGCGTCCGCTGAACAAGGCCAAGACCATCGAGAAGCTGGAATCGCGCCAGGCTTCAGCGCAGCGTGATCTGGAAGCCGATCCCTCGGCGATTGCCTACCGTTCCGAAGTCGATGCGTTCGGGAAAATGATCTATCGGATGGGTGCGGGAGAAGATGTGCCGTTTGAGGCGGAATATCTGATCCATGTCTGGAACCGGAATCTGGAGGAACTTCAGCAGGAGACGGAACAGCTTCGGCTGGTGGCGACCAATCTGCAATGCGGCATAATGATGCACGATCTGACGGTGCAAGTGGAAGCGCAGTTTCTGAAAACGCTTCCCGGCAATCTCTACTACAGAAAATGGGACCCGCTGTTTACGCTGCACCGGTCCTTTGCGGCGATGATTCCGTTCAATTCGACGTTCGTTGGCTGCGAAGACGATTTTCAGGCGATTTTTCAGGGCGATCACCATAATCTTGTTTGTGTCAACGGATTTTACGGCGGCTCTCCGCAGCACGCCGCCACGTTCGGACAGACAGGTTCCGGAAAATCGGTCAATACGCTCGGAGAACTGCTGCAAACATATCCGTTTTACAGCAAGGTTGTGATCATTGAGGAAGGTGCATCCTACCTGATGTTCACCCGGATCGTCGGCGGAGAGTATATCGAAATCGACCTCAACAGCAATCTGACGCTGAATTATTTCGACACCTGCGGTTCTCCGCTCACTGCCAATCAGACGGATTTTGCAACGAATTTCGCAACGGTGATGTGCGGCCAGTCGCAGGACGATGAAATCATTCAGGACCGGGCGGCGATCTTGTCGCATTATGTGATCCGTCTTTATGATGCCTCGTGGCAGGAGTGGTGGAACCACCATACGGAACTGCGGAGCGAAATCGCCCGGATTGCCCTGACGATGGAATGGATGCTTCCGCAGCAGCCTGCGGGAAGCAATACGCAGTTCGACTGTTACGCGGCATTGAAAGAAGCGCTTGCCAAATCACCGGAGAGTCTCACTGTTCCCGAACAGCAGATTCAGAACTATTATTATGCTATTCCGAGTGGAAAAATCACGGAATGTATCGTGGAGAATGGTTCTCTGCTCAGAGATATTTCTTACGCCTATATGAGACCGGAGGATATGCCGTATCACTCTCAGCTGGTGGAAATGATCCGTTCGACGCCCGATCCGACGCATCGCCGGGAGGATACCAACCGGATCGCCACACGGCTGGCGCAGTATGCGGTGGAATCCGGACGCGGCGCTCTTTTCGACGGCGTGACCAACATCAATCTCGGAGCGCGGCTGCTGCATTTTGAAATCGGCAAGATGGCAAACGTGTCGCAGAACATCCGGGCGATGGTCGGCATGGTGATCAGCAACCTTGCACAGCAGCAGATCATCAATATGCCGCGCAAGCTGCTGAAGCTCTTCCTATATGAAGAGATGCCGCGAATCATCGCCTCTGTTCCAGGAGCAAGCGGCTTTGTGAAACGTTCCTACGCTCAGCTGCGCAAGAGCAACTGCCGGAGCTGGACGATCACACAGGAGGCCGGTCAGCTCATGGTGCAGGACAAGGAAGGTTCCGATCTGGCGACCATCATCATGGGACAGAGCAAGCAGTATTATCTTCTGAAGAACAAGGACAAGGGGAATATGGAGTTTTTCCGGCGCTTCATCGCGCTGTCCGACGATGCGGCCAATGCCGTGATGAACTTTCCCGCGCCGGAGCATATTCCCGGTCGAAAGTATTCTTCGTATCTCTACTACATCGACAACGGGGAATATCCGTTGGTGGGGGTGGTCCGGCATTACGCTTCTCCACTGACGATTGCAGTTGCCTCGACCAGCGGAGAAGCGTTTTCCAAACGGGAAGAGGAGTTGCGGCGGCTCCGGATTCTTTATCCGGAACTGGATGAGGGAGAACTTCTCATCGAATATGAGAACCGGCAGCAGATCAGCAATCCGGCCCTGAAACTGCTGCGGGAGATGCTGAACAGCAGGGATTTCTCCCGCCTGGATGTTCTGCACGAGGAACTGATCCGGCTGAGTCTGCAAAATGCGGGATTCCGTCCCACGGAAATTCCTGAACGAATCCGACATGAACTTGAAACCTTCAACTCAAACAAGGAGTAAAACACATGAAACGACAAAATTTGAAATCCACACTCAAAACACTGCTGGCGGGATTCTGCATCGCTTCCGGCGGGCTGGCATTCGCCGGCAGCGTCACGGTTTCCGGTACGGCGGGAACCAATCCCACCTACATCGTCATTCCGGAGGAGTATGCCGGAAAAGAGGGACAGTTTGTAGCGACGGCAACTTCAAGCAATACGAATAAAACGACCTACACGAATCCATATATTGATCAAACCTGGGCGTATGTAACCAGAAACAATTCCACCTATGGAACGATCAATTATACGCTGACGACACCTTCCGGTGTTGAATATCAGGTCAGCAGCAAGAATTTGCCTGCTCTGGAAAAAGGAAGTTATCGGGTTTCGTTGACACAAAACCTCACCGGAAGCTGGACGCGGTATTCTCTTCATCAGAATTACTGGGCAGATACGGAAGAGCAGACCTTTTCCGATATGCTGTACTATGCGCAGAACGGCAAACTGCCAGCTTCTCCCGGAATCAAGCAAGCGCCGGGAGCATCTGCAGGCACACCGGCAAACAGTAAAGTAAGCAGCGGCGTGACGATCGCCTCCGCTTATATTGTCGTTTACGGAGTCGATGACGGAGGTTCCGGCGGAGAGGTTACGCCTCCCGTGACCGGCGGCGATTCTTCCGGCGGCAGCAATATCGACATCAACATCACAACCGGTACGGATGACGGCGTTTATACCCTGATCAACTCGCTCTTTTCTTACATTTCGGAAATGCAGTCGATTCTTTCGGCTTCCGACGATGCGATCCGCAGCGAGCTCGCGTCTTACATCACCGAGCTTCAGACGGCATATCAGGCGGCCGATGCCCAGCTGGCGACAACGATTCAGAATCAGATCAATGCGCTGCAGGCGGCAATGTCAACCAGTGTTTCGGATCTGCGGACTTCGCTGGAAAATCAGATTGCCGCATTGCGGAATCAGCTGGGATCATTGCAAACACAGCAGTCCAATCTGCTTTCCGAGTTCCAGACGTTGAAAGGAGAACTGCAGACGGCGATTGCGCAGAATTCCGGCAATATCGCGGCATTGTCCAAAGAGTTGGCGGAAAAGTATGAAGCACTGGTTGCGGCGAACTCGAATCTGAAAGCCGATCTGCTGGCGGAAATTGCCGAAGTCACCAGCGGTTATAAGGAAGCTGATTCCGCGTTGATTGCAGATTATTCCTCGAAACTCGCCTCCTTGCAGACGTTGCTCCAACAGGCGGATTCCGCGTTGGCTGACAATATCGCGGCACTGCAGAATGCCTATCAGAATGCGGATGCGACCCTGCGGGAGAATCTGGAGCAGCAGCTTGCCGCCCTGCGTAACGAAATGAGCGCGGAAGATCAGAGGACACTGGACCGCATCACTGCTTTGCAGCAGGAGATGAACAGTGCGGACAACGCCTTGCGCACCGACTATGAAAATAAGATTGCCTTACTGGAAAAAGAACTCTCCACGGAAGCGTCTGCAATCCGGACGGAGATGAACAATCTCCAGACCAGATATGAGACCGAGCTTGCGAATGCGAAATCGTCATTGGAGGAACAGATGGCGACCATGCAGGCCCGCCTTGAGGCTGCGGATCAGCAGACTCTGAGTCAGATTTCCGCACTGGAACGGGAAATGAACAATGCCGACGAAGCTCTGCGCGCCGATTATGAAAACAAAATCTCCGCATTGGAAAAGGAACTCTCTACGGAAGCATCCGCGATCCGCAAGGAGATGTCCACGCTTCAAACGCAGTATGACACGGCTTTGGCCAATGCGAAATCGTCGCTGGAAGAGCAGATGGCGACCATGCAGGCGAATCTGAATGCGGCGGACCGGGAAACGCTGAACAAGCTTTCCTCGCTGGAAACATCCATGAACAACGCGCTTGATCTGCAGCGGCAGGATTATGAGAACCGGATCAATTCCCTGAATCAGACGCTGACTGCGGAAGCATCGGCTCTGCGAACCGAGATGGCGAATCTCTCCAATGCGTATCAGACGGAAATCTCCTACCTCAAGGAAAATCTGGAACAGCAGATTTCCAATCTCAAGGAAACGACGCAGAAAACAACCGATGATCTGCAAAAGCAGATCGACGCCCTGACGGAAAACTACGACCGCCAGATTACAGAGTTGAAGGCCGATTACGATGCCCGGCTTGCCGCTCTGGATCAGAAATCCGATGATGCGGATGCGGAGTTGAAAGCCGCTATGGAGGCGTATGTGGAGGCGTTGCGCGAGCAGATGACTGTCGCAGACGAGGAAACGCGCGCCGAACTTCAGGCGCAGCTGGATAATCTCTCCGGGGCATTCAATGAGCGGCTGGAAGTGATTTTGCAGGAATACGAGCAGCGGATTGAAAAGGTCAAAGGTCAGATTGAAGATCTGGAAAGCGACACGAAAACGGATCTGATCACGCAGAAGGCGTTGCTGGAACAGGAATGCAGAAATGAGATTGCCAATCTCAACAGGAGTTATGCGGATAAAATCGCTGAACTTCAGAAGAAGCTGTCCGGCGATCCGGAAAATGCCGATCTCTACTATGCCCAAATTGCGGCATTGGAGAAGGAACTGACCTCCAAAATCTCCGAAACGAATCTTTCCTATCAGAAATTGATTCTGGAAATCGACCGTCAGCTTCGCCAACTTTCGGACAAGAGCGCGACCGAGCTTCTGGCGGAACTGATGGAACTGCAGAACAAGCGCGACATCGTGGAGGCTGCGATCAACAGTTCCGATTATTCGGACAAACTCGCCGCATTGGATGCGGGAAACCGGCAGAATGCCGACGATGCCCATGCGGAACTGGAGGCGAAACTCGCGGAATTGGAAAAACAGCTTGAGGCGCTGAAGGCAGTCGGCGAGCTGTCGATTGACGACATCATCGCAAAAATTCAGGCGGGAGACGCCGCCAATACTGCTGAGATCGAAAATCTCAAAGTGGTCCTGAAACTTTATTGCGACTCCTTGAAGGATGCGCTCGGCGACCGGATCGCGATTCTGGAGGAGACGATTTCCGCTTTGCAGACTGCGCTTCAGGAGCGGATGCAGACTTTGGAGAACCGTCTGACCTACTCCATGATGACGGATGAGGAACTGGCGAAGCAGGAGGAGGAAAAACAGGCCGCGGTCAATTCGCTTGCCAATCAGATTGCCGGAGTTCAGCTTGCCGTTGAACAGGCGAGGAAAGAGGGTAAAGACACCTCCGCATTGGAGGAACAGCTTTCCGCGCTGACCTCCGAATACTATGCGGCGCAGAACGATCTTGAAAACATCCGTTATGTGATGGAACTGCGCTCCACCTCAGAACTGGCTCTGCACCGCAAATGGATCAAGGAGCTGCAAGAGCTGGTGGCGGCATTGCAGAACACCGTTGCCAAACAGGGCGAAACCATCGCGCAGCAGGGGGAAGCGATCAACGGTCTCAAGGAGACGGTTGTGAATCTGGAAAAGGCGTTGCGCGATGAACTTGCGAATCTGAAAGATGAACTCAAAGAGTATGTGGACGGCAATGTCGGCGAATTGAATGCGGAGATTGCCGATCTCCTCGGCCAGGTCGAAACGCTGCGCGACAATGTCGTTACGCTGGCGACCAGTTCCTATTCCGGCTATCACTCCTCGTCCACCGGGAACGGGTATCAGTACAACTATTCCGGCACGAACAAGGATGAACTGAAAGACGACCGTGATCTCCGTACCAGCGACACCACGGCTCTGGATTTTTAACTCAATAACAGGAGATTTACAATGAAACTGCACAGAAGAATCCTTTCCGCTGTTCTGGCAGCGGGAATCGTTGTCGGAGCGACCGGATGCAGCACCGTCGGCAATATGGCGACCTCGGAACTGGTGGCACCGGGACTTGCCATTGGCGGAGCCAGTCTCGGCGCGTTCGCGGCAAAAGACGAGTCCGACGGCACACGCCTTGCCGCAACTGCCGGAGGCGGACTGATCGGCTGGCTGGCCGGACTTTTCGTCACAAAGGGCGTCGAACAGGAGAAGAAAGACGAGTTCCGCACTGGTTATGAGCTTGGGCAGTCCAACGCGACCAAATCGCTCTACTGGAATATCCAGGGACTGCATGAGGCGAAAAATCAGCCGGATTCGCAGGTGATCTACTATCAGATCCCTGCCGACTATCCGGTGGATGGAGCAAACCGGACGCCCGGTTCCGTCATGCTTCCGGTCGTTACGGATCGGAGGTGAATATGAGCAGGAAAAAGCAACCTCAAGTGCAACAGGAACAAACCAGACAAAAGCAGGAATCCCATGAGCAAAAAGAAGAAAAGGAAAACACTCAAGCCCAAATACAAATCCCGTCGAATGCGCCGGCGACAACCCGGCAGCGGGAACTGCTCCGGCTTGCAGTACAGAGGGAATGGCTATATCCGAATCCCTTTGCCTGCGATCATGCGAAGTGGAAAAATCTTACAGCCGGTGAGGCGGATCAACTTCTTGCCTCGCTCCCGCGGGAACGGCTCGGCATCCTCGAACGGGAATTGAATGAAGAGCAGCGCAGAAGGGCTGAACACGGCATCGCCCGTGCCATCGGACGCGGGCTTGAAGATGTCATAAGACAAATCGGGCATTCGATTGACGGAGGTATTTCATGAAAAAGGCAGCAACATTCATTTTAATCGGATTGTTGGCGTTTCCGCTCAGCAGTTTTGCCGCGTATCCGGTGTTCGACGCGACAAACAATCTGCTGGCGACGCTGCAAAAGACGATGGACAGCACCTTTCAGACGGTACAAAAAGCGAATATGTCCACTCTGATTCAGCAGGGGAAAGAAGATTTTGCCGAACAGGTCAAAATTTACGAGGAATGCGTCAAGCAGTATGAGGAGTGTGTCAAAATCTACAAGCAGGCGGTCCGGATGTATGACTGGATCGACACGAATGTCGGCAATGCCCGGAATCTGAAAACGTTTCTCTCCTGCGGTTTTTCCGATGTCAAAAATTTGCAGCAGATGTTCCTGCTGCTGAATACGATTCTGCGGCAGACGGCGACCTCGACCAACCGGAATTACAATTCGACACTTCTGCAACAGGCAGAACGGATCATCGGCAATGATGTCCTGAAACAATCCGCCGACCGGGGGATTGAGATGCAGAATTATGCGCAGGCATCGGAAAAACTTGCTGATAAAAGCGACAAAATCTCGCAGACCATGCTGACGAAACTCCGCACCAAGGATCAGGTGCTGGAATCCAAAGTCAGTTCCGGGACTGCCGACCTGATGCAGATCGCCCATGCGAATGAACAGGTGTCCGTATTCATCGCGGAGGAGTTGGCGCGCATGAATACGAACATCTCCTCCATCAACCGGACCGTTGCCAAGCAGTTGGAAATCCACGGCCAGAATGAGATGAATCAGGCGCAGGAAGCCGCCGCATACGATCTGCTGGAAAAAGAGGCGATTGAGCGCGGAAGCCGTTACACGAATCAGAAAAATTCGTGGGACCGTATCAACAGTGTTTTCGACAACTGCCGGGTGTTCTGATGATACTTGCAACAACAGTCAATACCAGTATCCGGATCGGGAATACGGCGGTCAATCTGACCTCATCCGCGAATGTTCAGCAGTTGATCGCAACGGCAATGTCGAGCATTCATTACTTTGCGCTGACCGTATCGCTGTGCATTTTCCTGCTGGCGATTGTGCGGAATTACACGCAGTTCGGGGAGCATGTTGGAGTCCGGTTCATCGGTTCGCTGCTGGTGGCGCTGGTCATGATTTTTTCCTTCCCGAAGATTTGCGATGCGGTGCAGAATGCCACTTATTCCTACTCGCAGGGAACGTCCACGACGATGGAAAATATGTTCTGCTGGCTGACGGAACAGAAGCCGAACGCCGGCAAAGATCCATCCGAAAAACAAAGTCTGGCGCAGAAAATCGCCCACTTCCCGGAAAGTATGCTGCACGCGGTTCAGGCGGCGATGTGCAATATTTTCTACGTCAACGGCATTTTCCTCGGCAAGACCATCCGGGACATCGTGTATTTCATCTTCAAGTGTCTTTATAACGGGGCACTCTGCCTGACGCCGATATTCTTTGCGGCGATGCTGATCCCGGAAACGAAACACATCGGTGTCAACTTCATTGTGACGACGGTCGGCATCGCCCTGATGCCGCTCTGTTTCCTGTTCGGGGATTTGTGCAATATCTGGCTGGCGGAACACATGTGGAATGTGCTCGGGCTCGGCAGCAACGGAACGTTCTGGACGCTTGCCAGAAGCGGTCAGGCGTTGTCCGCTCCGGTCGGTACAGTCCTCGGCTACGTCGGATTCGGCATCGCCTATGCGCTGATTGCCGGAGTCGTGTATGTGGTTCTGCCGTTTCTCTACATGAAGTTGTTCCGCACCGGAAGCCCCGGTTCACCGGTCGGCCTGATGGCAACGGCAATCGGAAAAGCGGTCAATGCCGCTGTTGTCGGCGGAAGCATGCTTGCCACGGCAGGGACTGCCGCGCCTGCCGCCGGAGCTGTGACGGGAGGAAGTTCTGCCGCCACCGGAGCCGCCAATGCCGCCAAGAGCGCAGCAAAGGCGACGCAGAGCGGAAGCGACAGTGCGGCCAAAGGGCTGAACAAAGCCGCGCAGGAAATCGACGATGCCGCCAACGCATCGCCGGGAAAGTGAGAGAGCTATGAGTAATCATGAACGATCTGAATTCAACTCCGGGCATGGGGTTCATCAACACACCCCCAATAACCCGAATTCCCATGTCCGGAGTTCTTTTTCATCTCCGCAGAAACAGGTCCTCCGGGAACAGCGCAGCGTGATTCGCTGGAGTCTGCTGCATATCGCGACGGCGGTCTGCCTGATCGTCGGCATTTACTATGGTCGTGAATATATGCGGATGCCGGATCGCGTCATCGTGGTGGATGAGGCGGGAAGCATCTATCGCGGAAGCAGTGAAAACGTGCTCTGCAAAGAGACGGCGGAGAATATCGCCCGGCGCTGCGCGTTTGCGTTTCTCGACCGGAGTTTTGAACACGATCACTGGCAGCTTTGCGAAGCCCTGTTCGGACGTTCCGCGCAGAAGTCATTAAGCGACATCATCCGGAAAAGCAAAGACGAATTCACGGAACAGAAGATCCGGCAGCTTCCGGAAATCCGGAAAGTGGAACTGCTGCCGTTGAGCGATGCGCCGGGACAGTGCCTCGCATTCGTTTACGGGACGCTTCACCGGACGGGCGTCTATATGAAAATCCCGTATTCGCAGAAGTTGAAATTCACGCTCGGACTGCGGCTGGTCCGTTCGCCGGATGAGAAGGCGTTCCCATTGCGGGTTCTGCGCATGACCTACGAGGAGAAATCCGTTTTCGACAATAAAACAACCGGAGAGGATGGTGCGAAATGACTTACAAAGGCATCCATGAAATCTTGAAAAAAGCGTTTGTGATCTATGTGCCGCTCTCGCTGCTGACGCCGCTTCTGATGTATCAGTGGCGGGACAACAACCGTCTGATTCTGATGGATCGGGCGAACAGTTATCATATCACGGAGTATACCTCCGATCAGCAGCTCCGGCAACTCTATGAGTATCAGGTCAAACAGGCGGTTTTCGCTTTTCTGATGCGCAATCCGAACGGCTTCGACAACCGGGAACTGCTGGATGCGATGTTCGTCGGAACAGCCGGACAGGAAGCGCAGAAGCAGTTCGCATCGGAAGCGGCGCAGTTCAAACAATATAAAATGCACCAGAAGCCGGAAGTGCTGAACATCCGGATTTTGCGGGCGGACCGCCGCAGATCGTTTGCGCGGGTGAGCGGACAGTTGATCCGCTACTATGTCACGCCGCACAACGAGCAGCGGACCTTTACATTGGAGTTTGAGCTGAATCTGGAACTTCAGGTCAACTACGATACCGCCAACGGCAGCCGCTATCCGTTCATCATCACCAACATGAAATATTCACAACTGGAACATCAGGAGACTCAGAAATGAAGCTGTTATCATCACTCGCTCTCGCATTTTTCGCCGTCATTGCCGTGATGGCGAATGAACCGACGCCGGAGGAGGTCCGGCTGCAGAATCAATATATCGAATACCGGTTGATACAGGGAGAAATTTACCGCATCTGCGTCAAGATGAACGATGGTGTGACCACAATTCAGTTTCCGTCCGGAATTTCGGAAATCGCCGGGAAGAATATCAGTGTCGACGGCAAGGGAACCGATTTTCAGATCGCGGCACAGCCCGGTTCCTATTATTTCAACGTTTCCGCGTTGAAACCGGGCGTTTCCACGACGCTGACTGTCACTTACAACCGTCAGCTTTACATTCTCTATCTGATCCAGTCGGACAAGGAAGCGTATGCTTCGGTGGTGTTCGGCAAAAGTTCCGGCAGGCGGAATTTTACGGAAAATGTCGTTACCAGCACACCGAAAGTGACTCCTGCAAGGCTGGTTTCCCTGATCGACATGGCAAAAAAGTATGACGTATTGAAAGAGACTTATCCGGATTCACTCGCAGGCGTGGAACGGGCGCTTTTCAGAAACCGTTACCGTTGCGGCAAGTATGACATTCATCTTGATGAAGCGATCCGGTTTGAGGAAGAGGACACGGTCATTTTCAAGTTGCGCCTGGTCAATCTGACGGAGAATGAGATCAAATATGACAAGCATTCCTTTTCCGCTCATGCGGGGGACGGCATCTATTATATGAGCGTTTCCGATGCGTCCGGGATCATGCCGCCGAAGTCGGAAACATACGCCTGGTTCGGCATTACCTCCACTCCGCGCGGCGGTCGCAACAATCTCAAGGCCGACAACGACTGGCTGATTGCCCTGACCACGCAGGAAATGCACCTTGAAAATATTCAATCCGTCAAAGATGAACTCAAGGAAAAAGAACGCATTGAAGCGGAAAAGGCGGCATTGCTGAAAGAGCAGGCGGAAGAGGCCGGGAAAAAGATTCAGACTGCGGAACAGCTGATGAAGGAGCTGAAACGGCAGCAGGAGGAGTTCGCCCGCCAGAAAGCGGAAATGGAACACTCCTTTACTGAAATTCAAAGAAAACTGGAGGCGGAAAAGGAGGAGACGGCACAAAAACTCCAGAATGCCGTTCAGCTTGAAGAAGATGCCAGAGAAAAGGCAAAACAGATGCTTGAGACTGCCGATCAGCGTCTGAAAGCGGAGATCAAGGCCGCTGATCAGGTTCGTAAAGAACTCGACAAAGAGATCGAAAAGCGAAAAGCACAGAAAGCCGGTCTTGAACGGGAAATACAGGAAAAATCGGTCCTCGAAACACAGAATGCCGCAGTGTCCAGTCTTAAATCCATGCGGAAGCAGACGCAGGAAAACATCCGGACAGTTCAGCAGCGAACAGAAGATACGGTCCGCAGATGGAAGCCGTCTGACGGCAACGGAGGGAAATAACCATGACCGGCACTGAACTCGTCAACATCATCAAATCGCCGACATCGAAAATCGTGATGTTCGGCACACTGCTGATAACCGGCGCTCTGATTCTGGTTCCGATGCTGAACCGGAACGAAGATCCGAATTCCATCGTTCAGGAAACGGAGCTCCGGCAGGAAGAAAAGGCGCCGCTGGACATCGGCAGTGATATTCCCCGCTTCAAACTGGATCGGGATTCGGATTCCGGAGCTGCGGCTGAAACGCCGCCTCCGGTCATCGGCGACAGCCGTTCGCCCAAACCTGCCTTGCCGAAAGGCAGTGGAAACACTGCAAGAGAAAACGCCCGTCAAAAACTTGCGGAACGCAGCGAACGGATACCGCGTGAACGTGATCTGGCCTCAATGCTCGGCATCAAAAAGGATTCGCAGGCGAATGCACGCGGCAACAGCTTTCAATCGCGGATCTTTGTTCTCAGCGCTGCACAGGGAACCGCCGAGGCAAAAGACGATACGTTCCTCTCTTCCCGCTATGCTCCATTCGGGCGGCTGCTGGACTGCAAGCTCGTGAATACTCTGGAGTCCAACGTCGATGGCACTCCGCTGATCGCCATTGTCATCAAGGACCTCTGGTGGACCAATGCGCAGGGAGAGCGCAAGCTGATCATTCCCGCAGGAACGGAAGTTCACGGGAAAATGGGCTCGTGCGTCCGCAACCGGATGATGAGTGACGGCAATTTCATATTGGTCTGGCAGATCACCTCCGGTCAGGTCGGCCTGGAACTCCAGCTTCAGGGGCGGGTGCTGGAGAAGTCGAATCAGGCGGGCGACAAGAGCAAAGCCACCATTACCGATATGGCGGCGGGGATTCCCGGTCGCGTGATGGGCAACGCGAATCTGAACGAGATGCTCCAATACACGATGGCGTTCGCCCGCGGACTTTCAGAAGGTTTTGAGACGACCAAGACCTTTGACAACGGTTCAACCATTGTTACCGAAAACGACGGCTCCACGAAGAATGCGCTCGCCAAAGCGTTCGAGACTCTTTCCAACGTCGCGCTGGAAAACATCACGGACAAAATCTCGAAAGAGTCGTATTACATCCGCGTGCCCGCCGGAACGGAGTTTTACCTCTACATTGAGCAGGTGACGGATGTGGAAAAGGCCGCGATTGCAGACACCGTGCTGAACAATCTCGAACAGGTCAAACTCGCCCGGGAACAGAAAAACAGCTCTGCCGACGCTTCGGTCGAACGCGCTTCACAGCTTCACGACGCGCTCGGCGGAGTTTTTCCGAAATCACTCCAAAAAGAATTGAAAGGGATACATTGAAATGAAACAGAACATGATCGCACTTCTCGCCGGACTCTCCGCAGCCGCTCTGGTCGGCTGCCAGTCGAAACCGGAAACGCCTGAACCGAAGGAATACACCTCCGTGCCGCTCTATATGGCGGGACAGGAAATTCCCGGAGATTCGCAGGAAAAGTATCTGACCAACGCCTCGGTGAAAATGTATTCGGTCGGCCGCCTGGTCGATCCCGGTTCCGGCACCATGCGCGAAGCCGGAACGGTCTACCGGATTGAGACTGCGCCAAAGTGGAATCTGATTCCGCAGCATGACGCCAATCCGGAAAGTTTCGCCAGGCGGAAATTGCAGGAACAGTATGCGGATTCGATGCTTGGTCAGATGAACCGTTCGCTTTCCGAAACGCGGGAGGTCAAACATGGGCTTGACACGGTTCAGAGGAACATGTCGGAAATCGACCGCAGGCATCAGGCATTGGCAGAGGAGAATCTGCTGCTGAAAAAGGAACTCAAAAAACAGAATGAAAACACGGTCAGTCTGCTGAACGGAATCAAGAAAATGCAGAAATACATCGAATTGCTGGAACAGCGTCTCAACGACCGCAATACCATGAACTTCGGAGGACAGAAATGAAACAGCGGATTGCTTTTGCCCTGATCGTAATCGCCTTTGCCATGAGCGGAGCATTGCATTACAGGGAATACCGGAAGTCTCAGGAATTTTCCGACACGTTCCGTATTCAGGCGGAAATCGAGTTCAAACGCACGTCCCTGATGGTCGTTTATCAGGAGGTGCTGCAAAGCGTGGTAAAAGAACTCGACGCGATGAAACATGGCAGAATCGAAGCGGAAAGTCAGGAACTTTCCAGGCTGCTTGATGCTCTCCCGGATGAGATCGAACTTCAGGAGGCGCAGCCATGAGACGAATGCTGATCTTTATTGCCGGAACCAAAGGAGGCGTGGGAAAATCCTTTGCCTCTGCAATGCTGGCGGGGGCGGCTGAGGATCTCGGACTCTCTCTGACCGTTTATGATACGGACAATGAGAACCGGACGCTTGTCACGCTGATGAAGGAGCATTGCAGATTTCTGGATGAACAGAAAGAAACGTATCCTCTGGATGAGGTCATCAACAGCCTTTATGAATCATCGCCCGTGACCGTCACCATTGTGGACATGAAAGCGGGAACCAGCCGTTCGACGCAGGAATGGTTTTCATCGGTTCCGTGGGATGCCCTGCGGAAAATTGATGTGGATGTTTACGTGGCAGGCTGCGTAACTTCCGATCCGGATTCCGTCAGGACGTTCGGACCGTGGCTGGAGTATTTCCATAACATTGATTTTCCGGTGCATTATCTGCTCATCAAAAACGCGAAGGACGGAGACAACTTTTTTGTCTGCGACTCCCTGCTGGAACCGGGAATGCGGGAAATGGAATTGGATTACAGCGTCTTTTTCATATCGCCGATTGAGCAGGAATACATCGGCAAGCTCAATAACAATGACATTCTTCTGCGGGATTATCTGCATGGCAAAGGACCGAAAACACTTCTGCCGACCATCATGCAGAAATCGCGCCTGCGGAACCATTATTACGCAATCACCGATCAGCTCCTTGAGTTTTTCGCTTCCAGGATGGAGGCAAATGATCGGAATGAATCCCGTCAGAAAATTCTGACATCCGTACAAAAACGGATTGCGCTCCGTTCGGGAGCACAACCCGATGAACACGAAAAAGAAGAAACAACAAAATCGAAAGGGAACTGAAGATGGCAAGAATGAAACCGCAAATGACGCCGGAACAGCAGACCGCCTATCGTCAGGCGGTCGCGCAGAAAGTGATCGACTCGATTCCGTATGAAAAATATTGCGCGATCACGCCGGAACAGGCCGCAAAACAGATCAAGGCGTGGGAGAAATCCCAAGCTGTCGATTTCAATCAGCCCCCGTCGAATCGCCGCAACGCTCCGGCGCCGGAACGGGCGGCTCCGGCGAAAGCTCCGGACGCTCCTGCCGGAGACGGATTGCGCACCCGCCACCAGCTCAACGAGTTTGTCCGGCTGGTCAAAGACGGGCGGCTGAATCCGATTTCCCGCGACAAATGGGCGACGATTTCCTCCAAAGAGATGGGCAAACTCATTTACATCGGGCAGCAGCGCGAGAAAAACGGCGAGCTTGCTCCGGCACGGGATCAGCAGGATCAGGGGAAAGAACCGGAGACGCAAGCGAAGTCTCCCCGGAACAGAGCACCGCGTCCCCGTTCACGCGGCAATGATCTGGATATGTGAGGCCGATGAAAGGAGAGATGCAGTATGGCGGAACCGTTCAATTTTGAATTGACCCTTACGGATTTTCTGAAATATATGCCGGAAGCGAAACGGCACGACTACGAGCTGATGCTCCGGCGTTGCAATTTCAGCGATCCCGCTGATCCGATGTTTCCAGTCATGCTGTTTCTTCTGTTTTTTCAGGATAATCTCGCCGACCGGATGGAGGAGTTGACGGAAGAAGTGAAAACGCAGAAAACGATTCCGCCGACGGATCACGCTGCCGCTGCGCCGGAACGGAAATCCTGCTGGAAAATCGTGGTTGCGGTTCTGATGGCAGTTCAACTGATGTTGACCGTTTTCGGCGTTTTCTGCCTGACATTCCGGGATTTTCCAAGCCAACCAATCATGAATCCCGCCATTTCGCATTCCAGCGAGATTCAGAAGATCAACCGCTATTGGGATGCGAAACTGCAATATGCACAGAAAGGTAATTTTTGTATGAACCGGCTTGATCTGATTCCCGAAACGGAACTCATGGGAGCTGTTTTGCTGATTCTCATTTTTTTTCTGGGGCTGATGGCACTTCAAATCATCTGGCTTGTTCTGACCGTTCGCGGTCTGCGCAACAGCGAGAAACGGTTGGATGAAGCGACCGGACGGCTGCATCGCAACCTCACGCAGCAGAAGAAAACGGAGGAACTCATGGCGTTCCTGAACGGCCCGCCGCCTCCGGTTCCGCCGAATACGCCGCTTCCCGACCTCACGCTTCCGGCTTCCGCTCCGAAGCAACCTCCCGTTGCCGATGATGCGGCATGGAACGAGAAAGAAGCGGAAGAGGAACCAGTTCCGGAATCGCCGGAACAGAGCGAATCGGCAGAAGGGAAAACCTCATGAGGAAAGGAGCTGAAGAATGTCCATCATGACCGAAGATCAGGTGAAACTCCTGCACAAATTACAGATGGCGGAAATCCCCGCATTCAAAAACATCAATCCGCTGACCCTTCAGGAAGACGAGGCGCGCGATCTGTTCCGCATGAATCTGCCGCCTCTGGAGTGGATCAATGCGGCAGCGCAAAATGAAAAACATGAACTCGTCGAGAAGCGTTTTATCGGCGTTTCCGAGAACAACTGCCGTGAGCAGATGAAGGAGTGGCTGGAAAAAGAAAATCTGACTTTGCTTCAGCAGCCGAATCCGCAGTTCGGCGCGGGAGAAGCATGGCTGGAATATTTCTCCCAGCCGCTCAAGTCCGTCAACTTCAAAGCATTGAGCGATCACTTTGAACGCTGGGAAATCCCGGTTCCCAGGATTCCGGTTCCGAAGGATCAGCAGGAAGTGCTCCGGCATAAGGCGCCGGTTCCTGCGCAGGAGATTTATGCCCGTCTGGATGTCGAAGAACTCAAGCAGGAGTTACAGAAATTGCGCAGCGGCAAAAGCGTTTCCGAAGGGATTCAATTCGGATTCGCTCCCGGCGATGTCGGAACCTTTGAAGAAGACACCACGTTCCATACGTTTCTTTCGCCCCTGAGTGCTCCGTCCTCCAAGGAATGGGAACGGCTTGCCGGGAGTCTCCCGGTGGAAGAACTGGTCGGACAGGTGCAGGTCGATACCGTTTTGTCGGATGTGGAACGCAAACCCTATTATGCGCTCCTGTCGCCGGAGGAGTTGCAGATGGAAATCGAATATTTTCAGGCGAACGGAGAGTTTCGCAATGGAATTGAAATCGGTTATGCTTCAGGCGACAGGCCGAAGGCGGAAAAATCTGTCGAGCCGCTCGTCACGGAACTTTCCGATGAGGAGCTGGACCAGCTGGAAGCCGGAACGTTTGCGGATTGGAACAAACTGCGCGGGCAGAAGCTGCTCGGCTTTTCCAAAGCGCAGGAGATTCCGGTATTCCGGCGAATGAGTCCGGAAGAACTGCAGAAGGAGCTCGACTTATTTGCGGAAAGCGGCAAATTTTCCAGCCCGGATATTTCTGTCGGGCATGTTCCGGAACGGGAGACGCATAAGAAAGAGTTTCATCGTCCGCTGGTCCTGCTGTCCGAGAAAGACCTGTCCGATCTTGCGGCGGGCAGGACGATCCGCAATCAGGACATCCTGCTTGCGCAGAAACTGGTCTGCCGGACGCCGCAGATCCCCGGAACTGCGGTCTATGAAAAGAAGTTTTCCGCTCTGGAACTGGCCTTTGATGACTGTCCGCAGAAACGCCTTGAAATCTACGCTCAATACCGCAAGAAACAGGATGAACGGGCGTTGAATAAGGTCACACCGGAACTGCGGGCGCAGATCAAGGCATTGCAGGAGTCCGGCAAAGGACCGAAAATCGACCGGGAGAATTATCTTGCCTTTACGCGCAAAGACGCGGAAACATATATCCGGGAGCATGAGAAAAATCCAGAGAACACCTTTACGCCGACTGTATATTCCAAGCGGGCGATTCCGAAGAATGAAGCGTTTCCGCAGTTTAAGAAATCCAATCTGTTCTCCCAGCCTCAAGCCGATTACCTGCAGCGTTCCATTCTCCGCGATCTCGCGGCGGAAGGGCATATTGCTTCTCCAGAAACCGTGGGGGAATTTCTGGAGAAGCTGGAATTCATAACCGATGCGCAGGCGAAAGAGTTGATCAAACCGCATCTTGGCAAATCCGCGGGAACCGGTCTCCTGAACCAGTGCCGCGCCTACATGGAAAGCGGCAAGATTTTCAATGAAAAAGAAATCAAAACCATCGCCGATGTACAGCGGCTTTATCAGGTGAATCGTGGAATGGATTTTGACAAGAAAGCCGCGCTGAAAGATCTGATCGAAGGCGGTTATATCCAGTCCAACGATGCTCTGGCAAAAATCAAATTTACCACCGAGTTACAGGATGACGCCCTGATCGCCAAATACAGCGATGCTAGAATCGGCAGGAATCTGCGCGCCCGGATCAATGACTTGATCGACGATGCAAAAATCGGGCAGATTGCGGATGAGGATTTTCAGCAGATGAGCATTTCCAAAGGAATGCAGATTATTGCCGCCAATGCGGAAATTGAACGCTACAAACATCCGATGGCAACGCCGGGACAGATTGCTCTGTTGCAGAAAATGGAACAGCGCGGTCAGATTGACCTGCATAAAATCGACCTGACCAGGTTGCGCTTCCGGACCGCCGACCAGTGGATCAAGCAGAACATCAACAATCCCGCGCGGAATACGTACAATCCCGATGCTCCGGCGACTGCAAAGCAGAGAGGCCTTTTAACGCTGCTGGTCAGAGAGAAGCTGATCAAAAACATTCCGTATCCGGTGTGGCGGGATATGACGGTTGATCAGGCGTCGAAGCGAATCTCCTCTGTTCCGCCCCGGCTTTTACAGCAGGCGATGGAAAAACAGAATGCTCCGCAGCGGAATGTTTCGCCTCGCCAGAGAACCTCAATGGAACGGTGAAGTGGAGAAAACGGCATGAAGATGAGTCCGATGCAGAAGTATGCGATGCGTCTTTTAATCGCGAGCGGACAGGTGCGGCTTCCTGATCGCAATGCCTGGTCGCAGTTGAACTCGGAAACAGCGGCGGAAAAGTTGCGGAATTTCGGCGGAGTTCAGGCCATTCTCAGGAATACTGTTTTGCCGCAACGGAGCTCATCCGCAGGAGAATCGCGGCTTCCCGTCTCGAAATCCATTCCGTTTTCTCCGAAAAAATCTGAACTTGAACGCTGAAAAGGATCTCCGGCATGGCTATGAAAAAAAGTATTCTTGATGAAGTCATCTTAAATATCGAAGGCAATCCGTGGACGGTTCGCGATGCCTGTACCGGCTGCATCGTGTTCGGCATGACCGGTTCCGGTAAAAGTTCCGGGCCGCTTTACAAGATCGCACATAAATTCCTGACGCTCGGTTACGGCGGCGTGGTGTTCTGCGCCAAACCGGATGAAGCCGATACCTGGAAGAAATATGCCGCGAAAGCCCATCTGGACGATGATCCGCGCAAGCCGAGCCGGACCGGGGATCTGCTCTTTTTGAGTCAGCTGACCTTCAACTATCTCGACAGTGAGGCGAAACGTGCCGGACGTGGAGGCGGGCAGGTCGAAAACCTCGTCAATCTCTATTTGGAAATCGTCAATATGGGCAAAGACAAGCGCAATTCCGGCGGCGGCAACGAGGAGTATTGGAATAACGCCGTCAAGCAGTTGTTGCGCAACTCCATCACGATTCTGCAAATGGCAAAACAGCCGATCAACATTGAAAACATTCATGAAATCATTGTCTCCGCTCCTTCTGCTTCTTCCGAAACAGTAGAAGAAAAAGGTTACTGTTCCAATTTATTGGATGTGGTTATTCCAAGAGAATTTTGCGATACGCCGGAATATCAGATTGCCCATACCTTTTTCTATGAGGAGTTCGCCTACCTTGACGAACGGACCCGCTCCAACACGATTTCCTCCTTTTCCGTTGCCGCGGACTCCATGCAGCGCGGTGAACTGGCACGCTGTTTTTCCGCCGAACAATCGACGCTTCAACTGGAAGATCTCTATCGCAAGGGAAAAATCCTGATTGTCGATTACGATGTCAAATCCTGGGGCCGGATCGGGCAATACGCCGCCGGCATCATCAAATACTGCTTTGAGTCCATGATCGAACGTCGGGAAGACATTGCCGACGACAATGCCCCGCCCGTTTTTTTATGGGCGGATGAATGCCAGTTCTTCAGTCTTGAATATGATCAGAAGTTTCAGACGACCGCCCGTTCCAGCCGGACGCTGACCATGTATGCAACTCAGAATCTCGGCAACCTTTATGACGGTTATGGCAAGGAAAAAGCCTCATCGCTTCTCGGCAATCTGGGCACAAAATTCTTTTGCCAGAACGGGGAGTTCGAGACGAATGAATGGGCTTCCAAGTCCATCGGACAGGAAATCATCATTCGCCAGTCGAAAACCTACGGCGACTCCAAATCATCGTCGATGAAAGGCGACGACAACAAGTCGTTGTCCTATTCCGAGGGCTATAACGAACAGAAGGACTACCGTGTCGATCCTGCCGATTTTTCCACGCTCCAGACCGGCGGGCCGCGCGGTCAATGCAAAGTCGGGTTCATTTTCTGGCAGTCGGGACGGATTCTGAACAACGGCAATGTATTTGTTCGTTCCACCATCGAACAGGAATGCCGCCGCGTCTGTGGAGCAAAGCTCGTGCGGCATTGCCCGAAAGTTCCGACTATCGGCAAAGGCGAGTACATCGGTGAATATCGGATTCTGCTGCCGAATGATTATTTCTGCTTCATCGCGTTTCTGCTGTCGCTGGGATTTCCTCTGGCGGGATTTTTTCTCGTACTTACGAACCGGGATATTCTCATCGGCTATTTCAATGACGTTTTCTATTGTTGTGTCAGCACACTCTGTTTTTACATGTGGAGCGTGGTTCTGGATATTTTCTGCGCCTGCCTGAGCCGGACTCCGGCGATTCTCAAGGCTCTGTTTTCCGGCAGACCTCGCAGGGAGCAGAAGTATCTGAAAGCCGTCATCTGGCAGGACGCGGTTCTCGGCTACTACGCGATCTGCGTCGGCATGGCGCTCTGGTTTCAATATCATCTTTTCGATTTCAAGCAGCTTGGAATTGTACTGGCATGGTGGACGGGACTCTGCATGTTCTTCCGCTTCCTGCGCTCTTCCGGCAAACAACCAATCAAACCATAGTGAGGCAAAATATGTTCAAATCCACAAAAGAAGCAATGCAGTTTCTGGACGGTCTCAAACCATATCTGAAATCACGGATCATCGGTCAGGATCATGTGATAGACGCCATTTCGGAGAAACTCCGTTACTGGTATCTGGGAATCAGCAATCCGAACAGGCCGACGGTCTTTTTCTTCCTCGGACCGACCGGAACCGGTAAAACTGAAATCATCCGGGAGACGATTCATTATCTCTACGGCGATGAAGAGGAGAAACTCCTGCGGCTGGATATGTCCGAATTCGGCGAGACTGCCGGGGCCGATGTCGGCAAAAAACTGGTCGGTTATACCGAAAAGGAGCCGGGACGGCTGTATGATTTTCTGGAAAAGAATACGGAAGGGGCAATCCTCTACGATGAATTTGAAAAAGCACACAAGGATATGGCGAAATACATGCTCCAGCAGATCGACGCCGGACGTGTCACACTCTGGAACAACAGAACCTACGATATTTCCCGTTTCCTGCTCTTTTTCACCTCAAATGTCGGCGCGGAAATCTTTCAGGGAAACACGCATCTTTCGATGGCGCGCAAAACGGAAGCCGCCTGTCAGCGGCTCGTGATGATGTTCAATTCACCGGAATTTGTTGCCCGATTCGGCAAATTCGGTTACGGGATTTTCGCCTTCAACAGTCTCAAACCGGAACATCTGCGTCAGATCACCCGCAAATTCATTGACGACAAGCTCCAATATTTCCGCTCGATCCGGGAAACCCAGCGGGATCGTCCCGGCTTCTTCCTGCCGGAAAATATGAACGTCCTCGGCTACTCTCCCGAAGTCGTGGATTTTGCTCTTTTGCAGACCAATACCACCAAAAACGGCGCCCGCGAGATCCGCGATATTGTGGAACGTATGCTCAATCAGGCATATGATCTTGCTCTGATCCGTGATCCCAGCGGTAAAAACATGACCGGCTATCTCAATATCGTCCCCGTCATGGAGAATGAAATTCCCCGTGACGCCGTTGTCCTGCAGCATGAGATACCCGCAAACTGCATTCGCATCATCCCGGCTTGAGGAGGTGTTTATGGTAAAAATCATTGAACGCATCACGTATCGTGATGATGACACGCTGGAAAATACCGACAAGAAAATTGAGATTCCGGGCAGAGTTGTCGGCAGCCAAATGGTTGCCGGTGTCCTGAATATCATGGGCTGGCACTTGGTCATGATTGACCGCGAGCATCTCACCAGCGTTCAAATTGATGGTGAGAACGAAAACGACCTGCTGGAACTGAAAAGGCTGCTGGAAAAAACAACCATGAAGATTTCCATTCAGGTCAAGTTGAATCTGCCGGATTCCTGAATTGCAGAAAAAAAGATTGCCTTTGCCCTGCGATAAGAAAAATCGAGTAAAATTGAATCAGTTGAAAAGATTACGTCGTTTTGAAAATTGTTAGGATAGGTGTGTTCCTACATTTTCTTGGCAGTATCGACGATTACCATGGAAGTAATCTACTTCACGTTTCTGCTCGATCCTTTCCTCTGCGGCCTTCTTCTCCGCCTCGGTCGTGTGGTACTCGCTCTCGGCTCCTTCATGATATACGCTATCCGGTTTTCCGATAATATCCTTCTCGCGGTAAACAAGGCAGTATTTCTTTTCCGGTGCGTCCGCAAAAGGCGCCGGGCCGCGCGACCAGACGCAAGTTCTGCACTGATCAGCGGTGATCTTCGTGCACCCCCATCTTTCCTGAACTTTTTCCTCTAAAATTTCTTCTTTGCTTTTGGCTATTTTTTTTTACCGCCTAACTATTGAAATCGTCTTTCGGCCCCTTCCATTCGTTCGGGTCTTGCTGGAATTTGTCATCCCGATTATTTATACTTAAATAACGGTTTGGAAGAAATAGACTACTAAAGTCTTTCTAATATTTGCAACCAATCATTAAAATGGGGACACTTTTCTCTTATAGGATCAATCCCTATTTTAGATACAATACGATGAGCGTGCGATGTTTTTCCATAATTTGCTTTAGCAGCAGATATTCTTGCTGACGGCGCTTTTGTTGTATTGATATCTTCTGGATGCCCGGAAAAATCATTCAATATTTTTTCTAACTCCATTGTTGCATGCCTTGCCTTAGTGACTGCAGTAATAGCCCTTGGCTCAGTAAAGAAAAGTCCCTCATATTCATGAAGCATAAAATAAGGAAAAAATCTTTCTGTAATAGCTGGAAAAGACAATTGTATAGACAACTCTTCTTTAGTCCTTTTTTCCATAATCTCTACTTTTTGTCGTGAGGTCATCGTTGGGAGATATTCAGTTTTACCTGGCCAAGTACCGTGTAACTGGTAGAAATCAAAAATAGTGGTAATATAAGAAATTGAGTCGTTTTGCAATGTTGATTCTAGATCATTCTTTAAACGTTCAAAAGAGACATCTCCTCCAGTTCCGTTACACTGTCTCTTATACACATCTCCGAGCCCACGAGACGGAGCTACATCTCGTA
>URKJ01000037.1 GCA_900548385.1 uncultured bacterium | reverse complement strand
TGAACTCAGCTCGTGAGAAAGCACGCAGAATTTCCTGCGCTTCCAATCAGAAACAAATTGGATTGGCTTTCCAATTATTCACCAATTTTCCGGACGATGTGATTTTGCCGACGGCAACCAAAGCGGCTGATGAAAAATCGTCGGAAGGATTGGCGCCCTTGGTCATAAACGGAGTTTTGACGGATATGAAGATGTATATCTGCCCGTCCACTTCCACCAAAGCGGCAATATACAGCTCCGCAATAACAGAATTCGCGGATGACAAAAACCCATTCAAGAGCACCGATACGGATGGGGCTCAAGGAGATCTTGGACTCAGTTACCATTATCTTCCCGGCATGAATGCAAACACCTGCGTATCGGACTCCGGTATTCTCTTTGACGGAGGTTCCGGAGGCGCCGCAGAAAATCATGAAAAGTTTGGAAACATTCTTTTCGGTGATGGTCATGTCGGTTCTTTTGTCACCAGCGGTACCGCCTACTGGTGGAGAAAGACCAACTGGAATGCTGACGCGGATATTCGAAACGCCAGTGTCGTATTGGACAGCGATGTTGTCGACCTGATCAAATCAGGAGACGCGATGATTGCCGTTGATAACGAAACAGCAGACACTCCACCAACACCACCGGCGGGATAACAACCCTCCATTGTCACGGGGATTCTGCAAAGGATCCCTGTGGCAATCTTTCCAATATCAAAGAGCATACAAAGATTATTACTATAATATACTCTAAATTGTGGTAATTGCGATTATCGCAATCCTCGCGGGTATGCTTTTGCCGGCGCTGAACTCAGCTCGTGAGAAAGCACGCAGAATTTCCTGCGCATCCAATCAGAAACAAATTGGATTGTCTTTCCAACTTTACACAAATTTCCCCGATGACGTAATCCTGCCGATGGGAACAGATAGCGGAACCCCGCAATACTCAGGTTCCACTTCCAGCAGTGGACTTGAGCCGCTCGTTCTCAACGCAATTCTGACTGACATGAAGATGTACATCTGTCCATCGACATCCCAGAAAGCCGCGACTTACGTTTCTACAACAGATTCAAAACCGTTCAAAAGCGGAGCCTCGACAAAAAACGATACCTCGCTTGAAGGGTTGGGACTTACCTATCATTACCTTCCCGGCATGAATGCAAATACTTGCACATCCGATTCCGGTATTCTCTTTGATGGTGTGGCTTCGGGAACCACCAGCCCGAACCATGACAAGTTCGGCAACATTCTCTTCGGAGATGGCCATGTCGGTTCCTTTGTTTCCGGCGGTGGTGAAAACTTCTGGGGCAAAAAGACCAACTGGTCCAACTGTGAGAACGCTGCTACGAACCTCAAAGCAGGAAACGGAACCCAGCTTACGGGTAATGCTGCCGATCAGGCTCTTGGGGTAGCCGGGGACAACCAGGGTAACCATGCGGTTGATTGAGCTTTGAATTTCTGTTGAAATTTAAAACTTGAACATACAGCAAACGGGAATAATCCCTCCATTGTCACGGGGATTCTGCAAAGGATCCCCGTGGCAATTTTTTATTATCCGAAACGAATACCCCGGCTCCGTACCGATGCGCACAATAAGCTCATCCGTAATTCCAAACGGCATATTCTCCACACTGCCGTTGACTTGTATCATATAGCAGAAACCGGATCACGGGACAGTCAACTCACGACTCTCCGCCCCCATAAAGACAGTCCGCAATTCCTTGACAGCGGCTTTTCCGAAAACAGAGCAAAAACACACCGTCAACAACCTGCATGGGAAAATTCTGCACGCTGTTTTCTGCGGCAATATAAAATGCTGAAAAGAGGAAAGCAAAAAGAGTAAAAAACGATATTTTACAAATTTACTGGTTCAAATAATATGAAAGAATATCGAATAAAGAAAAAAACAAAAATATTACCATGACAGCTTGATATTTACGAGGAGCTCAATGAGCGTAAACCCACGATTCTTCCGTTTTGCTGTCATTTTCTTTTTCTCCTTAATTGTTTTTTTCTGAGGGTTAAAAGACATTGTCAATTAATCCACGAATGTTATGGATACATTATACCACATAAATGCGATTTTGGCAACTCCTTTTCTGAAAAAAAATTGATTTTTTTTACTTTTTCTCCGTTTTTTCCCGGAAAAACCGGCTTTTTCCCGGTTGACAGCGGATCGTCACACGACAAACCAACGGAGATTATCATGATCAATGAACTGTTTCAAACCGCCGCAGGGTCCCTGCTCGATCTCTGCGGAGAAGAAGCCCTCCTGCAAACCGGAAACACATCCCGGAGTGTCCGCGCGGCACCGCTTTCCCTGCTCCGGCAGAACCGGAGCGACGGAAACGGATCGACCGCAAAAACCGAACGCTCCATTCTGATCCGTACAACGGACTCCGTCCGGTTTCTGCCGGGAAAAAGCAGGCTTGTCCTGAACGGCAGCGCCTGTCTCATCGTTTCGGCGGCGGCACTGCCGGGCGGCGGACTCTATCAGCTCGAAACGGAGGTCCTCGCATGAAATGTTCCTTTTCCCTCCGTCCGGGCAACGCGGAAGAGGTGATCCGCGCACTCCGGCGCCGCGCGGACAGCCTGGTCGCCGCCGCGGGCGACGGACTTTATCAATGCGCCGCGGATGCGACTCCGGTCCGGAGCGGACGCGCCCGCGCAAACTGGCGCTGCTCCATCGGAGCCCCGCAATACACATCCGACGAAACCACCGGGCTGGACGCCAACCGGGCGCAGGAGGCATTCAGAGACTCCGCGGCGGGCGACGTTCTCTATGTCACGAACTCGGTCCCTTACATCGGGCGGCTGGAAGCGGGCAGTTCCGTTCAGGCGCCCTCCGGGATCGCCGGAAACGCCGTCGCCGCATGTACCGCAAACATTGAATCGGGAGCTTATCTGCCATGATCGTTTTCGCCGCAGTAAAACAACGGATCCGCACCAGTCTCCTCACCCGCTTTCCCATCCAGGCGGAGCAACTCGCAGCGGAGGGCGGCATCACCGCCCCTGCCGACGGCATACGGTACCGGGAAACATTTTCCGGATTCACTGTAGATCATCCCGCGCAATTTTCATGCAGGCTCTCCGGCTCCGTCGTCTACGAGGTGCTTCAGCCCGCCGACCGCGAGTTTGCCGAGGCGGAAGCGCTCCGTCAGCGGATCGCGGATCTCTTTCAGCCGCCGCTTCTGCTGGCGGGCGACGGGTTCCGCATTCAGACGACCCGCATCACTCCGCTGACGTTCACACACGAACGTTCGTGGAACATCCTGCCGGTCCGCATCCATTTTTTCGTTTTTCCGGACTGACCGATGGACCTGTACCTTCACCGCAAACAGACGCTTGCATTCAAAAGCGAAGCAACGGAGATTCTGTACGGCGGCGCGGCGGGCGGCGGCAAAAGTCATCTTCTGCGCGTCAAAGCGATCACCCTTGCGCTGTCGCTTCCGAACATGCAGATTTATCTGTTTCGCAGACACAGTGCGGAGCTGATCCGCAATCATCTGGACGGTCCGAACGGGTTCCGCGTTCTGCTGGATCCGCTCCGGGAATCGGGGAGCTGCCGGATCATCGTCTCGCCGCCCGCCATCCGGTTTCACAACGGCTCCGTCATCTTTCTCTGTCATTGCCAGTATGAACGCGACGTGATGAAATATCAGGGCGTCGAGATTCATGCTCTGCTGATCGACGAGCTGACCCATTTCAGCGAAACGGTCTACCGCTCCCTCCGCGCCCGCTGCCGTGTTCCCGTCGAACTCCGGAACACGCAGACGGCACGGAAACTGCCGCTGATTCTGTGCGGATCGAATCCGGGCGGACCGGGACACAACTGGGTGAAAGCAGCCTTCATCGACTTCGCCGCGCCGATGCAAATCCGGCGGATGCCGGAAGAGGAAGGCGGAATGCTGCGGCAGTACATCCCCGCAAAACTCGCCGACAATCCGAGCATTGACGCGCAAGAATACACCGCACGTCTGCTCGGTCTGCGTTCGCCGCATCTGGTCAAAGCGATGCTTGAGGGGTCGTGGGACATCGTCGCCGGAGGAATGTTCGACGATCTGTGGGATCCGGCGGTCCATGTGCTCCCGCCGTTTGACATCCCCCGCTCCTGGCGGATCGACCGCACGTTCGACTGGGGCGCGTCAAGGCCGTACAGCATCGGATTCTGGGCGGAATCGGACGGCTCGGACGTCCGGCTCGACAACGGCGAACCGCTCCACACCCTGCGCGGCGACCTGTTCCGCATCGCTGAAATCTACGGTTGGAACGGGATCCCGAACGAAGGCTGCGGACACACACCGGCGGAAATCGCACGGCTCATTCTGGAGAAACAGGAGCTTCTCGGATTCGGACGCCGGATCCATCCGGGTCCCGCCGACAACTCCATTTTCGACGCCGCCGGACGCGTCTCAATCGCCTCGGACATGGAACGGCTCGGCATCCGCTGGCTGCGTTCGGATAAATCGCCCGGCTCCCGCAAACACGGCTGGATTCTTCTGCGGCAGTTTCTGAAAGGAAGCATTTCGCGGGAAAATCCGGGGCTGTTCGTCTTCCGCGACTGCACGCATTTCATCCGCACGATTCCCGTGCTCCCGCGCTGCAGCCGCGATCCCGACGACATCGACACATCCGCCGAGGACCATATCGCCGACGAAACCCGGTACCGCATTCTCTCCTCCGCCGGACGCTCCAACAGCGGAAGCGCACGGGGACTCGGCTGATCCCGCCGTCACCGCGCAAACACGGTGCGGTCAAGCAGGCGGAGCCGTTTCTCAAGACGGCGGTCCGCACGGACGGCGGGGCCGAACAGGGAGGAATAGGTGCCGCCGGGCGGCAGAGTGCGGCTCTCCGTCTGAAAATCCGCACGGAGCACATTGAGTTCCGTCCGGTGATTGTGGAGACGGTCGAACACCAGCGGCGTTTCCGGCGCAAGCTCCGCGGCGGACATCCCGTCTCCTATATAGATATAGTGAAACTGTTTCGCCGGACAGCTCAGGAGTTCCGGATCGCATCCGGATTCCCGGACCAGCTGTTCCAGCGTGTCGGGCAGTCTGCCCCTGTGCCGGGCGGTATGACTGCGGAGCGCCTCCCCCAGCGCGGCAAGACGTTCCGCGCAGAGACGCCGCACCTCTTCCGCCGGAGTCTTCTCCTCCTCCGTATCCTGAAAAAACAGAAAACAGGCAACGGAGACGGCCAGAGCCGCCGCGGCTGCCAACAAGTTCAAAATCCAGTTTTTCCGTTTCATATGCTGCCGTTCACCGATATGATATCCGGGAATTTGACGATCTGCCGGATCCCGCTGCGGCTGAGCACCAGACGGTAGCGCGTATAGCAGTCCTCCCGTCCCGCCATGCCGTAGCGGATCACGATATTGACGTGATACAGCCGTTTCCCGGGAACTTTCAGAATGGTTTCATCGTTATCATCCGGCAGAAAAACGTCTTTCGCCGGATTATCCATCTTCCACAGAAAGCGGCGGATGTTCAGCCGCATGATGTCCACAATGCCGTCGACTTTGAAATCCGTGAACAGATTTTTGCAGTTTTTGGAAAACAGCAGCACATGCTTCCGCGCCAGCATCACGGTTTCGCCGAGCCCGTGATTTGCAAGACGGGAAAACGAATCGCGGTCCCGGATTTTCAGGATACGCGGATCCACCTTGCTTTCCGGAATGAACTGGAAGCCCTCTTTGCAGACGCCGACCTCCTTGCCGAATCCGCTCTGGATCTTGGTCTTGTAATCATACAGATAGCGGCGCACTTTCGCCTGAAAATAAAGGCGCAGCCATTCTTTCAGCCGGTCTTTTCCCATATAGGAGAGCACCACGATCAGAAACACCAGCAGGGAAAGTTCGCTGTAAAAAAACTTTGCCGTCACGAACGTGACCACCGTCGCGAACGCCATCGCGATCCCCGCGGCGATACCGAACAGCAGATTTTCCAGCAGCACGCCGTCGCGGCGGATCGTGGTTTTCAGAAACAGCACGCTTGCCATGACCTTTTTCAGAACGCCTTCCCGGTAGATCAGCTTGTCATTGTCGGAGCCGGCAGCCGGAATGGACGGATAACCGCCGGCTTTCCGGTATTCGATCTCGTCGCGGATCAGCCGGATGATCTTTTTCTTGACTTCAACGGTCCACGGGAACGTTCCGCTGCAAGTCAGGAACGTCCACAGTTTGTAACGGTATTTGTTCGCAGTCAGGCTCAGGAACTCGTCCACGAACCGGAACATGTCCAGCGAATCCGCCGGAACTCCGGGAACTTCGATCAGCAGACGGAGCGAACGGAACTCCTGCAGAATGGAGACCGTCTGATCCAGATAATTCCGGATCAGCGTTTCAAAATTCAGGCTGGACGAGGATCGCTCCAGAAACGCCTCTTCGTCGCGCAGGGCGCTTTTCATAATGGAACAGAACATTTTCAGCCGTTCCTGATAGGCTTCGTGCATAACGGGATCGTCCGGTGCGAAACTGTATCTGCGCACAGTCCGTTCCAGTTTTTTCAGCGGAGAATCCCCGTCCAGATTCATTCCCCGCAGCAGCACGACCGGAGTTTTGAGACGGATATATTCCTGAAGATCCGCATAGAAATCCTGTTTGGAATAGGTCGTGGCGGAGAGGCCGAGGCTGTTCGGCAGAAAAATATAGGTATCCACATGATATTCGTTCTGTGTCAGATCCGGATTCAGCGGATAGGTGAATTTCATTTCCAGCTGATATTTGTCATGCTGTTTGAATATCTCATTCAGATTATCCATAAAAACGCCGTGCACATCTCCCTGAATTATGAGAATTTATGAATGATTCAGGGGATTAACATACAGCTTTTTTTGACAGATTCAAGTTGACGGTGTAAATTAAATCCGGGAGGCGGAAAAAAGCGGCATATTTTTCCGGCGGGGACTTGCAAAACGGGAATGAGGTATTATATTATAGCTCCTGTTCATGAAAAACAACGGCCGTGAAGGCTTTTTATTTAGGAGATACTAAAGTGAGTAACGTTTGTGACATTTGCGGAAAGAAAAAGTTTTCCGGCTCCACCATCATCCGCAGGGGCTTGGCGAAGAAAAAAGGCGGTATCGGTATGCACGTCGTGAAGGTCTCTCCGAGAACCTTTGAACCGAACATCCAGAGCGTCCGGGTGGTCGATGAAAACGGCGCGGTCTCCCGCAAAAAAGTCTGCGTGCAGTGCATCCGCAGCGGCAGAATCCAGAAGCCCTGCTGACCTTATTCCGCACGCCGGAACGGAGCCGTTGCAACGGCTCCTTTTTTTTCGCCCGGAAACATGGAGTCCTGACATGAACGAACTGAGAAAACAACGCGCGGAACGCTTCCGCAACACCGGTCTCTATCTCGTGATCGGGCACGAATTCACCAACGGAAGATCCGTCCTCGACGTTCTCGCGGCGGCGGCCGACGGCGGTGTGCGGACCGTACAGCTCCGGGAAAAAAATCTTTCCGGCAGAGAATTGACTCTTCTCGCCGAAAAATTCCGCAGGAAATGCGATGAACTCGGCGTACTGATGCTGATGAACGACCATGTGGACATCGCCCTTGCCATCGGAGCGGACGGCGTTCATCTCGGACAGGACGACATGCCTTTGGAAGCCGCGCGCCGGATTGCTCCGGAGCTGATCCTCGGCAGATCGACGCACTCCGTCGAACAGGCGCTGGAAGCTCAGGCTCAGGGTGCCGACTACGTCAACCTCGGTCCGGTCTTCCCGACCCGCACCAAAAACACTCCGGTTCAGCCGCTCGGACTCGAAATCATCCGCAATGCCGCCCCGAAACTTTCCATTCCGTTTTCCGTGATGGGCGGAGTCAAGGAGCACAACATTCCACAGCTGTACGACGCCGGAGCACGCATTTTCGCCATGGTCACCGAACTCACCCAGGCGGATGACGTCGCTGCCAAGGCCCGCGCCATGCGCGCTCTGTGGGAGGAGTGAACAACAATGCTGGCGGGAATCATCGGCGGTCTTCTTTCCGCATTTCTCCAGTCGGTCTCCTATGTTCTGTCGCGTCAGTATATCAATAAACACAAAACGCCGTTTGAACTGGTGGTGTTCTCTCAGCTCGTCATGGGCGTATTCGGCGCGCTGACGATCCCGTTGATTCTTCCGTTCACCCGCTTTCCGCTGACGCCGCTGTTCTGCGGAATGCTGCTGATCTGCGTGATCGCTTTCATGGCGGGACAGTTCGGATTCTTCCAGACTCTGCGGGAACTGGAGGCGTCGCGCCTCTCCTCGCTGCTCGGTCTGAAAATCATCGTGCTGGCGATCATCTGCATGGTTATCACCCGTTCCTCCCTGCATTTTCTGCAATGGATGGCGATCATCCTCTGTGCGGTCGGCGCTGTCGGCATGAACTTCACCGGCGGACGCATCACGCTCAAAGCCGCCAGCTGGCTCGGATTCACGCTGCTGATGTACGCTACATGCGACATACTGGAAGCGGAACTGATCTGGCGGATGCCCGGACAAAGCATCATCGTCAATTCAACCGCCGTCGCCGCGCTCATGTATCTGCTCCTCGGCATTCTGACGATCCCGTTTCTGCTGAAATATCCCTGGAACCGGACGAAGTGCAAAGACGCTTTCCCCTATGCCGTCACCTGGTATGCCGCCATGATCCTGATCTATCTCTGTTACAGCTCGCTGGGACCGGTCTACGGCAACATCATTCAGGCGAGCCGCGGCATCATTTCGGTGCTGATCGGCGCATGGCTTCTGCACCTCGGCATGGAACATCTGGAACCGCGCGTCGACCGGAAAGCGTGGATGCGGCGGTTCCTGATGGCGGTTGTAATGATCGTGGCGATGTGTCTTTATTCCTACGCCCGCACCCTGCTGGTGCAGCAATGAACCTGAACGCGGCTCTGCGGCTTCTGGAACAACAGCACAACGCAGTGTTCAGCATTCATATCCTGCACCCGGCGTTTCTTGAGTGTGAAGCACTCCGTCTGGCACCGGATCAGTATCTCCACCATGGGGAATTCTGCCGCACCACCAAAATGCACGGCGGGCAGATGGTCTGCGTCCGCAACAAGGACCGCAGTCTTGCCGTCGCACGCCTCGGCCATCCTTTTCACGGCACCTGCCCGTTCGGAGTCTGGGATTACGCGTTTCCGGTCAAACCCGGCGCAGAACTGATCGCGGTCATCTACGCCGGATCTTTCCGCATCGCGGACCAGTCCGCCCCCTCCCCGCAAACAGTCGCCGCCCTGCACCGTGCCTGCTCGTTTCTGAATGACCTGATCCTGCTGGAAATCGCCCTGTGGCAGAAAACTGCCGGAACCGGAAAACAGCGTCCGCCGGATTACTACATCCGCAACATCGAATTTCTGATCGACCGTCATTTTTCCAATGATCTCTCGCTGGAAGACGCGGCGGAAACTCTGCGGGTCACTCCGAATTATCTCGGAGAACTCATCAAAAAACAGACGGGGAAAAATTTCCGGGAACTGCTGTTGGAACGACGCATCCGGGAAGCCAAAGTCTATCTGAAACTGCACCGGAGTCACTCGGTCACACAAATCGCCTCCCTCTGCGGATTTCATGACAGCAACTATTTTTCCACCTGTTTTCACCGGATTACCGGCGTTTCTCCCCGCAAATACCGGGAATCCGGACAGGATTAACGAACGGATTTTTCCTTTTCCGCTTGTATTCCCTGTTTACCATGATACATTATTGACACGGGGACATTCCGGCATTCCTGCCGGAATGGATCGGTTATTGAACTTTTTTGAAAGGCGGGGGCTCCCATGACAATCGACAAACTGAAACACAAAGCGCTTTCCTGCGCACTTCCACTCGTTCCGGCGATCATGCTCAATTCCTGTACCACGATCGAATCCGGTTCCTACCAGGACCAGAAAACGTACGGGAAAACGGTCTATACGGAAGTCATGCAGAAATCATTCGACTATGAAGGTCCCGGACGCAATCCGGTGATCGTAATCCACGGTCTGCTCGGCTCCAAACTGGCAGACCGCCGCGACGGAACCAATATCTGGGGACAGTTTGCACTGACCGAGATGCTGACAGGCAACAAATTAGCCCGTCTCGCCCATCCGATGCAGGAGAATAAACCGCTGTCCGCATTGAAATCCGACATCACCCCCTCCGGGCTGCTGGACAAATCCCAGATCCGCGTCCTCGGCTTCTCGTTCGATTACGAGGGCTATGACATTCTCGTCAATGCGCTTTCCAAAGCGGGCTATGTCCCCGATGACCGTCCGCTTCCAAAAGGCAAAAATTTCTACTCGCAGTTCATCTTCTATTATGACTGGCGGCGCGACATCTCCGAAAACGCCGGGCGCCTCAAAGAATTCATCGTTGAGAAAAAACGCTATCTGCAGGAACGCTATGCGCAGCTCTACGGGCTTGAAAACCACGATATTCATTTCGACCTCGTCGCGCACAGCATGGGCGGACTCGTCGCCCGTTATTTCATGCGCTACGGCGGCACGCCGCTCCCCGAACGGGAACTGGACCTGCCGCGGCTGACCTGGGAAGGCGCAAAATACATCGACCGCGTCATCATCATCGCCACGCCGAACGCAGGGTATCCCGACACGCTGGTGGAACTGACCGAAGGGCTCCGGCTCTCGCCTGCGGCTCCTGCCTATCCGAAAACTGTCATCGGCACGTTCCCGTCCTATTATCAGATGCTCCCGAACGTCGAAAGCAACAGCGTCCGGATCGCCGGAACGGAAACGCCCGTTGAATACTTCCGGATCGAAACCTGGAAGCGTTACAACTGGGGGCTCACCGATCCCCGTCAGGATGAATGGCTCAAAATCCTGCTGCCGGACATCAAGAGCAGGGAAGAACGGCTGCGCATCGCCACGGATCACCTTGACAAATGCCTCCGCAGAGCCCGGCAGTTCAAGCGCGCCATGCAGATTCCCGCAGCCACGCCGGAAAATGTCGCAGTCAGTCTGCTCGCCGGAGACACGATCATGACCAGCTCCGTTCTTGCAGTCGATCCCAAGACCGGGCAAGTCTCCGTTGCAATGCGGGATGCCGGAGACGGCAAAGTTCCCACGATGAGCGCGCGACTCGACCTCCGGACACTCGAAAACTGGATGCCGTTCCTTGTCTCCCCGATCGCATGGAGTACGATCGTCCACCTGCCGGGCGGACACATGGGAATCATGAACAGCGACGTCTTTGAAAGCAATCTGTTCTTCCTGCTGCTCTCGACGCCCACGCCCTACCAGAAGGCTCACATGAAACACTACGAAGCCATTCTCCGCAAAGGGCTCTCCGCACATGCAGACGGAACGACGCGCTGAGCAGCATTCCGAATACAGACACATCCGGCTGAGCGATGACGTTATCGCCTGCCGGGATTCCGGCGGAAACGGCGCAACCGTACTGTTTCTGCATGGGTTCGCCTCGTTTTCCTGGACCTGGGAAGCGATGTTGCGGCACATGCCGGAAGAGGGATTCCGCTATCTCCGGGTCGACCTTGCCGGATTCGGCTTCTCGCTCGGAAATTCCGAAACGGCACTTTCCATTTATGATCAGGCGGAACTCGTCAAACGGCTGATCCTTCAGCTCGATCTCCGCCGGATCACGCTTGTGGGTCACGGCTTCGGCGGAGAAATCGCTCTGATTCTGTCGTTGGCACCGGAAATTCTCTCACGGCTGGACCGCCTCTGCCTGATCGCCTGCCGCGCACCCGACGACCCGATCCCCGATTATATTTCCCAGATCGCATCGCTCTCTCTGACGGGCGGCGGGCGCGTTCTGGAATTCGCGCGCTCCCGTTTTCTCGCGCGCGTTCTGCTGCAATACGTCTACGGCGAGCACAACGCCATCGACGGGCGGACGCTCGACGCATATTCCGCAATGCTGCGTCATCCGGGACGGCTGGACTCCATCATCCGCGCCGCCGGGGAATATACCCGGAATCCGGAAAACGACCTGCTCACCAACTCTCTTTCCGGTCTCGAACTGCCGGTTCTGATCCTTCTGGGGGCGGAAGATGCGGTGGTTCCGCGGAACTCCCTCGGCTTCTTTGCCGGGACTCTGCGCAATTCGCGCGGACTCCTGCTTCCGGATTGCGGGCATCTCCCGCAGGAAGAACATCCGGAACGGATCGCGGAACTTCTGGGCGCGTTCATCAACCGCCGTATGCCCGATGCCGCCCCGGTCGCGGCTCCCGCCGAAAAACCGGAACAGATACGCACCCTGCCCCGTCTTTCGCGTCTGTTCGACCGTTGGAGTCCCGGAGCGATTGCCATGATTGTGGTTCTGAAACTCCTCCAGTTCTGCCGTCTCCTCGGGGTTCGTGCGGAAGCGCACGGATGGCGGAAGCTGACGTCCGTTTTTCTGCGCGGGGAATACTCCAAATTCATGCTCGCCAGTTTCCGGCTGGATTACTGCGGCGGCGCCGTTCCCCGCTCGGCGGAAGAGGCCCGGCAGATACTGCTCCGGAAACTGTACGGGTTTCTGCTGGTGCATCAGGACCTTCACTGGTCGGTGGAACCGGGACTCTTTTCTTTCGGACGGCGGCGGATCTCCTGCTGCGACATCGTCGAAGCGCGGGTAGACGCCTCCGGCAATCTGCTCTCGCTCCATCCGCTGTTTGACAAGCGGCATTCGCACCTGCTCAATCTTACGGAGGAGCAGGCGGGCAATGCGCTTTCCGCCATTATCCGCATCTGCAACCAATACCGGGAAGCCGACTCCCGGACGCGTCCCGGTCTGATCTCCGACGCTCTGAAAAACTGGCAGAAACAGAACAAACGCTTTCATCTTCTGACCCGCCGGAATCTCCAGCGCTACGTCGAGCGGATCATGAGCGCCTCGTTTATCTTCTTCGGTCCATCCGTCAATGCGGAACATCCCCGCCAGCGGTTCCGCACCCCGGACCTACAGATCTTCCGTCATCCGGGCTGGGGCATGACTTGCGTGACAGCCCGGTTCACCGATGATCTGCGGGAAGTCGATCTCTGGTTTCAGTTTCATCACATCACCGCCGACGGCGCACCGATGCAGGAACTGCTCGGCGACTTGAAACGTCAATGGGGATCGGCCGGGCCGGTGGTCTATCCTCCGCTTTCCGGTCCGGTTTCCCCGCCGGAAACCATGGACTGCGGCGACGGCATTTTCCGCGCGCGTGTCTACCTTGACGCCACCCCGCTGCTGCGCCTGCGCAAGTATCTGAACGATCATTACGCGACCGCCATGAATGGTTCCGCCTCGCTTGCCGGTCTTATCATGTGGGGACTCGCCGCACATCCGGCGTTCCGCGGCAAAAAAATGCTTCTGCCGATTGATGCCGGAATTTCCCCGCAGGGAGAACGGGAACTGGGTCTCCTCTTCATCCGTCCCGGCAAATTCATATCCGACTCCGAACCATTGCGCGGCTACCTCCGTTTTCAGAAAGAGATGAACCGCCGCATGTCAAGCGCCCGCCGCGGTTGGGGGGAAAGCCACGAATTTCTCTCGCTCTGCACGATGCTGCACCCGTTTTTTTACCATGTCGCCCGGCATGTCGCTCCAGCCTCGCTGGATGAAATCGTCGGAACCATGGGAATCTCGATCATCCGCGATGCGGAAATGTTCATCAGCCCGCTGACCGATTTTCAAAAAAACGGTTTCATCACGCTCGGTTCGGTAAAAATACCGACGGAAAACGGCAAGTTTGCCGGATCGCTCTGCATCTGCGGCTCACGCACCCAGATCCGCATCTATCTGGAAGCCGTCAAGCACATGATCCGCCACTTTCCCGAAACCCTCGCCCTGCCGGATACTCCTTGATTCCCCCCTGAAGCCATTTGTCACTATATCTGATATTTTTGTCAGGATTCCTGATATATTCCTGTTTTATACCTGTTGACTTTTTATTTAAAATGTATTATAATTTATCAAAGAACCCAAAAATAAGGAGATTTTCGTCATGACAAAACACGCCCGGAAAACGCAGTTCACCCTTATAGAACTCCTCGTGGTAATTGCCATCATCGCTATCCTTGCGGGCATGTTGCTGCCAGCTCTGAACTCGGCACGGAAGACTGCTTACAAGATCTCCTGCGCCTCCAACCTGAAACAGATCGGCACGGCTTCCATGACGTACAGAAACGATTTTTCGGACTTCGCCATGCCTCCGGTCTTCAGCAGTTATCCGAGCCAGGCTCCCGGAGCACGCTACTGCCACCTTTACCACTGGCCCTACACATTCGGCACACTTTACATGAGCGGCAAACTCAAAGACAACGGGAATGCCGATCACAACGGCACTTCATGGAAAGCATTTCACTGCCCGGAAGATAAAATCCAACTTGTCAACACAGCCCGCCTCAGCTACGTTGCCGCCGGAACATGGGGCACTGATGACGGCGGACGTACCCATCTTAAAACGACTTCCGTCAAAATGCCGTCCCGCACCTATCTGATATTCGATTCCGATTTCAATAACGATTCCGCTTCGGGACGCTACGTCAATGCCAGCCCGAACTGGTCGGGAGCAGATGGCGAAGTGTTTGCCGAACAGCACAAATGGGTCGGAAGAGTCCACTCACTCCAAGCCAATATCCTGTACGTTGACGGTCACGTCACTACAAAACGAACCTGGAAAGGACTGGACAATCCCGATTCCCGCATGTACAGCGACAACCTGCTCGCAGAGCAGAACGGCACCAGAAACTGGGGCAACGTCGGTACCATGGACTTCTGACAGATTTAATACGAAAGGACTCGATATGAAACGGATTCTCTTATACACCCTGTTAGCGGGACTTCTGTTTCCGGCAGCAGCAATGGAGCTTGACGGACTGAAACCGCATGAAGCCGGGCGGACCTGGCACGGCAAAACCGCCGACGGTATCAATATCATGGTCTCCACCGAGCCCAGGGACCTGTTCCGTTCGCTGAAAACACGTTCCGCAGACGGCGAACTTGTTATCGACACCCGCGACTTCTTCAGGCTTCCGGACGCCAGAAAAGTCGTCATGCGTTTTTACGAGAAACGGGATCCGGCATGGGCGGGCAAACCGATGTCCGCCCGTGTGGAGACCGCGGCGGAACCGTCCGGGCAGATTGATCTCTTTCTGGAGGGAAACCGCGGCAAAGGAAATAAACATTATTATTCTTCCACTATTTATCCCGTCACCCCGGAACAGTCCGTCTATACCCACACCAATCCGCTCCCCGCGAATATGAATTCCGTCGGCGTGCGGCTTGATCTGCTCAAGCCTGCCGTTTACCGTATCCGCGACGCCCGCCTCGTTCCCGTGAAAGAAGAAAAAACCGACTCTTCCGTCAACTACATCATCAACGGCGGAGCCGAACGGGGATGGTACGCAACCGGAATGAACGGATTTGAATACCGCAAAATGGCGGATGACAACCGGATCTTCGATGGACGCGGCAGAACCTGGGACAAAGTGATTGACGTCGCAATCGACAATAAGATCCGGCGTTCCGGCAATGCGTCATTCCGCATCACCGCATCGCCGGAGCACGCAGGGCGCTTCAATCTGAATCCCGTCCCGTTCAAGGTCGGAAAGAGCGCCTCGTTCTCCTGCTGGATCAAAGGAGAAAAACCGAAACAGGAAATCGAACTCGGTCTCTTCCTTTCCAACGGGATCGCTTACGCGAAACGGTTCCGCATCACAGACGAATGGAAAAAATACGAACTGTTCATTCCCGAATGGGGTAAAAAAACACCCGGCCTCATCATGTACGGCGACACCGTAACCGGGTACGGAACCGTGGCAAAAGTCGTAACACCCTATTTCCAGCCGCTCAACGGAACCGCATGGTTCGACAATTTTGCATACAGCCTCGGCGGACACAGCGAATTCAAACCGGAAAACGGCGTCATGGTCTCCGCAAAACAGGGCGCGGACCGTCAGTACTATTTTGCCGGGGAACCCATAAACGTGGAGCTTACCCTCCGCAACCCGTCCGGTAAAACGGAAACGGCAAATATCAGCTGGGTACTGAACGACTTTTTCGGCAAGCCTGCCGCCCGTTCCCCAAAAACGGAAACCGTGACACTCAAACCGGGTGCAACCGTAACGAAACTGTTCACGATCCGCCCGCCCGAAAATCTGCGCGGAGCAATGAATCTGCTGTTTGACGTGAACGGCGGAAAAACCGGTCTCTATTTCGGCGTCACCGGAAAACCCGGCGCGCTGAGCCACCGCATCGGAGTCAATTATGATCCGGGCCGCGGCAATGTGACGAAAGCAATCCCCCTGCTGAAAGATTTCCGCCTCGGCGCACTGCGTCTCTGGTCCACATTCCGCTCCACGCCGAACACCGGATTCCGCGATGTGGATGAGTTCCACAAACACGGCTTTTATCTGATGATGTGTCTCGGACAGGAGGGGTTCGCTCCAAACTACATGATCCCGAACGATTTCGGTCCGTGGACAAAGACCGTCGGCGAACTCGCCCGCAAATACCGCGGCAAAATCCGTATTTACGAGATCCTCAACGAACCCAACATCTGGGGCGGACGCGTCAGGAATCCCGATCCCGCGAACTATTCCGATATGAGCGTCGAAACCAACGTGCGGACGATCCGGGAGCTTGCAAAAGCCGTCAAAGCCGCTGATCCGGGAGCTCTGATCGGCGGGCCGTCAAGCTGCCATACGGACATTTCCTGGACCTCCGGAGTCCTTGCCAAAGGCGGAGCGGAAGCGCTTGACGTGATTACGGAACATCCTTACCGTCAACAGCCCGAACTGCCGGACTACGAACCGGAGCTGCAGACGCTCCGCAAGATCGCCTCCCGTTACAAAACCGCTTTTCCCATCACCGCCTCCGAAGCGGGCGAACGCTCCACCGCGCAGTATCCGGACCCCTGCCGGATCCCGGATTACTCCCGGCAGCAGGTTGCCTACAACACCCGGATGATGCTGATCGGACTCGGTAACGGATTGACACAATACTATCACTTCTCGTTCAGTCTGGACTTTGAAGGATGCGGCTGGCATTTTCTGCTGCAAGGCAATCCGGGCAACAACTATCATCCAATACCCGGTCCGGTCATGTTCGCCTGCCGCAACGCGGCGGACCGTCTGGAGCAGGCGAAACCGGTCGAACGTCTCAAGCTCGGTTTCAACTACCGCTGCTATATATTCGACCGCGGCGACGCCCGCATCGCAACGCTCTGGAAGTGGAACGGAAAACCGGATCGCATGCAGCTCCCCGCCGAACTGAAAAACGCCGCGGTCTATGACGTCATGGGGACACGTCTGAATTCCGAAACCCTGACTCTGAACGAATACCCCGTCTATCTGGAAACCGGACTTTCCGCCGATGCCCTGAAACGCGCAATCCTCAATGCCGGATTGTCCACGGACGGCAGTGCGTTTGATGCGGAGTTTCAGATCTCCGGAGAAAAAGAATTCGCGGTCAAACTGCATAATCTCGGACATAAACCGATTTCCGGAACGGTCACGGCGGACGGCGAAAAACGTCCGTTCGGCCCGATCGCGCCGGAGGGATACGGAACCGTTGCATTCCGGCTGAACAATCCGGTCTCGCTGAACGACCGCCCCGTCCGCGTGAAAGTCGAAGTTCCCGCTCTGAACCAGAACAGGGAATACAACTGGAACCTGCGCGCCGTCCTCGCACCGAAAGCGCCGAAGGCTCCGGTGATCGACGGCGATCTCTCCGACTGGCCCGCGCAGGCAAAAGAAATCCCGCTTGCCCGGCAGACGAAGCTCAATCACTGGACGCCCGCGGAAGACAGGATCCGCGCCGCCGCGCGTCTGGCATGGGATGCCGATCATCTGTATCTCGGCGTCACCGTATATAAAAAAGATTATGTGGAGTCTCCGGTCGGCGTCTCCGGTCTCTGGCTCGCAGACGGCATTCAGTTTGCATTCGACCCGATCCGCAATGCCACACAGGCGCTGGAAGGATTTCAGGATGACGATTTCGAATACGCCGCCGCTCTCGTGAAAAATCAGCCGGTGGTATTCCGCAGCGCGGCATCCGCCGCAACTTATGACAGTCTCGGCAAAGAGATCGGCGTAATCAGCGAAGTGCAGCGCGCGATCCGCCGTTATCCGGACTGCACGGTCTATGAGTTTGCCTTCCCCCGCCAGAGCGTGAGTCCGTTCCGTCTCCAGCCCGGCGAAGCAATGCGGATGAATATTCTGGTCAATCTCGGCAACCGGAAAGGACGTGCCGGCTATCTCCAGCTGACTCCCGGCATCGGCGAATCCCCCAAGCGTCCCGGTCTCTTCATGGATCTGGTTCTGCTGCCGTAATCCCCGTCCAACGCCTCTCATCTCCCCGTTCCCGCTTCCGGAAACGGGGAATTTTTTATCGCGAAGCATGCAAAATTGCATAAATGATTGCACAAAAATCATGAAATGTTTCTATTTTCTGATTTTTCCCTCTTGACATTTTACCGAAAATGTTGTATAATTAATAATGCAAAATTACATGAAATGTTTCTAATCTCAAAGGATTTGCCTTATGGCGGAAAAAGGATCTGTTACACTGAACGATGTTGCAGCGGAAGCCGGAGTCTCCACGGCATCCGTCTCCCGGGTTCTCAATATGAACTCCCGGATCAGCAGCGCTACGCGGGAACGCGTAATGCAGGCGGTCCGGAAACTCGGCTACGATGCCTCGTCCATCACCCGGAAGGCTGCTGTGCTCTCCCAGTCGCCCGCAAGGACTTACCGGTTTGAAATGCTGCTCTGTCCCATGAGCGAGCAGAAAGATCTTCTGCTGCTGGAATTCTACCGCGACATCATCGCCGGAATCCAGACCGTCCTGCTCGAACGCGGCAATGCCGTACTCAGCACCTGTACGCTTCCCGCGGATCCCGCAAGTCATGAAAACCGGATGGTCGTAAACCGGCTCATGGAAGCCGATGTGGTATTTGTCATGGGACATCAGGGACTCCATCCGGATTTCTTCGACCCGCTGTTGGAAAAGGGGATCCCCGTTATCACCATCGGACGTAAAAGTTCCGACCGTCGCATCAACACAGTGGAACTTGACGACTTCGACGCCTCGCAGAATTTTGTTCACTATCTTGCGGGACTCGGCTATCGTCGTCTCGGCGTACTGGACATCAAAGCCAGCGGAGTTTTTCAGCGCCGCAGACTCGCCGCCATGCTCGCCGCGCAGGAAGAGGCGGACATGGAACCCGTCGCCTGCTGCACTGCGGACTCCACCGAAGACCGCGATATCCGTCTGGCATTCTCCCGCTGGTTCAATGCGGGGAACCGTCCAGAATGTATGATCGCCACCCATTTTCACGCCGCCGTTGTACTGTATGACTTCCTCCGGGAACACGGACTGCACTGCCCGGAAGATATGGGAATCGTTACATTCGACGCCAAAACGGTCATGCTTCCCGGCATCGACGTGGTATTCTCCGGTTATGAAACCTGTCCGCACGTCCTCGGCGAAAAAGCCGCCCGCCGCGCTTTCGAACTTCTGAATCCCGTTTACAAGGACGACCGCTCCCACAGGATCCTGATCCCCCTCCGCTTCCGGGAAGGCAACTCCGTGAAAGGGGGAATAAAATGAGATTCGCCGTTCTGTTTCTTCTCTTTCTTCTTGCCGGAATCAACGTCGCGGCGGAAACCCTCTCCCTTCCGGGGACCGGCTTCCGTTGCGATTTTCCGGGCGGAAAACCGGTCGTGGTCGATGTCAAAAGCGGCAAACGGCTTTTTTCTTTCAACGGCCTGACTCTCGGCTGGGGTCCCGGAAAAACCGGAAACGCCGAAGCCACCCGCCTCTCCCCGGACACCGTGCACGTACAATATGAAGTGCGCGACCTCGTTCCTGCGGCATGTACTGCGGACTATACGGTCAATGGCCCCCTGCTGACCATCCGCCTCGAAGCAAAAGTACCGGAGAACCGCAAACCGGCGGGCGCACTCTTTCTCCGCATGTGCTCCGGAAAACCGCAAAACAATCCCGTTTTTCAAAGCGGCATCTGGACCCGTCACCAACATGGCGGCGTCCCGTTTGAAACCAAAGGCGCCGTCATCCGCCGGTTCGATTTCCGGAATCTGAGCATTTTTGAAGAGATCAACGGAAATCCGGGCTGGCATTCCCATTCCGGCCAGCATGTCGCACTGCAGTTCGATAAAAAAACCGGAACCTGGTCGCAGACTCTCCGTTTTCTGATTCTTCCCCGCAAGACGCTGGATCAGTATGCGGCAACGTTCTTTGAACAAGCCCCGATCGGAATCCGTATCCCCGCCTCCGTTCCGTTCAATCTCTGGAAGCCGGGGGAAGAAATCTTTTTTGATGCGGAAATCGCCAATATCTCGGAAAAATCTCCTATTCCGTATACCGTCGTTGTGAAAGATTATGACGGCAAGGACGTCTTCCGCAAAACCGGAACACTGACACTTCCCGCCGGAGAAGCGGTGCGGCTCCGCTTTAAACCGTCTCTCCCGCAGGAACGCGGAATCTGGTTTGCGGAAATCCGGGCGGACGGAACAGCATTCGCCCGCACCACGCTGACCATCCTGCCCGATCATGTCTATCAGGCTCCGGAAAACAGCGTATTCGGTATCTCGGCGGCATTCCCCGTCCCGTCACGGCAGGACGTTGCCGGACTCCTCAAACGCATGGGCATCCGCTGGGTGCGTGAAATGAACAACGACAATTTATCCAAAGAATCCGGCGCCGCCGGGTTCTATCACTCGAACCGCAGCCGCAAGCAGTGGATCAGTGAACCGGAGAAACGCAATGCGTACATCCGGGAGATCCTCAGCCGCTGCCGGGAAAAGGGGTTCCGGTACTGGGAATTCCCGAATGAATGGAACATGAGTTCCCTGAACACGGGAAAATATGCGGATGTTCTCGTCAAAAACTGGATCGAACCGATTGCAAAGCTCCGGAAAGAGACAAACAGCGAAGTCCGGATCGTGGGCCCCGCTCTCGCCGGAGCCGATCCGGCATTTCTGAAAGCCTTTCACGCAAACGGCGGCTGGGATCTGATTGATGAAGTGTCGATCCATCCCGGACGCGGCAATTTTACCGCGGATTACGCCGGGCACGGTTACTGGACCTACTACGGCAGTATTCTCAGCGCCCGGAAAACGCTCCGGGAACTGGGGGAAAAACCGCTTCATCTGACAGAGATTTACGCCTGTACCCAGCCGAACAGCTGGTGGAAAGACTCCTATCGCCAGGCGGCGGAAAACATCGTACTCTCCTACGCGCTGGCAGTTGCGGAAGGCGTGAAAAGCGCGCTGTTTTACCAGCTTCACGATGGAGTCTGGCACAATCCGGGCGGCATCCGCCCCACCGATCATGAATATCATTACGGCATTCTGCACCGGGACGGAACGGCAAAACCCTCCCTCCCCGCATTCTGCGCAATCGCCGAAGCGATGGACGGCGCATCGTTCCTCGGTTGGATCCCGTTCAAAGATCCGAAACGGAAAGGACTGCTGTTTGAACGCCGCGGACAGGAAATCGCCATTCTCTGGGACCGGACCGACGGTTATATTCAGGCGAAAAAATCCGCGGACTTTGCTCACCGGGAACCATGGGTCGATCACTGGAAGAGCTTCCGGACGGCGGAAATTCCCGTCGCGGGAACGGAACTGACGCTCTGCGACGCCATCGGACGCCGCAGAACACTCCCCGCACCGGGAAACCGGGCGAAACTCCGTCTGAGCGGTTCCCCGGTCATTCTTTACGGAACAAATTTCAAACCAACAATAAAATAAAAAGGAGAGAATAATCATGAAAGTATCAAAACGGATTCGAAACGGGTTCACCCTTATAGAACTCCTCATCGTAATCGCAATCATCGCCATCCTTGCGGGTCTGCTTCTGCCCGCTCTGCAGAAAGCGCGGGACCGGGCGGCAAACATTCAATGCACCTCAAACCTGAAGTCGATCGGGACCAATCTGATGCTGTATGTCAACGACAACAATTCTTATCTTCCGCAGCTGAGAGCGGCATGGAAGCCGGAATCATTCCCGCCGGGACATCAGCAGAACAATCAGTGGATGTGGGAAATCTATCTCCGTTACAAAGCCGGGAAAAAGACGTTCCTCTGTCCGGGAAATCCGCGCAAAATCTGGACGTCCTGGGAAACAAGCGCCAATTTCATCCCCGGCCTCGGCGTGGAAACGAACTGCCAGGGCATCGCCCCGGAGAACAAACACGGATATCTGATGTATGCAATCAACAACCGCTGCGGCTATACCGCCAACGGGAACACGGCCCGCATCAAAAGTCCCTCCACCTCAATGCTCTCATTCGACTACGGACTTCCGACATTCAACAATTTCGGCACCGGAATCTGGACTGCGCTCCGCAGCGTCACAGAAACAATCCTGAACGCCGAATGGCCGCGCGATCATAAAAGCCGCGGACTCAACGTCGTATCGTTCGACGGGCATGTCAGTACACTGAAATACCCACGCAATCCCGGAAAACTGCACATGGGAATCTCTGAAGAAGACGCCCGCAGCATCAACTGGTTCCTCTGGCAGGGAAAGAAGCCCTGATCATGAAACAGAAACTTTCCGTCATCCTGCCCGCCGTTCTCTCCGCCGCGCTTCTGTTCGCGGCGGACGATCCGCTCCAGCGCGCCAATGCCTACACACTGGAACTCTCGCCGGAAATGAAGCCCTCCGCGCATTTCTTCCCGCTCAGCATCCTGCGCAACGACACGTTTGAAATTCTCGCCCCGATGGGTTTCACGTTCACCGATGCGGGCGGACACTGCTGCTACGAATTTGCAAAAGGGAATCCCTGCACCTATCATACAAAAGTGTCCGACCGCGGTCCTGTATTTGTCAGCCTCTGGGCGGCTCACACTCTTGCCGGTTCCCGCAAGACGAAACACTATGGAGAACTCAAAAATTCCATGTCCGAAACCGGAAAGCCGCACCGCCGCCATGACCTGAACCTCAACGACGCCAGAACCCGCCGGTATGTGCTCGACTGTCAGGGCGCCACCGTGCGGAAAATCCATTCCGTCAACGGCGACCGCCTGTTCATGTGGCACCTTGACAACGAATGGGAGCTCCCGCTGGACTACTCCCCCGAAGCCAAAGCCGCATTTGTCAAATTCGCAAAAAAACTCTACAACAACGATCTCGCCAAATTCAACAAAGTATGGAATGCGGATTACAAATCGTTCGACGACTTCATCGCCCCCGGCTTGAATGATTACAAAACCCGGCCCGGAGCATGGCTCGACTGGCGGAGATTTCAGGAAGAGACCTACACGGATTTCATGGCGGAACGCTTCCGGAACGTCACCGAAAACGATCCGCTCAAACGGCGGGTCGTCTTTAAAGGAACGCAATGCACGCTGGAAATGCCGGCTGTCGCCCGTGTGCGCGTCAACAATCATGAAATGCTCGCGGAAAAGACCCGCGGCTATGCTCAGGGCTGGTATGCCATCGACATGTACGGAAACGGCGACCGCAATGCTTACGAGTACAACAATTTCTATCAGAACATCCGTCCCGCCGATCCGGCGGACCGATCCCGGAACTGGGGCGTGTTCGCCGCGGAAACCAACAATCATGCCGGAACCGGGTGGCAGTTTGCGGAAACGTTCTGGCGCTCGCTTGCAAACGGGGTGAAGGGATTCAATTTCTTCACGCTCGGCTACTTCGGCGCCAGGCATGACTGGGCGACATTCGCGTTCACCAGCGCATACGACGGTTCCCGCACTTCGCGGTTCTACTACGCATCGCGCCTCGGTTCTTTCATTCACCGCACGGAACGCTTCTGGGCGGAATCCATGCCCGATTCCAAAGGCGGAATCGCCATGCTGATGGCGCAGCGCGATGTTCTGCTCTCCGATCCCGCCGGGGCAAGCCGCTGGGATTATTCGCAGAACAACCGGCTGAATGTATACCGGCATCTCCGCTCCGCCGGATACCGTGTCGACGTGCTTTCCTATGGCAAGCTCACTCCCGCATACCTGAACAATTACGCCGCTCTGGTGCTGGTCGGCGCGGACCATCTTTCCGCCGCCGAATGCGCCGCCATTGCGGATTATGTGAAAAACGGCGGTGTTCTGCTCGCAGATGGTCAGACAGCCTTTTTTGATGAACACCACCTTATCCACCGCGGACTCGAATCCGTACTCGGCATCCGTATGGGAGCCGTCTATAAAGGCATCGACGTCTCCCCCGATGATCTCTGGTACCGCACGGACAGCGGCGATCTCATCCGCTGCGACGGCAAAGTCCTCGGCACTCCGACCACAGCAGCGCTCCTTAACAAACGGGAACTCTTCGACAATTACAAAGCGCCGATGCTGACGGAAAACCGGTTCGGCAAAGGACGTGCGTTCTGGTTCAGTACGCGGCTCGGCGTAATGCGCGCCGAATCCGCGCCGGATCATATTGTTGCGGACTGGCTTGCCGGAATCCTCTCCGCCGCCGGAGTAAAACCTCAGGCGGTTGCCGATCCCGCCGTACCGGAACTCCGCGTGGAATCGCCAAACGTGGACAAAGCCGGAAACGCCGTAACGGTCATTGCCAACACCGTCCGCGAACCGGTACAGGCGCGCCGTCTGACGGTCCGTCTTCCGCGCGGCGATTACCGTTACGCATTCTGGACGACGGCGGAAACGACCGCCCTCTCTCCGCTTTCCCTGCGCAATCTCGGCAACGGGCTTTATGAATTCCATCTGCCGGAAATCCGCACGGCGGGCGCGATCTACACCCCGCATACCTCCGCACCGATGCTTGGAATCCGCATCGACGGCATAACGACTCATCCGGCAGCCGACCGCTGGACTGCGGAACTCCGTCCCGGACAGAGCTTCGAGGTTACCGTTCAGGTTGCCAATCCGCAGGAAGGCTCGCTGGAGCTCAAAGGTTACGCAGACTGGACCGTTTCCCCTGCGTCGGCTGCCATTTCCTCCGGTCTTCCGGGAACCGTTGCGGAACGGAAATTCCGCATCACGCTTCCCCGCGAAAGCAGGCATTTCAAACCGAACATGGTCTATCCGCTTGTTGCGTACTTTTCTCAAAACGGAAAAAAGACAGCAATCTGCAATGCAATCGTGACTGTTGCCCCCGCCGACCCGCTGAAACAGGAACATCTTCTGACGGACGCACCGGGCAGCATGTACCGTAATATGCACCTGGAAGCCATCCGCACCGGAGCGGAATACCGGATCGAACTTCCCGGCAAAGCCTGGCGCGGCCCCGCCTCCGCACTCGCGGGAAACGGACAGGTGCGTTTCTTCCGGGCGGGAAAGGCTCCGGTGCTTTTCGATCTGAAACATGAATACGGGATCACGCGGATTGCAGTCGACACCCCGGCGGCAAATTCCCCCGCACTGTCTGCGGAATTCAGCCGCGACGGCAAGCAGTTCACTCCCCCGGTCTCATTCCGGAAAGAGCTGAAAATCACTCCGCAAACCGCCCGTTATGTGCGCGTCACATTGGATTTCCCCGCAAAAAACGGGGTCGCGGAAGAAATCCGCATCTATGGAAGAAAATTAAAACCGTAAGCGGAAACAGCATATCATCCCGACAAAAAAACGGACCGGAGCGTTTCAACTCCGGTCCGTTTTTTCTGTATGACTGCGGAAGTCTGTTTATTCCAGATAATCCACAAACAGTTTTTTATCGCTCGCTTTCATATAGGCTTCTTCGGCGGAAATGATGTCATCCATCAGCAGTTCTTTCAAACCGCCGTCCATACTGCGCATCCCCATTCCCTTGTTCGCCTCAATAATTGTGCGGATATTGGAAATCTGCCCTTCACGGATCGTGTTCGGCAAACCTTCGGTCCAGAGCAGGATCTCATGACACGCGATACGTCCTCCCGCCTTCTTGCGGCAGAGCAGCTGCGAAACAACCGCCTGAAGACACTCCGCCAGCATGGTGCGGATCTGCGCCTGTTCGTTCGCTGGAAACGCGTCGATGATACGGTCGATGGTCTTCGGCGCATTGTTGGTGTGCAGGGTGGCAAAGACAAGCATTCCCATCGCGGCGCAGGTCAGGGCAAGACGGATCGTCTCCATTTCCCGCATTTCTCCGATCAGCACGATATCCGGGTCGGACCGCATCGCGCCGCGCAGAGCGATCGGGAACGATTTGCTGTGAATGCCGACTTCCCGGTGGACGATGGTGCAGTTCTTGTTTTTATGCACGAACTCAATCGGGTCCTCAATGGTGATGATATGCCGCTTCATCGTATCGTTGATGTAGTCCATCATCGCGGCGAGCGTGGTGGATTTTCCGGATCCGGTCGGTCCGGTCACGAGAACGAGTCCGCTCTTGATCTTGCAGATATCCAGCAGGATTTCCGGCAGTTTCAAATCTGCCACGGTCAGAATCTTGCTGGGAATCTGACGGAGCACGGCGGCCTGACCGTAATAGTTGTACATGTAGTTGCAGCGGAAACGCGCAAGTCCGGGAATCTCATACGCAAAGTCGAGGTCGTGCTTTTCCAGATAGGTATCCCAGCGGTCGGCGGGCAGGCAGATTTCCTTGAGCATTTTCTCCATGAACTCCGGCGTCAGAATAAAATCGTTCGCCGGCTTCAGATTGCCGCTGATCCGGTATTTCGCGGGATAATTGATCGAAAGATGCAGGTCGGAGCCTTTCAGGCTCAGCATTTCTCTCAGATAATCGTCAATAATGGGCATGTTCGGACTCCTTGCTTACTTTTTCTTTGCCGCGACCAGTTTTTTCGCTTCTTCCACGGCGACAAGTCGTTTGATTTGGTCGATGATGGAGGTGTCTTTCATATACGCCAGCGCGGTATCGGCGGTGATATGTCCCGCCTTGTATTTTTCCAGCAGATTCTGGTCAAGCGTACACATGCCGGCTTTACTGCCGATCTGCATAGTGGCTTTCAGCTGGTAGATCTTGCCTTCACTGATGATATTCGCCACGGCGATCGTGTTGATCAGCAGTTCGTAGGCGATCGTGAGTCCGCCGTTGGCGGCGGGAATCAGCCGCTGACAGACGATGCCGCGCAGACTGCCCGCGGTCATCGCGCGGATCTGCGGCTGCTGGGAAGGCGGAAACACGTCAAGCACGCGGTTCAGAGTATTGCCGGCGTCGCAAGTGTGAAGGGTTCCGATCACCAGATGCCCCGTTTCGGAAGCGGTGATCGCGTTTTCGATGGTTTCCAGGTCGTGCATTTCTCCGATCACGATAATATCCGGGTCTTCACGCAGCGCGCCTTTCAGCGCGGCATGGTAACTGTTGGTGCAGGAACCGATCTCGCGCTGGGTGATCTGACACCCTTTCGACGTCTGCACGATCTCAATCGGATCCTCTACGGTAATCACATGGTCCTCGCGGGAATTGTTCGCGACTTCCACCATAGACGCCAGCGTGGTGGTCTTGCCGGAACCGAGCGGACCGGTCACAAGGATCAGACCGTTGTTGTAGTCCAGCAGACGGCGGATATTCTTGGCGTCGGCAGGCAGAAAGCCGAGTTCCTCCAGCGACATGATCTTATCGGGAACCAGACGGTACGCCCCGGACATGCCGTCCTTGTGGAACATCAGCGCGGTACGGAAACGCGCACGGCCGATCTGAAGTCCGAGATTCATATCCTGATTCCGGCGGAACGTTTCGCGCTGTTCCTCCGTCAGAAGCGCCATGTTGAGACGGACTACGTCCGCGTCCGGAAGAACCCATTCGGGATCAATGCGTTCCAGTTGCAGGTTCTTGCGGATGAACAGCGGCGAATTGGAAGAAATGTGCAGGTCGGACGCACCGTAGACGCGCAGGGCGAGCAGAAGCTGACGCATGGTGTCGGCGACCTGTTCATCGGTCATACGGGATACGTCGCGCAAACTCGGAATATCCCCCGCCTGATACTCCACATCGGCAACCGGACCGGACGGCTGGGCGGGAGCCTGTTCCTGTGCGGCGGACTGTCCCCCGCCCCAGTCGGGAACCGCACCCGCGGCAGCCTGCTGCTGTGCAAATACGATCACCTGTTCCAACTGGGAAGCCCAGTTCTGGGCGTCCTCCTGAGACATTCCCGCACACAGACGGTTGAGAACCTCCTGTGCATAGGTCATCAGGTCAGGTTCGCCTCCCAGCGCATTGTTGATTTCCATTCCCTGCCCGACCTGCATGATATTGTTGTCGACCAGAGTCTTCAAAAACCATTGTGCATCCAACTGCATAATCTGCAACTCCTTCCATATTCAAAACAAGTATCATGGAAACATAGAAGCGCATTCCCGTTTTTTCAAATCGGAAACAGGAGATTTTTGCGATTTATTTCTCTTTTTGCCGGGACATCAGGAACGGAACAGTGTCTGCTCCGCGATCTCCCGGATTTCCAACGCTTTTTCCGGTGCGGGACAGACCTCCCGGCAGGCTCCGCAGCCGATGCAGAGCTCCGGCGTCACCCGCGGCGCTCCGGTCCGCCGGAGCGTAATCGCTTTCACCGGACAGACCCCGGCGCACTTCCCGCACTGTTCCCCATCCTGAAACACGATGCAGTTCTGCGGAATAAAATGGACTTCGGCAATACGGGTCCGCTGTTTCTCGTTCAGCGTCAGCGGACGGATTGCACCCGTCGGACAGACCTGTGAACAGCGGTTGCAGTCGAACCGGCACGAACCGCGCGAAAAATCCAGCGACACCGGGCCCGCGCCATATTCCGCCGGACGGATAATCCCCGTCGGGCAGTTCGCCGTGCAAAGCTGACACCCCGTACACCTGGAGGCAAACCGGACCGCATTTCCCGCACCCGGCGGAAGGATGCGGAACCGTCCGGCAAACTCCGCAAACTTCCGCATTCCGGCCTTCGCCAGCACCGCTCCCGCGGCAAGTCCGGCAATCAGTGCACCTCCGCCGATCAGAAACGCCCGGCGGGACACATCGACCGGCACGCTTCCACGCTCCGGACGGACCAGCTGAATCCCGTGAAGCGGGCATCGGGACAGACAGTTCATACAGCGGACGCTGCGTTCATTGTCAATCGTTCCCGTGTCCAGATCAATACAGCCGGACGGGCACTGCGCAACGCATTTCCCGCACCGGACGCACTTTCCCGTGATCCGCAGCTGAAACACTCCGTGCTTTGCAATCAGTCCAAGCAGAGTTCCGACCGGACAGACCGCTGTACAGTAAATCCGTTTTTTCCAGACCGCCAGAATCGCAATCACCGCAAGCGGGACAAGGGAACCGAGAGAAAACGAGGCGACGATCCGTCCGAAACCGGAATAAGGATCCAGCAGAAAAAAGCCTGCCGTCCATCCAAACGCCAGCATTCCGAACACCACTCCCGCAACGGCATAGCGGAGCCACGCGAAATTCCGGGTCTCAACGGCTTTGCGGCGGGAAAGGAATCCGATGACATCCTGCAAAATTCCAAGCGGACAGAACACCGCACAATAGAACCGTCCGAACAGGTATGTCACAAGAACGATTCCAAGCACCGTCGCCAGCGTTCCGGCGGAAAACGCCGCGATCAATTTCAGCAGAGCCGGACCGAACTGTACATGCAGCAGCATCGCCCCCATTCCCGCCAGTCCGGTAAACGACGCCACGGCGACAGCGAGAAAAACAGCAGCGGCGATAATCCGGACAACTCTCCAACTCACTCTTTTTTTCATCGTCAGAACTCCTTCTTCTGGATTTGCTGTGATTCGGGAAATAAATACACCTTAGAGCAGCTGCAAGTCAAATCCAAAATGCGGATTCCCGGAAAAAAGATTCATTATTTCTCTTTCGTCAGCCCGAAAACGGAATACAGCACCGGCTCATATCCCGCCACAATCGAAAATTTCGCACTGGATCCCAGTTTCAGCGGACGCCCCTGCGGGTCGATCGTGATCTGTACCGGATACATCGCCATCCCGGTCTTCTCGTTCTGTATCGGCGTATCATACACGCGGTCCACTCTGCCGAGAAAAATCCCGTATTCCAGACGGTTGAACACTTCGCTCGAAATGCGGACCGTCTGTCCGGGGCGCACCTTGCGTACCAGACTCTCGTTCACATAGGCCAACCCCTTGATAAAATTGCCGGCGGAAAGATTCGCTGCAACTTTTCCTTTTTCCACATACATCGTGAACTTGCAGGGAAGATTGACGATGCGTCCATCGACCGGCGCCACCAGTTTGCAGTCGTCGATATACCGGCGGACGAATTTCAAAGCGGAGCGTTTGCCTTCGATCTTCGCCTCCACAAGCGCCACATCGCGCTGCGCCTTTTCAATGTTCTTGCTGCCGAGCCCGTTCCGGACCATTTCCAGATTCTCCTGTGCCCGCGCAACCTCCGCAACGTTCTTGATGTATTCGATTTCCGCATTTTCATATTCATGCTGGGAAATCGCATGTTTGTCGCGCAGGCTTTCCAGACGCTCCAGGCGGCTGGCGGTCCGTTTCAGACGGTCGCGGCTCTCTTTGAGGTTGGTCTCCGCATACCAGAGCTCTTTCGGCAGCGGATTGCTCTTGAGCGTCGCCAGCTCTGCCTTCTTCACCTCCAGTTCCGCCTCCAGCTCCCGGATCGACGCCAGAATCGCGGTCTGTTCCTCCTCATAAGGCGTGGCGTCGATCTTCGCGATGACATCGCCTTTCCGGACGTCGCCGCCCTCGTCCACGTTCAACGCCAGCACACGGCCGTCCAGATGACTGACCACGTCAACCGGCAGTTCGGACGTGATCTTTCCCTCGGAATAGATCACGTCTTCGATCTCGATCAGGAACAGCGACGCCACGCCGAGAAACAGCAGAAACGCCAGACAGAAGCCGATCACGGTGAAAAGATGCAGTTTGCCCCGGAAATCCGGTTTGTGCGTATAAGTCGTATGTATGTTCATCATAATGACTCCTTTGCCTCCCCGCTATTCACTCCGGGACTGAAGCGTCCCGCCTGATAACTCTGCGACTCCGGCTCCTCATGCTGTTCCTTGAGCTGCATGGCGTAAAGTGTACGGTATGGACCATCCTGACACAGCAGCTGTTCGTGCTGACCGGTCTGAACGATTTTCCCGTCTTTCAGAACGACAATCAGATCCGCATTGCGCACCGTGGAAAGACGATGCGCAATGATGATCGTGGTGCGTTCCGCCATCAGTTTGTCGAGCGCATGCTGCACGACGGCTTCGGAAATGGTGTCCAGCGCACTGGTGGCTTCGTCAAGGATCAGAACGGACGGATTGTGCAGAACGGTCCGTGCGATCGCAATGCGCTGTTTCTGTCCGCCGGACAGCGAAACGCCGTTTTCGCCGACCTCGGATTTGAACCCGTTGGGCAGGTCGCGGATAAACTCGTAAGCGTTCGCCATCTTCGCCGCCTCCACAATCTCCTCGAAACTGGTGTCGTCTTTTCCGTAACGGATATTCTCTTCAATCGTTCCGCTGAACAGGAACGATTCCTGAAGCACGATCCCGATATTGCTGCGCAGGGAATTGACGCTCAAATCCCGGATGTCGATCCCATCCAGCAGAATGCGTCCGTGCGTCACGTCGAAAAAGCGCATCAGCAGACTGGCGATCGTCGATTTTCCCGAACCGGACGGACCGACCAGAGCGACTTTCAATCCCGGTTTCACATCCAGCGTGAACGAATTCAGAATCGGTTTGTTCGGCTGATAGTGAAAACAGACGTCCTCAAACGTGACATGCCCTTTCGCGTGTCCGAGCCGGATCGGATTTTCCTTTTCCTTGATCTCCGGCATCGTCTCCATCAATTTCATAAGACGATCCGCGCTGACCGCACCCTCGCTGATCACGGGCGCGAAGTTCGTCATTGCCGCCACGGGATTGAAGAACATCTGAATATAGGTATAGAACGCGACGAGCTCGCCGATCGTCATCCGCCCGACCGACACCAGATAGCCGCCGACACCGAGTACCGCCACAAGCGTGTAGATGGAAAGCTGATCCATCACGATCGTCAGAGCGATCGAACGCATAGAAAGAGTCAGCGACATATCGAACGTCGGTTTCAGCCGCTCCATGAACATGCGGTTCTCGGACCGCTCCTTGCCGAACGATTTCACGACCTTGATTCCGTTGATCACCTCCGCCAGATTCGCCGATACCTCGGACATGTGCTCACGCAAAACCTGCGACCTCTGCTTGAGCATCTTGCGGAACGTGGAAAACACGAAATACACCACCGGAAGCACGAACAGACAGATCAGCGAAAGCGTCGGACTCAGAAACACCAGCATCACACTGACGAAGAGCAGCTGGAACATGCTCGACGCCATTCCCACGATCACCGTGGAGATCATCGCCTGAAGCGCGGCAACGTCGGTCAGAATATTGGAAATCAGCTTCCCGGTCCGGTACTCCTGATAGAACCGCAGAGAAAGACTCTGGAGGTGCTTGAACAGTTTCACCCGCAGGTCGAACAGCATACGCTGGATCGGATAATGCGTAAAATAATTGCTGGTATAAAAAAAGAACGCCCGGACCCAGTACAGCACGATCACTCCGCCAAGCAGAACGAACAGCAGGCGCAGATCCGACCCTCCAAGCGCCTTGTCGATAATGATTTTCAGCACAAGCGGCATCAGCAGACCGAGACAGGTACTGCACACATGAAACACGATGCAGACGTTCAGCATGCTCTTGTACGGTTTGACGAATTGATACAGTTGTTTAAAATGCGTCAGGTCTTTGTTGTTCATGATGGGATTTTTAACCAGGCTTGTTGTTGGTTGTGGTTTCTCAGCGGGTTTGCTTTATAACGTTCAAACGTTCTGATGTTCCATACTTTCTTAGCCTTTAAGAGTTTACAGCGGAAAAAACCTTGCTTAGGATGTACTTTAGCCCCCATCCGGATATTTGCAACAGCAAAACTGAAAAAAAAACGTTTTTTTTGCCGGCAGCCGTGTTGTCTGCATAATATCGAAACAATGTAAACAATTCCTTGTTTTTTTTGATTAAATGTTGACAATTTTCTTTTTTTAGAATAAAATATATTATTGAAGCAAAGGAGGTGTAAATGATGGATCCGGTTTTTCTCAACAAACTGAAACAAAGTATGCGTCATTGCGGCAGAAACGATACTGTTGCGATGATTCACAATTCCATGCTGGAATGGCTCAGGGGACGCGATGCCCCTGCCGGCAATGGACAGTTGATGCCGGTCAGCCATCTGGCGGATGCTCTGGGGGTTGCGAGGCAGACTGTTCAGAAGGTCTATCAGCTTCTGGAAGCGGAAAAACTGATTTACCGTCAGCCGAATAAACGAATCTGGTACATGAAGCATTCCCGCCGTTCCAATCTCCAGAATATTGCTCTGATTCTTCCGATGATGTTTTCCAATTATTATCTGCTTTCGACAGAATACGGTCAGCGCCATTTCGGTGTCTATTCGGGGATTGCCGACCGCGCGATGAAGCTTGGTTACGCTCTGGTGCCACGGCAGCTTCCGCCTCCCGGGGCCTCCCGTCCGGAAATCCTTGCCGCGATTGACGACATTTGTCAGCATTACTCCGGGGTGATTCATCTGGGGGAACGGCATTATGATTCCGATCCGCCTCTGGCGGAACTGGTCGCGCAAAGTGATCTGCCGCAGATTGCGATTGACTGCGAATTCGCACAGCCGTGGATCGGATCAGTTACATTCGATCCGGATAAGGTTGCTCATACGGTTTCCAGTTATTTACGCGAGAATGGACATCGGAGGATTGGCATTGTTTATCCGCATAAGCGGGTAAAACAGAAATATCCCGCCTGTTCTTATATAATGATCGAACAGGAAACCGTTCTGAAGTCCTTTGCGGAATCTTCCATGCGCTTTGACAAAATTTTTGAAATAGTCTCCGGAGCATCTCATTCTTTTGGAGAGGACGGGGGAAAGCAAGTCTTCCGGACGATCAAGGCACCGGATGCTCCGACCGCCTTCTGGTGCCGCGGCGATCTCCTGGCAATGAGGCTGATTCAGATCCTGAAGAAATTCGGCTGTTCTGTTCCGGATGATTTTTCCGTGCTTGGATTCGATAATATTCCTCTTGCCGCAATTTCTGATCCCCCTCTGACAACTCTGCAAAATCCGATCTATGAACTCGGTTATACGGCGATGACGCATCTCGACCGTTATATCAGACTTGGTCTGGATTCGTTTCCGCGCGTGAAGCGCCTTGCTCCTGAGCTCTGTATCCGTAAGAGTGTCGCGGCCCGGAACCCCTTCCAGGAGAATATTCAGCTTAATTCCAAAGAAATGGAGAAAATAAAATGAAATGCAGAACCTTTTCACTGATAGAACTTCTCGTTCTTATTGTAATAATTGCAATCCTTGCTTCTCTTCTTCTTCCCGCACTGAACAGCGTCAGAAAGAAAGGACAAGCGATTAAATGCGTCAACAATCTATCACAACTGATGAAGGGGCATTTTCTGTACGCGGATGCTCAGAATCAGTGGGTGATCGGCAGTCAGGCGAATAAAGCCGGGACAACAACTGCGCTTGGATGGTCCTATTTTATTGTGGAGGCTTTTCCGTATGTAAAAAAACAGATCATCCGCTGCGGCTCCAACCCTGTTCTGCCGAAGATGCTCTCCAACGCGACAGACTGGAGCTGGCGATGCTATGGCATGTATACTCCGAAGGATCGCTGGACCGGTACCTATTACAACGATCGTATTGATGAAACCGGTGATTTCGCCGTCAAATGTGAAGACGGAACCCGTGCATTCTGTCTGACAAGAATGAAAAGTCCTTCCAGAATTTTCCTTCTTGCGGATTCCGGTTCGTTTAACGATCCGCCGGGAAGAGCGTGTAATAAATTTCATCCGACATCCAGTGTCGAGAAAGATGCCGCCATCTTTCTGCTTCACACCAACCGTGCGAACATGGCCTTTGCCGATGGTCATGTGGAAGCGCGTTCCCAGAGTCGTCTGCGGAGCGATGGTTTTACACGCATTGCTCTGGAAAACGGAACCGTTCTGATCTTTTGAACATGGAATCCTAAATGAAAGGTTTTGTATATGAAACAAATGAGTATCGCTGCCGCATTCTGTTCGGCATTCGTTCTCGCCGGGGGAACTCCTCTGATGAATCTGGAAACCTATGATGTTTCCCGAATTGTTCCCGTGGATTTCACGGCTCCGCTCTGGGTGACGCCGAAACCGGTGAAAACCGATGGAATCAAAGTGGAAAAAGTGAAAACGGAAAACGGCTTCGCGCTGGATGTCAGAATTACGGATGACACTTTGCTGAATCCCGGTATTCTGCTGCCTCCACCGAAAGGGGAGCTTTACTGGGATCTCTCGCGTTATCAGCATCTCTGTGCGGATATCGAAAACATGGATGACGATCAGCAGGTAATTGTTTCCATTCGTGTGACCAATCCGCTCGTTGGCAGGAGACAGATTGCCAACAACAGCGGATTCGGACTGAATCCGAAGGAAAAGCGGACTCTGAAACTGTACTATCCGCAGGCCGATGAGTTTGCAAAGTGCCGGATCGACGGTCTTCGCGCAACTCCGCCGGGAATTCCCGGACTTAAAAACATTGATGGACGGCGGGTCGACGCCATCATTTTCTGGGGGCATAATCTGGCTGTATATTCCCGAAAACATTCCGCGCATTACCGGATCAGCAACATCCGGTTGGAAAAACCGTATACCGGACCCGGTGCTCCCGTCGACGATCCGGCTCGCTTCTATCCGTTTATTGACCGCTACGGGCAGTACGTTCATCAGGACTGGCCGGATAAAATCCATTCCGACGCCGATTTTGCAAAACGTCTCGACGAGGAGAAACGCTCTCTCAAGCCCCGGATCGCCGAGTGGAACAAGTGGGGCGGCTGGTTGAAAGGACCTCAGCTCAAGGCTACCGGTTTCTTCCGGACGGAGAAATATCAGGGGAAATGGTTCCTCGTCGATCCCGATGGCAGACTCTTCTTCTCTCACGGAATCAACGCCATCACTCCGAATGCCCTCGGCAGGGAGCGTGATCCGAAATGGTATGAAACCGGAAAAGTTGGACGTAAAAAATATAATTTTAATTTCATTCACGATAATTTGAAGCGGAAATACGGTTCTGATTATCAGAAGGTCTACTGGGATTTTGTCGGTAAACGGCTTCAGTCATGGGGCATTAACACGATCGGCAACTGGAGCTGTATGGAGGTCCAGCAGAAACATCACACCCCCTATACAATGGAACTGAGGCTCGCCGGCGCGAAAAAATGGATTCCGAAGATGGAAGGTTTCCGCAAGTTCTACGATGTCTTCGATCCGGATTTCGAACGGGTCCTTCGGGACAGCACAAAGGCTCCTGCCGCCGCGGCTGCGAAAAACGATCCCTGGTGCATCGGCTTCTTCATTTGCAACGAGATCAAATGGGGTGATCGGACTGCCATTGCACGGAGCGCATTTTCCGCTCCGTCAGACACTGCTTCGAAGAAAGAATTCGTCGGAATGCTGGAGACAAAGTATATTACGGTCGCGGCCCTTAACCGCAAGTGGGGAACTGATTACAAAAATTGGAATGAAGTCTTGAATTTGACCGCTTTGCCGGATCCGGAAAAGAGTTTTGAGGATATGCTGGCGTTCAACATGCATTTCCTGGATCGGTTCTATTTCCTCTGCCGGAAGACCGTAAAAGAGTTTTCGCCGAATCACCTTTATCTTGGTTCCCGCCTGCATCTCATCCGGCATCCGGAAGCTTATGCGGCCGCGGCCAGATACGCGGATGTTGTTTCCCGCAACATCTACAGTTGGAGCATGGACGGGTTCCGCGTTGCCGGACTGCCGAAAGATAAGCCGATCATGATCACCGAATTCCATGTGGCCGTTCTCGACCGTGGAATATTCAATGCGGATATGCGGCCCTCCGGAGTGACTCAGGATGATCGCGCTCATGCCTATCTGCGGATCATGCAGGGAATTCTTCTGCACCCGCAGGCGGTCGGGGCTCACTATTTCTGCTGGAATAATCAGCCGTTGACCGGACGGCTCGACGGAGAAAATTTCGCCATCGGCGTGATCGACTGTTGCGATACCCCTTTCCGGGAACTTACCGCAATGATGCGGAAGATCAGCGAGAATATGATGCAGTACCGCCTTGACGGCAAATACGAATGCGGGTGGGATCAATGAAACGTGTATGGATTGTTTGTGTGCTTCTTCTGCTTTTCCCTGCGTCTGTTCCGCTTTCTGCGGAGGAGCAGGTCCGCTGGGACCGTGAAAATCTGAAGGTTTCGTGGAAGCAGAAGATCTCGGTCTCCGCAGATTCCTCCGGCGGAGTGACCGCCGAGTTCCGGACAGGATCGAATCCGTGGCCCTATTTTGTGCTGGTTCCGGAAAACGGAAAGAACTGGAATTTTTCCCGTTTCCGTTTTATTTCCTTTGAAATCGAAAATCTCGACCGGGAACGTTCGGTAACTGGAGAACTCTGTCTGGGAATGTGGAGTCGCCATAAAATAGGGGTTTTCGTGCTGGCACCGGGGGAGAAACGCACGTTCACCTATCCGTTGAATCATAAAGGGACATCGCCGTTTGATCCGCTGTTCCGGGCAAAGGGAATGCCGTCCGGGTTTGAGGGAGGAACGAATATCGACACCTCTTCCGTGAAGAGTCTTCATGTGATCTGCGGATTTGTCCGCTACGGTCGTTTCCGGATTTCCGGAATCCGGCTTCACGGCCGTTATGAACCCGTTCCTGCGCTCCGTTCCCCGGAAACATTTTTCCCGTTTATTGACGGCTATGGTCAGTACCGCCATGAGGAATGGCCGGGGAAAATCAAATCGAACGATCAGTTGAAGGAATCGCTGGAGAGAGAGAAATCCGCCCTGAAACCGCGCGTCGCGGACTGGAATCAGTGGGGCGGCTGGAAGAGCGGTCCCCATTTGAAGGGTTCCGGATATTTCCGCGTGGCGAAATGGGAGGGAAAATGGTACTTTGTGGATCCGGATGGCAGACTGTTTTTTTCGCGCGGCGTGAATTCCCTGAGCCGCAGCGAATACTGGCTAACCGATCGTGGAAGAGCAAAATGCTACACCCGGAAACCCGCCGCACCCGGCCGCATATTTAATTTCTATTCCGACAACTGCCGGATCCGGTACGGACGCGACTCCTGGCACGGGTTTCAGTTCCGCAGGATGGAAAGCTGGGGATACAATACCATCGGCAACTGGAGCGATCCGGAGCTTTACCGCGGACGGAAAATGCCATATATGCTGAATCTGCCGCTTCCCTCCAAAACGTTGCGTTTCGGACCGAAGAACGAGTTCCGCGATGTCTATTCTCCGGAGTTCGAATCGGAACTGTTGACCGTTCTGCCGGAGAAATTCCGCTGGACGATTGACGATCCTTACTGCATCGGGTATTTTATCGGAAATGAGCTCCATTTTGACAACTCTGTCAAAGTCGCCGAGGCGGCGTTTCTTGCACCTCCGGAGCTTCCCGCAAAGCAGCGTCTGCTTTCCTGTCTCAAAGCAAAGTACGGGAGTATTGACGCTTTGAACAAGGCATGGAAAAGTTCCTATTCCTCCTGGGAAGCATTGGCCCGCCCGGAAAAACTTCCGGATTCCAAGCTGTGCCAAAAGGATTTTGAGGCATTCACGCTGAAATTCTGGAAACGTTTCTTTGAGTTATCCCGGCAAGCTGTGAAGAAGTATGCGCCGCATCATCTTTATCTCGGCTCCCGCTTCAAAGTCCAGGATTACAATAAAAAATGGCTGTTCCGGATGGCGTCGGAAGCATGTGACGTTGTCAGTGTGAACAGTTACGCTCTGCATCATGACCATTTTGTCCATGCGGGACTTGAAGATAAACCCGTGCTGATCAGCGAGTCTAGCGTCGGGCACCGGATGCGCGGAATGCTCGGAATCCTGGCATATCCCGGATGCGGGATCCATGCCCGGGAAGAGGCTCAGAAGGTGCTGCTGGAAAGTGCGGCGCGCCATCCGCAGATTGTCGGGATTCATCACTTCGGATTTAAAGATCAGACTCTGGTCGGGCGCTGGGATGGCGAAAATTATGGAATTGGACTCGTTTCCGTGACGGATGAGCCTTATCGGGAGTTCGTGGAATCAAATCGGAAGTTTTCGGAACAGCTTTACCCGTTCCGCCGGAACACAACGCCTGTCTGTCTTTCCCGCTGAATCTCTATCGGAACACGTTCCCTGTTCCGGTTTCCCGGACGAAAGATGCATATCGAAAAAACTCCGCCCGGTTTTCATGCCGGGCGGAGCGGAAAACAGCCGCAAAAGATTCGCGGTCAGCGTTCGGGATCAAGTCCGAACTGACGGAACCCATAGGAGTTGAATTCCCCTTTCGTGTTCTTCCCGACAGCCTCTTCCACTGCGGTAATGTCTCCCTGAATGTTCGCGGGAATCGCGGTCGCCGGAGTGACGAGTTCGCATTCCGCCACGATCACAAGCTGTGAATTCTTCGTGGATTCCCCTTCGGTCGAAAACAGCCAGCCGAGGAACGGAAGATCTTTCAGAAGCGGAACACCGGTCGAACTGCGGACGACTTCACTTTTCGTGATGCCGCCGATCACAAACCGGTTCGCGCTTTCGTTGCCGATCATGACCTCATTGTCGGAAACGTTCGTCACCAGACGCGGCGCACCGCTCGAAGCGTAACCGAGCAGGGATGTTGTCGAAACTCCGACTTTCAGGGTCGTGGCGTTCACGGTAACAGAAGGCACAACCGACATCCGGAACGCAAAACCATTCGCGACAACCGTGTTGACCGTCGGCCCCCTGCCCGCATCAGCGGGAGCGTTCACATAGAATTTGATGGAGGAATCGTCTTTGATCTTCGCGCCTTCCAGAGTTTTGTAAGAACCGCTGTAGCCATCCACGGTGAAAGTGGTCCCGTTGACTCCCTGAAGATCATAATTCGTCGTGGAGGGCGTCTGAATCCGGACAACCGCGAACGGGCCGCTGGCGGTCACTTTATATCCTTTTTCATTTGTAATGCTGAGCTCCGTCGGGTCCTTGACATAGCCCGACGAAATCGTCGTGGCGGAACCGTCGTTCTCCTGAACATCCGCCACGAACAGCCCGGTATTGCGGACCACAATCGTTTCCTGATTGCTTCTGGCGCGGACCTCTCCGGTCACGGCGACTCTCGCTTTGTTCTTGGAGACCAGAAAATCGAGGTAACGGGTGTTCCATTTCGGATTGAAGTTGATGAACTGCGCATAATTGTTCTTTCCGTTGCGGACCATTCCGCCGGCATAGGTTGCAGACCAGTTGTCGCGATAGGTCCCGCCCATGGAGAACAGATTTGCCCCCTCGTTGTTTTTCCACGCCTGGAAATCGGCGCCGATCTTGCCGTCGTTTTCCGCCATCAGCTCATACACGGTATACCGGATGCGGACCTGCGGATGCGGCACATCGTACAGTTTCAGCATCGCCTCAATATTTTTTCTGGAATAGAGCGCGGTGTTGAAAAACAGCACGTTAAGATCTTTGTCGTCGCGTACTTTGTCTTTTCCGCCGATCAGTTCGACCGTGTCGTTGGAAAGATTCGCGCCAACCGCTTCAACCATCGTTTTCAGCTCGGAAGCCGGACGGTTCTTCGGGAAGTAGACGAACTTCGGCTGTCCGGAGGAATTTTTAATCCCTTTCGCGTCAAGTTTCGCCACAATGGAGTCGATCCCCATTCCGTTGGTGTTATCCTTGAACCGGTATTCTTCGGCGGAGATGATCAGCAGCGCGGTACCGTCCATGAAAACCATGCATTCCACTCCGGCGGGAGCGCGGAGATACTGATTGTAGTAGTGGGAAAGCGGTATCGCGGATGACGTCGTCGTGAAATTGACGGGATTCGCGGAAACCGCTTTATTGCCCGCGCCGTTGAAAACGTTCGGATTCGTACGCATCGTCTGAACCATATTACGGAGATAGGGACGGATCTCGTAGGGATTCGCGTTCTTCAGCACATACGTCTTGGTGATGATCTTGGAATCGGAAGTGTCACGGACAAAGTGGACCGCTTCGGTTCCGGGCGTGATCCCGACCTGAAGCTGCGCCTGCACGTTGGAAGGGAAATACGCCGGATTCAGATTTCCGGTCGGCAGCTCATTGGCGATCGCCGCAACACCTGCCGCCGTACACGCCGCGCCGAGAAGCGCCGTTTTCAGATTCTTATTCATAAAACAATCCTTTCAATCTTATTTCGTCTCATTCTGAACAAGTTCGGCAATATCGGTGAGTTTGCCGGAGATACGGGAAATGTCGGAATCGGGATGAACGAACACGGGTTCCGCGGTCAGGAAGAAATAGGTCTTCTCAATATTCTGTGTCGTCGTACCGAAAATGTACTTGAGAACCGGAAGTTCGCAGAGAAACGGAACCCCGATCGTCTGTTCCACGTTCATGTGACGGGTCCAGCCGACGAGGAACGACTCCTGTTTCATGCGGATCGTGCCGTAGCCTTCCAACGATGTGGATTCCGTAAGCTCATTGCCGTAGTTGTTGCGCTCGACGACGCTGCTGTTCTCCAGAGTATACCGGAAGTCGAATACACCGGAAAGTTTCTTCTCATAATCTTCCGCGCTGTACGGAAGCAGACCGTTCTTATCGGGCTCCGCACCATCGAAACAGATGGTCGGTGAGGAAACGCTGAGTTTCAACGACGCCGTTTCGGAATTCTCCACATACGTTTTATCGTTATCTTTCTTGACAATGTTCTGATAATCGGGCGTAAAGGTCGTGGAGGCGGATTTTCCGTTGCGCAGCGTGATGCTGACATTGGAAACCTGCCGCGCCTTGCCGTTCTGCTGAAGCAGACGGATGAAGCTCATATCGAACGCGGGAGCGAAAAACATCGCACCGTATCCCCACGACATGCTGTCGGAAATAAACGGCATCAGACGGTTCGCGAGCTCTGCCACCTGAACGGTCTCGTTCCAGCGCCCGGAAAACAGGTCGGCTCCGAATCCGGCGATCTGGAGTCCGGGGCCGTTCTTCCACGCGGCGTAGTCGATTCCGATGTCGCGTAAATCGCTGTCACGGACTTCATACAGTTTGAACGTGACAATCACCTGCGGCACCGGACGGTCAAGCCATCGGAGATATTTGAGCAGATCGTTGCTCTTATTCGGCGAGTCCTTCCAGTAGATCAGATTGGACGCGGAATCATAAACAACGCGGGCGTCGTACTTGACGGAAGAGGTGTCTTCGGAATCCGCGGAATAATCAAATCCGGACGCATCGGAGGAAATTCCAGCCTTGAGCATCAGCGTGACCATATCCTGCGAGGAACGCCACCTGGGATTGTACACATAACGCGTGATCCCGGTTCCTTTGACGATCGAACCGTTGACATCCTTCACTCCGCCCGGACGGTCCATCTTCGCAACCATGTCATCGACATACGGCATCATGGCGACGGGGGTCGTAACCACGATCCACTGCTGATTCGCAGCGGAATAGTTGATGCGGTCGACTTTGGAATTGGAGGAATAACGCATTACCGCTCCGAGAACGAACGGGACAATGTCGTTTGCCTTGATGTGTTTGAGCGGATAGACTTTCGTAACCATGTAATCCTGCGCATCGTCTTCGATAAACCGGATTTTTCTGGTCTTTTCGGGATTGATACCTTTTGCCTGGCTGGCGGGATCGAATGCCAGCGCGGAAGAGACTCCTCCGGCGCAGATCGCGGCGAGTCCTGCCATTCTCAATGCATTGTTCATACAAACTCCTTGTTTAGGTTGACAAGCGGCGGTGCATTTCCATCCGCTTTACCTGAAATTTACATGCGCTTCTTTCAGTGCTTATGCAAGGAGTGTTTGATTTCTGTTAATCCCGGATCCGTTTGTCAACGGCAGGAAAACACGGTGCGGGCACGGTACGCCCGCGGAGAAATACCAGAAAGGCGTTTGAAAAATTTTGAAAAATAGAACTCCGAAGAAAAATTCAGCTTCTCCGCAACCGTCTTCACCGATTCCGAAGGATCCAGCAGCATCTGAGCGGCTTTACGGTACAGCTCATTCTGGAGATATTGTTTCGGAGTCTGCCGGAACGCCGCATGGAACTCCCGTGAAAAACTTCCGGCGGAACGGTGCATACGCTCCGCAAGCCCAGCAACGCCCAGTTCCGCATGAACATTCCCGCGGATATAGTTCAGGAGCTCTTCAAACGGCCGTATCTTGTCCGGATTGAGCTCATAACGCTCCGGCCAGTGACGATGACAGAACCGCAGGGCAAATTCCCGGCAGCGGGACAGCATCAGAACGGGATCCGATTCGGCAAAGATTTCGTCCGCCTCTTTCCGCAATGACGGGGAATTCTCGCAAATCCGGTGCAGGCCGCCGCTGAACACGTCCACTCCGGGGTACAATTCCAACTTGAAATGAATTCCGTAACGTTCGTTCCGCACGGTATGAGCGTATTGCTGCGCCAGACCGTGCGGAATCAGAGAAATATCATTTTCCCGCGCACGGTAAATCTCTCCCGTTTTCAGATTGGAGGTGACAGACGCATCCGCGCCCTCGGAGCGGATGCAGACAGAGATCATGTTGAACGGAAGCGTGTAGTTTCTCGTATACTCCAGCGACTCGCGGAACACGTCGACCAACGTAAAATCCGCCTGTCTCTCAAGCGGGAAAACCTGCCGGAAACACTTCCGTCCCATTGACATCACCGAATCAGAGAGGGCGCAGAGAACGCAGATATGCCAGCGAGCGCTCCACCGCGGGCACCGGCTCTTTCTCCTCCTCGTATTCCACGACGAACCAGTCGGTGCGGCCTTCGGTTTCGCACCAACTGAGAATTTTTTCCCACGGCAGATCGTCTTCACCGATCGCGGGTTCATAGCCGGCTGCTTTGGAATAGGGCTTCAAATGAATGCTCTGATTGCGTCCGGCATACTTGGTGAGTACGGCATAAGAATCCGCGCCGCCGCACATTGCATTGCCGGTATCCAGCTGAAGAACGACCTGCGGACAGGTGTTTTCCGCAACGATCTCCCACGGAATCTGCCCTTCCACCGGCTGATGGTCATGCGCATGACTGTGATAGCCGGTGCGGACTCCGTACCGCGCAAGCTTCTCCGCGATCACGTTCAGGCGATCCGCAAACGCTTTCCAGCCGTCCACGGTATCCGCCTTGAACCAGGGAACGCAGATATACTTGTTGCCGACCGCAAGGTTGCGGCGGAGCGTCGCGTCGAAATCGTTTTCCAAAGCATCAATACCCGTGTGCCATCCGGCGCAGACAAGTCCCGTTTCCCGCAGCAGAGAGACATAAAGATCCGTCTGAAAATGCGTGCCGTAAAATTCCACGCCGTCGTATCCGGCTTCCTTGATGAGCTTCAATGCCTGCAACGGATTTTCCTGGTAGATCTTGCGCAGGGAATACGCCTGCAATGCGATCGGAATCTGAATCATGGTGTTGTTCCTTTTTTTGTTGAATAATACCGTTTTTCCGGTGTAACTGACTTACTATACACCGGAAACAACGGTTGTCCAGTCCATCAGGAACTTTTTGTCCGGAAGTCCGGAAACATCCCCGGCGTCAAAGATCCCAGAGCCGGCGGACGTCGCTTTTCCGCACCCAGCCCTCGGCTGCTCCGGCACGGATGCGCACCCAGTCCTGGCGCGCCTCTTCGATCACAACCTCTTCGCCCGGCTGAAGGCTGATCTCCGTCAGTCGCGGCGACTGCGGGGACGGCAGGGCGTGAAGCGCCGCGTTCCGGGTCAGCAACACCGCCGAACGGGAATCATACGACGTGGAATTCTGCACCATGACCGCCAGAAAGGAAAGTCCGGCAGCGATCACCCCGATCCCGAGCAGACTCCCCCAGAGCCGCGGCTTCACGAACCGCCGCAGTCCAAACGCGGTAAACATCAGCGCCGCCCCCGCAAAAACCAGCAGCATCCATTCGTCCGGACGCAGCAGATCCCGCACATACGGCAGAATATCCGACGGCTTCTCCAGCCGGTGTTTCTCCGGAAGCGCCAGTTTCCGGCGGGTCAGATTCAGATTTTCCAGCACATCCGAATCGCGCGGAGCGATCCGCAGGGCGCTTTCGTAATACGCCAGAGCCTGTGCGCATTTTCCCTGCTGATACAGGCAGTTGCCGATATTGTAAAACAGTTTCGCCGACGGCGCGGAGGTTCGCACCAGCGATTTATAATAGGCTTCCGCTTCGGCAAAATGCCCCTCGTCGTATGCGGTCATGGCGGCATCGGGCGTCGCGATTTTCAACGGTGCCGGAACTTCCGCGGCGGAGAGCGTCACGCCTCCGGCAAGCAGAACCAGACAAACCAGTTTCGACAGTTTTTTCATCAGAGTCCTCTTGAATTCTTCCGTCAGACCGGCACCGCCTCCGAACGACCAGGAGGAATCGGAAAGTTTCTGCAGAACTTCCCCAAGCTCCCGGTCCTCTTCCCCGGCAATGGCGGCGGTTTCCCCCAGACTGGATCCGGGCGGCAGGTCCAGACAGTCGTTGACATAAGCGGCAATCTCCGCGTCCATCTCCGGAATCGCCTCCGGTTTCGCCGCATTCAGACGGTTCAGCAGGCTGCCTTTGCGTTTCGCCGCCTCTTTCCGGCGGTGGAACCACGGATCGTTCCCGCGCGCTTTCCGGTGCAGAGCATAGAACTCGGCACCGATCCAGAACGCAAGCCCCGCAAGAAACATCAGAATACCGGGCAGCAGGTAATTCCGCCAGAGAGGAACGGAAATTTCGTCGTAAGGCGCTTTCTTCAAATACAGAACGCCGGTCGGACCGCGCTGTTCCGTTTTCGGAACGGTCTCCGGCGGCGGTTCCGCGGCGTCAATTACGCGGCTTCCGGTGCCGCCGCTGAATACCGCCGCGGATTTCTCCACCGTCACGGTATGCGCAGACTGCGCATCCGCATACGTTCCGGACGCAGGATCAAACGTACTGAAATTCAGTTTGATCTCCTGCACGCCCTCGCGGGTCGGAATCAGGATATATTTGATCCGGGCACTTCCGGCGGCGGCATTCCTCTCCACTTCCGGGCTGTACACCCGGAATCCGGGTAATTCCAGCGCCGGAGCTTTCAGCGGTTCCAGCGCACCGTCTCCGCGGATGTCGACCGACAAAGTCAGTGCCTCGCCCACTTTGCCCGTGGCGGAAGAAAGCGAGGTTTCCACCTTCCACTTGCCGACGAGGCCGAGAAACTGAGCGTTCCCCGTCCGCGGCGGCAGTGCGCTGATCTCCACCGGCGGGAGTTCCGCACGGACCGCATGGCGCGTCATGCGCGAACCGCCGAAAAACGGATCGTCGAAAAAGTCGTCGAACAGCGACCTGCTCCGGCGGCGCGAATCCTGCGTCATAATGCCGACATTGCTTACGGCGGTCAGTTCCAGTTTTCCGAAAGAGATCGGGCGGACCGCCGTCCGGAATACATAAACGTAGTAGGGGCGGCCGTCGATCTCCGTCTGTCCGCGGCGCGGACGCTCAAACTTCGGATTCTCCGGATTCACGTTCTGATAATCGCGGAAAAGAATCTGCGATTTTCCCCCGGCACGGATTTCGGGCCACGCCATCTCGCAGCGTAAATTCTGCGCCTGATAGACCCGTACTTCCAGCGGAATCTCCTCCCCCGCGTAATACCGGCGGTCGCCGCCGGGAATGGAAAGCTCGGCAAAAATCAACTTGTCCAGCTCCACCGGCTCGGCAGCTCCCTGCCCGTTTGCCGTACGGCGCCCCGTGGAAATGCGCGGCGCGGTCACTTTGAACGAAACGGGCTGCGTGGTATACGAATTCCGTCCCGCCCGGACCTCCAGAGCGGGAATCGTGTAGTCGCCCGGCTTTTCCGCTATGAAACTGTAAATTCTGCTCGCCACATGAGACGCCCGTCCGTTGATGATCCGCGTGCTCTGGCTTCCGCTCCGCCCCACCCAGCGTATACCGGGAATCTCCGGCACGCGTGTCAGTTCGGGCATGGCGCTGCCGTCGTGCGTAATTGAAAATTCCGCCGGCATTCCGGTATACACCGGCCCCGACGTGATCGCCGCCGTCAAATCGGCGGCATGCACAGCCGCTCCGGCGATCAGCGCCAGAAATGCGGCAAATAATCTGCTGTGATTCATAATCATGATACGGCCTCCCCTTCTTACCAGTCTTTTGCAGGCGCGGCGTTTTTGTAACGCTGTTTGCGGTACGCTTTGATGGCGTCGCGCAGATCCTTCTCATCCTTGGACATGTCTTCAAGAATGGAAGCCGCCTGCCCTTTGTCAATATCGCCCTCTTCGGGCTTTTTCTCCGCGCCGCCCTGCTGCGGACGCCGGATATCGGAATCATTGTTCTGCTGATCCTTGCCGGACTGATCCTGCTTCTCCGGTTTCTGATCTTTCCCGTCCTTGCCGGACTGATCCTGTTTCTCCGGCTTCTGATCCTTTTCATCTTTCTGCGAATCGCCGCCCAATGCATCAAGAGCGTTTTTCAAATGATCTTCCGCAGACTTGCTGTTTCCGTTCTTCTGTTCCTGCTGAGCTTTCTCCAGCTCCTTTTTCGCCTGCTCCGCAGACTTTGCAAGATTCTGCTGTCCCATTTCCTGCGCCTTTTTCTGCAAATTTTCCGCAGACTGCTTTGCCTGATCCGTCATCTGCTGAGCAGACTGCGAATCCTTGTTTTGCTGATTCTGCGAATCTTTGTTTTGCAGGTTCTGAGAATCCTTGTTTTGCTGATTCTGTGAATCCTTGTTCTGCTGATTCTGCGAATCCTTGTTCTGCTGATTCTGCGAATCCTTGTTCTGCTGATTTTCTTTCTGCTGCTGATCCTTTGCCTGTTGAGTCTGCTGCCGGGTTTGCTGCTGCAATTTTTTCAGCTCGTCGATTTTCTTTTTCAGCTCTTCCGCTTTCTTGCGGTCCGCGATCAGAATAGACTGATTCCGGGAAAGAGCCTCATGCGAAATATTCTCACGCAGAGAATCCCGGTACATACCCTCCGCCGTATCCAGTGTTTTCATCGCGGCTTCCACTTTTTTCTGCGCTTCGTCAAGATTCTGCCCCTGAACCGCCTTTACCGATTCACCGAGTTCCGCCCGCGCTTTCGTATGGGTAATCACGCCGAGATTCTGGGTTGCCCTGCCGCGGATCTCCGCCTGATCGACGCCGTTGCGCAACGCCTCTTCATACGCTCCGGCGGCCTTTTGCAGCTCGCCTTTTTCATGCGCTTCGACACCCCGGTTAAAAGAATCCGCCGCCGACACATTTTCCGGTGCGGCGGGAACCGTCTGTTCCGTCTGCTCCGGAACCGGCAGAGCATCCGCCTCCTGCGCATTCAGCGGCAGACCGGCGAACGCGAACACAAACAACGCAACCGCCCCTGCACTCCTGCGGACCGCACGCTCGGAAAGAACAAACCAGATCAGCAAAAGCACAAACGCCACTGCAAGCGGATAGCTGAAACGGTCGATCGGCTTGGTCGTCTTGACGGATTCATATTCCTGCGGAGCAAGAGCGCGGATCCGTTTTTCCAAAGCCGGAATTCCCGGATCCCCTGCCGTCGAACGGACATAGATACCGCCCGTGCGTCTCGCAAGCTCGCCGAGCTGTTTCTCGTTCAGCGGACTGTTCACAACCGCTCCGGCGGCATCGGTAAGCGTCTTCACACCGCCTCTGCCGTCCGGGACCTGAATGATGGAAGGCTGGGAGGGATCCCCGATCCCCGCGATGAACAGCGGAATCCTGCGTGCAATGATCTCGTCAACCGCCTTGCCGCTGTCGCCTTCCAACTCGTCGCCGTCGGTCACCAGCACCACGGCGCGATGTTGAGTCTCCGCCGCTTTGAACGCCTGAAGCGCGGCGGTCAGCGCCTCCTGGATATTGGTCCCGCCAACCGGGATGGATTCGGTATTCAGCTCGTCAAGCATCTGGTTGAAACTGGTCTTATCCGACGTCAGCGGGCATTCGAGAAAGCCTTTTCCGGCAAACGCGATCAAGCCGAACCGATCGCCCGGATTCAGCTTCACAAGTTCTTTCACCAGCCATTTCGCATGTGCCAGACGCGACGGCTGAACGTCTTTTGCCAACATGCTCTTTGAAACGTCGAACACAAACAGTAAATCGCGTCCCTGTCCGCTCATTTCCTGAATCTGCACACCCCACGACGGTCGTGCCGCCGCGACGATCAGAAAAAACACCGCGCCGCAGAGCAGAATAAACCGCGCCGTGCGTCTTCCTTTGGAAACAAGCACATAATCGGGATCTTCCGCGTGCTTTCCGAGAAAAGCCTTCAGCGTCCGGGCGGTCCTCCGCCGGGAGATCAGGGCCATGACAAGCATCGCCGGAAGAATCCAGAGCAGATGCCACAACAGTTCCGGTTGTAAAAATCTCATTCCCAACTCCTCATTCTTCTTTTATTTCTGTTTATATTATACGTTCCATAGACTTCGGAAAACCGGGGAATGTTCCCTGAAACAGCGGCAAAATCCGCAATGTTCAGAACCCGGCGCCAAAAGACAGGGAATTCGTTCACAATGCAAACACAGTCGGAGATGTCCAATCATTTCCGGGGATGTCCCTTGCCGTTTCATACCTTCCGGATTACAACGGTGAAACTGCAGCTCTGTCTCTTATACACATCTAACGATGCCGACGACTTAATAGGTGTAGATCT
>URKJ01000036.1 GCA_900548385.1 uncultured bacterium | reverse complement strand
ACGAGATGTAGCTCCGTCTCGTGGGCTCGGAGATGTGTATAAGAGACAGCGGCAGACGGAACGTCGTTCCGTTGAGATAAAGCATCAGTTCCGCCGGTTTCCCATCGGCTTTTCCATTTTTGACCGGGATTTCCAACGGCAGACTGCCGTTTGCGGGCAGGGTGAAGCGGATCATCTTCGTTGCGACGATTCCTCCGCCGGAGATCCCGGCGACGCCGGATTGCTCTTTTGCGGAATCGTTATGCAGCATCACATACAGGGAACCTCCGAGGCGCCGGGCGATGTGGCCCGCCGAAACGGGACGTTCCAGACGGATTTTCAACTTTTCCAACTGGCGGAGGAATTCCGCATCGGTGCTGCTGCGGGGAGTGAGATAGAACGGCGCGTCGCCGAGTTCCTTTTCGCCGGGAGCTTCCGCATTGCCGAAAATATCCATGACGTGGAACGCGGAAAGATCGCCGTGGACGCCTTTCGTCTTCTGATAGTTCCAGACCGCCGCGATGAGCTTGCCGTCCTTGCGGTAGACATAGCAGATGACGCCGTTCGGATAGCGGAGTTTCTTCACGGGCTTCGCCCCCTCAAACAGCCGCGCCATCGTGTTGTAAGCGACAAAGAGTTCCGAGGGAATCAGTTCGTGATAGTTTTTTCCGGTCAGCATGTTCGGCGTCAACATCTTTTTCCAAAGGATTGATGAATGGATGGAGATGGACTGCACGACTCCTTCTCCGAGATCGACGAGAAAACGCCAGACGACATGATGCGGCGCACACAGATTTTCCTCATATGAGTTGTGCTTGACCTGCTGGTCGATGAGGTAATACAGTTCGGTGTTCCAGAGCGGCATGTCCGCTTTGCCGTAAGAGCGCATCTCTTTGCGGAGATCGGCGATGTAACGGTCCGCCGCCCGGATTGCTCCGAGCTCCCGCCCGCCGTAGGGGTGGAACCCGACGGCGTCCACATAATTCAGTCCGCCCGCCTTGACGCACGTCTGCATCCACGGCGTTGCGGCGGCGCCGAAGTCGCTGGTCAGGCAGAAGCCGGAAATCTTTGCGGCGGGATCGGCGGACCGGATTGCATCGTGCGCCTCTTTCAGGTAGCGGACATACGTTTCCGGAGCAAGGTAAAGGTTCGGTTCGTTCATGATCTCGTAAACGGGAACGCGGCCTTTGATGTGCCTGACCGTCCGGGCGATGTAGTTGCGGTAAAGCTCCGGCGGCGGAAGCAGGATGTGTCCGCGAACGCTCTTCATGCAGTTCGGCGGATCGTTTTTGACCCGTTCGGAGAGCGGAACCACCCAGAGCGGCCAGCGCTGATTCTGCCACGGCAGATAATTTTCGATGAAGCCGTTGCCGATCACGGGAAACAGCACAATATTGTATTTTTCATACAGCGCGAGCTGACGGTCCAGGTGAGAGAAATCGAATTTGCCGCGTTCCCATTCCACGGCGGGCCAGTTTACGCCGCGGACTCCGCCGTCATGGTCGCGGAGAATCCTGCACCCTGCCTGGGCCAGCAGTTCAAACCGTTTTTCCAACGGTGCGTTATAGACCAGATAGGAGGGGGTTTTTGTCTGCGGCGGCATCTGATAGTCCAGGCTTCCGTTGAAAGCCACGACGTATTTGCTGCCGATGTCGAACGGTTTTGCGTCGTACCTGCCGATCACGGAGAAAAAGGAGTCGTGGGTTTTCAGTCCGCTGCCCGAAACGGAAAGACGGATTCCGGCGTAGCGGGTCAGTTTCTGTTTTTTCAGCGGGATCGTTCCGGTTTCTCCCGCCGCCAGTCTGACGGGAAGCTGTTCTGAAAAACAGAGTTTTCCGCCGTATTCCTCCCGCCCGGTGACAGTGACGTTTCCGGCGAACGGTTTGGAGTCCGGGTTGGTGATCTTCAGTTGAATTTCCGCTTCCTCGCCGCGCCGGTAGAGATGTTTGTCCGGAACGGCGACGGCTTCCGCAGTGACGGTTTCCGGTTTGCCCGTTTCCGTGATTTTCAGGTCATCGAAGAACAGGTTGGAATTCTGTGCCGCGTCGCGGTTCCCCGGACGGATCAGGATATGGTACCAGCCGGACCTGGGGGCTGTTTTGAATGTAAATTCAAATTCTTGCCATGCCGTCGGGACGGTGAACGCCCGGGAATGGGCGGACCACTGCGGATCGACTTTGAATACGCCGAAAAAAACGCTGTCGTTTCCTTTTGAGCTTTTGAGCTTTACGGAAAGTTTATATTCCGTGGAGGGTTTCAGCCGGAATTCCTTTGAAAAAATGTTGTAGTATTCCGCATGGGGATTTTCAAAAAGCAGGGAGCGCTTCCCGCTGCCGGGTGCTTGATCCGTGACTTTCAGGGGAATGAATTTCAAGCCGGGATTGGTATCCGTCCGCAACTCTTTTTCGAGAGCGAAGCCATCGGTTCCCAGTTCAAACGATCCGTTGAAAACGGGGTTGGCTGCGAGCGTTCCGCCTGCGAGCAGCAGAACGGCGAATGAGGAAAGAGATTTCATGATTGTCATATCCTTAATGTTGAAGTGTGTGTCATTGCCAGTAGTTCCCGGCCTGGGGGGTGTCGGGGCAGAATGTTTTCAGAGTGTCCTTGTCGGTGGGAAAGGCCGACGGAAACAGGTGCGATTGAGAGTGTCCATCGACATACAGAAGATTATCCCGTCCGGCGGAATGACGGAACGATGTTGATGAGAGCATATCGCTTTGATTCGTATAATGGCGTGAATTCTTCGTTGTCACATATATGTTGCCATCGGTGCCTTTCCGGCTGACGTCCCATAAGGTTCCCGCTTCGGATGGGCGGCGGCACTGGTTGAGTTTTCTGAGTTTTCCTCCATTCTGTATTACGCTTTCGGTCACACCTCCTCCCAACCGCCAGTTCCATGCCAGATTGGTGATCGGGCGTCCGTTTGCGGCATAGCCGTAGAATGTGTCATTGGAAAATCCTTCCTGTCCGTTGTTTCTCATGAAAAGATCTTCGGATTTGGCTCCGGGGCAGATTGTCGCGACTTTGAGCGAGGTCGGTGTCCGCGGATATTCTTTTCCTGTGAGATGAGGCCAGATTAGAACGATCCAGTTGTTTTCATAACTGCAGTCGTTGTTCCAGGTACTCAGTGTTGCGGGCAGCCAGTAGTCGTCATTCGTTCCCGCATATCCGAATGCGGCGGTTCCGATCTGTTTGAAATTGGAAAGACAACTGATTTCATGGGCTTTGGTTCGCGCACTGTTCAAGGCGGGCAGCAGCAGAGCTGCAAGGATTGCGATAATTGATATTACTACAAGGAGTTCCACAAGGGTGAAATTATCCCTTTTCTGTTTCCGCACCTTTGCCGGATTCCACATTCGTTTCATGACGCTTGCTCCTTTTTATGGGGTCAACAGAGCCAATTTCAAAAAAAACAGGCTTTTACTTGTTGACAACTTGTTTTTTTGTGTACCAAGTCCATCCTGGCACATCCGGACGACTTTTTTCTGAAAAAGCCGCTCAAAATCAATTTTATGTGTGAACCTCCGATCCTGTTATTATGGCAGTTGCTGACTTTCAATTTTCAATCAAACCTGACGCAACGGCAATTTCGCCGGGCATCGGAAAGCAGGAGACTTCCGAATGCCCTTTCACGCTGTGACAGCCAGTTCGTCAATATTAAATTATAGCACATTCCGGCTTTTTTAACAAGAGGGTAAGATGACAAAAAACTGCAAAAAAATGATAAAGTAATACAAAAAATGATTGATTTTCTGCTTGAATTTCCGCATTTTGGGAATACCTTATTGATAAATTCGTAGAAATGTTGTATCCGGGAGGGCGTGATGAAGCATCGGTTAGGCGATATTGTGCGGGAAACGGGATATTCGACGGCAACGGTTTCCCGTGCGTTGAACGGCTCCAGCTGGGTGGCGGAAAGAACGCGTTTGAAAATCCTTGAGGCGGCGCGGAAAACCGGTTATCTCCGCAGTGAACGGACTGTTACACTGGTCGTTCCGAACATCAGTATAAATTATTATTATAAATGCATGGTCGACGAGCTGGAAGCCATGTTGCGCTTTGCCGGATTCCGGATGGAGCTCATTCCGGTCCGGGATCTGGAGATGATCGAGGAACACCGCCCGAGCGCCGTGATTTCCATCGTTTCGGAAGACGGTCTGGAACGCTACTGGGGGAAGAAGTACGAAATTCCCCTGGTCTGCATCAATACGGCGCCGCGCCATCTGGAAGGGATCTTTTCCGTTCATTCCAATGAGGAGCAGGGAATGAACACGCTGCTGAAGCATCTTCTTTCCCTCGGACACCGCCGGATCGGATTGTGGGGATATGAAGGTATTGGCAATCCGTCAATAGACGTTTATTCATCGCGAATGCGGGTGGAGGCGTTTCAACAGTTTCTGAAGCATTCCGGGCTTCCGCATGATCTGATTGTTGAACACAGCTGGGATGTGGGAGAGTGGCCCGAGACGATTTCCCGGCTGTTGAGCAAAGAGGTTTCGGCGATCGTGGTCATGCATGAATCCGAGGCGATGAAAGTTCTTTACTACCTGAGACTGGCGGGCAAACGGGTTCCGGAGGATGTTTCCGTATGCGGCTGGCTGTCGGAAACGGACCTGTATTGCGATCCGTCGATTACAGGAATCATGCAGAATTACAATTATCTGGCGAAACAGTCTCTTGCCATGCTGAACCGGCTTCTTTACAAAGAGCAGGTTACGGGGGACGTTGTTGTGGACTACAACTTTTTTCTCCGCAGAAGTACGGCACCGCCGGCGGAAGTTTGAGGACGTGTGCCGCGCGAAGCGGCTTACGGGAAGAATTCGGCAGATATGTAAAGTCCTGCATGCAAAGCGTTCGGGGAACGACCGGAAAAAATGAAAACTTTTCCGCAAGGCGTTTGTAAAATACGCAGGATAACGCTATAAGTATCAAACGTTTTGAGCGAACAGAAAAACAAGATTTTTGAAATCGGGTTCATAAACAGGAAAAAAAAGGGAGATCTTTCATGGATAACGGAGCACCGGCTCCATTCGGGGCGACGCCGAACCGTCAGCAGCTTGCCTGGCAGGAGATGGGCATGTATGCGTTTCTTCATTTCACGGTCAATACGTTTACCGGGCGCGAGTGGGGAGACGGCACGGAACCGGAAGATTGTTTCAATCCGTCGGAACTTGATTGCGGACAATGGTGCCGGATCATTGCGGAGGCGGGTTTCAAAGGGGCGGTTCTGACCGCGAAACATCACGACGGGTTCTGTCTGTGGCCCAGTAAGTACACGACCCATTCGGTGCGTTATTCCAAATGGCGCGACGGCAAAGGAGACGTGGTCGGCGATTTCGTCCGGGCGGCGAAGCAGTACGGGCTGAAAGTCGGACTTTATCTTTCGCCGTGGGACCGTCATGAGAAGACCTACGGTTCCGGCGACGCCTATAACGAATTCTATGCCAATCAGCTCCGCGAGCTTCTTACGAATTACGGCGGCCCGGGCGGCAGGGATATTTTCATCACCTGGTTTGACGGCGCGTGCGGAGAGGGGCCGAACGGCAAAGTGCAGGAATACGATTTTGAACGCTCTTATGCGGTGATCCGGGAGTGTGCGCCGGAGGCGGTGATATTCGGTCACATGGGCGAGCATCGCGATCTGCGCTGGTGCGGCAACGAACGCGGATTCGCCGGATCGCCGAACTGGGCGACCATCGAAGAGTACCGGATGGCGCTGTTGCAGAACGGCACGCCCGGCGGCAGATATTACTGGCCCTCCGAAGTGGATGTTTCGATCCGGCCCGGATGGTTCTATCACCGTTACGATGATGTGCTGGTTCATTCGCTTGAGCATCTGCTTGACATCTGGTATCATTCCGTCGGGCGTGGATCGTGCCTAAACCTGAATCTTCCGCCGGATACGCGGGGATTGATTCACGAACAGGACGAGCGGCGCGTGCGGGAGCTGAAAGCGGTGCTCGACCGCACGTTCCGGGAGGATTTCGCCGCCGAAGCGGCGGTTTCCGCTTCCGACGAACGCGGCGGCGGTTTCCGCGCCGGAAATCTTACCGACGGTTCCGGGGAGACGTACTGGGCGACGCATGACGGCGTGACGCAGGCGGAGGCTGTCGTGGAACTGGGAGCGGTCCGCAAGCTGAACGTCATTCTGCTGAGGGAGTATTCGCAGCTCGGCGAACGGGTTTCGGAATTTGAAGTCGAATACCGCACGGAGGACGGCGGGTGGCGGACGCTGGTGAAAGATACGACCATTTCTTTCCGCAAGATTCTGCGGACTCCGACTGTGGAGACCGGGGCGCTGAAACTGAAAATCACGGGCGCGCTGGCGTGTCCGTGCATTCAGGAGTTCGGCGCTTATTATCAGCCGCCGATTCTCTTTGCGCCCGTAATCCGCCGGAGTCCGGACGGAACGGTGACGCTTTCCTGCCGCACCGGGAATGCGCGGATTCATTATACGTTCGACGGTTCGCAGCCGACCGTGCATTCCCCCTGTTATTCCGCGCCGGTACAGGTGCGCGAAGCGGGGATGATCCGCGCAATTTCCGTGTTTCCCGACGGCATGGCGAACGAGTATCCGGAAATCACCGCCGCACCGGAATCCGCGTTGCGGTTCGGCGTCGCCGCGGATGAATGGCGCGTGCTTGCCGCCGACAGCGAGGATTCGGAGACCCCGAAAGAGAGTGTGATCCGTTCGGATGATTCGTTCTGGCGTACCGCTCCGGAAGTTCCGTATCCGCACTTTCTGACGGTCGATACGGGAAAACGGCAGATGATCCGCGGTTTTCTTCTCACGCCGACGGATGAACCGTACTGGCCGATTGCCCGTTACCGGATTCTGGTGGGCGACTCTCCGGAATCCGTCGATACGGTGGTGCGGGAGGATTCGCTGGACAATACGGAGAACAACGCCGGAGTGCAGACGATCGTTCTGGATCGTCCCGTTGAGGCGCGGTATTTCCGGTTCGAGGCTTTGGAATCGGCGAAAGGAATTCCCGTCGCCGCGGTGAAACGGCTGGAACTGTACTGAGCATCCGGTGGAATTTTCCATCGGTTTTTTGGTTCCGGTGCTTGAAATTGTACCGGAACCGTTGTAGAATTCCGCATGTACAGAAATCAACCGTATTTTAAGAAAGGGATTTTGAGATGAAGAGGGAAGCCATCGGCGGCGCCGTGATCGGTTACGGAGGAATGGGCAATTTTCACGCGGAAAAGATGCAGAGCGTTGACGGAATCCGGCTGGTCGGAGTTTATGATATTGATCCGGAACGCAATCGGCTTGCGGAGGAGCGCGGCATCCGCGCTTATGCGTCCCGTGCGGAACTGCTGGCGGATCCGGCGGTTGAGCTGGTCACCGTCGCCACGCCGAACGATGTGCACAAAGAGATCGTGATTGACGCGCTTGCCGCCGGAAAGAATGTGATCTGCGAAAAACCGGTTGCGATGGACTCCGCCGAATTGGAGGAGATGATTGCCGCCGCGAACCGTTACGGCAGGCTTTTCACCGTACATCAGAACCGCCGCTGGGACGAAGATTATCTGACGGTCAAAAAGATGGTCGACACGCATGAACTTGGCGATGTGTTCCGCATTGAGTCGCGCGTGATGGGCTCGCGCGGGATTCCGTCCGGATGGCGCGAAGAGAAGGAACACGGCGGCGGAATGCTGCTGGACTGGGGCGTGCATCTGCTTGATCAGATGCTGACGATGATGGCGGGGCATAAGCTGCTGTCCGTCAGCGCATCCATGACCAATATCACCAATCCGGAGTGCGACGACGGTTTCACTGCGTTCTGCCGGTTCGACAACGGAACGGAGTGGCTGGTGGAGGTCGGGACCTGTCATTTCGTGGAGGTTCCGCGCTGGTATGTGTTCGGCAACGCCGGTTCCGCCGTGATCCGGAACTGGGATTGCGAGGGTGAGATCGTCAAAATCTACAATCGCGGGGAGGATGACGTCGCGCCGATTCAGGCAGGGGCGGGAATCACCCGGACGATGGCGCCCCGCAACGAGCGGACCGTCAAAAGTTCTCCGGTCGTGAAAGTGAAATCCGACTGGTCGGAGTATTATAAAAATGTGATCGCGACTCTGAACGGAACCGCGCAGATCGTGGTGACGCACGACCAACTCCGGGCGAGCATGAAGCTGATCGAAGCGGTCTTTGAGTCCGCACGGACAGGAAAGACCGTGATATTCTGAATGAATCACCCGCCCGGACGGGGCGGATGATCCGCAGCCGGGAAATTCCCGGCTTTATTTTTTTGTGTAAGCGGCGTTCAGAGCCTTGCGCATGGCTTCGACCGGAGCGGGACGGCGGGTCCAGAGCTCCAGCGAGCGTGCGCCCTGATGCAGAAGCATGGCGAGTCCGTTCGCGCAGGGAATGCCGCGCCGTTCGCATTCCCGGAAGATCGGAGTCTTTTTATAGATCGTGTCATAGACTTTGATCGTTTCCGGGAGCAGGGAGAGGTCGATCGGCGGAGGATCCTCCGGTTTGAGTCCGAGGCTTGTACACTGGATCGCCACATCCGAGCATTTCAGGAATTCCGCGATGGCCGCCGCGTCGTCGAGAGCGCAGACCCGGACCGCCGTGCCGTAGGCGGACCGCAGTTTTTCCGCGAGTTCTTCCGCCTTGGCGACCGTCCGGTTGATGAGGAACAGCTCCGCCGCGCCCTGCGAGGCGAAATACGCCGCCGCCGCATGTGCCGCTCCGCCGCAGCCGATGAACGTGATCCGTCCGCCTTTGAGTTCAAACCCGAACGCCTCTTTCAGCGCCTGTGCAAGTCCGTAGCCGTCGGTGGTGTCACCGTAAAGACGGCCGCTGCGGACCGTTACCGTGTTGACGCTTCCGGCGACTTCGGATTCTTTGGAAATCCCGTCGAGAAACGGGATGACCGCGTTTTTGTGGGGGACCGTGATGTTGAATCCGGCGAGTTCGCGTCGTGCCCGTTCGGTGAAGCTGCGGAGTTCGTCGTGTCTGACATGTTCTGCGAAGTATTCGGCGTCGATGCCGAGTTCCCGGATTCCGGCGTTCTGCATGGCGGGGGAGAGCGAATGGGCGATCGGGTCACCGATAACGGCAAATTTTATCATAATTTTTCCTTTGTTCCGATTGTTTCAGCGCGTTTATCGTGTATATTTCTTATTCCATATAAAATAGGTGTGATTTATGAAAAGTCAATTAAAAAATGAACTTGCGATGGTTCGCGGGATCATTGATGAGTTTATTGCGGACGATCCGTTTCCGGCGTCGGTCCGTCCGGAAGAGCTCCGGGAGGCGGTGCGGCTCTATCCGATGCGCGGAGGCAAGCGGCTCCGTCCGGTGCTGGCGCTCTGGGCGTGCGGCGCAGTCGGCGGGGAGACGTCGAGGGCGTTGAATGCCGCCGCAGCGGTTGAGATCTTTCATAATTGGACGCTTGTGCATGACGATATTATCGACTGTGACGAGGTGCGGCGCGGAAAACCGACCTGTCATGTGGAACTGCGCGCACGGGGAACCGCACGTTTTGGACTCGATGCGGAACGATCGGCGAAATTCGGCACGGATTTTGCGATTCTTGCCGGAGATGTTCAGCAGGCGTGGGCGTTCGACGTGCTTCTGCGTTCTTCCGACCGGGGCGTTTCTGCGGAAACGGTCCTTGCGATGGCGCGGCGCATGCAGTCGTTCCTCAACCGGGAACTGATCTCCGGAGAGGCGCTGGATGTGGAGTTCGAATACCGGAACGGAACGCCGTCCAGGGCGGAAGTCGTTGACATGATCCGCGGCAAAACGGGGGCGCTGCTCTCTTTCTCCGCCGAATGCGGCGCGATGGCGGGGCTGAATACGCCCGACTGGAACGCCGCACCTGTTGCCGCTCTTGCCGGATTTGCCGGAGAACTCGGTTATGCGTTTCAGCTCTGCGACGATCTGCTCGGCGTTTACGGAGAGGAACAGACGTTCGGCAAGCCGCTTTGCTCGGATTTCCGCGAAGGGAAGCCGACGGTTCTTTTCCTTGAAGCGATGGAGCGGCTTTCCACAGCCGGACGCGCGGAGCTCGGCTCGCTGATGAAGCGCCCGGTTTATTCCGCCGGTGAGATTCTCCGTATCCGGGCTCTGCTGGAAGAGTGCGGTGCGCGTGCCGCTGTGGTCCGCGCGGCGGAAGAGTCGTCGGAAAAGGCGCTGGCGAACCTGGCCACCCTGCCGGAAAGCAAATACCGTCTCCTGCTGGAAGCGCTGGCGGATGAATTATTGAAACGGAATGTTTAACTTGAAAACCGTAATTGGAGAACAGAAGATGGCACATAAAAAAGTGGAATTCATGGGATGGAAGAACTGTCTGGAAATCACCAGCGGAAAATTGAAACTGATTGTGGCGACGGAGATCGGCCCGCGTATCGTTGGCGCGTTTTTCGACGGCAGCGACAATCTGTTTCATGTCTTTCCGGAAACCGCCGGCGTGACCGGAGGCGACGAGTGGAATAATTTCGGCGGACACCGTCTTTGGCACTCCCCGGAAGATGAGGAACGCACGAAAACGATTGATAACTTCAAAGTGGATGTGAAGGACTCCGCAAAGAGCATCACGCTCCACGCCGGACCGGATGCCGCGTCGGGAATCGAAAAGACCATTGAGATTATCCCGGTGAAAGGTGATTCGTTCAAGATCGTTCACACGCTCCGCAACTGCAACCGCTGGGATGTGGAGCTTGCCGCGTGGGGGATCACCGTGATGGCTCCCGGCGGAAAAGCGATCATTCCGATGCCGCAGGGAGACCCGGAGGCGCTGCTGCCGAACACGTTCATCTCTCTCTGGCCCTACTGCACGCTTGCGGATGGACGGATCCGGTTCGGCTCCAAATATACGATCATTCAGCAGGATTGCAAGTGCGGCCCCGCCAAGACCGGCTGCAACTGCGAGGACGGCTGGATCGCGTATCAGAACAAGGGAATCACGTTTATCAAGAAGTACGAACACTTCGTCGATGCGGAATATCCCGACAACGGATGCAGTGTGGAGTGCTACACGAACGAAGAGATGCTGGAGATCGAAACGCTGAGTCCGATGTATCAGCTCGCCTACGGCGAAGAGGTCAAACACACGGAAGTGTGGACGGCGCTCCGCCTGAGCAAAGAGATTCTCGACGAGAAGGACGCCGAACTGGTGTTCGGCTGAGAGAGCCGATGAAAAAGCGGTTGTGCGCCGGGAGTCTGCTGATCTCCGTTCTGCTTTGCGGAGCGGACCCCGCCGTGCGGCCGGATCAATGGAATCTGCGGATCGCTCCGGCTCTGGATGCGCAGGTCGTGGCGTCGGTGAGACAGGGGGCGGAGCTTGCCGTATCCGGGCATCACGGCGACTGGTGTGAAGTTCCCGTTCCGCCGGAAGCGGAGGTATGGGTGTCTTCGGTGTTCGTCAATGCGGACCGGACTCTGAAGCCGGAGGCGGTACTGCGTTCCGGTCCGGGAGTGATCTATCCGGAATACCGCTATGCGGCTCCGGAGGCTCCGGCGGCGGTCGAGGTGAAAGAGCGGGCGTATGGGGGCGGCTGGCTGCGGATCGTCCCGCTTCCGGGGCTCCGCTGCTATGTTCACCGCCGCTATGCCGGAAATCCGGTGCCGCAGGTCGTGACGGAAAAAAAATTACAGGAAGAGCCGGAGAAACGCGTCCGGCGCGACCGTTACACCATCACGATGGAGGGGATTCCCGTCCGCCTGAAACAGTCGGTGGAGGACGCCGCTTACGAACTGATTCTTGAGATCAACGGGAAGCGGATTTCCGCCGGATATCTGGTTTCTCCGCATCAGAATCTGACATTGTGGGAAAACCGCATGGTCCGCATTTCCGGTTATCCGCGCTGGGTCAAAGGTGTCCGGCGTCCGTTTCTGGAGGTTGAAAAAGTTTCCCCGTCGTGGAAATGATGAACCGGCTTCTGATGTTACCGCATGCGGCTCAGCCGTTTGAGCCAGCGTTTGCAGATTTCCGAAACGAACTTGAATCCGATTTTCATTCCGGTGGAGACCGGGGTGTCCGGCAGAAGAATTCCTGCCTGTGAGAACAGTTCGGTGAGCTCTTCCGGGGTACGGTATTTCAGAAAAATCCGGCAGGCGGCGGTGCGGTCGTCGTTTTCGATCCTGCCGTCCGAAATCAGTTCCAGCACATGGGCTGTGTTGAATGTCCGGTAGAAACGGGCGTCCACATCGCGGGGAAGCTGTTTTTCCCGGAAAAATGCAAGGACTTTCCGCCGGGTCGCGGCAAGATTCCGGTTGATTTCTTCAAACTGCTGCAGGGTGTAAATCCGCTTTCCCCATCCTCCGGCTCCGAGATGATAGCGGTAAGCCGGTTTTCCGCCGGTATAACGGTAACTTTTCGCGTGGTAATAGAGCGGGACCGCAAGGGCAATATCGTCTGAAATGATCAGCGGTTCGTCCGGGAGCAGGGAACGGACCAGAACGTCGGTGCGGATCGTTTTGGCGAACGGACAGGCGGGGGCTTTTTTCCGGAACAGAAAATCGAATACGGCATCGCCTTCCAGTTCCGTTTTCGGATTGCCGCGGAAGATCAGCCGCCGGAGCGGGTTCCGGTTCATGACCGTGATCGGAAATTCGAGAATGTCGTATTCCCGCCGGGAAAGAATGGCGGCGGCGCGTTCCAGAAAATCGGGTGCGAGAGCGTCATCGGCGTCCAGATAGGTGCAGTACGGGAAACGGGCGGCGCGGGCGAGGTCGTTCCGGGTGGTGAATCCCTGTTTGTTCTGTCCGTGAAACAGCAGACGGATCCGGGGATCCCGTTCCGCATAGCGCCGCAGGATTGCCGCTGTGCCGTCGGTGGAAGCGTCGTCGCAGACCAGCAGTTCAAAATGTCGCCAGGTTTGCGCGAGAACGGAGTCCAGGGCACGGGCGATGAACCGTTCGCCGTTGTAAACCGGGATCAGAACTGAAAACGACAGCATGGGACTCTCCTTCCTTGAATGACAATATACCGCGGAAACGCGGAATGTCAAATGTTCCAGATGTCTTCAAACAGAAAGCACTGATAGGGATATTTCCGGCTGAGCTCTTCCAGCTTCCGCACATAGACATCCAGAAACGGGACCAGATCGCGGCGTTTGCGGCTTTTCAGTTCGGGGCGGAGGACCGGACCGTACAACGCGGAGAATTCGGTATGACGGTGTTTGCGGACCGCAAAAAGCGGAAGCACCGCGCAGTTCGTGCGCGAGGCGATATAGAATGCCGCGCTCGGAAATTTGGCTTTTTCTCCGAGAAATTCCAGTTCCACGCCTTCCCCTTCCAGACAGCGGTCGCCCATGATGCAGACGATCTCGCCGCGTTCGACCGCATCGAATACCGCGATGAGTCCGCCCATGTTGGATTCGGTGGAGATGATCTTCACCGGATTTTTCAATCCGGAAAGCGCCAGCGTCTTGTCGATGTTCCGGTTGCGGTCCGGAGTGACGAGGATGTTGACGGGCTTCCGGGCGACGTGGAGTCCGCCCATGATCGCGTTCCAGGCGCCGAAATGGGAGGTCAGCAGGATAAATCCCTTTTCCTGATCCATCAGTTGTTCCGACAGATATTCATCGATGAATTCCCAGTGCAGTTTTTTCTGCGTCATTGCGGCGCTTTCCACGATCGCCTGTCCCTGACTGGTGAACAGCGCCCATGTGTGGCGGAACATCGCCAGCCTGCCCGCGCCGGGGAACCGATGGGAGAGATAGGGACGCGCCGCCTCCCGCGCTTTGCGGTCGAAGCAGGTGTAGAAGAACGCGATCACCCATACGAACTCACAGGTTCTGTCCGGTCCCAAGAGCTTCAGCATCAGCAGAAAAAAACGGATTCCGAAGGTACTGCCACGGGAGTCGCTGAGATTTTTATTCCGTGCCATTGCGTTTTCTCCTTTGCAGATATGCGGTGATGAAGTAGACGAGCACGCCCGAAACGATCATCCAGAACGGGGCGAGGATCAGACTGCCGAGGAACCACTCGTAAATCCGCAGGTGCAGTTCCCGGACGCCCGATTGAAGCGTCAGTTCCGTCAGCCAGCGCCCGTTCCGCATCCGGTAGCCGAGTTCGATGCAGAGAAACGGCGAGAGCGGCGGCATGTAGAGATTCTGGATCGCCAACGCCATGATCTTGTTCAGGTGCAGCCGTTCCGTGACGTAGAGGATCGCGAGAATGTGGCAGCCGGGCAGGGGGAGGACCGCGAGAAACGAGGAGACTCCCGCGGAGACGGCGAGCCCTTCCGGCGAAGTGTTTTCGTTCAGAAGCGCCCGGAACAGTTCGCGCGGACGGAACACCGAGTATGGAAATTTCGGTGCCGGACGCAATTTCCGCTTTGGGAACGGAAGCATCCGGAGTCCGACCAGGTGGGCGTGAATGCAGGAGAGCCGGAAATTGTCTTTCCACGGGTGAAAGTGCGAAACCCGTTCGCCGGGAGCCGGATACCAGGTCCGGATGGGAACGTCGTGCAGTTCGAGATTCGCCCATGCCGCGCGGGCGAGGATCTCCGCCTCAAAATTGTAGCGGCGCGTCAGATAGCGCAGCCGCGTGATGTAACGGACCGGATAAGCGCGGAAACCGCTCTGGCAGTCTCCGACTTTGACGCCTGTTTCCACCCGCATCCAGAAGTTGGCGAAGTTCCGTCCGAATCTGCTGGCGGCGGGAACGTTCGGTACGGAAAAATCACGGCAGCCGATCAGAAGCGACCAGTCGTTGCGCTCCATGAACGGAAAGAAATTGGGGATGTCTTCCGGATAGTGCTGTCCGTCGGCGTCAAGCGTGATCATGTAACGGACTTCCGGTTTCGTTTTCAGAAAATCCAGAGCGGTCAGGATCGCCGCGCCCTTTCCGAGATTGCGGGGATGACGCAGAACCGTAATATCCGTTCCCGCGTAGCAGAGCGCAAGATTCAGATCGGTGGAGCCGTCGTCGACGACAAGCACGTTCGGAAGCTGCCTGCGGGCGCGGGCGACCACATCGCGGACGGTTGCCGCGTTGTTGTAAACGGGGATGACGCAGAACACTTCCCGGAGGTTCATGGCGTATCTCCGCCGTTGAGTTTCCGCAGCCGGGCGTAGCCGAGTTTGTGGAGCGCCTGAAGTTCCCGGTTTTTCGAATCGGGCGGATAGATGCAGAAACGGCTGTCGCGGAAGCCGTCCGAAAGCATCTGATGAACCCGTTCCGGATTGAGTCCGTCCGCAAAGTAGTAGAGTTCCCGGACACCGTCCCATCCATCCGGAATTTTGTTTTCCCGGAGTGCTGTCCGGTACAGCGGAGTGCCGGGAACAAGACGGATTCCGGAAAATATCAGCGTGTGGGCAGGTTCGAGCGAACGCAGATTGTCCATGCCGCGGAGAATCGTGTCTTCCGTTTCGCCGGGTCCGCCGAACATGACGTTGGTCGTGACTCCGATACCCGCGCGCAGAAGTCCGCGGCAGATGTCCGCCGCTTCGGCAAAGGTGAAATTTTTGCCGATTCCCCGGAGAGTCTCATCGGTCGCCGCGTCGATTCCAAGTTCGGCGGCGATCATTCCGCATTCGCGCATCAGTTCTATGTCGCCGCCGTCAATGCCGGAGGGAGAGAGAAATGCCGCGAACGGGATCCGGATCCCGCGTTCGCGCATCCGTTCCAGCAGGGAGCGGTACTCTTTCGCCGGATCGTTGAATGTGGCGTCGACAAAATAAAACATCGAATCGCGCCATATACCATGAAGTTCGCACAGCTGATCCAGAACCGCATCGGTTCCGCGTTCGCGGATCGAACGGCCCTCCAGCAGAGGATAGGTGCAGTAGGCGCAGCGGAACGGGCACCCCCGTTTGGTCTGCACGGGGATGATGTGGGTTTCCCGTTGATACCATGCCAGGATTCTGTCGTCGTAGAGAGCGGCGGACTGGGGACCGGGGGTGCCGCGCCGGATACGGGGCGTTGGTGTTCCGCCCGATTCCAGTTCGCGGATCAGCTCAAGGGTCGCGGTTTCGCCTTCTCCGGCGATCCCGTAGTCCGCTCCCGTGAGAGCGAGAATCTTTTCCGGAAGAAGCGAGTAGCCGGGACCGCCGAGGAAGATCGGAACGCCTGTTTCCGCGCGGCAGAGGGCGATCAGGCGCAGGGGCGTTTTCAGCAGGTCTTTTTCCGGACTCCGGCTGTTGACGGTGTCGAGATTGCGGATGCTGACCCCGATCGCATCGGGACGGAACGAGCGGATCGTTTCCGGCAGGGTATTCAGGCCGTCTGCCAGCGCATCGAACTGGCGGACCGTGTGCCCGGCATCGGCCAGCGCTTTGGCGATCACGCTCATACCGAGCGGATAAACCGGGTACGGATCGGTGCAGAGGTTGGCGGCGGTCAGCAGGAGGCGCATGACGTCACCAGTGAAACTTGAAGCGTGCCGGGCAGGGAGAAATCGAAGAGCAGAACGGCATCGGTTCCGGGAGTGGCGAGAGCGAGCGCCACTTCCTGTTCCAGCTGTCCGCGGTCGCCGTCCGCATCCAGATAAAAGGCGGGACCGTGCAGGGAAAGCGCGATCGCCGCTTCACAGAGCGGAGTCGTGGGAAGCGTGCCGACGAAGAGCTGTCCGCGCCCGCCGTCCCGCCCGTGCTCCGTGTAATCCTGCCAGTAAGCGAGGTTCTCCGTGCGGCTTCCGTCGGAACCGGAGCCGATCAGGGCGATTCGGCTGGAGGGGGCGAGTCCGGCGTCGTACAGCGCCGCGATTGCGCCGATCATGGCGGCTTTGACTTTGCCGCAACCCCGGCGGAAATCCTGCAGTCCGGCGGCGGGAATCCCCGGCAGGGCGGTGAGCGCGGAGAGCAGTCCGGCGGGATTGTCCGCTTCCAGAACAAGATTCCGGTTTCGCATCACGATCCGGGTTTCCGAGACAACTGCCATTCCTGTTTCGATCATGCCAAACTCTCCAGGAGAACGGCGGCATTCAGCCCGCCGAATCCGGAATTCAGGGAGAGAATACGGCGTCCGCGGATCGGTTGGACGGAGCGGGAGACCATCTGTTCCGCGCCCGGTTCCGGCGTGCGGAGACCCGCTTGCGGAAAGAGTTCCCCGCGCCGCAGGACTTCCAGAGCAAGCACCGCCTGGACCATGCCGGAAGCTCCAAGCGTGTGTCCGCATGCGCCTTTTGCCGAGGCAAGCGGGACACGGTCGCCGATGACGGCGCGGATCGCGTTGATCTCCATAATATCGTTGTAGACGGTTCCCGTACCGTGACCGAGCACAGCTCCGACGGAATCCGGGGGGGCGCCGTTGAGGGCGGAACGGATCGCGCGGGCGAGACTGGCTCCGTCGGTCTGCGGAGCCGTGATGTGCAGGGCGTCGCCGCTCATGCCGGAACCCGCAAGACGCACTGCCGCATTGCCGCGTTTGGAAGAAAGCACAAGCACGCCCGCCGCTTCTCCGAGGAAGAGCCCGGAACGGTCTTTGTCATACGGACGCGGCCGTCCGGCGGTCATGGCTCCGATGGAAGCGAAGCCGGAAAAGGTGAATTCACTGACGATGTCGCAAGCAGCAACGATGACCGTTTCCGCGATTCCGGACGAAATCATGCGGTATGCACGGTCAAGGGCTGCGTTGGTCGAGGCGCAGGCGGCGGAAATGATCCGCCCGGTCCGCTTGCGGAAAAGCCGGAGCGTTGTGCCGAGCAGGCTGTGGAGCGTGTCGGGACGGTCCGATGCGAGACGGTCGATCTCTCCGACCGTACTTGCGAGCAGAACAGGCGTTGCTTCCGGCAGATCGCGGACGGATGCCGCAAGAAATCGGAGCATCGGCAGGCAGAGCGACTGGTCCGGTTCCGGAGCGAGTCCGGGGACGGTTGCCGCTTCACCGCAGACGAATTGCCGGACCGGAAAACGGGAGACGGGCGAAAATGCGGTCTCCCCGCGGAAAACCGCTTCCTGCGCGGTCCGTTTACCGAGTCCGAATCCGCAGACCAGTTCCGCCTCTGTCAGAAACACGTCACGCATCGAATGCGCCTTTCCGCCAGTTTTCCCGGCAGCGCTCCCAGAGTGCGGGGGGGCAGAACAGCGGTTCCCGCGTTTGAAGATCGACAAACAGCTGTACGGTGTAACCGGAACAGGCAAGCCGTCCGTCACCGTTTTCGATTCGGTATTCCGTGTTCAGGCGCGCGCCGTCCGACCAATGGAGCGCGGCGGTGATGGAGATGATGTCGTCGAGATAGAGCGGAATGAAATAATCCGTGTGAAGCTGCGCGATGGGAGCGGCGATTCCCGCCTGCCGGTACGCCTCGTAAGTGAGCCCGGTCTTATGGCCGAGTTCGGTTTGCGCCTCTTCAAAAAAAACGGGATAGCGACCGTGCCACGCGATACCGAGAGCATCGACTTCGCTGAACCGGATCCGCCGTTTCACCGTGACCGGAATGGGAGCGGGCGCTCCGGGGACCGGATCAAAATAAGGAATCTTTCTGCGCATCGGTCCGGTCGTCCATCATATTGAGCAGTTCGGGAAAATCGCTTTCCTCCACAACGGGGAGATTCGGGAAACGGCGTTTGACGAGCGCCGCGAAAATACCTTGTCCGGAACTGGAAAGACGGCGTCCCGCGCGGTTGAATTTTTCCACGTTTTCCCAGCCGCAGGAGGGGGATTTGGATTTGAAAATATAAGCGTCGATTTTGAGACGCTCCAGCTTGTCCAGTTTGTTCTGCGCCCAGTCGAGCATGGCGTCGGTGACGTCCTCGCCGGTTTCGATTACACGGATCCGGGTTCCCGACGCCGATGTTTCGAGCCGCATCGGCGGACGCGGGGTTGACAGTCCGCACTCCACTTCGGGGCAGACGGGGATGAAGTCGACCCTGTCTTTCAGCGTGTTGACGATGTCCATATTCATTCTGGATGTCCCGTCATACCGGTATTTGAGTCCGATGAGACACGCGCTGACTGCGATTCTGATCTTCTTCATCCCGTTCCTTTTCTCAGAGTCTGGTGATTTCCGGCCCGGCGGGAGTGTCCTTGACCGCCCAGCCGAGCGCTTTCAGCTGATCGCGGATCGCGTCGGCGCGCTGGAAATCCTTTGCTTTCTTTGCATCGGCACGCTGACCGACGAGCGTCAGCACTTCCGCGGGAATCTCGCTTTTGTTCTCTTTGACGGCGTCAATGTCGAATACGGCGAGAATGCGGTCAAAATCGCGGAACTGATTGAGGATGACGGCAGCGCCGTCCGCCTCAAGCTCCTGTTTCGCCATCATGGCGTTGGCGGCGCGTTCCAACGTGTAGACCGCGGAGAGTCCTTCCGCAACGTTGAGATCGTCCGCGAACGCATCGCTGAAATGCTTCCGGGCGGCTTCGGCTGCTTCTTTCGCCGCTTCCGCTCCTTTTGCCCCCGCAGGAAGCGCGTTCAGCCGCTGGAAGAAACTGTCGAATTTTCCGAGGGCGGAACGTGCCTGATCCAGAGCTGCAAGGCTGAAATTCAGCTTGGAACGGTAGTGGGTTCCGATCAGCGTCCAGCGGATCTCCCGTCCGGAATATCCCATCTTTTCAAGATCGCGGATCGTATAGAAGTTGCCGAGAGACTTGGACATTTTTTTACCGTCCACGATCAGGTGCTCGCAGTGGAGCCAGTAGTTGACGAACTTGCAGCCGTTGGCTGCTTCGCTCTGTGCGATCTCGTCCTCATGATGGGGGAACATATTGTCGACGCCGCCGGTATGGATGTCGAACGTTTTGCCGAGATACTTCTGGCTCATGGCGGAACATTCGAGGTGCCAGCCGGGGCGTCCGGGGCCCCACGGACTTTCCCATTTGACATCGCCGTCGTTTTCGTCCCAGACTTTCCAGAGGGCGAAATCGGCGACGGAATCCTTGGCGTATTCATCGGTGTTGATGCGGACGCCGGCGCGCTGATTCTCCATGTCGATTCTGGCAAGCTGTCCGTACGGACGGAATTTGGAGATGGAGAAATAGATGCACTTGTCTGGAGCCTGATACGCATAGCCTTTGTCCATGAGGACCTTGATCATTTCGATCATTTCCGGGATGTGCGTAGTGGCTTCCGGGTAGACTGTGGCGCGTTCAATGCGGAGCTTGTCGAGATCCTCAAAAAACGCGGTTTTGTAAGTCGCGGTGAATTCCCGCAACGGCAGATTTTTCGCTCTGGAATCGCGGATGGTCTTGTCGTCCACATCGGTGAGGTTCATAACCTGCGTGACTTTGGAGCCGTGATATTCGAGCGTGCGTTTGAGGATGTCCTCAAACAGATAAGCGCGGAAATTGCCGATGTGCGCGAAATTGTAGACGGTCGGTCCGCAGGTGTACATGCGGACATTGGAGCTGTCGATCGGTTCGAACTCCTGAACGCGTCTGCCGAGAGTGTTGAAGAATTTCATGCGGAACCTCAGCGGAAAAGTTTCTGGAGTTCTTCCTGAAACTCCATGATGTCGGTTTCGGTGGGCTTTCCGGTGTTGTTGGTGAGACCGAGCCGTCCGGTCTGGTCGAGGTACCAGTCGGCGGTTACGCCGGAACCGAATTTGACGGAGCCGTTGGCGACCGTTCCCGGCTTTGCGATGGGGCTGAGTTCGACCGTGGTTTTGCCCGCCTGTGCGGGAGCGGCGTCACCATCGCCGTCTTCCGGCGGCATGAGGTCTTCGTTGTCATCTTCTTCCAGTCCGGCTTCTTCCTCTGCGGGAGTCTGTGCGGGAGCGGGTTTCTCCTGTTTCGGCTTGGGCTTGTTGAGCTTTTCCAGTTCCGAGGTCTCAATTTCCGATGCCAGAAGCCGGATTTCCATATAGGTAACATGCGTTCCTTTTTCCGCGAGAGCATCCTGGATCTTGGAAAGGGAGAGCCCCTGTGCGACGCCTTCGGCGATGAACGACTTGATTTCCTGTTGAGTCATAAGTTTCGTTTCTCCTTAAAGTTTTTTATGAAAATGTAGCTTCAAATTTCATTTATGCAAGCCGGGTGCATGATATTTTCCGAAGTTTCATCCGGAGGCGTGTCCCGGTTTCCTGTTTGAAACAGGATAAAAAGAGCGTTTTTTGCGGATTGGACTTTGATTTTTTCGTTTTGGACTGTATTTTACCGGAAATTAAACATTTATGAGTCAAAAGGGGGATTCATTATGAGAAAGGCAAAAATCGTTGCCACGATCGGCCCGGCGACCGAGTCGTCCGCCATGCTGGAAAAGATCATCCGTGCCGGAGTCGATGTCTGCCGGCTGAATTTTTCGTTCGGAACCCATGAAGAGCATCTGGAAAAGATCCGCCGCATCCGCGCCGCCGCAAGAAAGGCGGGAAAAGCGGTTGCGATTCTGCAGGACTTGCAGGGGCCCAAGATACGGATCGGCATTCTGAAACATCCGGTCACGGTCCGGCGCGGAGATACGGTGACGCTGACCGGGAAGACCGTACACGAAGCTGAATTTGTCCTGCCGACAACTTATCCGTCGATTGCCAATGATACGAAAGTCGGAAAAACCATTCTGCTGGCGGACGGCAAGATCATTCTCAAGGTGACGGCGGTCCGCAAACATGCGTCGCAAGTCGTCTGCAAGACTGTTTGCGGGGGTACGATTCTCAGCGGGAAAGGGATCAATCTGCCTTACACCGATATTTCCCTGCCTGCAATCACGGAAAAAGACGAGGCGGACGCGGAGTTCGGCATCCGCGCGGGCGTCGATTTCATCGGCATGTCTTTCATCCGCAAGCCGCAGGACGTGCGGAAGCTCCATACGCTGTTTCAGCGTCTGAACTGTTCCGTTCCGGTGATCGCCAAGATCGAAAAACCGGAGGCGCTCGACAATCTGGATCCGATTCTTGATGCGGTGGACGGGGTGATGGTGGCGCGCGGCGATCTCGCGGTGGAGCTCTCCTATTCCAAGGTTCCGGCGGCGCAGAAACGCATTCTGCATCAGGCGAACCGGAAAGGAAAGCTGACGATCATTGCCACGGAAATGCTGAGTTCCATGGTGGAAAATCCGCTTCCGACCCGCGCCGAAGTCAGCGATGTCGCAAACGGGGTCTGGGATCACAGCGACTGCCTGATGCTTTCCAATGAGTCCGCGATGGGGCGCTATCCGGTCGATTCCGTCAAAGCGATGGCGCAGATCATTTCCGATACCGAACAGGAGGAGAAAAGCGTGTTCCGGCACGGATTCACCGTGATCGAGGCGCTGGATCTGCCGGAGGCGCGGACGCCGAATGAAGCGGTCTGCAAAGCCGCCGCAAAACTCTCCTACGAGCTTCCGGTCCGGGGAATGGTGGTGATCTCCTCCACCGGACGGACGGTTCGCACACTGGCGAAATACCGTCCGGCGGCTCCGGTCTATGCGTTCTGCTTTTCGGAAGAACTTTACAACCGGCTCGGATTCTGCCACAATGTGTGTCCGATTCTGCTGCCGCCTTCCGGTGAACTTACGGACGAGTGGATCAGCTGCATTGTCCGGATGAAGAAACTGGCGAAACCCGGTGAACAGATGATCTGTCTGCGCGGCGCCAATATTTCGGAACAGTGGGCGCTTCAGGGGCTTTCCATTCTCACGCTGCCCGGCGGAAAAGGAAAAAAGGCATAAAAAAACGGAGCCCGGCAGGGCTCCGCATTCCGGATCTCCCGCCGATTACTTTCCGGCGAGGACCGTTTCGATTTCTGCGAGCTCTTCCGTGGTGAATTCGAGGTGTTTCAGACAGCCGGCGATGTCCACGATCTGAGCCGGGGAGCTGGCGCCGATCAGCGCGGAGGTGAGTTCCGGACGGCGCAGATTCCAGGCGATTGCCATCTGTGCAAGCGTCTGGCCGCGGCGTTCCGCAAGGGCATTCAGTGCACGGATCTTGCCGAGAATTTCCGGAGTGATCGAATCTGCATGGAGCGTGCGGCCCATGCTCGCCCGTGAATCTGCCGGGATGCCGTTCAGATAGCGGTTTGTCAGCATACCCTGATTCAGCGGGGAGTAGGAGATGGAACCGACGCCTTCTTCACCGAGCATTTCAAAGAGTCCCTGTTCCTCATGCTTGCGGTCGAACATATTGTAGCGCGGCTGATGGATCAGGCAGGGGGTTCCGAGTTCCCGCAGGATCGCGATTGCCCGTTTTGCAACATCAGCGGGATAGTTGGAGATTCCCGCGTACAGAGCGCGTCCGCTGCGCACGATGGTGTCGAGCGCACCCATGGATTCCTCCAGCGGCGTGTTCGGATCGGGTCGATGATGATAGAAGATGTCCACATAATCCAGTCCCATGCGTTTGAGGCTCTGATCGCAGCTGGCGATGAGATATTTCCGGGAACCCCATTCTCCGTAGGGTCCGTTCCACATGAAGAATCCGGCTTTGCTGGAGATGATGAGTTCATCGCGGTACGGCGCCAGATCCGATGCCATGATGCGACCGAAATTTTCTTCAGCGGAACCGGGAACCGGACCGTAGTTGTTGGCGAGGTCGAAGTGGGTGATTCCGAGGTCGAACGCGGTTTTCACCATGGCGGTGCAGTTTTCCAGCACGTTGACCGAGCCGAAGTTCTGCCACAGACCGAGCGAGATCGCCGGAAGCAGGATGCCGCTTCTGCCGCAGCGCCGGTATGTCATTTCCGAATAGCGTTTTTCCGATGCAAGATACATAATGCTCCTCCTGATAAGTTTCTGCTGTACTGTAGCATAAAATGCGGAAAATGCCAGTGCGGAGCGGAAGCTTTCCGTTTTTCAAAACAATTTCCCAACGAGTGAAAAACCGGGTGTATAACTGTTTTTTATCCCTGAAAATTACAGTTTATTCGTTTCATAATCTTGACAAATCTCAAGTTCGTATTATACTAATAAAGAAATAGGAAGCATTTTTACAATTCCGAACGGATGCAGATATTTGCGGGGGCAGGCGGAAGGGGTGAAGCGTTTTATGAAGCAGCGTTCCGGCAAGATTTACCAGGATATTGATGTTTATACGGCGGCATGCAGCCGGATCAGCCGGATTTTTGATGATTTCCCGATGGTGGCGGTGGCGTTTTCCGGCGGCAAGGACAGCGGAGTCCTGCTGAATCTCTGTATCGACGAGGCGCGGAAGCGGCGGCGCCGGGTCGCCGTCCTGTTCATTGATTTGGAAGCGTTTTACAAAATGACGGTTGATTTCGTGGAACGGATGATCGTCAACAACTCCGACGTGGTTGATCCCTACTGGGTCTGTCTGCCGATGGAGAGTCCGAATTCGGTCAGCTATCTGGAACCGACGTGGATCTGGTGGGCGCCGGAGAAAAAGGATATCTGGGTGCGGCCGATGCCGGAATTCCCGTATGTCATCAACCTGAAGAACAATCCGTTTGATTTTTACAAGCGGAATATGCCGTTCGAGGAGTTCGTGCTGCATTACGGCGACTGGCTGGGACAGGGGAAGCGCTGTGCGTGCCTGATCGGGATCCGTACCGCCGAAAGTCTCCGCCGTTACCGTGCGATCACCTGTGACAAGGAGACGTGGCAGGGGCTGAACTATTCCACCCGATGCGGGCGGATGTCGTATAACTTTTATCCGCTGTACGACTGGACCGTCGAGGATATCTGGACTTACAACGGTAAGTTTGAAAAAGACTACAATCATCTGTATGATCTGTTTTATAAAGCAGGTGTCAGCATTCACCGGATGCGGGTCGATGAGCCGTTCGGCAACGAGGCGAAAGCCGGGCTGAATCTGTTCCGGGTGATCGAGCCGTCCACCTGGGCGAGAGTCGTGAACCGGGTTTCCGGAGCGAATTTCGGCAACATCTATTCCGGAAGCAAGCTGATGACGGGGCGTTACCAGCTTCCGAAAGGGCACTCCTGGAAGAGTTTCGTGAAATTTCTGCTGGATACCCTGCCGGAAGAGACGGCGGCGCATTACCGGAACAAATTTCTGAAATTCATCCGGTGGTGGCACCGGAAAGGATCTCCGCTGTCGGCGGATTTCGTCGCTTATCTGGAGGAAAACAATGCGGAGGCGATCATCAACACCCACTGCTTCAGTAAACGCGGCAGCGGGGATAAAGAGGTGATCCGCTTCAAACGGATCGTGGACGAGATTCCGTCGGTGGATTCCAGGCAGGATATTCTGACCTGGCGGCGCATGGCAATGTGCATAATCAAAAACGATTATATCTGCCGCACCCTGTCGTTCGGAGTGACACAGGACCTGACCAGACGTCAGAAAGAGCTGATCGAAAAATATAAAAATCTGTAAGGAACACTGCAATGAAAGAACATTTCAAAAGTCCTGTTTACAATGTGAAGTCCGTTCCTGTAGAACAGGTTATGGCGAACGATTACAACCCGAACAAGGTCGCTCCCCCCGAAATGCGCCTGCTGGAACTCTCCATCTGGGAAGACGGCTACACACAGCCGGTTGTCTGTTATCACGATCCGGAGAAGGACCGCTACATCATCGTGGACGGCTTTCACCGGTATTCGATCATGAAGACCTCCAAACGGATTTACGAGCGGGAAAAAGGGATGCTGCCGATTGTGGTGATCGACAAACCCATCGGAGAACGCATGGCGTCCACAATCCGCCACAACCGCGCGCGCGGCTCCCATGACATAGACCTGATGTCAAGCATTGTTTCCGAGCTGATCTCCATCGGGAAATCGGATGCCTGGATCGCCCGGAACATCGGCATGGATGTGGATGAGATCCTGCGTCTGAAACAGTTGACGGGGCTTGCCGCCCTTTTCAAAAAACGGGATTTCTCGCGTTCGTGGACATCGGAGTCATCGCTGCTGTAAAAGGGGCGTTCCTGTTATGACAAGCGTGTATTCCGGGGTCCTCTGTTACGATGTCCCGGTGCTGGAGTTCCTGTCGATCGACTATCTGAACGGACGGAAGAAGTTTCTTGTGACGTTTCTTTCCGGCGACTATATCATGATGCAGATCTATATGTCACACCGCACTTTTCTGTCGCTCCGGGAACAGTGCCGTCTGGTCAGCCGGGAGGGAATTTATGCCCGTTTCAGCGGGAATTCTTTCTGTTACACCGTGCTCGGTGATCCGGTCCGCAATTCGGAATACCGGCTTCTGCGGGATTACGACCCCGTCCGGAAGCGGTTTTTCCCGCATATTCCCGTCCGCCTTCCGCCCACGAAACCGTTTGCCGTTCATGAAAGCCTTCTTGATGAGTGATCCTGAATTTATTGCCCGGTCCGTGGAAAAGCTGAGGAAAACCCGTGTTGCCGCTATCTTCATGGACGAGGGGGAGCAGCGTATGCAGATCGCCCTGCAGCTGATCCGGGAACGTGCCGGCAGATTTTCCAATCTGATCTGGTTCGCTCCGTTCGCGATTCTGAACAGTGTCCGGGAATCCATGCGTTTCCATGCGCCCGACCTGGAGACGCACTGTCTTTTTTTCAGCATTGAAGGGATTTCCGGACGGAAGAACCTGATTCTTGCGATGCAGAAGATCGACGAAGATTCGTTTGTGGTGCTGGATGAATCGCATTACATCAAGATGCCGAATGCGAAACGGAGCAACCGTCTGATCCGTCTTTGTTCGAAAAGCCGCTATCGTCTGATCCTGAGCGAGACGCCGATTACGCAGGGAATGGAAGATCTGTACAACCAGTTCTATTTTCTTTCCGCCCGGATTCTCGGTTACGCGTCGTTTTATGAATTTGCGCACAATCATCTGGAATACTCGGACGGACAGCACAAACGGATCGGGGAAATTCACAATCTGGATTACATCATGGCGAAGATCGAGCCTTACACGATTCATCATTTTTCCCGGAAAGTGCCCGCTGTGCCGGAGAACCGTTCCTCCGAGCGGAATTTCACGATGAGTCCGCTCCAGAAACGGTATTATCAGGCAGAGAAAGAGGCTTTTCTGGAGATGGCGGATTTTGACCGTTACCGTATCTTCTGTCTGTTCATCCGGCTTCAGCAGATACTGAGCGGATTTTACTATTCCCATCCGGGAGAGAAGCCGAAACAGCTGCCGAACAATCGTCTGAAACAGTTCAAACAGCTGCTGATCAAATATCCCGACCGGGAAAAGATCGTGATCTGGTATAAATTCCGTTTTGACCGGGAGAGACTTGCCGGCGCTCTACCGCGCGGCGAATGGTTGAGTATCGACAGCTCCATGTGCGCCGGGGAACGGCTCCAACTGCTGGAGGAGTTCCGCTCCTCCCGGCGTTTCCTGCTTTTGAATATCAAGCTCAGCAAGTACAATCTGAATCTGGATATGGCGGACCTCGTGATTTTTTACAGCAACAGTTTCAGTTACAACGACCGTATGCGTGCGGAAAACCTCTGTTACTCCGGCAGCGTCTGCCGGGCGAATCTGCAGTTTCTTGATCTGATTGCGGCAAACTCCATTGATGAGTGGATCCTGCGTTCTCTGAAACGGAAAAAAGGACTCGTCGATACGTTCCGGGAAGAATTCACCCGGCTCTCCGAATCCGGAAAAAAAGAATGGGTTTGCAAAATCTCCGACGGGCGGCTTTCGGAATGATCCGTTTTCCTGTCCTGATCTGTAATTTGACAAAAAATACCGGTTCCGCTGACATCTTTTTATGTTTATGATAAAAACGGCTGCTCCGTTTGATGACCGGAACAGCCGTTGAGTGACCGGATCAGCCTTCCAGCCAGCGTTCGGCATCAATGGCTGCACGGGCTCCCATCCCGGCGGCGGTGATCGCCTGACGGTACCGTTTGTCCGCACAGTCTCCCGCCGCGAACACGCCTTCCACGGAAGTATAGGAGGTGTTGTCCTGGAGATCAATATATCCGGCGTCATCCATATCAACCTGTCCGGCGAACGCTTTTGTGTTCGGGATGTGACCGAGGGCGACAAAGACGCCTTTGCAGTTGATGGTGCTTTCCTCATTCGTCAGCAGGTTCCGGACCTTGATCCCGTCCACTTCTTCTCCGCCGAAGATTTCCGAGACGGCGGAATTCCAGACGAAACGGATTTTCGGATTTTTTTCTGCGCGTTCCGCCATGATTTTGGAAGCGCGGAGTTTGTCGCGGCGATGGATCACGATCACTTCCGAAGCGAAACGGGTCAGGAAGTTGGCTTCTTCCATTGCGGAATCGCCGCCGCCGATCACCGCTACGGGAACGTCCCGGTAGAATGCGCCGTCGCAGGTTGCGCAAGCGGAAACGCCGCGGGTCTTGAACTTTTCTTCGGATTCGAGTCCGAGCCAGCGCGGGCTTGATCCTGCCGCGATGATCAGCGCTTTGCATTCGAGCGTTTCCCCGGAACTCATGTGCAGTTTGTGCGGACCTCCCATTTTGAGTTCGGCTGATTCGATGGTGTCGCTCAGGAACTCAACATTGAATTTTCCTGCCTGCTCCTGCATTTTCGCCATCAGTTCATAGCCGTTGACCGCTTCGGGAAAACCGGGATAGTTTTCGACGTCGGTCGTTTGAGTCAGAAGTCCGCCCGGAAGCGGACCGGAAATGACGAGCGGGTTCAGGTTGGCGCGTCCGGCATAGAGCGCTGCGGTTAATCCGGCGGGACCGGAGCCGACAATGATCAGATTTTTCATATTTCACCTCACTTGTGTTGGTTGAAGAACTATAGCACGCCGGAGCGAAAAACGCAACCGGCGATTCTTTATTCGTCCTTTTTGAACCGGATTCTGCCGCCGGTTCAGAAAATGGGCAGGGAATCTCCCGTGAAAAAACTGTCAGTTTACCGGTACTTTACTCCGGAATCGGGACGGATGCAACCGGAAAACCGGGTGGTGCGGTTTTATAAAACATTATCAGAGAAATACAGTGCATAAAAGTCGTGTAATTGCCGTCTTTGAACAACGGGAACATTACAGTATCGGGATCCCATCAGAAGATGAACCGGATTTTTTGTTCCTTCTTTTTCGGAGAAATTTGAATTTTTCCGGATGCGGATTATATTAGTGATAAAGTCTGATAGATTAAAAGATATTCCCTGCGATGAATAAGAAGAATGATTTTATGAAGATCCGGCGGTATGTGATTGACACAATCGCCGCCAGCGATGGTCTGCCGATCCGGTTTCCTCCGACACGGAAACTGGCGTCGATGTTCGGAGTGTCCCAGCCGACTGCGTTGCGGGCTGTGCAGGATCTGATTGGAGAGAATGTGCTGATGCCGTGCAGGGGTGGGGGAACGGTTTCCAGACCGTCGCAGTGTTCTTCGCAGAGAATGAAAATTTTCGGATTTGCCGCCGACTGCGGGAAGCTGTCGTATGATATTTATTATTTTTTGAAGCTGCATGCCGCGGTTGCGTTGGAGTTGGCGCGCAGGAGCTGCCAGTTCTGTACGACGAATCTTTATCTGGAGTCTCCGTCCATGCTGGAGCAGACCGTTTCTGAGAAAAGTATATCCGGAGTGATCCTGATCGCCGCCCGGAATGTAATTTTTGAGCATGCTGTGAAGTTGAAACGAAAGGGGTTCCCGGTTGTTTCATTCTGGAATCGGACGGAAGGAATCAGTTCTTTCTACGTTTCATGGAAAGAGCATTTCCGCATGGTGCTTTCCAGACTTTTTCAGGAAAACAGGACTCATCTTCTTCTTGTTGTATGGGATCGGAAAGAGATGCAGGACCTGGTGGAAGAGACGGTATCGTTCTGTTGTGAAGAGTTTCAAATTGACAGAGGGCAGGTCATCGTGCTTGCCAAGCCTTTCCGGGAGGCCGTGGAGAGAGTGACGGAAATGCTGAACTTCGGAATGAAATTTGACGGGGTGGTTTTTTCTCCCTGTTGCGATGCGATCTACCGTCTGATTGTCGAGCGGTTCGATCCTCAGATTTGCCGGATCGTCTGCGATGAAACTTCCGTGTTTGACGATCTGAACTATTCCGGCTATGTGGTCCGCTATGATCTGGAATCGGCAGCCGTCCGCCTTGTCGACGACCTGATTGCCCAGTTGGCCGACCCCGCCCGCTTTCCGGAATATTCCCGGATCGATTCTTCGCTTTGTCTGTATGAAAACGGAAAAGCGAAGGCATAAGGTATTTTCCACGTTTCCTTTCTTTTACCATAGCAACTCTATTCTCTTTTTTAGCTGTTCCGTACCTTTTTTGCAAAAATGGATTTTTTCCCGGAAAAGGGGGTTGACAAAGCAAAAAGAACGCTTTATATTAGATAAAGATAGAGATAAGTATAGATAAATAAAAAGAATCTTTTCAGAGAAAAACAACAGCAGTTTTCTTCTCCGGTTTCCCGGGAGAAAGCTCTCTCTGGAGGAAGAAAGGAAAAGAGTATGATGCAAAAGGAACAGAGTGTCCGGAGATGGTTTTCGTTGATAGAACTTCTATTTATGATCGCAATTATTGCAGTTTTAATTTCTCTTCTCCTTCCGGCGCTGAAAAAGGCCAGGGATTCGGCTTCGGCGATTGTCTGCATCGGCAATGTGCGGTCGTATGGATTCAGATATATGGAGTTCATTGATACGAACGGCGGAGTGTTTTCGCAGATGGTAAATAAACAGGAAAAGGATTACTTTCTTCCATCGGACGATCCGAAAGCACATGCCTGTCCGCTGGATGATGTCGTGCGCAAGCCCAATGCCATCTGGGGGGCAAATCCTCTTCTGCCGGTCTCGTATGCGATCAACGGACATCTGGTCGGCTGGGTCAAACTGGATCCGCAGACGGGATTCATGAGCTGGGTGGGATTGGAGCGCGATTATGTGCCTCTGAAAATTCAGCAGATCCGTTTTGCTTCCCGTACGGTTCTGTTTGGTGAATATACCTGCAATGATGGCAGCGTGTGGACTCCAAATCCGCAGTCCTCGACTAAAATCAAATACCATCTGAAGTCTCTCTTCCCCAGTCGTTATATACCGCCTTACATGGCCTCCGGCGGTGCAAACCCGGAATGGGTGAAATACGATCACAGGATGGGACATAATTTTTCCTTTTTAGACGGATCTGCCCGCTACATGACTTACGGGGGCATGTTGGGCGGCGGTTTTGCCAGCTGGCATAAGGATGGATACAATCTGAAGTGTTATGCTCCGTATGATCAAAAATAATTTGCGTAGAAAGGATTTCCGGATGAAAAGACGAATGTTCAGTCGGCTGCTGCCGGTCTTATGCATGACGGGGCTTCCGTCCGCACCCTGCTGCGGTGAAAATGCGGATGCGGCGTTCCCGGACGGAATGCGGATGGAGGAGCACTGGAGCCTGACGGATACGTTCCGGAGGAAAAACGGATCCCGCGAAGATCTCTGCCTGAACGGATTGTGGCAGTTTCTGGAGATGGATCACCGGAAGATTTCGGACCATCTTCCGGTTCCTCCCGCCGGTTGCGGCTGGGGAATCTTCAAGGTCCCCGGCGCGTGGCCGAACCGGGCCACCGGAAATGCACAGGAAATACTGAATTCCTCCCGCCGGAAACGGACCATTGCCGATGAAAATCTGAAGGCGGGCTGGTATCGGCGTACTATCCGCGTACCGGAAAACTGGACGAACGGGCGAATTCTGCTGGATGCGGAAATGGTTCAGTCCGCCGTCCGCTGTTTCCTTGACGGGAGACTCTGCGGAGAGCTTTATTATCCGGGTGGATCTCTGGATCTGAGCGGAAAGCTGTTGCCGGGAAAACAGCATGAACTGATTCTGCTTCTTGTCGCGCAAGCGGACGAGAACAGCAGGAAAGCTTTTATGGCGCCGGGACGGGTCGTGCAGGTTCGCGGCAATATGAGACAGAGAGGGATCCTTGGGGATCTGTGGCTGAAATATCGTCCGCGAAACGGAGAGATTCGCGATGTGCGCATTGTTCCGAACGTGATGAAAGAACGGCTTCTCCTGGATGTCGGGGTCACTCTTCCGCGGGACGGGCGGTATGTGTTTGAGGGAATCATTACGGAAAACAGACAGGTTGTCAAAACATTTTCCTCTCCTCTCATGACGCTGAAAAAAGGAGCGCAGCGGGTCTCTTTCATTGAGAACTGGAGGGCGGAAAAACTCTGGGATCTGGATTGCCCGGAAAATCTCTGCACACTGGAACTTGTCTTGAAGTCGGAGGACGGAAAGGAGATCGACCGTCTCTTTCCCGAACTGTTCGGATATCGGGAGTTCTCCATTGCCGGACGGGATTTTCTGCTGAACGGAAAGAAAATTCATCTCCGGAGCATGGGGGTAAATCTGACCGGATCGGGCGCGGACAAGGCTTCCGTCACGCAGATCCGCCGGGCGGCGGAGTTCGCAAAAAAAAGCGGAGTCAACCACTTTCTGCCGTTGGAATACAGCTTTCTTCCAGGGGGAACGGGATACCAGAGGACATTCTATGAAGAACTTTCCCGGCAGGGACTCCTGACTTCTCTTCCTCTGCCTCACGCATCGCATTACGGTGATCTGTCAAAAGAGGAGAACGCCCGCCGTTATGCGGCAGATGCCGCATTCCAGATCCGGAAATTCCAAAATCTTCCTTCCATCGTGCTTTATGTGGCGAATCACAACTTCGCGGGAGGTGCCAATGCGCAGGACCCGGAGCGGATCGCCGGAATCCTTCCTGATCCCGGTCTTTCCGGAAACCGGAAACAGGCGGAGCTGAGCGAGCGGATCATAGCCGGCATTGATCCAGCCCGTCCGGTGAATCACCATGCCGGAGACCTCGGAACAATCTATTCAATTAATCTGTATCCGAACTGGGCTCCGATTCAGGAGCGGAGCGACTGGTTCGGGCTGTGGGAGAAAGAGGGAAGAAAACCTCTGCACCTGGCGGAATATGGAATTCCGCATGTCGCCAACTGGTCGAGCTACCGCGGGCCGCGCTTTATTCACACCTCCGGCGATGTGATGCATATCTGGTACAATGAATACAATGCGGCGTTCCTGGGAGAACGGGCGTACCGGTATTCGGAAGAAAAACGAAAATTTTATGATTTGCAGGAACGGCTCTGCACTGGAAACCGGGAGACCTGGTTTTGGCAGTTCGCCGGCTTCCTGATGTGTGACAGGGACGCCGATGCGGTCCGGAGTCTTTATCTGAAGCAGAATCTTCCCGATTTCCGGGCGTTCGGCGTCTCCTTCTATCTGCTGTGGGACTGGCAGAGTTTCTGGACTCGCTCCGGAAGTGGACGGAAGAAGAAAAATACGGAACGCCTGCGTAATCTGAAGCAGCCGGGTATCGTAGCGGATTTCTTTACACCCGGGGAGACCCCCTATGAAGATGCCGTTGGTTCATGGAAGCTGACGGAAACCGGAAAAACGGTCGCAGCCCAGTCGGCGCCTTTGCTTGGCCGGATTGTCGGAAAGGAGGGGAGTTTCACCGAGCGCAGTGTCTGGTGCCTCCCCGGAGAAACTGTCGGGAAACAGATTCAGCTTCTCAATGATTCCCGGACGGACAGAACATTCGAATGGAGTTTTTCCGTTCCAGAACTTTCCGTTCAACGGAGCGGATCGGTTCTGGTTCCTGCCGGAGAACGCCGGGATATTCCTCAGGACGTTCAAATCCCCTCTTCCTGCGGGGTAAGTTCGCTGACGTTGAAGGCGGAATTCCGGAGCGGAACGTATTCCGGGAAAGATTCGTTCGTTCTCCGTATCGACAACGGAAGATATGAGCCAATTCGGAAAACGGTCGGTTTCTTTGATCCGGAAGGGAGTCTGGAAGTGCTCCTGAAACGCATTGGCATCTCTGCGCGCAAGATCGGAAAAGAGGAGGAACTGGATGGAATCCGTATTCTGATTCTGGGACGGAACAGTCTTCCGCAGCTGAGCTTCCGTTTGGCGGACCGGATTCGCGGAGGATTGCGTGTTCTGGTGATGGAACAGAGTGCGCAGATTCTGGAAAAATACGGATTCCGCGTACAGGAATACGCGGTCCGGAGAGTTTTCCGTCCGGATGGGTCCCGCCTGGAAAACTGGCGCGGCGATGCCACGCTTCTGCCGCCGATGCTTTCGCGAAGCGAACGATCCGGTTTCGCTCCCACTCATCTATGGAATGGTCATGCGAATACCCGGATCTGGCGCGCCGGAAACCGGGGAGCTGTTGCCAGTGTGCTGCCGGAAAAACCGCAGAGCGGGAACTGGCTTCCGCTGCTCTCTGCGGGATTCGATCTGCAGTATGCGCCGGTTCTGGAATATCGGAACGGAAAGGGCGTGGTGCTGTTTTCCCAGCTGGATATCTGCGGAAGAACGGAGACGGAACCCGAGGCTCTGCGGGAGCTGAACCGGATGTTGGTTCGTCTGGACCGAAGTTCTCTGCGTTCAGAAAAGAACCTGTATCATGCGGGAGGGACTCTGGGAGAACTTTTGTTGCGGGCTCGGAATATGCCGTTCGAGTCGGCGGAGAGGTGTACAGACTCGGATGGAGTGCTGGTAATTACGCCTGAGTGGAAGCTGGAGGGAAATCTTCCGGAAAAGGTCCGGAACGGTCTGACCGTGCTGGCTCTGGGACTTTCCGGCGAGGAATTGAACCGTCTGTTTCCCGGTTTCTTCCGGACACAGTCCGGAAAATGGTATGCCGGATTTGCAGGAGACATGGCCTCTACTCCGGAATTCGCAGGAATCACAAGCGCGGATTTGCACTGGAGAAACGGATGGGAGGGGGATCTCTTCCCGGTCGGTTCCCGGGAGGGGCGTTCATTGAAGATCATCCGGCATGGAAAAGGAAAAATCGTTGCATTGCAGACGGCACCATGGTCGTTTGACGAGGAGGAGGCGCAGTATCGGACAACAATTCGGAGACAGAACTTTCTTGTGTCGCGTCTGCTGTATAATCTGGGCGTGCGGGATCGCGACGGCTTTCCCGGCGTTTTCAATCCCGGTTTCCGGAACGGCGGACTGGAGATTCTTCCGCAGAACTGGATGGCAATGCCCGATCCCGGGAAAACGGGACGGGAGGAAAAACTCTTCGCCGCAAATGGACCTCCGGATTCCCGATGGAGGAAAATACAGGTGCCCGGAGAGTTTGAAAAACAGTGGAAAGGGTATGAAAATTACGATGGATGGGTCTGGTACCGTTTGGAGTTTGAGCTGCCGGATTCCATGCGCAATATGGAGGAAGTGACGCTGAACCTTGGAGCGGTGGACGATGAATCCTGGATCTGGTTGAACGGTTTGTTTCTGAGTGAAGTCTCGGTAAAGACCAATCCGGAGAACTGCTGCCAGGTTCCGAGAACCTGCCGGATTCCGCAAGCGAAATTCCGGACCGGAAAAAATGTCTTGACGGTACTCTGCAACGATCTGCGCGGGACTGGCGGTCTGATCGGAACACCGTATCTGAATGTTCCGAAATATCTTACGCTCTATCTGGACGAGGCTTTGGAATCCGATGATCCCTACCGTTATTACGGTTGGTGAGCATCGGCACGATGAGGAGTTCCCTGAAATTCGGAAAGGAAACGTGCGGAATACAAATGACGGAAAATTGTTCCGGGAAAGGAGGTGGCGGGACAACTCGTCGTTACAGGAAAAACACATTTCAAAAAACAGAAATTTTGACAGAAAGGATAAAAAATGAAAAGAACACTGTTTGCAATTATGGCGGGTCTCTCTCTGTTTACGCTAAGCGCGAGTGCGGATCCCGGAGTCAACATCAAAGTGGATGGCGGCAAAGAGAAAGTCAGGATCGTTGATGCCGGAAAGGGAGAGCTGAAAGGTCGCAAGGTTAATGAGTTCCGGACCGATTTTCAAGCGCCCGTTTCCGATGAGTGGAAAAGCTATAAAATGGAGTTCCTTGCGCAGAAATCGGGGCCGTTGACTATTCATATCGAAGGCTACTGGGCCAGCAGCCCGGAAGAGCAGGAACCGATCCTGATCGACAGCATCAAGGTCAACGGCAAACTGATGAAAAACGGTGCATTCAAGTATACCTTTCCGCATGGAGGAAAAAAGTACCCGAACGGTTTCTGGTATACTAAGAAGGCGGAATTTCTACCGAATGGCGGACAGGACGGAACCCCGGCGGTCAAAGTCTTCTATGATTGTCCGCTGATGTTCTCGTACAAAGTCGTGGAGAACAAACCATATGTGTTTGAGTTCTTCCTGAAATCCTGTGACGAGTGAGAATGCCATCCGGCAAGAATAAAACGCAGGTGATCGAAATCATGAGAAAAGCATTTTTCTATCTGTTCGCTCTTTTTTCCGTTTTCCAGCTCTCCTTCGGAGCGGAGACTCCGTTCGGCAGAACCGAAAAAGCGGTCTATGCACCGGGAGAGCCGATCCGGTTCCTGTTCGATACCGATTTTGGTGCGGATGTCCCGGAAACAGAGTATTATTCGCTGAAATGGACACGGATCGGCGACGATGGAAAACAGGAGAGCGGCATTGAGAAAATTCCCAAAGGGGGAACTGCCGTAGTCTCCACCCGTCTGAATCAGCCTGGATTCGTTCAGCTTCAGGCTCTGCTGCTGAACGACAGGGGAAAACTGGTCAAACGGAAGAACGCAAACGGGAAAAAACGGACGGTGAAGTTCGAAGGCGGCGTCGGCGTCGAACCGGAAAAACTGATGCCGGGAACCGAAGAACCAAAGGATTTTGATGCATTCTGGGAGAAACAGAAAAAGCGCCTCGCCGCGGTTCCGGTTCATGCGGAGATGACAAAAATCAAAACGACGGAGGAAAATGCGGATTTCGATATTTATGCGGTCTCGGTGAATTGCGCAGGTCCCCGTCCGGTGACCGGATATCTGGCCATCCCGGCGGGGGCTGCGGAAAAGAGTCTTTCGGCTTGTGTCAATTTTCAGGGATACGGAATCTCGGTACAGACTCCCCCGAAGGGGCTCTGGAATGCCAACCAGATCTATTTTGAGGTCAATGCTCATGGGTATGATCTCGGAAAGGACCGGTCATATTACAGCAGTTTTTTCGACAAAACATATTCCAACGGCAGGAGTTACGGCTTTGATCCTCTCCAGAATGCCGATCCGGAGAAGGCATATTTCAACGGCATGGCGTTGCGCGTGATGCGGGCTCTTCAGTTCATCCGGACTCTTCCGCAATGGAACGGACAGGATCTGACGGCATCCGGCGGCAGTCAGGGGGGCATGCAGGCGCTCTGGGCCGGATCGCTGGACCCGTCGGTCAGCGAGGTCGTTGCAAACATTCCATGGTGTTGCGATCTCGGCGGAAAGAGAGCGGGACGGCTGGGCGGTTGGCGTCCGGAATATGTACCGGCTTTGGGGTACTATGACTCGGTTTTTCACGGTCGGCGGATTCATTGCCCCGTGACCATTCCGCGGGCTTCTCTGGGAGATGAAGTCTGTCCTCCCTCCGGAGTCGCTCTGCTGTATTACAATCTGGGAACCAGAAAGAAAAAAATCGTGTGGTTTCAGAACAGCACTCATAACCTTGTCTATCCGAATTCTCAAACCTTTATCTGGGAAACAAAATAAAACAGCAGCTTTCGCCGCCCCGTCCGATTTCCCCGGACGGGTTTTCTATAGTGTTTGATGGTTTTGGCGGATGCGGGAAACAGTAAATTCCTTTTTTCAAGGGCATCATTGCGGACCAATTCTCTTTTTTTCAATTTTTTTTGATAAAGACGGAACAAATGCTGTTGTCCGCCTGTCTCTCTCCATAAAGCATCAACAGATGGGGGATCTGTTTTACTATGATTGAGGGGGGAATTTCCGACATGTGCCGTATCAGGCTGATCGTATTATATCCGTCCGCTTTCCGCAGAACTGTTCCATGCCCGTTCGATGCCGGGGAATATGAATTGAATCGCAGCCGGGGTGGCTGCGATTGAAACATAGAAACCGTCCGGTCCGCAAAACGCGGTTCCGGATACTCTCAAACAATGAGGAGGGGGATTATGAGCACAGCAATCAAACCGAAACACAAGATGTTCGCCGCAGGAAAATGGATGCCGCAGGACCAGAAGACACTTACCGACTGGCTGAGGATGATCATGAACAAGGCGGAAAAAGACACCGGCCCGCTGAAACCGGTCGTTGAAGACCTGAAAAACTTTATTGAAAACGATGCGGAAGCGTATATGTTCTTTACGCAGATGTTCAGCGAAGTGCCGAAAGACCGGACCACATCGCCGACCGGGCTTCCGCAGGTCCGCGACTATCAGCACATGCTGAGACTGTTCAACGTGATTCTTACCCATGCTCCGAGTTACGCGGAAAACGGGCTTGTCGGATTTCCGTTCAACGCGATTCTCGACTGGTCCATGGCGACGGAAGGCGGTTGGGCGGCGTTTATCGACCGCAAGGTCAACCGGCACATCAAAGCGATTCTCGACGAATGGGGGACCTTCCTGCGTTCGCCTGAAAGCGCCAGCGTGCTGAGCGACGATCCGAGACACGGCTGGTTCGGCGAGGACGCCCGCAAGGCGATGCCGACTTTCGCGCAGGAATTCGTCTGCGATCCGTCGAAACCGCATTACGGTTTCAAATCATGGGACGACTTCTTCATCCGCCAGTTCCGGGAAGGTGTCCGTCCGGTCGCGGAACCGGATAATGACGCCGTGATCGCCAACGCCTGTGAATCCGCGCCGTTCGCGATTGCCCGCAACGTCCAGCTGCTGGATAAGTTCTGGATCAAGGCACAGCCGTATGCGCTGAGATTCCTGCTGAACAACGATCCGCGCGCCAATCACTTCGTCGGCGGAACGGTTTATCAGGCGTTCCTGAGTGCATTGAGTTATCACCGCTGGCATTCGCCGATTTCGGGACGCGTCGTCAAGACGGAAGTCATTCCCGGAACCTACTATTCGGAATCCCGCAGCGTCGGTTTCGACCCGTCCGCTCCGAATGATTCGCAGGGCTATCTGGCGGAAATCGCCACCCGTGCGGTCATCTATATTGAGGCGGACAATCCGGATATCGGATTGATGGCATTCGTCGCCATCGGTATGGCGGAGGTTTCGACCTGTGACATTTCCGTGTTCCAGGGACAGCATATCCGGAAAGGACAGGAAACGGGCATGTTCCACTTCGGCGGTTCGACGTACTGTCTGATCTTTGGCCCGCATGTCAATATCGATTTTGACTTGCACGGTCAGAAACCGGGACTTGAGAGTTCGAACATCAACATCAATTCCCGTCTTGCAACGGTCGGTCCGCGCAAAAAATAAGTTGCGTCCGGTTCCGGATGATTCACGGCGGCGGAGCGTAACGGTTCCGCCGCCGTTTTTGTCGCAGGATGATTTAATGGAGATGACACCGTGTCCAAACCGGATCATAACGATACGGGAGTATATTGTTTCTCATACCGGATAGGAGGTACGATATGAAATATACGGAACAGGAGATTGCGGAGCTGCGGGAGTTCGCCCGCGCTTACGGCTTTGAACTGGAATTGGAACAACGGGAACCGGCAGCCGTTCCCGCGGAACTGCGGGTGGAGGAGTTCTCGCCCGAGCAGCGGGAATCCGCCTGATCAGGGGACAGACCGGCAGATGAGCTGACGGATCTTTTCCTGCAGTTCGGCACTGGAAACGTTGCGCTCCGGATCTGCCGCATGGGCGGCAAAATAAAGGATTCGTCCGTCCGGATGTTCCGCAAAGCCGACAAACCAGGCTTCCAGACGGTTGCTGTTGTGATTGCGCCCGGTGCCGGTTTTGCCGTAAAACGCGAATGCTCCGGCATTGCCCCGCCGCATGCACTGTTTCAGAATCGCGACATGCTCCGTGCGGAATCCGGACCGTCCGGAAAAGATCCGTTCCAGCACGTTCACCTGTTCGACGGGGGAGATCAGAAGACTGGATTCGATCCAGAACACGTTGTGTCCGTTGCTGTTCCATACGGAAATGTTGCGGTTGCCGTAATGCAGACGGTCAAGAACGTTCTGCACATAGGATTTTTCCATCCGTCCGATCAGTTTTTTGTAGTACCAGACGCACGACAGGCGGAATGCGTCGTTCAGCGGCAGGTCCGCATTCCAGCTGTCGTATTCATGCCGGGTACCGTCGTATCCCAGCCTGGATTCCGGGCCGGAAACGATTCCTGCGTCAAGTCCCATCAGGGTTGAGACGATTTTGAACGTGGAGCATGGAACGAAACGCCGCTCTGCCGCCTTGTCGTTGCCGTAGACGGTCCAGACTGGATTGCCCGGCGTATGAAAAACGGCAACCGTGTCCGGTGCCGGGTGAAGTTCCGCCGGAAAATTCTGTTGTTCAAAGCGGGTTGTACAGCCGCAGAGCAGGGAGAGCAGTGCCGCTCCGGTTGCCAGTACATGAAAAATACGCATGGTCGGGTCTCCTTGTTTATTTGAATTTTGAGTCTATGCGAGGCGCAGCAGACTCTCGAACAGGGAGTCCGCCGTGATTGTTTCGCCGCGGAACCGCAGGCATCGCACCCAGTCGCGTTCCAGGGAAACTGTAATCAGTTCCGCCCGCTCTGCCAGAGCGAGAAAAAACGAAGGATCCTGCGGATGCAGAGCCCGTTCGCAGAGAAAGTTATCCAGATCAATGTCCAGAATCAGCGGGTCCGCAAGCGCGGGGAGCTGACGGCGCAGACAGTCGGTTTCCAGAACCTGTTCCGCCGCTTTGACAGCCTGTTCGGAGCCGTTGAGGATCTCCTGCGGTTCCGGCCAGAGAGCATCCCGGCTGACGCTCATTGCCGGATGGGCGCATTCCGTGAAATTTTCGTGGGACAGAATCCGTGCGGAGTGCAGGATTCCCGCCCGGAGCGCCCAGTCGATATGTTCGTCGTGCCGCAGAAGCGACAGAGCGGAACAGACCGCTTCATCGGAGGAAAAATCGAAATTTCCTTTTGTTCCGGATCGGCTGAACGCGGGAAGAACGTCGGTATGGTGGTCGAGCGTGACAGCGTGACAGCTCCGTCCGGTCCGCCGGACATGGCGCGCCCACGGGAGCAGCACATGGTGATGCTGTTCCACAAGCGCCAGCGGTGTTCCGCGAAACGACAGCTCCCGCAGGATCATTCGAACCGGTCGTCGCTTTCGCGGGAAGGACGGCGCGGAGCGCGTTGTTGTCTGCGGCGGTGGTCGTCGTAGTGCCCCCGGACGGGATGGGCGGGGGTACGGCGGAGATTTGCGCTGAACTGTTCGACTTCGGGGTCGTTTTCGTCCAGCATCAGAATGCGGGCAATATCCCGGCGCGTCATGAACCGCCATTCTCCCGGTTTGAGCATTCCGCGGCGGAGATCGCCGATCGCCATGCGCTCCAGCCGTTTGGTGTGGTTGCCGAGCGCTTCCACCATCCGGCGGATTTCGCGGTTTTTCCCTTCCGCGAGCACGATCATGAACTTGCGTTCCCCGGCTTGCCAGACCTCTTCCGCGCTCAGCGTTTCGCCGTCGTCTTCGATACCGTCCACCATCTGCTGGAGTTCGTCATCGGTAAACGGACGTTCTGCGGAAAGCGCGTAAGTCTTGAAGATCTCATTGCGGGGATGCGTCAGACGATCCGCGAATTTCCCGTCGTTGGTAAAGATGATGAGCCCTTCGCTGTCTTTGTCAAGCCGTCCGGCGGAGAACAGACGGACCGGCTTGTGCAGCCGGATCAGGTCGATCGCCTTTTTCTTTGCGTGCGGGTCCTCGTTGGTGCAGACGTATCCGCGTGGTTTGTTGAGCATGATGTAGACATGCTCCGCGGAGCCCGCCACAGCGGAGCCTTCCACGCGGATCTTGTCCGACGGCGAAACAAGAGTCGCCGGGTTGGTCTCAACCTTCCCGTTGACGGTCACTTCGCCGTTTTTGATGAGTTCGGCGGCTTTGCGCCTGGAGGCGACGCCCGCCGTCGCCAGCCGTTTGGTCAGATTCATTAAATTCTTGTCCGATTGTTCCATGGCAAAACCGCTTTCCGTAAGAAATTAAACGTTGATCGCGTCCATTTTGACGTTTTCATACTTTGCGAGACGCTGTTTCAGCGGTTCGAACACGCTGCGGATGAAGTCGTCGACCTGCTGCGGAGCGCGTCCCACAAATTGCGCCGGAGCGAGGATCTCATGGAATTTCGGGGAGACTTTGGCGAACAGCGGATCGGCGGCGAGGCGTTCGATCAGGTCGTTCGGCGCGCCTTCCGCTTTTACGCGGCGTCCGGCGTCCATCGAATGCTGACGGATCGCTTCGTGCAGCTCCTGCCGGTTTCCGCCTGCGCTGACTGCCGCCATGAGAATGTTTTCGGTCGCCATGAACGGGAGTTCCGCCATGACATGGTTTTCAATGACTTTCGGCCAGACCTGCATTCCGTTCGCCACGTTTGCGACGAGCGAGAGAATAATATCGGCGGTGAGGAACGCTTCGGGCAGGGAAAGACGGCGGTTCGCAGAGTCGTCGAGCGTGCGTTCGAACCATTGAACCGCATGGGTCTGGGCTGCGTTGAGCGGCATGTTCATCAGGTAGCGGGAGAGCGCGCAGATCCGTTCGGAACGCATCGGATTGCGTTTGTATGCCATTGCGCTGGAACCGACCTGCTTTTTCTCGAACGGCTCTTCGATTTCCTTGAGGTTTGCCAGCAGACGGATGTCGCCCGCGAATTTGTACGCGGACTGCGCGATGCCGGAGAGCGCGGAAAGCACGAAGTAGTCGATTTTGCGCGAATAGGTCTGTCCGCTGAGCGCGACGGTCTTTTCAAATCCCATTTTGGAAGCGACGAGCCGGTCGAGCTGGCGGATCTTTTCATGGTCGCCGTGGAACAGTTCCATGAAGCTGGCCTGGGTTCCGGTGGTTCCCTTGACACCGCGCATGGGGATGCGTTCGATCTCTTCTTCGATGCGTTCGATGTCGAACGTGAAATCCTGAAGATAGAGCGCAAAGCGCTTGCCGACGGTCGTCAGCTGTGCGGGCTGGTAATGCGTGAAGCCGAGGGTCGGCATATTTTTGTATTTTTCCGCATTTTCCGCGAGGATTCCGGCAACTTTGAGGAGTTTGCCGAGAATGATCCTGAGTCCGTCGCGCATCTGGATGATCTCGGTGTTGTCGGTGACGAAACAGCTGGTCGCACCGAGATGGATGATCGGCATTGCGGCGGGGCACTGGGTCCCGAACACATGGATATGGCTCATGACGTCATGGCGGAGTTCGGACTCTTTCCGGGCAACGGCTTCAAAATCAATATCGTCGAGATGGGCTTTCATCTGGTCGATCTGTTCCTGCGTGATGGGCAGGCCGAGTTCCTTTTCGGACTCCGCGAGGGCGACCCACAGACGGCGCCAGGTGGAATGTTTGCGCTGCGGGGACCAGTTGAAGCTCATTTCCGCTCCGGCGTAGCGGTCGGTCAGCGGACTCTTGTAGGTGTTGTTGCCGTTCATGTGATCTTATCCTCCGATAATTTTTGATCCTTGCAATTTGCGGAATAATATAGCATGAATAGCGCAAAAATCAATCGCGGCGCGTTATGCCGTCCGGAGATAGACGATTGTGTCGCCGATGCCGCGGATTGATTGAAAAATCATAGAACACCGTCCGGCAAACCGGCAGAGATGATGCGAATCCATGCAAAATGATACTGGCAATCCTGCAGAACATGTGCTATCTTATGAAACCCTGGAGTAAAACGGCAGGGCATGGAATGTCATGAAGCGGAAGAGTCAATAAGAAGGTGTGCGTTATGGAAACGGGAGTGGCTGACGGAATAATCCGTCTTTCCCTGAAATACTGGGAGTATCATCGTCATACGAATGCGCTGAAACTGCCGATGCATTCCCATTTGTTCTGGCAGTTGAACCTTGCGGAAGCCGGCGGGGCGCAGTTCGTGACGGGAAAGAATGATGTACGGGAACTGAATTCCGGAGATATTCTGTTTGTGCCGCCGGAAATTCCTCATCTTCTGCGTTACCGCCGTACGGAATTTGTGGGATTTTCGTTCAAGTTCGAGGTTCATGGGATGGATGGGCGCGGCTCCGGGCCGATTCATATTCCCGCCTCCCGCGAAACCCGCGGCGGCATCCATGCGGTCCGGGAGCTCCTGACTGCGACATTCCCGAACCGTCATATTTTCAGCGGCGAAAATCTGGTTTGCGATGAGAGCGCCTACAACACGGTCCTGGTGGAATCGCTTCTGCTGGGGTTGTTCTCCCGTTATGTACTGGGGGTGGACCGGCGTGAAACCCCGTTGTTTCAGCAGGTGAAAAAACTGCTCCGCCAGCGGCACGGAACTCCTCTGTCCGTCAGGGAACTTGCGGAAAACTGCGGTTATTCCGCCGGGTATCTTTCCGGTCTCCTGAAGAAGGAGTGCGGATTTTCCGCGAAAGCGCTGATTGACCGGGAACGGGCACAGATCGCCGCCCATTATCTTGAGTTTTCCGATATGAGAATCGGGGAGATCGCGGAATTCATGGGCTATCCGAATCTCTTTGCGTTTTCAAACTTTTTCCGTCTGCACTGCGGGTGTACGCCGACGGCGTACCGGCGGGAGTGCAGGCGGGAACTGGATGCTTCAACGGGTCCTGCCGTCCGGGATCGTTGATTTTTGTATATTTTCCCCGGATTTTTATACCTGCTTTCCGGTTTTCCCGCGATATATTGTTTCAGAATCTCAAACAGGGGATGAAATATGGAACGAACTTTTTATCTGCCGCTTCTGGACCGGGCTCTGCAGTTCGCCGCAAAGCATACCGATGAACAGGGGCGGATGGTGGTGGATGCCGAAATCGACTGCAAGGATTCCGGCTGGCTTGTTCTTGGCGGCGTGATCCGCGGAGTCGGTGCCGGATGGGCGATCGGAAAGACGGATCTGCGGAACTGCTGCCGTCTCTGGACGCTGGCTTCCGTCCGCGTGGACGACCGCCGGAGCGCATGGACGACGTTTGCTCTGTTGTACGCCGTGTTCCTGTCAGGCGGACCGGAGGGTGCTTTCGCGTCGCTGTTTTCCGAGTCCGAATGGCGGGAGATCGTGCGTTTTATCCGTCAGCTCGACATGCGTTATCTGCGCGAGGCATCCAGAAACTATTGTGTCGCCGCCGCGCTGATAGAAGTGATGCGTGTCCGTTTCGGATTCGTCGGGCAGACGGAAATCGACCCCGGACATTGCATGGAGCGGATGCTGGAGGCATATCTCGGCAACGGCTTTTTCAATGACGACGATTCGCGCGGGAGCCGGGACGACCGGAGGATTGATGCGTACAGCGGGGAGATCATCGGGCTTCTTCTGCATTATGACGAACTGTTTGATTTCCGGAGTCCTTTTCATGAACGTATCATGAAGATATTGAAAGATTTTTGCGCTTCCGGACGTTTTCTGCTCGACGGGGAGGGCGAACTTGCCAAGTGGGGACGTTCCCTGCGCGGCGAAGCGGAGATCAAAAAGGTGTTCCTATGGGAATTCGCCGCGGACCGGAAGCTGATCGAACCGGAGGAGGCGGATGCGGCGGCGGAAAAAATGACGGCGTTTTTTCTGCGGCACGGGTTTTCCGCGGAAGGACAGGTTTTCCGCGACAAAGGCGGAAACCGGGGTATCTGGGATGAATACACCACACACGTTCAGGCGCAGGGCTATGGCATTTACGGGCTTGCGATGGCATTCCGGTTCGCGTCCGGTGCCGGGCACGGAAAATTCCTGTTTCCGTCAGAACGGGAGTCGTTTCTGCAATATCTGCCGGGGCCGGGGATCGTCTGTGCGAATTCCGTTTCCACCGGCGTCCATTATGTGATTCCGTTGAAGAACAGGATGACGAAGAACATGTTTTTCTGGCATAACCGGATCACCGGGGAAAATGATGTGACCGTTGATGTCAGTACAAAATTCATGCCGGTTCCTTATTTCGGAAGGCTGATTCCCGCTCCTTATTCCGGATCGGAACCGCCGTTTCTTCCGGAAATCTGCCTTGATGGTGGAGAACGGCTTGTTCCCCGGAATCTGGAGGTTTCCGATGAGGCTCCGGAAATTCGGGAACGGGAAATCCGGTGCCGCCAGCGGTTTCATTTCTGCCGTTGTGCGGAGTATGAGCCGGCAGCGGATTTTTATGCGGATGCTCTCCTGATCTGCCGTTGCGACGGTCTCCGGTATGAGTTTCGTTTTTCCGGAACGCCGCCGGAAAAGAGCCGGTTGGCATTTCCGTTTTTCCTGTCGCCGGATCCGGCGCTCGCTTTGGAAATCCGGTTTGACGGCGTGGAGGCGGAATGGTGTTCCTCCGTGGGCGGTGCATCGGTTTACGGTCCGTCGACGCAGAGGAAAACGGCTTTCGTATCTTTCGGTTCATTCATTGGTTATGATGTGAGGTGGAAGCATGTTTGACACATTCCGCTATGGGAGCGTGGTTCTGTTGGAAGAGGAGGGGACGGCGGAGGAATTTGCCCGGACGTGCGGTGCGATGGCTTCGCTGGGAATGAATACCGTTGTCATCTGGCCGCCGGTTTTTTACAGGAACGGGATGCCGGAGGTTGGAGTCCAGCGCACTTTTCTGAAAACCGCGGCAGAATACGGTCTGGGGGTGATCGTTGAGCTGACCGGACAGGTTTCCAACCTTGAATATCTGCCGGACAGCCAATGGAGGCGGGAGTTTGCCGTTGAAAACTCCGATGGAACGAAGTCGTTGATGCAGAACGGATTGGGTGAGCTGAATTATAATTATCCGGAGGTGAAAAAAACGCTGCGGCGGTTCTTGGAATATGTCGTCGGGGAATTGAAAGAGGAGCCGGCACTGTGCGGGTGGGATGTCTGGAATGAAACCCATTTCAAATCGTATGACGAATGGACTCTGGATCGTTTCCGCGGATGGTTGGCGAAGAAGTACGGCGTTATCGGGGCGTTGAACCGGAGTTGGAAAAAATCCTATACGGCGTTTTCTCAGATCCGTTTGGATCCCGTCACATGGGCGTCCATCGTTCCGGATACGGATTGGGAGGAATTCCGGGTGCAGTCTCTGGCGGAAATCGTGACGGAGTGGGCGGAAATCGTCCGGCGGATTGATCCCGTACACCCGGTGACGGCGGACAATGTGATGAGCAATGCGGTCTGGAGCGAGTTCGATCGCGGAACGGATGACTGGAAGACCGCTTCTGCCGTGGACTGCTTCGGAATTTCATTTTATCCGAAAACCGGAGGGCGTCTGTTGAAAGAGAATTCCCCCTGTTTGAGAACGTTTACGTTTGCCGGAGCGGCTTCCGCCGGAAACGGTGCGTTTATGGTTGCGGAAATGCAGAGTCACTGCTATTCGGAACTTTTCACCTGCGAGCGGGTTGAACCGGAGGAACTGATCGACTGGAATTTCGAAGCGCTCTTTCAGGGGGCAGTCGGTTCTGTCTACTGGAAGTGGGAGCCGTTCCGCAGCGGATTCCAGCTCGGCGGAAGAGGACTGGTTCTTGCCGACGGTTCTTTCAGCCGGCGGGCGGAGAGTGCGCGGCGGTTCGGCGAATTCCTGAAACAGTATCCGGACGCTTCCCGTCTGGTTCCCCGGAAAACCGCTGCCGTGCTCTATGACCGGAATACAAATTTCGCTGTCAAAGCCATGAACAACCGAATTCGGCACCTCATCGGAGACGATCAGCCCGCGCGGTCGCGTCTTGCCGTCGCGGAGTTCTGTTTCCGCCGGAACATTCCGCTGGCGGTCGCGACGCCGGAGCAGCTGTTGGGAGGAGCGTTTCGGCTTCCGCTTTTATTCCTTCCGTATCAAGTGGTTATGACGGACCGTCTGGCGGATTGGATTCTGCGGTATGTCGAAGCCGGCGGAATTGTTGCGGCGGGTGCTCCGTTCGGCGATGTTTCCGCCGGAGGATGTTTATTCGACAACCTGCCGGGCGGCCCCTTGAACGGGCTGACCGGCGTCCGGCAGACGGATTGCCGGGAGGATTCGTTTCAAGGTGTTCCTTTTGAGATTCGGGAGGTGGAAGTCGTCGATGCGGAAGTGCTCGTCCGGTCGGATCGGGGACTTCCCCTGCTGCTGTCCCGGAAATACGGCGGAGGGTGGTTTTTCTATTTGACTGCGGATGTATGGAATTTGCCGCTCGTCATGGATCAGTTCGCCGCATGTATGGAACGGATTGCGGGTGCTTTACCGGTTCCGGTGGAGGCGGATTGCCATGTGGAGTATGCCGCCGGACGTGAAGCGGATTATCTCTGGGTGCCGAATTACGGACAGCGGGAGAGCTGCCGGATCCGTCTGAAACGGGAGGCCGAGATCGTTTTCGGTTCCGGAGAGCTGGAAGTCCTTCCCGGAGAATTGTGCCTGAAGCATGCGCGGCAGGTGGTTCTGCGGCTGAAGAAGGAGGCGGAAAAATGAAGTGTCCCTCAATTTTCCGGATCATGCCGAACCGGGTCTGGCGGACTTATTCGGGCGGACGCATCCTTGACGGGATTGCCGGAGCGGAGGCGCCCGCGGATTCTCATTTTCCGGAAGACTGGATTCTTTCGACAACTCTTGCAAAGAATGTCGGACGGGAAGAACTGGCAACGGAAGGCCTGTCCCAGCTCGCTTCGGAGGGGAACGGCGTTTCATTTTTTGCCGACTGGCTGGAGCGCTGTCCTCTTGAGATGCTCGGGGAGAGACATCTTGCGCGTTTTGGAAAATCCGCCGGTTTTCTGCTGAAATATCTGGATTCCTCCATCCGCCTGCATTTGCAGTGTCATCCGACTGTTGCATTCTCCCGTCGTTATTTGAACTCGGAGAACGGAAAAAGCGAGGGATATGTCATTCTGGGGCATCGTCCTGGGACGGAGCCTTATATTTACCTCGGTTTTCAGCACCCGCCGGAAACGGGCGCATTCCGGAAAGCGGTTCTGGAACAGGATGAGACGGCGATTCTTTCCTGTTTCGAGAAAATCCCGGTTCATCCGGGCGACGTCTTTTTTGTTCCCGGCGGACTTCCTCATGCGATCGGAGAGGGCATTTTCATGGTCGAGATCATGGAACCGACCGATTTCGCCGTACGCATCGAGTTCAACCGGGGCGGATATGTCCTGCCGGAACAGGCGCGTTTCATGGGACGTGACATTGATTTCGCATTGTCGATGTTTGACTTCCGGGAGCGTTCCGTTGAAGAGATCCGGCGGGAATTGTTCGTGGTTCCCCGGAAACTGTCCCTTGCCGGAAACGGGGAACGTTTTTCCCTGTTCGACTCCCGTTATACCGACTGTTTCCGGATGGAACGGCTGAACGTTTGCGGGGCGGCAGATGTCGGACACGACAGTTTCCGCGTATTGATCGTAACTGATGGCGAAGGTTCGGTTTCCGCCGGGGAGGTGACTCTGCCGTTGAAGCGTTTTGACCGGGTCCTGATACCGTTTCATTCGGAAACGGTACATCTGGAAAGCCGGGCGGGGATGAGTTTGCTGGTCGCATTGCCGCCGGAACCATGAAAGCGGTGATATTTCAGGTATGTTCTTTTTCAAAAAAATAAAAAAGGGAGAAAAACTGTGAAAAAAATTGAAAAATATGATTGCCGGACGCTGATTCCGGGTTGTTCCGCCGAGGCTCCTGTGTTGAAAACCGGAGAAGGGCGTTATTCTATTTCCCGTCGCGGAACCGGGGAAGAGATGGCGGCGCATCTTCTTTTCTATATTTTGCCTCAGGGGGAAAGGGCGTTCCGCTTTTCCGTCCAGTCGGAGACGGCTCCGGGAATTTCCCCGGACCGGTTCGGGGCGGTGGTGAACTGGTCCGATGCAGACGGAACCGTGATTGCCAGGGATTACCTTCACCGGAAGCGGAAGAATGTGCTGGAGCGGCTTCTTCCGCGTCCGGACGGGGCGTCCTCCTGTTCTTTGGAGCTTTTCAGCCGCTGGACTTCCGCGGATGTCGTTTTTTATGAACCGGAAGTTGAAGCCGCTGAATGGGAAAGACGGACTGTCCGGCTGGTGACGACAAAGGTGAATCCGCCCGTATGTTCCACTCCGGAAGCGAATTTGCGTCTGATCTCCGGTTTGCTGGAACGGATCGGGACCGGGACGGAAAATCCGGATTTGATTCTGCTGCCGGAAAATCTGAATACGCGTCATGCGGGATTGGCTTTGCTGGAATGTGCTCAGGCGATTGACGGTGCATATTTCCGGTTTCTGAGCGGCTTTGCCCGGCGGCTGCATTGCCATATTGCCACGACTTTTGCGGAGAATGAGAACGGAAAGTCCTACAATACAGCCGTTCTGATCGGGCGGGACGGGACGCTGATCGGAAAATACCGCAAGGTTCATCTGACTTTGAGCGAGAGCGAAGCGGGGCTCCTGCCCGGAGACTCCTTTCCCGTTTTTGAGTTGGATTGCGCACGGATCGGAATTGCGACCTGTTGGGACAACTGGTTTTCGGAGAGCGTGAGGATGCTGATGCTGAACGGTGCGGAAATCGTTCTGTTCCCGCTTGCCGGAGACGGCGACGCCGTTCACTGGGAACATGTCTGGCGGACGCGGGCGATGGACAACGGTGTTTATCTCGCGGCGTCGATTTCGCAGGGAGAGGCGAAAGAGCCGGTTCCAGCCCGTGTGATCCGTCCGGACGGGACGGTCTGCGCGGAAACGCGTGAGAATCCCGGTTATGCCGTTGCGGAAATCGACTTGAATGAACGGTTCCGGACTTACTGGCTCTCGGTTGGTCCCGCCATGGGCGAGGGGGCGAGTCTGTACCGCATGGAGCGCAGACCGGAATGCTACTGCGGCTTCAGCGGGCCCGGGGAATGAGGCGGAGAGTGAATTGGCCCGCAATTGTTGTAAAAAAAGGTGTTTTTGATTACAATAATTTGCATTTTTGAAAACGGCAATTATACTATTATTAGTTTTGAGTCATTGCGTTCCGGAAACAATTTTTATGGAGACTTGCGATGCCGTTTGGACAGATTCTCTTTTTTTTGATTCTGGTTACTGTTCCACTGCCGGGAACTGCAAACTGAGAGGTCATAAATGTTCACAAAAACTTTGTTAGGGATCACAATGCTCTTCTGTACTGGATGCTTGGGCGCGGGTACCCATGATGCTTCCCATGCTGAAATCAGAAAAAACACAGAGAAATTCATAAAATATTTTAATTTCTCACTAGACCAAGAAAGAGTTGAACCGTTTAAAATAACTCCCGTACAAATTTTGCAAAGTCCGCTATTTGAAAAATTTGAATTAGCCGGGTATTCATGTGAGATTAATAAGATGAATGGAATTGTTTCCGAAGTGTCTGTGTTTAAGCAGAATGAGAGAATTGCCGATATTCAACTAATGACGGCCAATTCGAATCGTGATTCAATAATAATATTGGGAAATTGGCTGACGGATAGTTCCATACAGACTGATTTTTTGTTGAGCCTGTATGGGATGGAAAGAAATAAAATTGGGGAATTTTATTTTTATTTCAAAAAATTTTATAACAAACATGTCAATCGTTATTCCCAAAAAAACTGTACGACTTTCTTCGTTCGCCATGGTATTATTGTTTTGTTGAGAAACGTCACAGAGGCCTGTCCTGTTGGAGAGTTAGCCAAGGCAATAGATGATAAAATACTCAAAGCCTTAGCGGATGCCGAAAAAAGAGCAGAGAAAGAAACGAAACTCGCTCCAAGCATGTGACATAAATAAGTTGCTATGGTAAAAGAAAGGAGGTATAATCGCGAAAAAAGAGGCTGACTCTTACTGTATTGCAGTCGATCATGAAAAGTATTCAACAATACTTATCTGACTATGGTGCGTCCGTATATTATTCCACATGAAATATCCCATCATTTTTTAGGCAGTTCACATGTGAGGAATGATAAACATAATTTATTGACCGAGGATACCGATTTTGATAACTTAGGAAGACACAACTCTTTGCGAAAAAACAATGGAGCGGGTTTCATGACTAAAAATTATTCAAATTTATTAAAGATATTAATATTGGGAATAGTGTATTTTCCTAATATAATATTCGCAAACGACATGGATTATGAAATTGTTAAACATGCTGCGCTTGCTAAAAAAAAATCGGATATGATCCTTACAGGGAAACCATCAGATAATGAATTGGAAAAAATAGAAAGCTCCATTAATAAATTCTGTCTACGGATTATTGAACGTAACAATGTCGATGAGTTTTATAAGATAATTTGTTCTGATCTAAAGTTTTCATTTTTGCATAATTTGCGGTTGTTCTTGAATATGCAAGGCAATAATCTACAAAAAAAAGCAGTTGTTGCAAGTATTATCGAACTCCACGAGTTGCTGATTGCCAATAAACTCTTTACCGAAGATAAATATATTCAAAATTTATTGCTAAACAGTGCTTACGAAGAAAACCTCTATACGATACCCATGAAAAAGATTATTAAAAAGAACATTTTATCAGGAACTCTTGCTCCAATGTTCAGCGAAATAGCAAATCTATACAAAGACAAAGATATTGAAGATTTTTTTATGCTTTCGGTCTCTAAAGCAACTTCTCTGACTGTCAATCGTTCAACTTTATACCAATTCAGTATTGTTGCCATAAAAGCACGGCATGGAGATCATACGGCACTGGATATTTTAATAAAAAAATTCAATTCGCTCACACTAGATGATATAATGGGGGTGAAATATTTGCCTGGATTATTAGGCTATACAAATCATCCCGAAGCGGTTAGACAAATGTTGAATGTCTATAATAAACCTGATATTCGACCGGATAAGGAAGATTCCTTATACAATTATTGTGCCAGCTCTTTGAATATGTTAATCCCTGGATTTCCATCAGGAAATGCGTTTTTAGGTATTATAGGCGATACGGTTAAGATGGAATCATATCGAAGATGGATTGAAGAGAACAAAGATAAATACACCATTAATGATGTACCGTTTTCAAGGAACAAAAATATAATCCTGTCTCTTATACACATCTCCGAGCCCACGAGACGGAGCTACATC
>URKJ01000035.1 GCA_900548385.1 uncultured bacterium | reverse complement strand
GCAGCGTCAGATGTGTATAAGAGACAGTCTTCGATCCGCGAATCGACGTCCCGGCGTTTTTTGAATTGAGAAAGAAAACCGGTATCCGTGAATTGCTTTGTTTTCTTTCGTGGGGGGCTGTTTCCGCCGGAAAGAACGATGGTCCGGTCAATTTCCATTGTCCGGTCGTCGGAGGTCTGTGTGGAAGAGTCGTTGTTCATGGCGGGGTCAGCGTCCGGCGTGTTTCAGATGGACCGCGGCGGTGTAATAGGAAAGTTCCGGCCATGCGGGAGCGGCAATGCCGCCGCAGAGTTGAAGCAGGCGGTCGCGCAGCTGCTCGTGTCCGCCTTCCGGATTTTCCCGGAGGAAATCATCGGTTACGCGACTGTATTCTTTCACGGTTTGTTCGGAAAGTTCCAGAAATGCGGCGATTTCCTGTTTTCCGGCAAGCTCGCCGCAGCTGGGACGTTCGGGGTGTCCGAGTATGAGCCGCTGCACATTGTCGGTTTCGCACAGTCTGCGGAGTTTGCGCATGGACTTGCAGTAGGCTTCCGGGTCGGCATAAAGCGCAAGCCCGATATTCGGCGAGCCTTGCGCCTGAACGGAATCGCCGGAGAACAGCGTCCCGGTTTCCGGTTCGAAAATGCACACGGAATCGGCGGAATGACCGGGAGTGTGAATGATCCGCACGGAAATTCCGTCCTGTTCCAGAATGCAGCCGTCTTCCAGTTCCCGGTCGGGACGGAAGCCGGAGATCGCGCGGAATTCTTCTGCGCCGTTGCGATGAATGGAAAATTCGGCTCCGGTGAGTTCCCGGAGACGGGAGTTCCCTTCCACATGGTCGCTGTGCGAATGCGTGTTGATGATTTTGGAGATCGACTTCCACGGGATATTCCGTTTCCGGAGGAAGTCGGCAATCGTGGTATCGACAGCTTCTTTGACGGCGGTATCGACCAGAAAATGAGTTTCCGGTCCTTCTATGAACAACATGCCGGTCCAGAAATCCGGACCGTGCCACGGGTGTTTGATGTAGTGAATCCTGATCATATCGGGTCTTTCCGCCGGGGGCTTGCCGCGGCTTCCGGAGTTTATCCGGAAGCCGGCGATGTTATTTCAGCAGGGAGCAGGGACCGCCGACGCAGCCGCCTCCGCAGCTCATGACTTCAAGGAAGTTGCCGGGCATTTTGCCCATTGCATAAAGTTTCAGGAGTTTGGCTGTTTTCTTGTCAATACCATTGATGAATTTGGTATCGAGTTTGAAACCAATTTTGCCGAATTCCGGATTCTTTTCGCTCATTTCCGTAAGAACGGCGTCCGTTACGCCGCAGCTTTTTGCGTAGTTGCGGGCGGTCGGCGCGGCGGGATGGTCGAGAACCCAGGGCTCCTGCTTCATGATGTCGATGCCGAGACCCGCGAGCAGAGCGCCGAGCTCTTCGAACGTCATCACATAATCGACTTCCGGGGCGTTTTCCGCTTCCCAGCGTTTGGCGATACAGGGGCCGATGAAGACCGTCAGCGCATTCGGATTCTGTTCCCGGACGATACGCGCAGCGAATTTCATGGGGCTGGGGGTCGTGGAGACCTTGTCCAGAAATTCCGGCACATGCCGTTTGACGAGTTCGACGTATGCGGTGCAGCAGGACGTCGTCATGATCGGCTGTCCCTTGATCATCTTTTCCGCGAATTCGGCGGCTTCGTGTTCCGTCGTCATTTCCGCGCCGAGAGCGACTTCCATCACGTTCGTGAACCCTGCCTTATGAATGGCGCTGAACAGCTGTTCCACAGTTCCGGGGAACTGCATGAGAGCGGACGGGGCGACCATTGCGACGATTTCGCGTCCTTCCCTGATCGCCTGGAGAATGGGGATCAGCTGGGAACGTTCCATGACGGCGCTGAACGGGCATTTGCTGAAGCATTTGCCGCAGAATATGCACTTGTTGAAGTCGATTTCCGCCACGCCGTTTTCATTTTTCCGGATGGCGCCCACCGGACACGCCTCTTCGCAGGGGACCGTGGTCTTGATGATCGCGTTGAAAGGACAGACCTGCTGGCATTTGCCGCATTTGATGCACTTGGTGTAGTCGATGCGCGATTGCTGATTCTCAACGCTGATTGCGCCTTTCGGACAGTTGAACACGCAGGGACGTGCAAAGCATCCGCGGCAGGTCGGAGTCACATAGTAACGGCTTTCCGGGCAGGAGGAGCAGGCTGTTCCGCAAACCGAAAGCGGCTGCTTGACCTCTTTTTTATCCTTGTTTTCAATCGCTTCCTGAAGATAGGATTTCAGGGAGCGCAGTTCATCGGTCTCCTCTTCCGAAGAGAAGCCGAGAAGCGCCATGAGACGGTATTTCAGAACAGCGCGGTCATGATAGATGCAGCACCGGCTGGACTTGGTGTTTTTGGGCCTGATGGAAAGTGGAATATGGTCGATCGTTTCTGCCAGAGTCCCCGCCTTGAAATCCCGGACCAGACGGATCATCAGTTCTCGACGCATACGCTCCGCGCCATTGCTCATTATTTTCCTCCACGCGTTTTCAGAATATTGAATATTTTTTCACAAACGGATTCCACTGTGGCGTTGCTCATCAGCTCACCGTCGATTTTTACAAAGGGCGCGCCGCCCAGATTGTCATTGGAACATGCTTCCAGACAGGGAATCGCGGAGATGTCCACGGATTCTTTCCAGTCTTCCGGCATGATGTTTTCGAGACGAAGAAGTTCCGCCGCGCCGAGCATGTAACATGCGGTTCCGCAACAGATTTCGATTGAGATTTTGCGATCCTCCATACTGTACCTCCTTAATAATATTTGATCGTGACCTGTTTCCGATAGTTCTGCTTCAGTATGTCGTGCAGACGTTTGATGATATTGCGGCGGATCTCAAGGTCCACAGGCAGGTTCGGGTCCTGATGCGCCTCGTTGACCTTGGTTCCGACGATGAATTCGATGATGTCGCTTTCCATCATTTCGTTGATGATGTCTTTTGCCGCGGGCGGGGAATCCTCCCAGTTTCCGGATTCGAGATCGGACGCCACGCGGGTCAGGGTGAGAATTCCTTCCGTGACGATGCCGACGCCGGGGATCCGTCCCGGCGGGGGAAGCCCTTTGCTGAACCGTACCATTTTAAGGTCGATTTCCACCTTGGTTCGCAGTTCGCGTTCCACGATGTTCGCAGTGGTTCCCCCGCAGATGACGACTTTGTCTGCGCCTGTTTCGGCGAGAGCGAGCGCGGCGAATTCGTGATCGCGTTCCTTGCGGAACGGCGGGCCGGTAAGGACGCGGCATACGCGCGGTTTGCGCAGATAAATCACCATGCAGCTGATGTCGTCGATGCATTTGTGATCGCGGTTGATGGAGAGAGCTTCGTAAGCGACCGCCTGCGCGATGTCCTTTGCGGAAATGTCGGGCTGCCGCGCGATCAGTTCCTGAACGAATTTCATACAGCCGCGGCGGGTCCAGCCGAATTTGTATTCGCGCCGTCCGAGTCCGGCCTGCGTGACGCCGTCGGAACAGGCGATCAGACGGTCGCCGACTTCCAGCCGCAGTTCGGAAAGCTGCATTTCCCGGTCGGGCCAACGTTCGGAAACGAGAGTCTTTGTGGTCGCCGGCGGAATTTCGACTCCGCCGCGCAGGTGAATATAAAGCGGATTGCCCATTTCCACGACTTTGGTCTTTCCGCCCATCTGCATGTCAAAGATTGTGAACGTGGCGTAACTGATTTTGCGGATTTCGCAAACGGGGAGCGTATCCATGATCGTTTCCGCCGACTGCAGAATATCCATATTGGAACGGATGAATTTCAGCGCCATCGTGGTGGTCATGTTGGCGAGCAGATGCGCTTTGATCCCGCTGCCGAGACCGTCGGAAAGAACCGCGATGTTGCGGTTCTCGTTTTCGAGTCTCTGCCACTGGAAATCGTCGCCGCATGCCGCCTGACCGTCCTTGGTCAGCTGACAGCATTCCATTTCGACGAAAGGGGAATCGTATTTCATTTCCGTTCGTTCTCCTTGGGTTCGGCGTAGGAGCCGGCGACTTCTTTGAGGAGAATTTCGGTATCGGCCATGTGTTCGCCGAGGTAGCGGGCGATCTTCTGAACGGTCATGACGTTTTTGCGGATTACCTCTTTTGCGCGTTCGGCGATCTGTTCGCGTTTAAGCTCGTTTTGGGTGACGTCCTGAAGCACCGCGCCGACGGTCTGTCCCTCGTTGATCGCGAACACGCTGATGTTGAGGATCTTGTCGCCGCAGACCTGATTGAACTTTTCGATCTCCCCGCCGTTCGCAAGGACGCTTTCAAACAGATCCGTGAATTCGATCATCGACGAAAGATAGGCGCCGTTCAGGTTCCCGCAGGAATCATAGGCGAGCAAGGTATCCTCGCCGCAGAGTTCGGCAAAGTTGCGGTTGCATTCGAGCACCTGGAGATTCTGATCGGTGATGACGACCGCAACGGGGATGTAGCGGATCAGTGCGTTGCTGGTCTTCTGGGAGATTTTGCGCAGATACGAGAGACACATGGAGGTTTCCGCCTTGCCGTCGAGCATGGCGCGGGCGAATTCCCGGCAGCTGTTATAGCCGCATCCGCCGCAGTTGAGTTCATCTTCCGCGGAGAATTTGCCGATCTTTTCGAGAGCCTGCTTGATGGCGGCTTCCTCCGGTTCGGGCAGTTCCTGACGGTCCGGATAGACATACTGCTGAATATCGACCGGAACGTCGCGTCCGACGCTGGTGCGGCGCGGCGCATGCGACGCCGTTTCAAGCATGACGTCGACTCTGGAAGAACCTTTTTCCATGACGGGACCGTTGACGCATCCGCCGTCACAGGCAAGCATTTCGACAAAGAGTTTTGTGCTGCTCTTTTTTATATCTTCCATATTGACTTTTTCGATCATGCGCGCGATGTTCGGAAGACCGGAGACAGCGACCAGGCGCGCATCGACTTCCGGAGCGCGGAGCGTTTCGTTCATTCCGCCTTCCAGCGAGTAGAGGCGTCCTTCTTCCGCGGGGGAGGGGATCAGTTCCGTTTCTTCGACGGATTCCCAGGTGACGCCTGCGCTTTTCAGCCAGGACTCCAGCGCGGCGAACGTGATTGCAAGGCTGAGGTCATCGGGGTTCCGGTCAGCCTCGTTCTTTTTGGCGGCGCAGGGACCGATGAAAATTGTTTTAATGTCATTTCCGTACATCTGTTTCAATAGTTTGCAGTGAGCCATCACGGGCGAGACCACGGGAAGGATGCTTTCGGTCCACTGCGGATAATATTTGCGGATGAAGTCCACGGATGCGGGACAGGCACTGGAGAAATAGACGCCGGGTCCGGCTTTCCGGAGCAGTTCGGCTGTCTGGGAACTGACCAGCTGCGCGCCGAGCGCAGTTTCGCTGACACCGGTGAATCCGAGACGTTTCAAGGCTCCGGCGAGTTTGCCGATGGAAATGCCTTTGAAGTAGCCGACATAACTGGGGGCAACCGAGGCGTAAACTTTCGCTCCGGACTGGATCAGGTGCTGGGCGCGGGAGAGATCGGAGCGTATTTTCTTGGCTTCTGCCGGACATACTTTGACGCATTCGCCGCAGCTGACGCACAATTCCGGGATCACGGCGGCTCTGGCATTGATGATCCGGATCGCTTTGCAATGGCAGTGACGGACGCATTTGTAGCAGTCCTGACATTCGTTCGCTGTTGTATAAATCGGGAAATTCTGATTCATAATGATCCTGTAAATTCGGGGTTCACGGACAATATATCATATCAAGTGTGGAAAATGCAAATGAAATTCCTTATTTTTCCGGAAATAATTTTTTCATCAGGTCCAGCATGACGCCGCGGTCCACCTTGGTATAGACTTCCCCGTCCACAACAACGATGGGACCGTCCGCGCACCGTCCCTGGCAGAGAGAACCCTCAAGTTCCAGATCAACTTCGTCTTTCAGGTTGTGCTCGTCCAGATATTTCTGAACGACTTCCACGTTTTGTTCGTTGCCTCTGGAGAAGCAGGAACTGCCGATACAGACCGTGATTTTCGGTTTTGCCATAAAACGTTCCTCCTGTACAGGATTTTCATAAAAAAAGATTCGGGTTACAGTAATATAACCCGAATCTTGGAAAAGTCACGTTTTATTTTCCGTAATATGCACGAAGATACATATCTTTGATTTCGGAGATCAGCGGATAGCGCGGATTTGCGCCGGTGCACTGATCGTCAAACGCGTCTTCGCTGAGCTTGTCGAGCGCGGCGAGGAATTGCTTTTCGGGAACTCCGGCTTCCTGAATGGTTTTCGGAATCTGGAGTCTGTCTTTCAGTTCCTGTACCTTTTTGATGAGCAGCTCAACTTTTTCATCATCGTTTTTGCCGCCGAGTTTCAGGAAGTCCGCAAGGCTGGCGTAACGCTCTTTGGCGTCCGGGCACTTGTACTGCGGGAAAGTTCCCTGCTTGGTCGGCTTGGTCGTTGCATTAAAGCGGATGACCTCGTTGATGAGCAGCGCGTTGGCGAGTCCGTGCGGAACATGGAACGCCGCACCAAGTTTGTGAGCCATCGAGTGGCAGACGCCGAGGAATGCGTTGGCGAACGCCATGCCGGCGATCGTGGAAGCGTGGTGAATCTTTTCACGCGCCTTTTCGTCGACCGTTCCGTTTTCGTAAGCGGCGGGCAGGTATTTGAATACGAGACGCGCGGCTTCGCGGGCAAGGCCGTTGGTGTATTCGGAGGCGAGAATGGAAACGCGGGCTTCCAGCGCATGAACCAGAGCGTCGATTCCGGAATAGGCGGTCAGTTTCTTCGGCATGTTCATGACGAGACGGGTGTCGATGATCGCCATGGACGGGGTCAGTTCGTAGTCCGCCAGCGGGTACTTGTTGCCGGTCGTTTCGTCGGTGATGACGGCAAACGGGGTGACTTCGGAGCCTGTGCCGGAGGTCGTCGGGATGGCGACGAGGGAGGCTTTTGTGCCGAGTTTCGGGAACTTGTACACGCGTTTGCGGATGTCCATGAAGCGCATCGCGATGTCGTCGAAATGAATTTCCGGGTGTTCATAGAGGAGCCACATGATCTTTGCGGCGTCCATCGGGGAGCCTCCGCCGACCGCGATGATGACGTCCGGCTGGAAGGAATTCATGCGTTCGACGCCTTTGCGGGCGGTTCCGAGCGTCGGATCCGGCAGAACGTCGGCGAAGACTTCCGATTTGATCCCCATTTCCTCCAGGAATTGGAGTGCGTCGTTGAGCAGACCGTTTTCGTAGAGATACTTGTCGGTGACGAAGAACGCACGCTTTTTGTCGCTGAGATCGCTGAGCCCCTCTCTGAGGCATCCGTATTTGAAATAGATTTTCGGCGGGACTCTGAACCAAAGCATGTTTTCTCTCCTCTGTGCTACCGTTTTTACGTTCAAGAGATGTTTCGGGGTAACGTTCTGGCTGACGGAGTTTCCGCCCCAGGAGCCGCAGCCGAGAGTCAGGGAGGGATCGAGCTTGAAGTTGAACACGTCGCCGATAGCCCCCTGGCTGGAAGGCATGTTGATCAGGACGCGGCAGGTCGCCATGCGGTTTCCGAACTCCGTAATACGGTCGGTGTTGCGGGGATCGGTGTAAAGCACGCTGGTGTGACCCATTCCGCCGAATTCAACAAGCGCTTCCGCAATGTTGACGGCGTCCGCGAAATCTTTTGCCTTGTAAAGTCCGAGGACCGGAGAGAGTTTTTCATGGGAGAAAGGATAATCCCTGCCGACGCCGGAGGTTTCGGCAATCAGGACTTTGGCGTCTTCGGGAACTTTGACGCCGGCGAGTTCCGCGATCTTGTATGCGCTCTGTCCGACGATTTTTGCATTGAGCTTGTGATCGACGATGATGGTCTCGCCGACTTTTTTCGCTTCCGATTTGTTGAGAATGTATGCGCCGCGCTTGATGAATTCCGCTTTGACTTCATCATAAATGCTTTCGACGACGGTAACGGACTGTTCGGAGGCGCAGATCATGCCGTTGTCGAACGTTTTGCTCTGGAGCACGCCGCTGACCGCCATGAGAATGTCGCAGGTTTCATCGAAGACTGCGGGAGTGTTGCCGGCTCCGACGCCGACCGCGGGCACGCCGCTGGAATATGCCGCTTTCACCATTCCGGGACCGCCTGTCGCGAGGATCAGGTTGATCATCGGATGGCTCATGAGGTGCTGGCTGAGGGCGACGGTCGGTTCCGCAATCCAGCCGATGATGTCCGCCGGGGCTCCTGCCGCGACTGCCGCTTCAAGGACGATTCTTGCCGCTTCGATCGTGGATTTTTTCGCCCGCGGATGGGGACTGAAAATGATGCCGTTGCGTGTCTTGAGCGCGAGAAGGGATTTGAAGATTGCCGTGGAGGTCGGGTTCGTTGTGGGGACGATACCGGCGATGAGTCCGACGGGTTCTGCAAGTTTTATGATACCGAATCCCTCATCGTATTCGATCGTATCGCAGGTTTTTTCCGTCTTATATTTATTGTAAACGTATTCGGAGGCGAAATGGTTCTTGATGACCTTGTCTTCGATCACGCCCATTCCGGTTTCCGCGACCGCCATTTTGGCGAGCGGGATACGGGCTTCGTTCGCGGCGATTGCCGCTGCCCGGAAGATGTCGTCAACTTGCTGTTGAGTGTATGTCGCGAACTTGGTCTGCGCCGCTTTGACTTTTGCGATGATTTCGTTCAGTTCCTGAAGCTGTCTTTCTGCTTCAGCCGCCTTAGTGTCTGTTTCCGGTGTAATTTTTTTTGCCATATTTTCACCTCGTGTTTTCACTGTTTGCTGAAAAAGTCTTTCACTCTCTGAAAGTTTGTTTTTCATCTTGATGACATTTAATGTACATCATTTCACAGAGATTTCAAGTCTTGTTTGTGATTTTTGTGTAAAATAGATGTTGGAGAAAAATATTTAACTGTGAAACAATACACAATAAGCGTTTGTTATAAGAACTCTATGTCAGTAAAAATTTGGTTTTCATACTCAAAAATATGCGATAGATGAAATGAAAATATGATTTTTAAGCTTTTTGAAAAAACAGGAAGTTTGTGCTTGATATTGTTGTGAAATATATAACAGATGTTTTTGAGGTGCGTTGTAAATAAAGATTATCGCATACGGTTTCTCTTTTGTCAAGGGCGGCGTACCCGGCTGCTCAGGGGCGGAAAAAGTGGCGGGAAAAATTTGCCTGCATGTGAAAAATGTTTCTGATACTTTATGCCTTAAACAAGGTACCCAACTCCGGCAACCGTATAATTTGTATATTCCTTGCCGGCGTTCGACCATCATAAAAAACGATGGAATTTATTGTTTTTTCCGCTTTGAGTTTTGTATTGTTTCGAACCTGTTTGTCCCGGTTTTTGTGGTGAAATTTATTTCCCCGGAAACGGCTCGGATGTTCTCCGCGGATGTACCGGGAATGGAAACCGTATCAGCTGATCTGAGATTGTGTGAACCGCCGCCGCATACCTTCATAAATCGTAACGGCAACCGAGTTCGCTAGGTTCAGACTGCGGTTGAAATTTCCCGGCATCGGGATGGTGTAGAAGCGGTCGGCATAACGTCGGTGGAACTCCGGCGGAAGTCCGTGTCCCTCACTGCCGAACACAAGGAACGCACCCGGTTCCATCGGGCAGTCCCAGTAAAGTTTTTCCGCCTTGGTCGAGAAGAAATAGAGCGGCGCTCCGGCGGCCGTTTCCAGCAGAGCTTCCCAGTCGGCATGGCGGCGGTAATCGACGTGTTTCCAGTAATCCATTCCGGCACGGTGGACATATTTGTCTTCCAGAGAGAACGAGACCGGTTCTACAAGGTGGAGTCTGCATTCGGTGCAGCAGCATATCCGGCCGATGTTTCCGGTGTTCTGGGGAATTTCCGGCGCGACGAGCGTAATATGATAAAAGGGCTGTTCCATAATCTTTCCTCAGATGACGCGTCCAAGCGCGATTCCTCCTGCCGCCGCCAGCAACCCGGCGGCGTTTTGACCAAGCAGATTCAGTATGCTTCTGTTCCATGCTCCGGCGAACATCATATTGACCGTTTCAAGCATGAGCGTGGAGAATGTGGTGAATGCTCCGAGAAAGCCGATCAGAAGCACCGGAAGCCACGGTTCGAGTCCGTGAAAACGACTTTTGGCTGCCGCGAAGAGGAAGCCGGCAAGGAACGCTCCGGCGACGTTCACCGCGGCGGTTCCGAACGGAAACGAACCGGCATGTGCCGCCGCCAGTTTCAAACCGGCATATCGGCACAGCGTTCCGAGCATTCCTGCAATCAGAATCAGCGGGATCAGCTTGGCGGAAGGCATGTGTTATTTTGCTTTCAGATGATAGAGAGCGCTGACCGCGTTGCCGCGCAGATCATTACTGACGTTGATCCCGGCGTTCATAAGGGTGGAACCGTGGAATGCTCCGCCGTTTTCGATCGTATATTTGCGCGCGGCGTCAAGACCGGGGATCCGCAGACGGACCACGGGGGATTGCGCACACGGAGAATCGAACTTGCGGACCGCGGTGACAAGAGCCTCTTTCCGGTCGGCGGAGACCCAGCACCATGCGGCGATGTCACCGTGTCCGAATCCTTCGGTGATGCGGTGGAACGTGCCTTCGCGGATGAGGTCGTTGTATTTGTGATACCGGGCGACCTGTTCGCGGATCATCTGCTGGTCCTCCTTGTCGAGCCGGGTGACGTCGAGTTCATAGCCGAATGTTCCGGCAAGAGCGACATCGCCGCGGAATTGGAACGAGACCGAGCGGTGTGTCTGATGATTCGGGCAGACGGAAACGTGCGCGCCCATTGTGGCGGACGGGTAGAAGAGCGATGTGCCAAGCTGGATGCTGACGCGTTCGATGGCGTCGGTATCGTCGCTGCACCAGATTTGCGGAACATAGTAGAGCATTCCCGCATCGAACCGTCCGCCGCCGCCCGAACAGCCTTCGATGAGGAGATTCGGGAATTCGTTCAGGAGGCGTTCGTGGAGCTCGTATACGCCGAGAACATAACGGTGCGCGACTTCGCCCTGCTGTTCCGGGGGAAGGGCGCCGGAATGGATTTCCGTCAGATTGCGGTTCATGTCCCACTTGATGTATTCGATATTTGCGGAACGGAGGATTCCGGCAATCGCTTCAAACAGATAATCGACGACTTCGCCGCGCGACATATCGAGAACCATCTGGTTGCGTCCGAGGGAGCGTTTGCCGCCGGGGACCGAGAGGACCCATTCGGGATGTGTTTTGTAAAGTTCGCTGATTTCAGAGATCATTTCCGGCTCAAACCAGAGACCGAATTTCATGCCGAGTTTGTTGATCCTGGCAACGAGTCTGCCGAGGTCGCCGACTTTCTTTTTGTTCACGAACCAGTCGCCGAGGGAAGAGTTGTCGCCGTTGCGTTCGCCGAACCAGCCGTCGTCGAGCACGAGCATTTCGATGCCGAGCTTGGAGGCGGATTTGGCGAGGTCATAGATTTTGCTGTCGGTGAAATCGAAGTAGGTGGCTTCCCAGTTGTTGACGAGGATCGGGCGCTTGACGTGTTTCCACGGACTGCGGATGACGTGATCGGTCAGGAACGCATGGCTCTGCGCGGAGAGTCCGCTGAAGCCGTTTGCGGAGAACATGATCAGGGCTTCCGGCGAGTTGAATTCGGCGCCTTTTTCAAGCGTCCAGCTGAATGTTTCGCGGTTGATGCCGATCATTGCGCGGGTGGATTCGTATTCGTCCGCCTCCACTTCCACGGCATAACTGCCGCTGTACAGAAGAAGCATACCGTAGACTTCGCCCTGCTGTTCCGTGGCGTTTTTCGACGCGAGAACCACGCCGGGGTTGTACTGGTGGCCGGAAGAGCCGCGTGCGCTGCGGAAGCCCTGCATTCCCGGCTGAAGCGGTGTACGCATCGCATGGCGTTCCCGCGCCCATTTGCCCTGCAGATAGACCATATCATACTGCATGGAGTCAAAGTCAAGCTGTGCGCTCATGAGTTTTTCGATACGGATCGTCTCCTTGCTTTTGTTGACGATCTTTACGGAGCGTGCAATTACATCGCTGTCATCAAAGATCGAATAACGGAGAACGATGAGCGCGCCGGAAAAAGTATCGGTCAGCGTGATTTCCAGAGTCTGCACCTGTTTTTCCGGAGCGAAGCTGGCGGGCAGACCGGGCAGGGGGGCTTTGCCTTTTGTGATCGTGTGCGTTTTATAGACAGCGGAAGTGACGGCTGTACCGTTCTGTTTACGGAGAGCTGCGGCGGTGTTGTGAAAGTCTCCGTTTCCGAACGTGGAGTATTCGAGACAGGCGATATTGAGCGATTCTTCGGAAGTGAGGCCTTCGGGATAGGGAGAAAACGCGCGGTCGCGGCGATGGGCGAACGCGGTGATGTCGTCATCGGCAATGGAGGCGCCGTAATAGAGATGGCGGAGTTCGCCGCCGTGTCCGATCATCATGGCGTATGTGGAGTTCTGAGTGTCAAGGCGGAACATCTTTGTTTTTCTGGAAAACGAGATCTGCATAGCTGCTGTCCTTTTCATTTTACTATATTTATTTTAAAGTTATTCCCTATACTATACACTCGTTTCACGAAGAAATCAAAGTTTTGCGCGGAAAGATTGCCGGAAAGTTTTTTTTACATTTTTTTTAAGAGTAAAACCGGCTAACATCCATGATGTTTCACGATGATTTTTCCGTTTTTCAACTTGAAAAACTGTTTTTTTCACAGTATGTTACAGTCTAAGGGGGAGGAGCATGTGTAGTGGTCCGCTTATCGTCCCGTGCCGGAACAGAAATTTTTCTTTGGAAAAATGGAAAAACGGGAACTTTTTTAAGAAGGAAGTGTCTTATGCCAGTAGCAGCAGACAAGGATAATGAAATCATACGCGAGACCGCGCAGCTGATTCAGGCTTTCAAAGCCGGTGACAAAATGGCATTTGACCGTTTGGTCACATTGTATGCGCCGAAACTTTACCGGACGGCATACGGCTTGCTGAGCTCGAAGCAGGATGCGGAAGAGGTGGTTCAGGATGCGTTTGTCCGGGCTTTCCGGGCACTCGACAATTTCCGCGGAGATTCCAGTTTTGAAACTTGGATGCAGCGGATCGTAATCAATCTGTCGCGCAATAAGTTCCACTGGAACCGCCGGCGCGGCGAGGGATTGATGACAAGTATTTCGGAAACGGTTGATGAAACCGGGGAAACCAAGGTCATCGCGCTGCCCGACGAGCGGTTGAGGCCGGATACAAAGCTGGAAAATGCCGAGATGGAGAAACACGTTCTCAAAGGCTTGCAGGCTTTGCCGGAATCGCTCCGGGAAACGATGATCCTGCGGCATGTGAATGATATGCCGTATGAAAAGATAGCGGAGCAGCTGGAATGCAAAGTGGGAACGGTGAAATCACGGCTCGCACGGGGAAGGGAACTTTTGAAAACGTACCTTCTCAACCTCGACCGCTCTGCACGTCCCTGATTCCGCTCCGGTTTCCGGAGTCATACTATGGTATTGGATACACAGTTGCTTAAGGAGTAAGAGTTTATGGAATCCCCCACGCCGGAAAAAATGAAATGCCCCACACCGGAGACGCTTTCCGCCGTTTTCGACCGGGAATGCACCGAGGAGACGATTCTCCGCCATGTCCGGGAGTGTGACGCCTGCCGCACTCATCTCAAAGAGCTGGAGCAACTGGACCGGACCCTGAAACTTGCGCTGGAGCAGGAGACCCCGGCTGATATTTCCGAACGCATTCTTGCCGGGATCCGCACCAGACAGGACGCGCGGAAACGCAAATTCAACTTTTATTCCCGCCTGCTGATGCCCGCCCGTGTCGCGGCTCTGTTCGCCGTGCTCGGCGTGGTCGGTTATATGATCTGGAACGATATGGCGGATTCGGATTCCGGCGCTCCCGTCCTGCCGCCGCGTGTGGCGCAGAGTGCCGGGGCAGGAGCGGAACTCGGTGTACCCGATCCGGTCAGTCCCGCATTCCGTAAACTCGGTTCGATCGACGCGGCAGATCTTGCCGCCGCAAGTTTTTCCAATACCCCGTCGGCGGTTTATCCACCGGAGGGCAACCTTGCGGAAAACTATGTTCCCATTCCGGACGAAGTCAATCAGGTGTGGAGTGTACCCGCCCGTTCCGTGGATTTCCGCCAGAACCTGATGAGTCTGATCCAGTCACTCGGAATTCCGTCAAAAGCAGTGAGCTTCAAGGAAGGGGAGGGGCAGTTCGCGGTCCGTTTCCGCGGTACGAAGATGCAGACGGTCCGGTTTGTGAAGACCTGCAAAGCTCTCGGTTACTCCCTGCTGTCTCCAGTTCAGCCGCAGCCGGAACAGAACCGGTTTGCCGGGAATGCGGATTCCGTGATTCTCTACGAAGCCGATTTTGTCAAACGTTGAGTCAGGCGAGATTCAGAACCGCATAGAAGTGAAGAATGCTGCCTGTCAGTACGAACAGATGCCACACCGCGTGTGCAAACGGTTTCCGGCAGAGATAAAAACCGACTCCGGCGGTATAGACGATGCCGCCGGCGATCAGAAATCCCAGAGCCTGCGGCGTCATGCCGGCGATCATCTGCCGGATCAGCAGGACGCAAAGCCATCCCATCACCAGATAAAGCGCGACCGCCAGTTTGTGAAAACGTCCGGGAAAGAAAAATTTGAGTGCGATTCCGACAGACGCCGCGATCCAGATGACGGCAAGCGCCCATCCGCCGAGAGCCGTCGGAACGGCGGTCAGAAGAATCGGCGTATAAGTCCCTGCGATCAGAAGATAGATTGCGCTGTGGTCAAGACGGCGGCAGAACTGTTTGCGGGCGCCGTCTTTTGTCAGATGATACAGGGTTGAGGCTCCGTACATCGCGAGCAGGCAGAATTCGAAGATCGCGGCGCCGATCAGCAGCCGTGCTCCGCTGTGGAACACGGTGCGGAACATCAGCGCCATGCCGCCGGCAACGATGGCAATTCCCAGCAGATGAGTCAGCATATTTGCTTTCTCTTCTGCCGGAGTGTAATGTTTGGCGGAGTCCACGGTTCAGAACCGGAAATCGCGTTTGCCGTCGTGCAGTTCGGTCAGATGCTTTGCGGCGATCCGCCGGACGTTCTCGTTCGGGATACGGTTCAGCTCTTCCGCGATGACCTTTTCGCCTTTGGCTTTCGTATCGGGAGAGGCGTAATCTTCCAGATATTCTTTCAGAGTCATAAGGGCGTTGGGCTGGCAGCAGTTTGCGATCTGACCGGATTTGACGAGTTTCATAAAGCGGTCTCCGGTGCGTCCTTCGCGGTAGCAGGCGGTGCAGAAACTCGGAATGTAACCGAGTTCCAGAAGCCAGTTGACGACTTCGTCAAGAGTGCGGTTGTCGCTGACATCGAACTGCGCGGAGTTTTCCTCTTTGGTTTCCTCTTTGACATAGCCGCCGACGCTGGTCCGGGAGCCGCCGCTGATCTGCGATACGCCGAGAGCCAGCACGCGGCGGCGCGCCTCCTGGGATTCACGGGTCGAGATAATGAGTCCGGTATAGGGGACCGCGATCCGGAGAACGGCAACGATCTTTTCAAAAATATCATCGGAGATCGCATTGGAAAACGCGGTCGGGTCAATGTCGTCTGCGGCACGGATGCGCGGGACGCTGATCGTGTGCGGGCCGACACCTTTGGCTGCTTCGAGATGTTCCGCGTGCATGAGGAGTCCGACGAAATCGTAACGGTAGAGATTGAGGCCGAACAGCACGCCGCAGCCGACGTCGTCGATGCCGCCGTCCATCGCGCGGTCCATTGCCTCCGTGTGCCAGGCATAATCGTGTTTGGGGCCGGTCGGATGCAGTTCCTCATACGTTTTTTTGTGGTAAGTTTCCTGAAAGAGAATATAGGTTCCGATACCGGCGTCCTTGAGTTTCCGGTAGTTTTCGACCGTCGTTGCGGCGATGTTGACGTTCACGCGACGGATGGCGCCGTTTTTGTGTTTGATGCCGTAGATGGTTTTGATGCTTTCAAGAACATATTCGAGCGGATTGTTGACGGGGTCTTCGCCTGTTTCGAGCGCGAGCCGCTTGTGGCCCATATCCTGAAGCGCGATCACTTCCTGAGCGATCTCCTCCTGGGAAAGTTTTTTGCGGCGGATGTGCTTGTTTTTGAAGTGATAAGGACAATAAGTACAGCCGTTGACGCAGTAATTGGAAAGATAGAGCGGGGCGAACATGACGATGCGGTTGCCGTAAAATCTCTGTTTGATCTGTTTCGCCAGTTCAAACATGCGCTTGTTTTCGTCTTCAAGATCGCATTCGAGAAGAACGGCGGCTTCCCGGTGCGTGAGCCCTTTGCAGGTTGCGGCTTTTTCCAGAATAGAGTCGATGAGCGCGCGGTTGCTTTTGTTTGCCTGTGCGTAGGCGAGGGTGTCGAGGATCTCCTGATCGTCGATGAATTCGGTTGCTTTGGATGATTTCGGGTTATACATCGCAGCACTCCTTTTTATTTATGATTGAATGGTTTTTCTGGAATAGACTGTTTTTGCGCTGACGCCGTTGAGCATTCCCAGTTTTCCGGAAAGCGAGCTGATGGCATCCTGCGGGGCATCGAGCACGACGCTGATGATGGCAATGCCCTGCTGACGATAGGGAATGCCCATGCGCCCGATGATGAATCCGGCATATTCGTGCAGGATCTGATTGATTTTTTCGGTTTCGCCGTGATCTTCCACGATGATTCCGACCAGTGCGATGCGTGTTTCCATATACGGATCCTCCAATAAAAATCCCCGCGTTCCGGGCAGGAACGCGGGGATAAGGAGATTCCGTATCCAGGCTGTCACCGCCTTCCCGTTCGGGCGAACCCTCGCGGATCAGAACGATTTCTGTTGTGCTTTCCTTCAAACGCGGGAAAATCCCTTGTTCTCAGGATCAAAGTCAATGTACCATAAAAAACGGAATTTGCAAGTGATTATTAAAAAATAATTCCGGATTCCGTTCAATATTCCATCCATGCGACTCCATAAGGAGCGAGAAGCAGAGCATCGCCACGACGTTCCGCTCCGTCGTTGAACCGGAATTCCGCTGCCGGAGGAAGCGGCGGCGTGAACCGTACAGTCTGCGGATCTCCGCTGAAATTGAACGCGCAGAGCATGGTTTTCCCGTCCAGTTTGCGCAGGAAAGAGAAAACATATTCGTCGCGGTCATTGTCGATCCATTCAAAACTTCCGCGAGTGAGAATGGGAAGCGAGCGCCGGAGAGCGATCAGGTTTTTCAGATATGCCATCCGGGCTTTGCCGCGTTCGGTGACGGCGTTTTCCCATTCGATGACAAGATTTTTACCATGATCGCGGTTGCCCCAGAGACTGTGGCGCCGGCCGTCGGCGATCTCCTGTCCGTTGTAGAGGAACGGGATGCCGTCAAGGGCGAAATCCATGGCGAGTGCGGCGTTGGTTTTGGCAAGGGGGGCGATGCGTTCGGCGCGGAGCTCGTAATGGTCGCTGGCAATATCGTGGTTGTCAAAACTGCGGATGATGCGGGCGCCGTCGAGACGCTTGCGTTCTTCTGTCATGACATCGCGCAGACCTTTTGCGGAAAGTTTTCCCTCAATCACCTCTACGGTTTTGTGTCCGTTGATGAAACCGTAGGAGAGATCGAACGCTTCGAGCTGTTCCTCGCGATTACCGTTCGTTTCGGCGAGCATGAAGATGCCGCCGGGTTTGAGACATTCAATCCGGCGTCGTCCCTCCACCCAGAAATCAAGGGGGATCATGCCGGAAACGTCACAGCGGAAACCGTCAAAATCGAAATCGCGGATGAAATATTCCATATTCTGCCAGAGGTATTCGCGGAGTTCCGGATTGTCGAAATTGAGCATCGGGAAATGCCAACGACCGAACTTGATGGAACCGTCGTCGTTCAGCTGTACATATTCCGGATGCTCGTCCAGAAATACGGCTTTCGGGCCGCAGTGGAAATAAACGAGATCCAGCAGGGCTTTCATGCCGAGCCTGTGAGCGGCCGCGACAAAGTCTTTCAGGTCCTGATCGGTCCCGTATTCGGGGTCCATATGGTAATAATCCTTGAGACGGTACGGATTTTTGGGATTTTCAAAGCCGGATTTGTTCTGACGGTCGCTCCAGTGGGATTTATCCATGTCGTCATCGGCGACAACGGGCGGACAGAGGTAAACGATGTCGATTCCGAGTCCGGCAAGATGCGGGAGCAGTTTTTCCGCCGCTTTCAGGGTTCCTTCCAGTGTGAACGAGCGTAGAAAGATCTGATAGATTACGGCTTTTTCCGCGTAAGCGGGCCATTGGCGGAGAGAGGGGGCGCTTGTCTGCATGAGCTGTTTCCTTTTTTATTGTTTCAGGGTGCGGGATAAAATAGTTCATAAAATCTTTGCTTTCAAGTTGAATAATCCGGAAAAACCTGTATTTTACGATCAAAGGACTGTCAAATCCGATCAGGAGGTTTGGGATATGGAATTTCAGGAACAGCGTTCTCCGAATTATAAGAAAACGATCGTCGAGGCATATTCATGCACATGGCTTTCCGAGAGTTCTCCGGCGGTACACCTGTGGCCGCGCTGTCTGTATGAATCACATCGGCGCGGAAACTGGTATCTGGAGCGGATCAACTTCCCGTGTCTGCTGATCGAGTGCATGACGGAGGGCGAACTTGGATATGAGACCGGCGGAGAGCGGTACGTTTGTCGTGCGGGGGAGGTGATGCTGCTTCCGCAGTGCAGACGGTTCCGTTTTTTCAGCACGTCCGCGGCGGAATCGAAGCGGTTTGCGTTTGAGATCCGCGGTTCTCTGCTTCCGCTTCTTGCGGAACGGCTGTCGGTGTATCACCCGTATGTGTTCCGCGTGTCGTCCATGACGGCTTACCGCGGTCTGTTCGACCGGATGCTGGCGCTTCTGAATGCGAAGACCTCCGGGAGCGAACCGGAGGTTTCGGGGATTTGCTATCAGTTGCTGGAGTGTGCGATGGAGGATATGCGGCGTCTGCCGGACCGGACTCCGCACAGCAGGCTGGATCCGCTGCTGGAACATATCCAGCGTCATCCCGAAGCGGAACTTTCCTGCGGGGAGCTTGCAAAACGAGCCGGATGCAGCGTTCCGACTCTGAACCGGATGTTTCGGGAAGTCCTGCATGAGAGTCCGCAGAACTATGTGCTCCGGTACCGCATGACGCTGGCGGATCATCTGCTGCAGATGGAGGAGCTGTCGGTGAAGGAAATTTCCTCGCGGCTCGGTTTCCGGGATCCGTTCTATTTTTCGCGGGTATTCCGGGAATATTTCGGCGTTTCTCCGGCGGGTGCGCGGAAAAAGCTGAATCTTTAAATCGGCGCTTCCCCTCCACGCGGGAAGCGCCGGATTTCCGGTTTCAGTCTGCCGGGGTAAGATGATAGGCGACGGCGCCGCCTTTGTATGCGGAGTTGTCGGCGGTGAAGCGCAGAACGCCGCTGCGGAATGTGGAGTTGACCGTACCGACCGGTTCGCCCATCATGTTGCAGGCGGTGACCGTCATCGGACGTTTGAGTTTCAATTCGATCTCCGCTTTTGCCTTGCGGAGCAGAAGACGGCCGGTCGAAGTTTTTTCAAGGATCGTTCGCTCCTGATTGGCGAACCGGACGCCGGTCTGGGAAACGTCGGAGACCTGGAAGATCAGGATGGAAGCCGAATCCGCCAATGTTCTGCCGTCCAGTGCGGTTGCGGCGAGCGTCTGATAGGTGCTGACATTCTTCACGCGGAAGAGATTTCCGTTCATATCGCCTTTGGGCAGGGTGAACACTTCCGTGCGCGGAGTGACGGCGCGGAACGTGTTGCGTCTGGTGTCAAGCGCGAGTTCACCGGTAGAGCTGACGGCGATTCCGGTACGGTCGAACTCCGCGATTTTCCGGCGGATCCGTTCGTCGCCGATCCGGTCATAGCCGGGCAGTTTTGCTGTTTTCTCCTCCTCGAACTGCACGCCGACTTGAGCGATCATACGGAGCGGGACCGCGCCGGGGATGCCGTTGTCACGGTGTTTGGAAAAGAGGTCGGCGGGAACCGTGTAGGCGAATTTTTCCGTTGCGGAACGGACGTCGCCGCGGAGGAAGAGCAGGGAGATGATGCGGTCCGAAAGCTGCATGACCGGATCATTGACGCTCTCGAACACGATCATCGACTTTGTTTGCAGAAAACGTCTTGAACTGCTGTTGAAATTGAAACGGTAGATCCCGGTGATGTCGTGCAGAGCGCTGTAAGCGCCCATCAGAGGGCCGTCTTCCGCGCGGTATTTGTTCGGTGCGCAGGCGTTGAACTCCGTCATGAAAAACGGTTTGTTGAAGATCCGGTTGCAGATCATTCCGGTGGGCAGGTAAGAATTGGAGGGAATCATGGAGGTCTGACTGTACGCGTGCGGAAGCGACCACGCATGTTTCAGAAATGCGGGGTGCTCGTGATACATGTGTGTGTCGGAGACGGGGAACATGTTGCGGATGCGGAGGATTCCCGCATTGTCGCCGTAATTGCAGCTGGTGACCGGCCAGGCGGCTTTCAGCTCCTCTTTCATAAAACGTTCAAGCTCGCCGAGGTCTTCACGCTGGACTTCGTGAAGAAAACGCAGAAAGTGGATGTTGCCGGAACTGACTGTCCGGTCGGCGATCCGGTGTTTTTCCGCATAGCGCTGAAAACAGGCTCCGAGAAAGTCTTTCCGCGCCTGCCAGTTGTAGGTGAGTGTATCCTCGTTGACGAGATTGACGAACACGATGGCGGGGTCCTCCAGCCAGTTCATTCCGGTGTAGGGATTGCGGTGCGTCAGCCAGTTGCGGGCGAATGTTTTCAGATTGTCCTGTCCGGCGCGTGTCAGACAGACCGCTGTTTTGGAGCCGAGCTTCGGATACTGCTTCATTTCCGGGATGTTGTCTCCGGGCAGAAGTCTTCTGCTCGTGTAAACGTCGAACGTGATGTAGATACCGCGTTTTTTCAATTCCGCGAAGAGAAATTCGATCCGGTCGAGGTTTTCCGGGTCGATTGCAGTGGAGACCTTGCTGCCCTTTGCGACCAGTCCGTTGTCATGATGATGGAAGCGGACGGAGTTGATTCCCATGGAGGCGATGTAGTCCGCGAGTTTGACGGCTTCCGCCTTGCTGACGTAAATCGCGCTCTCGCAGAGATTGGTTCCGACAATGCGGAGCCGTTTGTGCGGAGCTTTTTCAAAACGGAGTGTGCCGTCCGGGTGCGGAACGGCGCGTCCGTATTTTCCGGCGGGCGCGTCATTGCGGCTTTGGAATGAGAAGTCGAGCGGAGAGCCTTTACGGGTGTAATGCTCGAAATCCATTTCCATCCATTCGTGGTCCGCTTTCATGACTTTCGGTTTGGCGACGCGGTTTTCAAATTTGACTTCCTGATCCAGCAGGGTGGCTCCGGCGATCAGCCAGACCGCTTCCGGATGCGATGATTTGAAGCGGATGCGGATCGGATCCGTTCCCGTCAGCGGGAAAACGGAGGCATAAAAGCCGACGTTCGTTGTACCGTTGCGTGCGGTCCATGCGACTTTGGCGTTGAGGAGGTCGCCGGGACCCCACCAGTTGCCGCAGTCGATTCCGCCGCGGACGGGGATGTGCTGAACTCCGGTATCGGCGTAAACGATTTCCAGTTCTCCGAGAGCCGTCTCCCGTGGAGTCCATGCGGAAGTGTGAAACAGAGCGAGGGTTTTGCCTTTGCTTCCGGCGGGAAGGTCCAGTTCCCGCATTTCCACCGGCATGGAACGTTTTTTCCCGGCGACGGCGATGACATTCGGCTTTTTTACCTGAAAGCGGATCGTCCGGTAGGAATAATTGCCGGGTTTGAACATGCGCAGATCGTTTTGCGCGCCCTGATCGGTCCAGCCGCCGCGGCAGTCCTCGGCAATATCGTCGCGTACCGGGCGGGTGGCAACGGGAGTCAGATCAAGCAGGGTGTTTTTGACCGGCAGAGTTTCCATTTTACAGGAAAAAACGTCGCCGGAGTGCCAGATGCGGATGCTGAATGTTTCGCTCTGACCGGGACGCTTGCTGAACGGACGGTCGTCCTGCAGATAGACGGTTTTTCCGCCGGGATGGAAAACGAGACGGCAGCCGTCTTTCAGGAACAATTCCGCTTTGGAAACCTGATGAAAATGACCGAGAATCATTTTCCCGTATTTTTCGGGGAAACGGAATTCCCTTGTGCCTTTCGGCGTGCTGAAGATGATTTTTCCGGCGTTGGCAACGGGAACGGTGAGCGAGAGATACCGGAGATTCGGTTTGATTCCGGCAGGGATCTCGTCCTTGCTTTCCAGCTGAAAAGAGTTTTCCGTCAGCGGCGTCAGCGAGATGCTGCCTTTCCCGGAAGAGTCCGGATAAATATGAGTCTGTGTGACGGTGAGTTTTCCATTGTTTCTGTGAATTTCCGGAACTTCTTTCCGTGCGCTCTGCCACTTGCCGTAGATTACGTCATGGGAAATTTTGACTCCGTTCCAGAGAATGGCGCCCTGTTTTTCCGTTTTCAGGGAATTGGGCAGCGAAACGGCGGAACAGACAAGCGATGCCGCGGCGAGAAACGATGTCAGCAGACAGGTGAATTTCATTTTTGTTGATTCCTTAAAAATTTGGTTTATGGTTCATAAAGTTCCGAGCCGTCGGTCAGGATGAAACGGCGGATACGGACCGGATTTGCGCGCCATCCCGCCCGGTTTTTGACTGCGACGTGTCCGTCCAGCATGGCGGCGAGCCCCCGGTTGTTGTGCTTCAACGCCATTCCGGTTCTGGCGGCTGTCCAGTGGACGTAGGGATTGCCGCCGATTTTATATTCAATATCCGCCAGGGAGTAACTGTATTCCGGTCTGTCGGTTGACGCTCCGCAGAGGAGAATGGGGGCGTTTGAGCCGTTCTTTACCCGTTTGAGGTCGACACAGGCATTGATTTCCCCGCCGGTCGGTTTGCGGGCTTTGGAGAGGACGGAATTTCCGCCGATCCCTCCTTTCTGGGCGAACCGGTACAGCGGCTGGGCATAGGTATAGACGAACGGATCTGTAGTGGTTTCCGGCGGTCGCGGGGCTAATGGGCAGAGCAGACCTTTGGAATATTTAAGATTATTGTTGAAAGGGGACAGCGGAAAGTAGTTCAGTTGTTTCAGGATGATCAAGGTCCATGGCGCCTGACAGTTGGTGTTGTCTATATGTTCCTGCAGGATCATGCTGTTGAAATCATTGCTGTACAGGAAAAGCGCGGTCACCGATTGTTTCAGATTGCCGGTGCAGTTGATCATTTTCGCTTTCATTCTTGCGCTATTCAATGCTGGCAGCAGGATTCCGGCAAGAATTGCAATAATTGCTATTACGACCAGGAGTTCTATAAGGGTGAACTTCCTTTTCTTCCGATTCCGATGAAAGATGTGCTTTGTCATTATTTTTCTCCTTTATAATATCTTGTTGAATTGCCGAAAAAGAATTTTCCGGCAGGAACGACGGTTTTCGACGGTTTGTATTTCGGATTTTCCAGTTGTCCTTTCAGTTTTTTCCAAATGATATTCCGGGCGATTTCCATGATGTTCGATTCAAAACAGGTCAGCTGCGGTTCTTTGCGTTCGCAGTCGAACTGTGAGCCGAATGTGATCAGGCTCAAGTCTTTCGGAATGGAGAGTCCCAGATCGCTTGCGGCTTTCATGATTCCGATTGCAAGACTGGCTTCGGTGACCATACACGCCGTGGGGCGGGGAGCGGAACAGAGAGCGGGATAAGCCGCTTTGTAACCGCATTCCTGAAGATAATCCGGGACGGAATGGATTTGCAGCTCTTCCGGAGTCAACTTGAATTCTTTCGCCGCCCGTTCCAGACCGTTCCGCTGGCTGCGCTCATACGGAGTGTTCGCCGGAGTGATGATCGCCATGATCTGCCGGTGACCCAGATCCACAAGATGCCGGATGCACTGATACGCGCGTCCGGCGTCGTCATTGACAACGTAGTCCAGATCTTTCAGGTCCTGCGGCGAATCGTCCTCCGGATCGCCGATCAGCACAAGCGGCAGTTTCTGCTGCAATGCCCTGACCAGTTGAAGTTTCGGCATTCCCATCAGGATGACTCCTGCACAGTTCGCCGCCAGATATTTCACGGACTCCGGAGTGTCGGGATGACTGATCGTGAAACGGATCATGTAACCGTCGGCTTTGCAGATCTGTTCCAATGCGCAGATCCATTCGAAATAGGAGTGCCCGCCGGGACGGTTCGAGTTGAAAACGATGTTGATCATTTTTCCGGACGGTGGAAGCTGCCGTCTGACGGATTCGGTTCCGGCAACGTAGGTGCCGAGACGCGGCCGGCGGAGGAGCAGCTGTTCTTTCACGAGAGCGGTAATGCCGTTTTCCACAGTGATCGCGCTGACGCTGAAGATCTGCTGCAGTTCGCTGGAGGGTGGGATGCGTTCGCCTTTCTTCAAATCGCCGGACAGAATCATGGAGCGGAGTTTTTCGGAAATCTGCGAATAAAGCGGCAGATTCCGGTCTACATCCAGCTTCACTTTTGCCCAGTCCGTCATGATTTGAACGCTCCTTGTGTTTTTTTTGTCTATTTTAATTATACAACATTTCTCTAAAAAAGTCAATAGGGAATAGATTTTTTATATAGATTATAGAAATTGCGTGCGTGTACTGCTTTTTTCCGTTCCTGATAGGCGAACCGGATACCTGTCTTCGAATATTCCACCATGAAGGAGTTTCAGAATTATACAAAAAACTCTGTTTCAATTTTCAGAGTATGTTCCCCCCGGAAAAACAACCGGGGAGAACGCCGGAGGAATCAAGGAATCATCAAACCGCCGCTGCAGTTGAGCTCCGTCCCGGTCATATAGGTATTTTCAGCCAGGAAGAACGCCGCATGACAGATTTCCTCCATTTCGGCCAATCGTCCGAGCGGAATCGTTTCGGAAACCGTGCGCAGATTTTCCGGGGAAATCCGCTTCCGCAGATTTTCCGTCATGACCGCGCCGGGAAGCAGAGCGTTGACCCGAATGTTGTACGGACCGCCCAGCGCCGCGAAAGAATGCGTCAGGCTGATCTGTCCGGCCTTGGCCGCTCCGTAGGGAATCCGATCCGGATCGTTCGGAATGACCGCCCGGACGGAGGAAATATTCACGATTGCGCCGGAATGCTGTTTCTTCATGATCTCCATGGCGGACAATGAGCAGAGATAGGTTGCTTTGAGTGAAATATTCAGATTCCGGTCCCACCATTCCGATTCGGAGAGAGAGGGATCGCGCGGGGACGGGCAAAACCTTGCATTGTTGATCAAGACATCCAGCGATTTTATCCGCGCAAAAAACGCCCGGACGGAAGCCTCGTCGGACAGATCCCCGCGCAGCACCTCGCCGGGACCGAAAAGCGGCGCGTCTTTTGAAAAACAGCCGGCATAAACGAAATAATCATGCGCTGAAAAATATCTGGAAAGAGCGAGCCCCAGCCCCTGACTCGCTCCGGTTATAAACACACGTTTCATCCGATCACCATTGAAATTTCTTCGGACACCAATCGTCCGCCCGGTTCGGATCTTTTTCATATCCTTCGGTCAGACCCGCTTTCCGGTTCGCCTCGGCATAGCGCTGAAAACGGTCGGGATCCAGTTCGACGCCCAATCCGGGACCGTCCGGCGCGCGCATCGTTCCATTTTCATAGGACATTTTCCCGCCAAGCAGAATATCGTCCGCCAGATGCGGATAGTGCGTATCAATGGCATAGGTCAGATTCGGCGTACACGTTGCGATATGCAGTTTGGCGACTTCGGAAATCCCCAGTTCCGCCCCGGAATGAATGCACATTCCCCACATGAGGGTGTCACAGACCGCTGCCAATTTTTTTGTGGCGAGAAGACCTCCCCATTTATGGACGTCGCCGAGAATCACATCCACGGAGTTCATGCGGAACGCCGGTGGAATCTGATCGAAATCCACCACGCACATATTGGTCGAAAGCGGGATGTCAATGTCGCGCCGGAGACGTGCCATGGCTTCCAGCCCCCAGGTTGGATCTTCGATATATTCCAGATTGTACGGTTCGAGTTGTTTGCAGATGAAAAGGGCCGTCTGCGGCGACCATGTTCCGTTCGGATCAATCCGCAGACCCATTTCCGGACCGAAGGTTTCGCGAAACATCCCGATCGTTGCAATGTCGATCTCCGGACGGGATGCGCCGACCTTCAGTTTCAGATTCCGGAATCCATGCTCTTTTACCAGATTCCGGCTGAATTCAAGCAGTTCTTCCGGCGTTGTTTCGCCGCCCTCTCCGGTCCGTTCGTTCCTGGCCCTGGTAAAGACATAGCCGGAAATGGGAATCCTGTCCCGGAATTTACCGCCCAGCAGAGCCCAGACGGGTTTGTTCAGCGCTTTTCCCATAATATCCCAGCAGGCCATCTCGATTCCGGCGATCAGTCCATGTCCGGCATACCCGAAAAAATAGGGGCGCGGACGGAGAAACGCAAGAATCCGTTCCAGATTGAACGGGTCCTGTCCGATCAATTTTCCGGATTCATAATGAATGTTTTCCGCACCGACGCGTCCCATGGTTTCTCCGATTCCGACGATGCCCTCATCGGTTTCAATCTGAATAATCAGACGGGTGGTTTCCCGGCGGAGCCCCCACGACCAGCGGATCGGCGCAACCAGAGGGACATTAACGGGGGTTGCCGTTATCTTTGTAATTTTCATTGTTCGAACTCCTTGATTTCAAATTCAGCGGATGCTTCGGCGGAAAGAGTTCCGGACATGCGGCGTGTACCGGATCCCTCTCCGATTTCAAAAAGATAATTTCCCTGATAGCCTCGGAAACGGAATTCGCCCGCATCGGAGGTTTCTCCGTCCAATGCGGTGGACCATTCCCGGTGTATCAAGTGTTCCAGCCGGTGCCAGGCCGGTTTTTTCCGGAGAAATTCATCGACGAGACCGCCCCGGCAGTCGCCTTCCATCCGCCACGCGGGACCGTCGCACAAATTCCAGTACAGAATTCCGCGCATGGATGCGATACTGAAGAAAAGACGGTAAAAATCCTCCACGATTTCTGCTTGAATCTCTTCCTTTTGAACACCGTTGATCACGGACGGAATCGTAATTTCGGAAATGTAGAGCGGAAGGCCGAACGAACTGAATTCATTCAGACGGTTCCGGATCTCAAGCGGCGTATATGCGCCCTTCCAATGAATCAGTTCGGAAATTTCGTTCCAAATATGGAACTGCATCCCGATCAAGGATGGCGTTTGACCCAATGCCAGCGTATCGGAAATCAGATTGAAAAAACGGTTTTTCCCGGAAGAGGACGGATGATTGAACACATGAGGCGTCGCCTCATTCAATTCAAGATTGACCTTCGGCGAAAAATATTTTTTCCCGATGGCAAACGCTTTCGCGACGTACTCCATTTTCCCGGTGTAAAGAGGAAATCCCGTATGGCAAACCGCTTCGTTCACCAGATCATATATTTCGAACATTTCACCATAACGCATGGCAACCCGGCGGAAATAATCTTCGTAAAGCGCCCAGATTCCATCCGGGTTCAAGTTCTGCTTTTTCGCCCATTCCGGATACCAGGATCCCGCCATCAGCGGCTGTCCTTTCAGTTTCAGCCCGTTCGCTTTCGCAAAACGAAGCACGCGGTCCGGCGGGGGACGGCGGAAAATCTCCTTGACACCCTCCTCGAACCGCCAATGTCCGGGTTCATATTGAATATCAGAAAGGCAGAATGTGGTTGTGACCAGATTGAACAGTTCGGCAATCAGATGCTCATAACGAGCGTTTTCCCGTCCTTTCTGTCCGAGCCACAGCACGTTGCATCCGAAATCGAAGGCATGTGTTTTCTGTACGGCACGAATCCGGGCATGAGGAACGGGCCTGCCGTTCCGGTCCGTCACACGCAGCACGGCGTTCTGCTTTCTGTTCTGCTCGATTTCCGCATCCAGAAGTGGCCGGAGTTCGCTCCAGCGCGCACGATATTCCGAGTCGATTTCAACGTTCATAAAGACCTCCATTCCAATTTGTTTTCTGACATCGGGCACGATTCCGTTTATGCGGATATTATACACCGGATGCGGGGGCTTGGGAATGGCGGTTCGTCCTGATTTCATGTCCTTTTGTCTTGTCCGCCTCTTAAATCATTCTTTTATCCGACTTTTATTTGACAGGATCAATATGGTGTGCTATCTTTTTTTATGATGAAAAAAGAATCTTTTCAAACCTTATTTGCCAATCTCACCGCATCCTGTCTTGATGTCAAATGCGGGAGAACCGGAAACGCTTTGGAATGGATGTCCAGACCATGGCCCGTCTTTACATTTCTTCATGAAGGCGAGATGGAAACGCTGCTCGGCGGAAACAATCCCGAGCGATTGATCCGCCGTGAAGGGAGCATCATCTATTATCCGGCCGGAATCCCGCGGCTTCAGAAGATGAGAATACCGGGCTCCTACACCGCCATCATGCCGCGCTATGAAACGGCATCCGGGGAAAATGTCCTGAATTTTTTCCGGATCCCAGTTCTTTTTTATTCGAAGATCTTGACAAAGCATCTTTTGAATATCGCGAAACTCCATACGTCCGGCAATCCGGCAGACCTTCTGAAGGAGCGGGCCCTGATTCTGCTGTTTCTGTATGAACTCCTGAAAATTTCACCGGAAAAAGAGTCCGTCCCGGACAGTCTGGTTCGAACAAGACTGACTCCCGTGCTGGAATATATCCAGACGCATCGGCGGGAAGAAATCCGGATTACGCGACTGGCGGAACAGACTGGACTTTCCCGTCAGCAGTTTTATGCGGTCTTCCGGCGTGAAACCGGACTTTCCCCGCGTGACTACATTATGAGAAAGCGTCTGCATGAAATTGAACTTCTGCTCACAACAACCGACCTGACTCTCGGAGAAATCGCGGAAAAAACAGGTTGGAGCGATCCCTTTCAACTCTCGCGCCGGTTCCGATCCCTCTACGGAATTCCGCCCGGAGAATACCGCCGCAAAGTGAGATGCTCGATCCTCTCCTGAAAAACAAAGAGGCAATTTTAAAACTTATTCGGCGGAATGATGAAACAAAAAGCGGAAGACTCTGCTGCAGTTCTCTGGAAGGAGGAGTTTCTTCAAATCGCCGGACAGAATCATGGAGCGGTGTTTTTCGGAAATCTGCGAATAAATGGGGTATGGATTTTTGTGCAGATCATAAAAACCGCATGCGTGTACTGCTGTTTTTCCATTCCGGATTTGCAATCGGCAACGGAGTGCATTATAATTACGGAAAGACAGAACCTGAACAGGAGAAAATACCATGATTTCATACGCTGTTTCGATCGCATCGTTCGGGCATTTCATGACGCCGGAGCTGGCGGACACGCTGCGGAAATGCAAAATGCGCAATCTGGAATTGATTTTTCAGCCTGATGAGGATACGGAGGCTTCCCGGCTTTCCGGCAGGCTCACGCGCGAATTGCTGCGGGAGGGAAAGATGCGGGCGGCAAGCGTGCACCTGCCGTTCTGGGGCGGGGAAAAATGCTGGGATCCCTCCGCTCCGGACGAAACGGTACGCAGACAGGTTGTTGCAAATTTCACGGAATTGATCCGCCGCAATATGGACATCATGGCGCCGTTTGCGACTTTGCACGCCAGTCATGAACCGCCGCTTTCCGAGCATCCCGTCCGGATCGACCAGGTGTGCCGGAGCATCGAAGAGCTGATTCCGCTTGCGGAGGAACTCGGTTTTTCCATCAACGTTGAATTTCTGCCGCGGACCTGTATCGGAAACTGCGTGGAAGAGCTGCAGGCGATTACGTCGCGGTTCGCTCCGGAACATGTCGGGATTTGCATGGACGTCAATCATGCCATGAACCGCTGGCGGGAGGTTCCGGAGATGATTTCCGTACTTGCGCCGCGTATCCGCGCGTTTCATATCAACGATTACGACGGTGTGGACGAGATGCACTGGTTCCCGGGACAGGGCATTCTCGACTGGCCCGCCATCATGAGGCAGATCCGCGCGATCAGTCACGATGTTCTGCTGACCTTTGAAACGATCAACGAGCTTGGAACGCGCGTCAGCCATGTTGCGGATCCGCTGTTCGGCGTGCGGCAGACGGAGGCTGCGATCTGGTTTCTGGAGCATTGTGAAACCGTGGTGCCGCAGATACGGGAGTTTCAGATACCCGGAAATTAAAAATGTCACTGAAATCCAGTTTTTTGTCATTGGATTACATTTTCTTTTGCGGTTCCGGTGCTATACTATACGCGGAACAACCAAAGAAAGGGTTTCTGTATGAAAATTTCGATTCCGGTGATCAAATCCGTTGATGTTCTTCTGCTTGGGGGAACGGTTTCCGCGTGCCGCAGGGCGTTGGAACTCAAACGGCAGGGAAAGACGGTATTTGCCGCGACTCCGTTCAGCTACTTCGGAGAGGATCTGTGCGCATATCTGGATTTGCAGTCAGAAAAATCCAGTGATTTCCGCGCTCTTTTCGGAGAGCTTTCCCATCCGTCCCCGATGTCCGTCAAACACGGCCTTGACCGGAAATTCATTGATGCCGGAATTGATTATTTGTTTCAATCGCATCCTGCGGCGCTTCTCCGCGATGCGGCGGGTGGGATCGCCGGGGTGGTGATTGCGAACCGCAGCGGTTTTCAGGCAGTCGCCGCGCGGTGCGTTCTTGATGCGACCGGGCATTCTCTGGCGGCGCGTCTCGCAGGAGCGGAAACCGAGCCGTTTGTGCCGGGAGAATATCCCGTGTCTTTGATCCAGATCGGCGGATGCGCCCGCAAAGAGGGGCTCCGGACGGAAGAACTGCCGCAGACGGTGACGGATGACGGAAAGACGTTTTCCGTATTCCGCGCAACGGCGATGATGCGGATCAATGCGCTGTCCGCATCCGAGTTCGACCGGGTAACGACCGCGATGCGCCGTCTTTGCTGGACTCCGGAAGTCGTCGCGACCGCTGATCTCTGCCGGATCGACTGCGGGGGAAAAGTTGTCGCACCCGATCCGCAGAGCGGAATTCTGGTGCCGGAAACCTTCGAGCGCGCCGGAGAAGTGCTGAAGATGCGGCGTCCTGGAAAGCCTTGCACCGCCGGATCCGCCGTTCCGGAGAAGAAGGAATATGAAATTGTCCGGAAAGACCGCTTTTTCCGGTTCCGGGATTGCGGAACGGTGGAATTCGATCTGGATTCCCTGCCGCATTCGGAATCATGCGACGTATTGGTCGTTGGCGGCGGAACGGGTGGAGCGCCTGCCGCGATTGCCGCCGCCCGTGCCGGAGCGAAAACGGTCTGCACGGAAACGTTGTCGTGTCTGGGGGGAATCTGTACAGCCGGAATGATCGGCAATTACTGGTTCGGAAACCGGGTCGGTTTTACCGCCGAGCTTGACAACGGCGCCTGGAAGATGGGACCGGAACCCGGATACGATATGCAGCGCGGACAGAGCAATACGCAATGGAAACGTGAATGGCTGCTGGAGCAGGGCGATGATGCGGGTGCGGAGTTCCGTTTTCAGACGACGGCTGTGGCTGCCGCCGTGCGTGACGGACGCGTCTGCGGCGCGGTGGTTGCGGGACCGTTCGGGATCGGTGTGATTACCGCCGGGGCGGTGGTCGATGCGACCGGAAACGCCGATATTGCCGCCGCAGCGGGCGGGGAGACCGCACCGCTGGTTGTGGAAGAACCCGCGGTGCAGGGCGCCGGACTCGCTCCGGTGCGCCTCGGTTCCAGTTATGAAAATACCGATTACAGCTTTGTCTGCGATTCCGATGTGATGGACGGCACGCGCATGTTCACGATGTCCCGCGGAAAGTTTGCGGACTGGTTCGACGGCACGCAGATACTCGACACCCGCGAACGCCGCAGGATTATCGGTGATCTTGTTCTTCAGCCGCAGGATTTCTTCGCCCACAGAACGTATCACGACACCATCAATATTGCCATGAGCAATTTTGATACGCACGGTTTTATTCTGCATCCGATGTTTATGCTCAAAGCGACCGAGCATCAGCCGTATTATGCAGAAGTGCCGTACCGCGCACTGCTTCCCCGGACTCTTGACGGTGTGCTCGTGACCGGGCTCGGCGTCAGTGCGCACCGCGACTGTATGCCGTTGATCCGCATGCAGCCCGATGTCCAGAATCAGGGATATGCCGCCGGACTCGCCGCCGCAATGTCGGCGAAAGACAGGCTGCCGCTGCGGAAAATTGATCTGAAAGCCCTTCAGAAAGAGCTGATCGCCCGCGGTATTCTGCCGGAATCCGTTCTGACGGAGACGGATGCGGTCGGGGAGATTTCTCCGGAGGCAAGCCATTACGAACTGGCTTCCATTTTCCTCGCCGGAGAGACCGCGCGCAAAGAGCTGCACGATAAATTTTCCGCGTCGCCCGATCTGCACACCGCCCATATTCTTGCGTTTCTCGGCGATGATTCCGGACGTGCCCTGCTTGAGTCTGCCGTTCGTGATGCAGAGTGGGACAACGGCTGGTGCTATACGGGAATGGGACAGTTCGGTCCCTCGATCAGCCCGCTGGACAGCCTGATCTTTGCTTTGGACCGTATCGGCGGCGCTCCGGAGCTGATCCTGGAAAAACTGCGGAAACTGTCGTTCGGCCAGGAGTTTTCGCATATCCGCGCGGTGTGTGTCAATCTGATGCACCATCCCGATCCGCAGGCGGAAGGCGAACTGGTGCGCCTGCTGTCGGAAGAGGGGGCGCGCGGCAACGCAGTGCGTACCCTTGCGGATGCTCTGAATTCAAACCGTGCGGAACGGAACGATACTTCGGTGCGCAACAGTCAGTTGAAAGAACTCTATCTGGCGAAGGCTCTGACGGTCTGCGCTCCGGAGAATCCGCTCGGAAGCGGAATCCTGAAAGAGTATGCGGAGTCCATGCAGGGATATTACGTTCTGTTCGCAGATGGAAAACTTGCGTAATTTTTAATTTTCAGGTTGCGGATCCCCGTTTTCCGGAGTATATTGCCGGAAAACGGGGAACTTTTTATGCTTCGATACATTCTGCGGCGTTGCGCCTATTCCATCCTGATCATGCTGGGTGTTCTGATCCTGACTTTCACCCTGTTCCGTGTGGCGGCAGGGGATCCCGCGGCGACCGTGCTCGGGAAAAATCCGTCGGCGGAGGAACTGGAGGCGATGCGCGACCAGCTCGGTTCCAACAAGCCGCTTTTTTTCGGCGGCTGGAAGATCACGGAGGCGTACAGCGGCGCGGACTTTTCCGCCGGACGCGGAGTCCCGCCCGGAGTGACGGCATCCGGCACGGTCCGGCCGTCTCCGGCGGGTCTGGTTCTGGAACCCGGAGCGGAACTCCGTTTCCGCCGTAATTTTGAACGGACCGGTGTCAGGGGGGAGATAAAGCCGGAAGGTGTTCCGCTGACTCTGTCGGAGAGCGGAACGGAGTTCGTCCTGAAGAATGATTCGGGAAAGAGCACAGTATTGGAGAGCGTCCGTTTTTTTGTTCCGACCGGAAACTGGTTTGACAGCCAGCTTGCCGATTCGGTCCGGGAGCTGATCTCGTTCCGTTCCACATTTCCCTATGTAAGTTTTTTCAATTTCGGGGATACGCTTCTGACCCGGACGCCGATTCGCGAAGTGTTGCGGGACGGCATGGTGACATCGCTGATGCTGATGCTGCCGATCTTTTTCGGGGAGCTGCTGACGGGAATCGTTCTTGCGATGCTTTCCGCCGTTTTCCGTGACAGCTGGATCGACCGGTGCATCATGGTTCTTTCGGTCGCGGGAATGAGTGTCAGTTATCTTGCTCTGATCATTTTCAGCCAATGGCTGCTCGGTTACTACTGGAACCTGTTTCCCGTGTGGGGATGGGATGACTGGCGCAATCTTGCGCTTCCGGTGATTGTGGGAATCGTCAGCGGAACGGGAAGCGGAGTCCGCTTCTACCGGACCGTTTTTCTTAACGAGATCAATAAACCGTATCTGCGGACGGCGGTTGCGAAAGGAGAGCCGCCGTTTCAGGTGTATTTCCGTCATCTGCTGAAAAATGCGGCGATTCCGATTATTACACGGGCGTCGACCGTTCTGCCGTTTCTGTTCACGGGCAGTCTGCTGCTGGAGAGTTTTTTCGGTATTCCCGGTCTGGGGTTCCGTGGCGTGGATGCGCTCAACAGTTCCGATCTTCAGACATTGAAAGCTCTGGTCATTCTCGGAGCGTTTCTGTTTGTGTTCATCAATCTGCTGACGGACCTTGCGTATGCGTGGGTGGATCCGCGTGTCCGCCCGCGATAATTTTTGCAATAAAAACCATGCTTTTTTATAAAATGATTAGAAAAAGTTAAAAACAGCGTGTATCTTACCGCATCGGGCTGTTCCTGCCGTTTGGGCAGAGCGGGCCGGAACTTATGAATAACGTTTCCCATGACAGAGTTGAAGAATGGGCAGCGAAAACGTCGCCGTCAATTCGTCAGCTCTGTCGAACTGTGAGGATAACAGAGTGAAAGACAAGAGCATCACCTACGAACATCTGGTTATCGGCGGCGGCGTCGCCGGTCTCTCCGCGGCGCTTATGCTGGCGGAACGGTCTCCCGGACGCGTCTGTGTCGTCTGCAAGGGAAAAGCCGAGATCTGCAATTCGCGTCTGGCACAGGGCGGCATCGCATGCGTACTGGACAAGAGCGACACGTTCGACGAGCATATCGCCGACACCCTTGCCGCCGGCGATCACCTTTGCAATGCGGTCAATGTGCGCGGTATCGTCGAAGCCGGACCGGAGAAAATCCAGTGGCTTATGGATCTCGGAACCCATTTTACGACGCGGGGCGAGATCGGTGAGAACAATGAAGAGAACAAACGGGATGAATTTCATCTCGGCCGCGAAGGGGGACACCATAAACGGCGCGTCATTCACGCGGGCGACATTACCGGTGAGGAGGTTCACAACACTCTTATTGCCGCAGCGCGCGCGAATCCGAAGATCGACATTCTGGAAGAGCATTCTGCAATCGACCTGATTACGTCGTGGAGGCTCGGATGGATGGGCGGGAACCATTGTCTCGGTGCTTATGTGCTGGACATCCGCACCGGGTTCGTCAAGACCATTGTTGCGGATACCGTGACCGTGGCGACCGGCGGATGCGGGAAAGTGTATCTCTACACCAGCAATTCCGAAGCGGCATGCGGCAGCGGCGTGGCAATGTGCTACCGTGCGCATGTGCCGATTGCAAACATGGAGTTTCTGCAGTTTCATCCGACTCTGCTGTATCACCCGAAAGTCAATTCGTTCCTGATCAGCGAGGCGCTGCGCGGGGAAGGGGGAATCCTGAAAGTCCGCGACACCTCCGGCAAGCTGGTCACGTTCATGGAAAAATATCACGAGATGGCGAGTCTTGCGCCGCGCGACGTTGTGGCGCGCGCAATCGACAACGAACTCAAGGTGCGCGGGCTCAACTGTGCGTATCTGGATATGACGTCGCTTGACCGAGAGTTCCTTGAGAAACGGTTCCCGAAAATCTTTGCCCAGTGTCTGGAAGCGGGAATCGACATGTCCCGCCAGCCGATCCCGGTAGTCCCCGCGGCGCATTACAGCTGCGGCGGCGTCAAGACCGACATCAACGGCTATACGGGGATCCCCGGTCTCTATGTCGTGGGCGAAAGCGGCTGTACCGGACTTCACGGTGCAAACCGTCTTGCGAGCAACAGCCTGCTGGAAGCTCTGGTGGTTCCGGATTTCGCCGCAAAGCACATCATGGAGCATTATGACGAACTCAGAAACCAACGTCCGAACGGCAATATTCCCGACTGGTCCCGCGGCAATGCGACAGATTCCGACGAGCAGGTGGTGCTCTCCCACAACTGGGACGAGATCCGCCGGTTCATGTGGGACTATGTGGGAATCGTCCGCACGAACAAGCGGCTGGAGCGCGCCAAACGCCGGGTGAAGAACATTCTGGAGGAAATCGACAAATACTATTGGGATTTTCATATCACCAAGGAGCTCGTGGAGCTGCGCAATATCGCTACTGTTGCCGAGCTGATCATTGATTCCGCCATGTCCCGCAAGGAAAGCCGGGGACTCAACTACAACGCCGATTATCCGGACCGCGATCCGTCGCTCGACGGTGTGGATACGATCATTACAAAACCGTACAAACAATGACACTGAAACCGAAAATCGCTCAATATGTGGCGGATATCATCGCCGCATTGCAGAACGCGGGATACGAGGCGTATATTGTCGGCGGAGCCGTCCGCGATTTCCTGCTGGACCGTCAGCCGAAAGACTACGACCTTTCCACATCCGCCACGCCGGAAGAGATCAAAAAAGTATTCCGGAAACAGCGCTGCATGATCATCGGGCGGCGCTTCCGTCTGGTACATCTGTACCACGGCAAGGAGATTCTTGAGATCAGCACATTCCGTAAAAAGCCGGAACATCTTGCTCCGGCTCCGGAAAAGATGAATCCCGACAAGGCCGCAGCCGCCCCGGAGAATATGATTTTCCGGGACAACGAATTCGGAACCGTGCAGGAGGATGCGTGGCGCCGTGACTTCACGGTCAACGCGCTGTTCTATGATCCCGTCAACGACAAGATTCATGATTATACCGGGCTCGGACTTGAGGACATCCGCAACGGCGTCGTCCGGATCATCGGAGAACCTGTGACGCGTCTGGAAGAGGACCCCGTCCGTATTCTGCGCGCGCTGAAACTGGTCGGTCAGTACGGGTTCCGGATGGAACCTGAGACCGAACGGGCGGTACGGACCTGTATGCCGCTGATCCGTCTCGCATCCGACTCCCGCATGACGTTGGAACTGGAAAAGATTTTAAAGTCTCCTTATGGCGACCGCATTCTGGAGACGTTTCACGAATACGGCTTCCTGGAATATTTCCTGCCTGCGCTCAATGCCCGGTGGAATGATCCAGATATGAAGCACATGCGGGAACTGTGGCGCGTCCGCAACGAGCGGATCCGTCAGGGAGAGTACCGTGAGAGCATTTCACTGGCAATGTCGCTGATCGTGCTGCCGTTTGCGGAAAAACAGTTCGTGAACCGGGGCAGTCTGTTCACCTATCATCCGGGGATTGAAAACGAGCTGAAAAATGCGATTGGACGCATGCTGCGTCCGCGTGTCCCGACGAAGCGGGCGGTCGCGGCGGCGGTGCGGACTCTTCTGCTCCAGCCGAAGTTTCTCAATGAATCGGAAGACAACCGGGAACGTCTGAAATCGCATCCCGGCTATTCCCATGCGCGGGAACTTGCGCTGATCCATAACACGGTGCATTCGCACAGTCCGGAATTTGAACAGTTCTGGCCGAAAGGCGATCCGAACCGCAAACCGAAACGCCGGCGCAATTCTCATCGCGGCAGAAACCGGGGACAGTGATATGGATCCTGCCCGGCTCATAATCCGGCTTTTCTGGGGGCTGGTGATTCTTGCGTGTCTGGTGGCGTGTCTGCCGGTTGCCCTGTTTCTGCTGCTGTTTTTGTGGCTGACCGGACGGTTGGGATTTGCGCGTAATTTTATCTATACCCGTACATCGTTCGGCGGTCCCGTTCCGCCGCACAGACCGCAGAATCCGCGGAACGACGACGATGCGATAGAAGCGGAAGTGATTGAAGCGGAAACCGTTATGGAGGATGACAACCCGGATGCAGCCGGTCATTCGCAGAACCGATTGTCTCAGTAACAGGCGTCGGAGAGTTTTGAGGACCGTTGTGATCCTCTGCCTGCTTGCGGTCTGTTTTCCGGTTCTGAAAGCGTGCATTGGCAGGTTTACGCGTCTGGACGATGTTTCCGACGGGCGTTTTGCCGAAACGTTCCGCACCGGTTCCTTTGCTTTGAAGAAAAGACTGCGCGCCATCTCCCCGCTGATCAAGGCGGGAAACGGTCCCGGTTCTGCGGTACTGGTTCAGTTCCGGAAATTCCACGGGCTTTATCAGGAGGAATTTCCCGGTTATCCGCGTTATGCGGGAGAACTGGCAGCTCATATAGCCGGAGTGGAGACTTCTCTGCGGGGAGTGGAGCCGTACGCCGGGATCTTTTCCGATTTTCAGCAGATTCTGCAGAAGGGTGTCCAGGAGGCGGCAGCTCAACAGAAGTTCGACACCGCTTTGCGGATATTCTCCGTTTTGTGTGCTCATACGCGGATGATGCTGAATTCCGACGAGCCCGATATTCTTTATCTGACCGTCTGTTCCGCCACCGCGGCGGAGCTCGGCGGACAGAACTTGAGCCCGTCCCAGCGGACGCGGTTCCGCAAGATTCTCAACGGCTTTCTTTCCATGCCGTTTCCGGATGAAAATCTGATCCGCTGTTCTTTGGTATCGTCGCTCCGGGAATATGAGAAAGTGCGCCTGAACGGATTCCGTTTTTTCCTTGGCGAACCGATGCCGTCCACGTTGTTCCGGGAGGCGTTCGGCGGACGCGGTTCGGTGTTCCGCCCTCTGGGGATGCTGATCCGTGACTGGTGCTATCCGGTTGATTCGGATCAGGTGGAGACGCTTGATATGTACGATTCTCTTCTGTCGGGCAGGGGGCTTCCCGCTTCCGGGCCGGATCATGCGATCGCCCGCCGGGAGAAGACGCGTCTTTCCATCCTGTTTCAGGAACGGGATTCCGCTCTGCGCCGGATGGAGAAACTGGCGGAATGAGCGTTTCTCCATCGGAAGCGCAGATCTTTACTTGTACGGGTACCAGGTGCTGTTGGGTTCCGAAATCAGTCTGGAACTTCCCCATGAGGCGGCATGACCGTCAAGAAATGTAAGGTTGATGATGGAACGTCCCTTGTGGCGCAGGGCGGCAGCCCAGTCGTTTTCGCCGTTGACCCACCAGTGCTCGTTGGGGTTGCGATAGGAGGGTGACGCTCTTCCGCCGCTGCTGCCGAATGTCACTTCCGTAAACAGCAGCTGATTGGAGGGACGTTTCACTTTGCTCATGAGAGTGGCACGGTATTCTTCCCAGGGGCATCCGACGGGGTCTGCTTTTTTCTGATTGTTGCACCAGGTCGCTCCCCAGTACGTCATACCGTAAACGCCTGTTACCGCCGCCATCCCGCTGCTCCAGTTGTCCACATGGACCGGATATTGAATGGAAGGACAGAGAAATTTTTTATCCCAGATATGCCGGTAAGTCTGATTATGTTTTACACCGACGAGGTCTGCGAAAATTTCATTTTCTCCCCAAACCACGTTTGGGTTTTCCGCCGTTCTTGTTTTCAACGGAACGTTCCAGGAATCGCTCTGTGCATTGTACGTCATCATGGCTGTTGACAGTTGTTTCATGGAACTGACGCATTTGATCTGCTGCGCGGTTTCCCGCGCTGAGTTCAACGCGGGCAGAAGCAGGCCCGCCAGGATGGCGATCACGGCAATCACCACGAGGAGTTCCACGAGGGTAAATCTGCAGTTCTTCTGTTTGTTTTGCATGGTATATTCTCCTTAGTTCATTTGGTTGTGAGTTCAAAATAGATGGCGGGTCCGTTCGGGATCTTCGCCGTGTCGACATTGATTTCCACTGTTCCGTCTGTTTTTTTCAGCGGAAGTTCCGCTATGCGCTGTCCGTTTGTGGCAAGAGCAAACAGTTTGAGGTCTCTGGCGTTGCTGTTTTTCAACACGGCGCGGAACGTTCCGGTTTCCAGCAGAAGCGGCGTTGTGCCGTTGTTCAGCCGGGTCCGGAAGGAGGCGTCTTCAAAGACCATGCCGGAGTTCAGGAGGTTGGTTGCGAATACCATCACCATACGGCTGGCATCGGCAAGCGACTTGTCATTCTGAAGCGAGACCAGCGAGAGATTGCCGCGGACGCCAAGCGATTTCACTTCAAAATCGTTCAGTTTGGCGGCGGCCCCGGCTTCTCCGCAGATACCCTGATAACGGGGGGTGTTGATGGACATGAAGTTTGTTTTCGCATTCAGGAGGATTTCGCCGTTGGCGGACTCAAAGATTCCCTTTGCCGCGTCGGTGCGGTTGCCGTTCGGAACGATACCCGCGCGCTTGAGTTCGGCGAGTGTTCTGTTGAAGTCGAACATGCCGCTTTTCGTGTTCCGGACTTCCGTATAGCCCGCCACGTCGATGGAACGGATGAGCAGGGAAGAGCCGCCCGCAGCAGGCAGAAGATATTCATTTTTCTTTGCTTTGCCATTGCCGCCGACTTCCGTCGCAAATCCGGTTACGAGGATCAGGTTGCTCTGGTCTGCGTTCAGCGCATCGGAATACGTTCCGGTCGTGAAGATCGCTTCCGGGTCGATTTGGACCCGGACCATGTTTTCGGAACGGGAGACATCGCCGCGCCGGAACAGAAACGCCATGAGAAATTCCTGTGATTTCAGAATCGCATCATGCGTGAGATCGAATGTGTTGACCGGATGGACGCCCGGAACGTTCGTCACCTGCTGGGCGAACGGAGAAATACCGTCGATTCCCTGAAACGCTGCATAAGCTCCGGCGACCATGCCTTCTTCGTAGCGGTATGGATTCCAGAATGCGTGTCCGAGTTCGGTGGCGAGCAGGGGTTTGCCGCAGGCGCGGACCGAGATGATCGGACGGATCGGCTTCGCGTGACGCGCAATACTGCTGGCGGTGTCGATCGCATTGGAGAACGGATGAGCGTGATAGCTGTTCAGCGCGATATAATCGCTGTTGCGGCGGCTGACGATATTCCGCAGGGACTGTGCCATCGTATAGGTGCCGAGGTATCCTTTGAAACCGAGTCCGCGCGCTGTATTCTGATACCAGTCGACGAGCTCCGTTTCCTTGTTTGCGATGAACCGGGCGATGTCCGTTCCGAGCGGGGAATTTTCCTGAACCTGAGCGGTGGTGAATGCGGGGATCTGGTCAAACCCGGTGATGCCGTTTGCCTGACCGCCCCACGCTTTGCGGAGCGCTTCGATGGTCTTGTAGCGCGACTTCAAAAAGACCTGCCATTCGGAACGCGCCTGACCGAGATTTTCCATTCCCCACGCGAATTCCTGTTCATTGTAGCTGACGGCGATTGCCAGAACCGGATCGTCTGCCAGACGCGTTTTCGTGTAGGGGTTCACATGGGTGAGGAGGGCGCGGACTCCCCGTTTCCAGTTTTCGCGGACGCCGGGCTGGAAGAATATATCAAGTTTGAACTGACGCTTGTCACCGGGTGCCGCCGACCAGCTGTAACCGTGGGAGTAGCCGATACGGGACGCCATGAAGTCGATATTCGCATAGATGCCGTTCTGTTTCATACAGTAGATCAGATAGTCGAACTTGTCGAGTGTCTGCGGATTGAGCCGGAAGTCTTCTTTTGCCCCCTCCAGCAGGGTCGAATCCAGATAATGGAACCGGATCATGTTGTAACCCTGCATTTTGAGCTGACGGACAAATTCGGCTGTCGATTTTTTGGAGGAGAGAGGGGATTTGAAATAGCCGTGTCCTTTGAAAAGTCCGCGGAGATAGACTGCGGAGAGGAAGCGGACCGCTTTTTCCGGTTCTTTGGCGAATGCAAAATTGCCGTCTTTGTTGATGACGACGCGACCGGTTGTTCCGACCGGCGGCTGATACAGAATCCCCGTCAGGTCAAGCGCACTGCCGGAAATGATGTCCGGGCTTGCCGGAACGGGGAGGGGGCGCCACACCTTATTTGCCTGAATGGTGTGGCGGCTGGTTTCCGGGAACGGATAATCGTGTTCGGAGATCGTTGCTCCGAGCAGAATCCAGGTAACTTTCTGCTCTGCCGGACGGAACCTGACCGACGCCAGACCGCCGAGTTCCGCCGGTATGCGGAATTTTGAAACATAAACGCCGACTTCGCCGCCGCTCCGGTTCTGCCAGAGCGCACCGGGAAATGCGTTTTCGAACCGTTTCGGCATCCACCAGTCGGAAACATCTTTGCCGCCCTGTACGGAAATGACGGCGGTTTTTCCGTTCTTTCCGGTCAGTTCGACGGTTCCGACCGTGCCTTTGAATCCGTAGCCGAACGTCAGTGTGTGAAGAAGATAAAGGTAATTGCCGGAAACCGCCGCGGAATCAAGGTTGATATTCACTTCCCGGACTCCGTTCGGGAGCTGGGCGGACTGGAAAACGACAATGGATTTTCCGTCGTTCCGTTCCGGAGCGGTGATTCCGAATGGAACATTTGCGTATTTCGACAGCTTGTAATTGAAGTTTGCCGCATCGTTCTGGGGGCCCTGATCGGACCAACCGCCTTTGCCGTCGCGGGCGGTCCGGTCACGGAATCCCATGTTGGCGGCGGATTTGAGCGGAAGGATCGTGTCGCCGGTTTCCACTTTGAGATTGCGGAAACGGATCGTTCCGGAGGCGGACTGTGTGCCGAGAACGACATCGGCTTTGTTTACATCCAGCGGAACATCGACCGTGAGCGTGCGTTTTTCCCAGTCGCATTTCGGCGCCGCCATGTAGACGCCGGGCCAGTTCCAGGCGTTGCCTGCGCGGTAGTTCAACTGAAGTTTTCCGCCCTGCCAGCGCACGGAGGGAACGGAAAGATCGCGTTTGACTTCCGCAGAGATCGTGACCCGTTTCCCCGCAATGCGCTTCAATTCGAGTGGATACAGAATCAGGTGGCTGTTTTTCGGATCCGCATTTGAAATCGTCAGAACGCTGCTGCCGCTTTCTTTCGGAAAATAATCGGTGTTCGCCTGTTTCTGCCATCCTTTGAGGTCGTCGGGGGATCGCAGTTGGAGGTCGAGCAGGGTTTCCGCATTCAGAGAAAACGCGGAAAGCAGAGCCAGAGAGGCGGAGAAGAACTTTTTTTTCATACCCGTTGATTCCTTCATTCCTGTTATTTGTATAATTTTTATTTGTAATGGATTATTTTATTCAATGAACCGGTTCCAGAGGAACACCGTCCCGGTAGCGGATCAGGCGATATGATATTTTTTCATAGACTGGCGGTGAAGCGGGATCACTGAGCTGCCGGAAAAGATCGTCCGCAAGACTTTTCGCCGCCGTTTCGAGGTCGTAATAAAACATATATCCGGTGAAGTGGAGCTCGTCGAACACGGCGGAGCGGTCGGCAAAATAGCTCGTTTCGTTTTCATTCAGATGTTCCCGGAGCAGTTCAAACGTATCACGCTGAAAGTTGTTGATGATGACGGCGTCGAACTTCATTCCGAATTCGAGCATCTCTTTGAGTTTTTCTTTGGTTTCGGCGAACGGACGGTCCAGAAAAACGACTCTTCCGCGCGGTGTGCCGGTGTTGTCGCATGCCTCCTGAATGCCGGTACTGATGGGAACCGAAAAATCGGGACGATCCGGCCAGCCGAGGATCAGAACCCGTGTTTTTCCGTCGCAGAACAACGTTTCGAGCGTGTTCCGGATTCGATCCCGGATCGGATTGTAGAAACAGGAAATGCCGTCGAAACGGTGCATGAACGAAGCAACGGGGGTTCCGTGAGCGCGGAGCTGACGGGCATATTCCGCCGTATGCGGCTCCGAGCCGAGGAGAACCACGCCGGAGAGATTTTCTTCCCGTGTCTGTCGTTCCAGATGGGACGGCGTCTCCAGATACAGCGTTTTGGTCGTGCAGGAGATGGAGCGGCGGAGCAGTTCATGGGCAACCGCATGGCGGATGAGTTCAAAGTAGAGAATGTCAAACGCCTGTTTCCCCTGATACTCGACGAGCCCGAAGATTTTCAGATGCTCGGTGTTTCCGATGGAACAGGGGCGCGAAATGGTTCCTCCGGTTCTGCACGGAATCAGCAAGCCTTCTTCGATCAGAGATTTTATGACTCTCTGGGCGGTCGGTTGGGAAACGTTGAACTGCTTGCCTAAAACGCGGGTGGCGGGAAAGCGGACCGGCTGATTGCCGCCGGTCGCGATCGTGTTGATCACCCAGCGCCGTATTTTCATAAAATCTGTATCGCCAATTTCCATTTGTCAATCTCTGAATGTTGATGTATCGCTTTTAATTATGCACTGTTTCGTCGGAAAAGTCAAGAGGGTGTTCGTTATTTTTTTGAAAATTTTTTTGATTTTTTTCTGTTCCGCTCTTGAAATCGTTTTCTTCCGATTGTATAGTTGTTTCAGAAATGAAAAGGGATTTTTCATATATGAAAAATAAGAATATGGTTCCGGCTGTGGACAAGGCGCTTTCGATTATCGAATACATGTGTTCGATGGAGCGTCCGGTGACACAGGCGGAGATCTGCAAAGGCGTGGATGTGAGCGCAACCACCGGATACCGCATTGTACAGAGTTTGATGAAGCACAACTGGATCCGCAAAAACCGCAGCAATACTTACTCTCTCTCAATCGGCATGATCAGCGTGCTGATGCGTTCGCAGAAAAACGGGTTTCTGTTTGCTGCCGCACAGACCGTTCTTGACGAGCTTGCGGAGGAGACGAAACTGACCTGCAAACTTTCGATCCGTCAATGGAATGAGCAGGTTGCCGTTTTGCGGGCGGATTCGCCGGAGCCGTTCGCGGTCGGCGGAAAAAACGGCGTCCGTTTCCCGGTGATCGAAGGTTCCGTCGGGGCGGCTCTGCTCGCCGGAGAGTCCGATGAGGATATCCGGGCGCTTGTTGAAGAGACCTCCGCGGATATTGCCGAAAAGCGGGATCCGCTTCTGCTGTCCGGCAGAATCGCGGAAGTTCGGGAAAAAGGCTGGATCTTCAACCGGGGAAACAGCCGGTGGCGCGTCGATGCGCTTTCGATGCCGCTGCGGGATCCATCCGGTTCCGTTGCCGCGGCGCTGACGCTGCTCGGCATACAGGATGATTTCACGGAGGACAATCTTCCGGACCGAGTCGCGGCTTTGAGGCGTGCCGCCGGGAAGATAGAATCGGAATTGTAATGGGGAAACAGTTATAACACTTATATAGAAAGGAACAGACAGAATGAATTCCAGTATTGATCCATCCACACTGAAAATCACGGATGTCCGTTTTGCGGACATCGACGGTGCGCCGAAGCGCTGCACGCTCATCAAGGTTTACACCAATCAGGGGCTTGTCGGTTACGGAGAAGTCCGCGATGCCTCCAGTCGCACTTACGCGGCGATGCTCAAGAGCCGTATTCTCGGCGAAAATCCCTGCAATCCGGAAAAGATCTTCCGCCGGATCAAGCAGTTCGGCGGCGATTCCCGTCAGGCGGGCGGTGTCTGCGGACTTGAGCTTGCGATGTGGGACCTTGCCGGAAAGGCCTGGGGCGTGCCCGTCTGGCAGTTGCTCGGCGGCAAATACCGCGACCGGATCCGCTGCTACTGCGACACCGATTCCGAAGGCGGCGGGCGCGATATGGGCAAGGCTCTCCGGGAGCGCATGGCAAAAGGATTCACTTTCCTTAAAATGGACCTCGGTATCGAACTGCTGATGGATGTTCCCGGTGCGTTGAGTGCGCCGCTCGGTTTTCTGGAGAAGATGCGCGAATACAAGAAAACCGTTTTCAGCACGCCGCACGGTTCCATTGATCCGCGCGCGATGCGCGGGGAGGCGTATGATCTGTTCAACACCGCCCATCCGTTCACCGGGATTCATATTACGGAAACCGGACTCGACTATCTGGAGCAGTACATGGCGGATGTGCGCGCGGAAATCGGGTATGAAGTGCCGATCGCGATCGACCACCTCGGTCATATTCCGCTGGAGGACTGCATCAAGCTCGGAAAGCGTCTGGAAAAATACAATCTCGCATGGATGGAAGACCCCGTGCCCTGGCAGTATACCGGTCAGTACGTCCGGCTTGCGAATGCCACCACGACTCCGCTGGGCACCGGGGAGGACATGTATCTGAAAGAGTCGTTCAAGCCGCTGCTGGAATCGGGTGCCCTTGCGGTGATCCACCCCGATCTGCTGACCGCCGGCGGAATTCTGGAAACCAAGAAAATCGGCGATATGGCGGAGGAATACGGCGTTCAGATGAACATTCACATGGCGGAGAGTCCGATTGCCTGCATGGCGGCGGTGCATGTCGCCGCCGCGACCCGCAACTTTATGGCGCTGGAACTGCATTCGGTCGATGTGCCATGGTGGGGTGATCTCGTCAATCCCGCGCTCCGGTACGACGGCGGCTATATCGACGTTCCGAACGCACCCGGACTCGGCATCGAATCGCTGAACGAAGAGCTGATCCGTGAGAAGCTTCACCCGGATTTTCCCGAAGCATGGGCTCCCACGACGGAGTGGGACAAAGAGTGGGCGAACGACCGTCAGTGGTCCTGACATTTTCAATAAATTGAGGATGCGATCATGAGCAGAAGAGATGTTTTGAAGCCGTTTGAAAAAAAACGGGCGATGATGGAAGACCGGATCCGGACCGGGATCGAAAACAACCGCAAAGGCTGGGCGGCTCTTCATTTTGAGGACGCGGAGCGGAAACCGGTCGGCGGCGTCAAAGTAAACGTCCGGCAGAAGACGCACGATTTCAAGATCGGAGCAAATCTGTTCATGCTGGACGAGTTCAACTCTCAGGAGCAGAATCAGGCTTACAAGGAGTTGTTCGCCGATGTGTTCAACATTGCGACGCTTCCGTTTTACTGGTCCGATCTGGAGCCGGAGCAGGGAAAGCCGCGTTTCGCGAAAGACAGCCCGAAGATTTACCGCCGCCCGGCGCCCGATCTCTGTCTGGAATACTGTGAAGCAAACGGAATCATGCCGAAAGCGCACTGTCTGAATTATGCCTTTTTTACTCCGAAATGGGTGAGAGGCGATATCGAACAGGAAAAGACGCTGCTGATCAAACGGTTCCGGGAACTGGCGGAGCGCTATGCCGGACGCATCCGCGACTGGGAGGTCACCAACGAAACATGGTGGGGCTGGCACAATCCGCGGATCGCAATGAATTTCTACAATCAGCCGGATTTCGTGGAGTGGAGTTTTGAGCAGGCGGACCGCTGTTTTCCATCGAACCGCCTGATCATCAATGAAGGGCCAACAAAGGCTTGGGCTGATTTTCATGGAGACCGCAGTTGTTATTACATGCAGATCGAACGCGCGTTGCTGAAAGGGGCGAGAATTGATTCGATCGGTATGCAGTATCACATGTTCTTCCGTGCGGAAAAAGAACAGGAAATCACTGCCATGTACTACGATCCGTGCCGCATTTATGATGTGCTTGATTCTTATGCGATGCTCGGACGCAATATTCAGATCACCGAATTGACGATTCCCGCCTATGCCTATACGGCGGAGGACGAGGAGATTCAGGCGGAGATCATGCGGAATATCTACAGTATGTGGTTCAGCCATCCGGCAATGGAGGCCATCGTTTACTGGAATCTGATCGACGGATTTGCCGCATTTGCTCCGCAGGGTGACATGACCGCCGGAGAAAACTATTATCACGGCGGACTTGTCCGTTACGACTTTACACCCAAGCCGTCGTATTATCTGCTCCGTGAGCTGTTCCGGAAAACGTGGCATACGGAAACCTCCGTGGAGAGCAACTCTGACGGCTGTGCCGGTTTCAAAGGCTTTTTCGGCGAGTACGAACTTGAGATCTCATACGGCGGAAAGACCGAAACACGGACGATCCATCTGGACAAACTGTGTTCCAGGGACTTTGTCCTGACGCTGGAATAAGGATTTTTATGAACACGATCCGCTCCATATTGGAAAATGATGTCCGTGACGGGATCATCCATGGTGCCGCCGTTTATGCGGGGATGCCGGACCGCGAACTGTTCCGGGAAGGATTCGGATTCACCGGGGCGGATCACCGCTATCCGATGAAGACGGATACGGTGGTCGATATCGCCAGCGTCACGAAAGCCGCGGCATGTGTGACGGCTCTGCTGATCTGCCGTTCGCGCGGACTGATTGATTTCGACGCACCGTTCACCGGTTATCTGCCGGAGTTCCGGGCGGAACTTCCCGCACCGGTCCGGGTGCGCGATCTCGCCAATCACACATCCGGTTTCGGAGACGTTCCGGGACAACCGCAGCGTCTCTATTTTGACGAATCGGGAATGCGGATGCTGGAGAATATGCTGACCGTACCTCCGCCTTATCCGCCGACGGCGGATGCGCGCTATGCCTGCTGGAATTATATCCTGCTTTCCATGATTGTGGAACGGATCTCCGGAAAGAGTCTGCCGGATTTCTGCCGGGAGGAGATTTTCCTGCCGCTTGGAATGTGCGACAGCTCGCTTGGCGTTCCCGTTTCCGTTCCGCCGGAGCGGTTGGCGCAGACATTCGGAACGGACCGGCCGGGATGTATTTCCGATTTCGTTGCATTCCGTATTTACCGGGATGGCGGAGCAACCGGAAATGCGGGAATGTTCTCCTCCGCGGACGATCTCGCGAAACTGCTCCGCTGTTATCTGCGTCACGGCGCCGGCGATGGCGGCTGCCGCATTTTCAGCGAAGAGGCGTTCCGGGAGATCGCTCCGGACCGTGCAAAAAGAACGGACGGCTACCGCCGGTTCGGATGGATCGTCTATGATGAATATCTCGGAGAGACCGGGTTCGGTTCGTCGCTCTGCCATTCCGGCTGGAGCGGGCAGACCGTGTTTCTGAATTTTGAAAAAATGATGTTTGCGGTCGTTCTGACGACCCGGTGCGGAGATTACGACCGCGCGAAGGCGGATCGTTTCAAAGTGATCCGCCAACTTTATGAACTGGCATAACAACCTGAAACAGAAGGAGAAATAGAAAATGCCATCATTGCAAGACATGAGACAGCGTGCACAGGAGGCCGGACTGATGAAACTGGACCGGCTGATCGCAAACCGTCAGCACATCCCGACCAATGAGTTCCCGATCCCCGTCCGGGAGCTGTGCGAGCGCTACGAGAAGTTGTATACCGGATGCATCAACGACGTGATGCGCGAACTCTGCCTGCTGAACCAGAACCTGCCTTCCGACATTATGCCGCTGCGGGATGAGATGGTCGTCTGCGGGGAGGCGTTTACCGTGAAGAGCGCTCCGAACTGCATGATTGAGGGAGAAATGACATTCCGGGCGCAGATGCTCGACGACATGAAACCCGAAGGACTCGTTGTTTGGGATACCTCCGGCGACACCGAGGCTTCCCTCTGGGGCGGCGTCATGACCGCAACCGCAATTACCAAAAAGATCCGCGGCGCCGTCATTGCCGGAGGAATCCGTGACACAAAACAGATTCTGGAACAGAATTTCCCCGTTTTCTATAAATACCGTACCAGCAACGGTTCGCTCGGCCGCTGCATGATCACGCACTATCAGGTTCCGGTCAAGATCGGCAAGGTCACGGTCCGTCCCGGCGACATCATTTTCGGCGATATTGACGGTGTGCTCTGCATTCCGCGCGAGATCGCGTATGATGTTCTTCTGCGTGCCGAAGCCATTCAGCGCAATGAAGTGGATATTTTTGACTGGGTTCACAGCGGAGACACCATTCAGGAAATTATTGCAAAAGGCGGATATTTCTGATCAGGAGAATTACCATGATGACGATGGAAGAACAGAACAGGGTGATGAGTCCGGGATACTGGGAACGCTGGAACAGCGAAGTTCAGACGAAAATTGATCGCGATATTGAAGCCAATCGTAAAGCGGACGGTTTTTTCAAGCCCGGAGACGTTCCCGCCGGTGCCGAAGTCAAGGTGGAGCAGATCAAAAGCGAGTTTATTTTCGGTGCGCATATTTTCAATTACGACCAGCTCGGCAGCGATGCCTGCAACGAGGCGTACAAGGAGTTGTACGGTACGCTGTTCAATTCCGCGACGATCGCTTTCTACTGGAAGCAGTTCGAACTGGAAGAGGATAAACCGCGTTTCCGTGCGGAGTACCGCGACAGCGCCGATTTCTGGAACAAATGCACGGATCCCAAGCACCAGCCGCACTGGCGCAGACCGGCGACCGATCCGGTTGTCGAATTCTGCCTGAACAAGGGAATCCGTCTGCATGGTCATACCCTCGTATGGGGCAACAACCGCTGGCAGATCCCGGAATGGCTGATGGCGAAAATTCCGCTGGATGCTTTGAAAAATGCAAATCTGAACCGCAACCCGAATGACAATACGCTGCTTTCCGAAGCAACCGGATCGGTGTTCGGCGATATGACCGCCGATGAATTTGCAAAGAAATACCCGGAATTCACTACGGAACTCAATGTCCGGATGGCAAAGCGCATCATGGAAATCGCGCTGCGCTACGGCGACAGGATCGACAGCTGGGATGTGGTCAACGAAAGCGCCGGAGATTTCGGCAAGGGGAACATGATTCCCGGTTCCAAGCTCTGCAAAAGCTGGTACGGCCCCATGCCGGGCGATTACACCTACCGCGGTTTCAAAATTGCGGAAAGCGTGTTCCCCGCAAAAGCCAAGCTCAATATCAACGATTACAATATGAGCGATGATTATTTGAATCAGGTGCGCGATCTCCGGGCGCGCGGATGCAAGATCGACATCATGGGGGCGCAGATGCATCTGTTCAATCCGCAGAGCTGTCTGGACATCGCCGCCGGAATTTCCGACACGGAATCACCGAAGCTGGTCTATGAAAAATTCGACCGTCTCGGAAAGGCCGGGCTTCCGATTCACCTCAGTGAGATCACGATCACGGCGCCGGGCAACGATGAACGCGGACAGGCGATTCAGGCGGTGATCGCCCGCAACCTGTATCGTCTGTGGTTCAGCATCAAGCCGATGATGGGAATCACCTGGTGGAATGTCGTGGACGACTGCGGCGCTCCGGGCGAGCCGTCCGTTTCCGGTCTTTTCTCCCGTGACATGAAACCGAAACCGGCGTATTTCGCTCTGAATGACCTGATCAACAATCAGTGGAAAACCCGCACCGTTGTGAAAGCGGGAAAAGACGGCGAAGTCGAATTCCGCGGTTTCCGTGGAACCTACCGGTTGAGCTGGAACGATGCTTCCGGATGCGAATGCTCCAAAGAAGTCGTACTTCATTGAGAAAAGAGGTTGTCATGAATGCAAATCCATTTGATCTGAGCGGAAAGACCGCGCTTGTGACCGGCTCCAGCCGGGGCATTGGCAAAGCGGTCGCGTTTCTGCTCGGACGTTCCGGTGCGCATGTGATTTTTCACGGTGTTGAAATGGGAGACGCCTTGAAAAAGACGTTGGAAGAGGCTGTGGCGGAGCGGATCAGCTGTTCTGCCGTAACCGGGGATCTCGGCGATGCGGCATCCGCGGCGAAAATCGCGGCGGATTGCGGCGGCAAGGTCGATATTCTCGTCCTGAATGCTTCCGTTCAGCAGTACATGCACCTCCGGGATTTCGATGCGGCGGAATTCGAGCGTGAGATCAACGCCAATCTGCGCAGCGCCTATCTGCTGATGCAGCAGTTCCTTCCGCCGATGCAGGCCCGGAAGTGGGGCCGTGTGATCAACGTCGGCAGTGTGAATCAGATGCGTCCGGCGGCGCGGTTGAGCGTTTATTCCGTGACGAAAGCCGCTCTGCAGAATCTGATGGAAAACGGTGCGAAAGAGTATGCCGCAGACGGTATCACGTTCAATTCGATCGTTCCAGGCATTATCTGTACGGACCGCAACCGTAAAATACTGGCGGATCCGGAGTGGATCCCGAAACTTCAGGCGATGGTTCCCGCCGGACGGTTCGGAACTCCCGACGACTGCGCCGGAGCGGTTTTGCTTCTGGCATCGGAGGCGGGCAGCTACATCACCGGAGCGGAAATCCCGATTGCCGGCGGCATGCAGCTGTAAACTCCGCAGGTCCGCTTCCGTCCCGTTCCGGAAAATCGGAAAATCTTTTCCGGAACGGGCGAACTCTTCCATTTATTTTCGTGTCTGATACTGACAAATAAATATATGGGAGTTTTTTTTTATGAACAGTGCGAAATTTTTTCTGTCATTGCTGGCGGCATCGGTCTGCGGAAGTGTGCTGACTGCTTATGTCATGCGTCCGGAACAGAAAACGGTCCCGAAACCGGAAACGCCGGAGCCTGTCTCTCCGGTGACGCGTTCGGCAAGGCAGCTTCAAACCGATTTTTCCGGGGCGATCCACGGAACAATGCCTGCCGTGGTGTTAATTACCGCGCAGAAACGGATCGGAGTCATGACGCCGTATTCCAATATCTATGACTACAGCCGCAGGCGGATTGATTATATGGATGTGCCGAGCGGGCAGGGGTCCGGCTTCTTTATCCGTGAAGACGGTTACATTCTGACCAATTATCATGTCGTCCGCAATCAGGATTCTTTCTGGATCACGACGCACAGCGGAGAGGAATTCCCCGCCCAGGTTGTGGGAATCGACCCGCCGACTGACCTTGCGTTGCTGAAAGTCAATGAAAAAAAGAAATTCCCCGTGCTGAAATTCGCGGAGGGAAACAGTGTCGAGATCGGGCACTGGGCGATCGCCATCGGAGCTCCGTTCAGCTTGAGCCGGACCGTGACGGTCGGGATCGTTTCCAACAAAAAACGGAATGGCGTCGGCATGAATCTTTACGAGAGTTATGTGCAGACGGATGCGTCGATCAATCCCGGAAATTCGGGCGGACCGCTGCTGAACATCAACGGTGAAGTGATCGGCGTCAACGATTTTATTCTTTCTCCGTCGGGCGGCAATATCGGGCTGAGTTTCGCAATTTCATCGGATATTGCGAAAAAAGTTTCGGATGAGCTGATCGCCCGCGGACATGTGGAGCGCCCGTGGCTCGGCATTCTCATGCAGCCGATTGACCGTGATGCAAAAAAGCGGCTGGGGCTGGAACACGGCGTGTTTGTGTCGCAGATATTCCGCGGTTCGCCCGCAGCGGGAAAACTGCGGCGCGGCGATGTCGTTCTCAAGGCGAACGGGGAACCGGTCAACGCTCCGCACGACCTGCAGGGGGCTGTGTTTGCGCTTTCTCCGAATTCCGAACTGAAGCTGGAGATCCGGCGCGGTTCGCAGATTCAAACCATTACGCTGACGGTGACAAAATCCCCGCGCAACTGGTTCCGCATGGCTCCCGATCAGGAGTCCGGTTCCATTCCGGTCCGCCAGTTGTAACCGGGGGGAGCGTCAAGAAAAGCCGCTGTGGTTCGCCGTATGGACGGCTGAACGGCAGCGGCTTATCTGTTTTGTGACCGATGTGTGTTTACATGGAGAATGCGGGGCCGAGGTAAAGCCGCCGTGCTTCCGGGTCGTTGATCAGGAAGTCGCTGGCGCCTTCGCAGAGAATTTCCCCTTTGCACATCAGATAAGCGCGGTCCACGCAGGCGAGCGTTTCGCGGACGTTGTGGTCCGTGATCAGGATTCCGAGATTTTTCTGTTTCAGCTGGGCGATGATCTGCTGCACTTCGTAAACGGAGATCGGGTCCACCCCGCTGAACGGTTCGTCCAGCAGAATGAACGACGGATTGGTCACCAGAGCCCGCGTGATCTCAAGACGCCGGCGTTCTCCGCCGGAGAGCGTCATGGCTTTCTGTTTTGCCAGGCGTGTCAGATCCAGTTCGTCGAGCAGTTCCGCGAGACGCTTTTTACGTTCCTTTCCGGAAATATCAAGCGTTTCCAGAATTGCCATGATATTGTCTTCCACGGTCAGTTTACGGAAGATCGAGGGGTCCTGTGCGAGATACCCCATGCCCATGCGGGCGCGGATGTACATCGGGACCTGCGAGATGTCCACGCCTTTGAAGTGGATCGTTCCGCCGTCCGGACGGATCAGCCCCATAATCATGTAAAAACTTGTGGTTTTTCCGGCTCCGTTCGGTCCGAGCAATCCGACGACTTCGCCGCTCCGGACGTTGAGGTTGACATTGGAGACAACGGTTCTGCCCTTGTAGGTCTTTTTCAGACCGCGGGCATCCATCAGCAGTTCTTCCTGTTCCGCCATGATCCGCTCCTTTCGTTATTTTCCGATTTCCGTGGAATGGATTGTGGCGTTGACCACTTCGACGCGTTCGGAATCCAGATGCAGGGTGATGACTTCGCCGCGCACCCGCGATTTTCCCTTGATGACGACCGGTTTGTCCAACAGGGTTATGGAGTCGCCTTTGACATCATAGACCGCTTTCCCGGCAAAGGCTTTCTGTTCTTCCCCGTTCGAGAGGAGCGCTTTGCGGGTGATGACAACATCGTCGATACATTCGATCCGCGACAGCGTTTTTCCTCCGGCGGGATCTTCGCTTTTCGTTTTTTTCTTCTGATCTTTGGCTGCTTCCGTATTTTTGGCATTCTTTTTGGAGTCTTCAAGGAAGAGCACCATTTTGCGGCAGGTGATCAGCATTTCCGGGTCGTCCACAAGCACGTTGCCGAGGAACGTCGCCTTGTTGTTGGCAATGTCAATATCCATGGCGTCCGCATTGATGGTGGTGGGGGTGTCGCCGCGGCTGGCACGGTTTTTATTCGCGGCGCTGAAAAGAGAGATTTGAGAGAAGAGCGGGATCTGCGCGGCAAGCAGAAAGACGGCGGCGAACAGGATGGATTTTTTCATTTTGGCTCCTGGAATTTGTTGTTCATCTGTTTGGATTCGGCTGCCCGTTCCCGCGCCTGGGAACGGATGATAACTTTGACTTTACTGCGGATATGGACAAGGCGTTTATCGAAATCCGCATCGAATCCGACTCCCTGCATGTCCATTTCACGGGCTCGGAGTTCGACCACGTCGTCGCCCCGTAGAATTTTGGTATTTTTATCGTAGACCGCCGAGGCGGTACTCAGGATCGCTTCCGAGGTCGGGTGTTTTTCCCAGAACTCCGCAACGGTCTTCGGGTCCGAACCGAACGGATAGAAAGACTCGCCGAGAAGCTGTTTGACATCGAAAATATTCGTATTCTTTTTGACGACGTCCAGAACGGGATTCTCCAAATTGATGAATGCACCGAGATTCCGCGCTTTTCTGCCGTAAACGATGTACTGAAGCTGTCCACCGCCTTTTTTGTATTCGGGCAGGGCGAAATCCTCCATCGTTGCGGAGGTCCCGATACCGTCCTGCGCATGCAGATGCACCGTCAGGAGGACGGAAAGCGCGATCAGAGATCGAAATAACGGGTCATGAGAGAATCCCATCGTCCTTGTTCCTTCAGTAAAAATTCGATTGCCTCCCGGACAGCGCCGCAGCCGCCGTTGTGTCGGGTTCTCAGGTCGGCGACCCGGTCGAGTTCCGGCACGGCGTCACCCACGGCGACCGCCAGTCCGCATACCGCCATCGGACGCGCATCGACGATGTCGTCGCCGATATACATGCACTCTTCCGGCGCGAGTCCCTGATCTTTCAGGAGAAGTTCGATCCCCTCTTTTTTATCGAGGATCCCGGTATAGAGAAAATCAAGTTTCAATTCTTTGGCGCGGCGTTCGTTTGCGGCGGAAGCCCGTCCGGAGAGAATTCCGATCCTGAGCCCGGCGCGGCGTGCAAGAACGATCCCATGACCGTCACGGACATGGAAAAATTTGATCTCCTCATCGGAGCCGCAGCCGTAACCGATTTTTCCATCGGTCAGCACGCCGTCGATGTCAAGCACGATCGCTTTGATGCGGAGAGCTTTGTCATGCAAGGTCATGAATCTGCTTCACTTTCGCTAAGAGAGGTTTCACATCGTCCAGCCGCAGGGAGTTCGCTCCGTCGGAGAGCGCTTTATCGGGATCCGGATGGACTTCCATGAAAATCGCGTCAATCCCGACCGCTGCCGCGGCACGGCTGAGCGCGGGAATGAACTGACGCTGTCCGCCGGAAACGGTTCCGAGTCCGCCGGGCAGCTGGACCGAGTGGGTTGCGTCGAATATGACCGGAACGTCGAATTCCCGCATGGTCTGGAGTCCGCGGAAATCAACGGTGAGGTTATGATACCCGAACGTCGTTCCGCGCTCTGTCAGAAGAATCCCGGAGCATTCCGCCTGCCGGAGTTTCTTGACGACTCCCGCCATATCTTCCGGAGCCAGGAATTGGCCTTTTTTCACATTGACGGGAAGTCCGGTTTCCGCGGCTGCGACCAGCAGATCGGTCTGACGGCAGAGAAATGCCGGTATCTGGAGCAGGTCAACGACTTCCGCCGTTTCTCCCGCCTGAACGGATTCGTGAATATCGGTAACGACCGGAACGCCGAGTCTGCATTTGACCGTATTCAGAATGTCGAGTCCTTTTTCCAGTCCCGGCCCGCGGTAGGACGTGATGGAAGAGCGGTTCGCTTTATCGAACGACGCCTTGAAGATATAGCCGAGTCCGAGTTCGCGGCAGATGGTTTTCATCCGTTCCGCAATCTCCAGGCAGAGATCAAGCGACTCCGCAACGCACGGTCCGGCAAGAACGGCGAGTTTCCCGGCGCCGATTTCCACATTGTTCACATTGACGATTTGCATACAGCCTCCCTGTTCCGAAAATCCATAATGGTGTAATATAAGGCGTTTTCACGGGAAACGCAAGGACTGTCTCTTATACACATCTCCGAGCCCACGAGACGGAGCTACATCTCG
>URKJ01000034.1 GCA_900548385.1 uncultured bacterium | reverse complement strand
TTTTTTTGAAAAAAATGTGGACTAGATTTTTTAGCCGATAAGCCAAAGTGAAGAACAACGAAACTTTTGTTTCGTTGTTCTGTCTATAAAAGAAGGAAAAAGGAGACGCATCATGAAACAGAAGATTTGTAGATTTACCCTCGTGGAGCTCCTCGTGGTGATTGCCGTGATCGCCATCCTGGCGGGGCTGCTTCTTCCGGCTTTGAACAAGGCGCGGGACAAGGCAAAAGACATCAGCTGTCTGTCCAATCAGAAACAGCTCGGTCTGCTTCTGTTCCAGTACTGCGATTACAACAACGGAGATTTTCCGAAAGCCAATGGACTTGCATCCAATAACGGAAAGGACAGCTGGAGCGGATCGGGTCGCTGGCAGGACGGGCTTTACGCCCTGAAAGCAAACAAAACCGTGGAAAATAAACTGCACTGGAAAGCGACCGGCAATGAAACGCTTTCCCGCCCGCATGATATTTTCGGTTGTCCCGCGCAGGAACTGCTGCCGTGGAACAAGGGCAATGCGGTCATGGGGTTCATGGCGCATTACATGATCAATGCCTATATCAGCAATTATGGCGGACCGGATTATATGCAGAAGAATGCAACGTTTAATATCAACCGGGTCCGTTCGGCATCGCGGAAAATGGCGATTGCGGACGGTGAACGGAGAAACTGCGGTTCGGGCAATGGCTGTCCGTTGGCGGAAACCCGTTCCAATCTCTGGGCGGCGAGCCGCGGAATCCCGATGCGTCATCTTGGAGCGCGGGGAGTCAACGTTCTGTTCGTTGACGGTCATACCGAAGCGCGCCTGATTGACAGCATTCCGAATGACATCGGTGCAACGAACGGGAAGCCTTTCTGGGGTAACAACTGACCGTAGTCAATGCCGATCAGCAGAGCCCGCCAAACGGCGGGTTTTGTATTTTAAATTCTCTTTCCCTGCAGGATCCGGGCGGCGGCACATGCGGCGCCGAATCCGTTGTCGATATTGACGACGGTCACGCCGGAGGCACAGCTGTTGATCATGGCGAGCAGAGCGGTCACTCCGTTAAACGAGGCACCGTAGCCGACGCTGGTCGGGACCGCAATGACGGGAAGAGCGACCAGTCCTGCCAATACGCTCGGCAGAGCGCCTTCCATGCCGGCGATGGCAATGACGACATCTGCTTTCCGGATGTTTTCAATCTTTTTCAGCAGGCGGTGAATACCCGCTACGCCGACATCGTTGATCCGGTTGCAGGTGTAACCGCAGATTTCAAGCGTGTCGCATGCTTCTTCCGCCACAGGGAGGTCGGAGGTTCCCGCGCAGACGATCGCGACGGTTCCCTTGTGCGGGACGACATGGTCCCGGATCAGCGCGGTGCGTGCGGTTTCGTGAATCTCCGCATCGGGGATTTCGCGCCGGATCACCGGGAATGCGTCAGGCTTCAAGCGGGTTGCAAGGACGGGTTTTCCTGCCTCGCGGAGCTGCTTCATGATGGCTGTGATCTGTCCGGGTGTTTTGCCTGCGCCATAGATGAATTCGGGAAAGCCGCAACGGTTTTCCCGGTCAAGATCGAGTTCGGCAAATGATGAATCACTCATGCGGATCTTCCTGTTGTACAGAGTTCAGACCGTTTTCCTCCGCAATGCGTGGATCGGCGGTTTCGGTTTTCGGTCTGGTGAACTGAAAAAAGATCAGGCTCAGTTCAAAAAGGAACCAGGTCGGCAGGGCAAGCATAACCTGACTGACCACGTCGGGCGGCGTCAGGACCGCGGCGATGATCAGGATGATGACAATGATGACCGGCCGCTGTTTTTTTACGGTTTCCAGGCTGATGATGCCGGATGCCAGAAGCGCATAAACCAACAGTGGAAACTGAAAGATGAGTCCGCACGCAAGAACCGCGAAGAGCGCCATGGAGACGAAACTGCCGATGCCGATGACGGGCGTCATGTTGTTTCCCGCAAACGAAAGCGAGAACTTGACGATCGCCGGAACGATTGCCGCCAAGGCGAATACAATGCCGAATACGGCGAGGAAGATTCCCGCATAAAACGGATAACGGAACAGTTTCCGTTCCTGCGGGGTCAGCCCCGGCGCGATGAATTGCCAGATGAAGCCGAATGTGAAGGGGAGCGAGAGAAAAAGATCCAGAGTCAGGCTCATCTTCAGCCGGATGAAAAACGGTTCCATCAGGGTGAAGTAATGAAGTTCGAATCCTTTGGGTGCGGCATAGGCAAGCAGTGCGTCAAGCAACGGCTGCGAGGCGAACCATGCGGGAATGAAGAGCAGAAAAAACGTTGCGGTGATTTTCAGCAGAACGAACCGCAGGGCTTCCAGATGTCCGAAAAAACTCTGATCTTCCATATGACGCATACGCGGACTCAGTCCTGACTGTTTTTCGTTCCGCCGTTCTGTTTGAGTTTGTCTTCTGCTTCGGCGTTTTTCTCGGCGGCGTTCATCATTTCCTCGGTTTCGGAAACGAGTCCGTCTTTTGCCTTTTTGAATTCATGGGATGCTTTCCCGAGCGCTTTTGCGAGTTCCGGGATCCGTTTCGCTCCGAAGAGCAGAAAAACGACGAGAAAAATAAGGATCAGTTCCGTATAGCCGATCATCGTTCAGCGTCCTCCTGTGTTTGTTTCTTTTGCAATGTATCACTTTTTTCCGGAATTTCAACCGGGGAAAATGTCAAAGTCCGGGAAACCGTTCCCGGAGATATTTCCAAGTCTCCTCCGGAGTCGTTTCGGGACCGAGGATCATCTCATAAACGGCTGCATTCGAGAATCCCTGCGCGGCGTTCCGCTCCAGAGTTTCCAGCATCTGCCGGGTATCCGGCAGACAGGGGATTGCCGCATGGGAGTTCGGGTAAGAGGTCATCGGCAGAATTCCGGGAATTTCGTTGATGATCGTATTGGTTACATAGCGGGCAACGTTCTGCGGAGTGGTTTCACGGAAGATCAGAGATTCGCTGACGGAGCTGCGCTGCATGTGAATGACGGTCTGCAGTTTGCTGTTCAATGCGATTCGTTCTTTTCCGTAAACCTGTTCCGGACGGACCCAGCGGGACATTTCATCCGGCGGATAGAGCTTCATGGAAAGATCCCAGATCCGGCGGTCGGCCGGAGTCATGCCTGCGACCATGCGTTTGTACATATCGGCGCAAACGAATTTATGATACCCGTAAATGTGCATGGGCAGCGGGAAATGGTGGAGTCTGCCGTCGGTGGAAAGCACGGCAATGTCATCGCCGAGATAGTTCCATCCGGCGGAGAGAAAATAGGACATCAGCGACGTTTTGCCGACGCCGCCCCATGCGGGAAACAGGAACGATTTGCCGTCCTTTTCCACGGTGGAGGAATGTACCAGCGTTTTTCCGTGTCCGGCGAACCATGCGAGAAATACGGGTTCCAGAATGCCGTACATGATCTTCTTTGCGTGCATTTCATTGAAGCTGATGCCATAGAGGAAACGGTACTTCCAGTATTTTTTCAGGAACTGGCGGAAGCGTTTGCCCGCTCCGGCGCGCGGGCCGGAGATTCCGACTGTCAGGGAACCGGATTCGTCCGCCTCCAACTGCAGAGTGTCGCCTTGTCTGGTGCGGGTCTGAAAGAAACCGTTGCCGACGACAGACTTTTCCAGTTTCGTAACGGGAGCTTTCACCGTCGCGGGACGGTTCCGCCATTGAAAGCGGATCTGCGGAATCCCGGCGGAAATCCTGACCAGCCCCATTTTGTCCGCAATTACGGCAAACGGGGATGTTTCATCGTCATATTCCAGAGAGAAGATCAGATCGGCAATTTGAAAATATTGAATCATCCGGCAGCTCCTTATTGTTTGATCCGGTTGGTGGAATGGTTTATCGAAATCAGCTCTTCAAACATGGCAAGATATTCCGCAGCGACTCTGTCCCAGGAATGGGTGTCAAGGATTTCCAATGCGTGAGCGGCATACTGCGCCCGTTTTGCATCATCCAGTTCCGTGCAGAGGGCGGCGAGTTCCTCCGGCGATCCGGGATTCACGAGCCGTCCGTTCCAGCCATCTTTCAGAATCTCGACGACGCCGGGGATCCGGGTGGCGATCACCGGACAGCCTGCCGCCAGACTTTCAAGGATTGTCAGCGGCATTCCCTCCAGCAGGGACGGCTGGATAAAGAACCGGCAGCGTTTCAGCAGAAAATCACGATCGTCCCTGCCGACTCTTCCGATCAGGTGGATTCGGCTGTCGAGTCCGAGCTCCGCGATCTGACGGCGCAGGTCCTCTTCCAGTGGCCCGCTGCCCGCCATGACGAGCGGCGGAAACTCAATGCCGCGCTGTTTCAGGAGTCCGCAGGCGGAAACAAGAACATTCAGTCCCTTGTTCGGATGAAGGCGGCAGACCGTCAGGTCGAAGCCCCGTTCCAGATTCAGCTGCTGAAGTTTCTGCCGGAGTTCCGGTGTGGGAACGGGATCGCCGACGGGTTCGCAGCCGTTTTCGATGTAACGCGCCTTCGGCATGCCGAGCAGTCCGTCAATCGTTTTGCAGATTCCGGAACCGACGCCGGTTACCGCGTCGGCATACTGCATCGCCTGGAGCATCCGGCGGGAGATGATCGGATGGCGGCGGTAACGGGAGCCGTCGTGCACATCGCCGACATGGGAGGTCAGGACCGCCGGAATTCGGTGTTTCCGGGCGAACCGGACCGCCAGCCAGCCGGTCGGATAGATCTGATGGGCGTGGATCACATCAAAATGGTATTGCTCATGCAGTCTGCGCAGTTCTTTTTTCGGTGCGCCGAGAAACCACACTTCGGAGCGGCTCCGTTTATAGTAGAAGACCGGGTAATCGAATTCCGGCGGTTTCTTCATTCCGCGCGGCGTTTTAGCCAATACCACGACGCTATGCCCCAGTTTTCTGTAAGTTTTCGCGAGAATATCCACGACATTTTCCATCCCTCCTGTCTTGGGGAGGAAAGAGGAGGTGAACAGACATATATTCATGACTCGGTTTTTCCCGTGTTTTTGGAAGCAATATACAGCGTGTTTTCCGGCATGTCAAGACCGGGAGCCGTTATGCCTGTATTTTATTGATGAACGGCAGCATGTAATCATGATCGACCAGGATATGGCGTTCGCTTTCCGGCGGGAGAAGCGGAGCCAGTTTTTCCGCAATGTTGTTGTAGATATCCTGAGAAAGATTGTAGAAGCGTTCCCTGTGCCCGTCGTCCAGTACGGAGAAGACGGGGGAACCGTTCTCATTCCTGCCGCAGAACAGCAGCCCCCGGCACTCCTGATGATCGCGTTTCAGCATGGCGGCAAAGACCATTTTCAGAATGAACATTGCGCGGTCGTCATACTCCGCATCGAAAATGCGGATCGCTTCGCGGAGGGCATTATAGCCGATTACCACTCTGTGCGGAAATTCGTTGGAGAGATTCATATCCGCCATCATTTTACGGACATTTTCGTTCTGTTCGTTGATCGCTTCCCAGCCGTCCCGCTGCTGACAGCACTGAATCAGGAGCGGATGTTCCGCGGACATGTCATGATAAAGCGTATCGTAATTGATGACGGTTTCCGTTCCGCACTCCGCACATTTCATTTTGAACAGGGAACCGTCGAGTACTTTCTTCTTGAGTTCCGGGTCGAGCGTGACGTTGATCGAATCATAAATGTGGAACTTGTTTTCCGTTTTGCATTTCGGACATTTCAGGGTTTCTTCGCGTTCAAGTGACATGGTTTTTCTCCTGTTAAAAACGTCGGCGGATAGGCGGATGCTTCCTGCTCCCGCTTTTCCTGTTCCTGCTCCCGGATCTCACGGGTCAGCCATCCGGAGCGGTGGACGGTCAGCAGAGAGTACGGACCGATCCAGGAGAGTGCGAGAAAGTTGAAAAAACCGAATACATAAGCCCAGAGAGATTCGTTTTTTTCATATTTTGCCGCATAGACCAGAGCGGGAAAGGTCGACCAGATGACCGTTACGGTGAAGACGCTGTACAGAAACGCCGGGGCGTCCTGCAGAAGACAGTACAGCGCGGTAAACAGAAAGAGCATCGGGGTGAACATCCAGATGCTTTGCATGATGAGATTGATCTGCATGCCGAGGTGATTTTCATCGCGGAGCGAGAAACGGCGGAACGCGAATGCCGCCATTGCGAGATTTTCCCGGATGTTGCTGCGGCCCCAGCGGATCAGCATTTTACAGAGCGGAACATAGTCCGACGGCATGTCGGTGAATGCGACGGCCGTGCTTTGGAACGTGACGGCGTGCCCCTCACGGATCAGCAGGTTGGTGATGGCGCGGTCTTCGCCGATATTCGACGGTTTACCGAGAAATTTCTGATTGAGCCATTCGTCGAGAAACGGCTCCACATAGCTGCGGCGGTAGGCGCTGAGTGCCCCCGGCGTGCACATGACGGAACGGATCACGCTCTGGGCGGAACGGATGAAGTCGAAACTGAATGCAAAATTGACGTCCAGCATCCGGGGAACCATGCCGTCTTTCAGGTTGAGCACCCGGATGTTGCCTGCCACTCCGCCGAGTTTCGGATCGTTGGAAAACGGGGAGAGAAGATGGCGGAGGGTGTCCGGCGCCACGATGGAATCGCTGTCGATCGTGACGAAGATCTCCTTTCTGGAAAGGAGCAGTCCCTGATAGATGGCATTGCGTTTTCCTGCATTTTTTTCCAACCGGAGCGTCCGGAGGCGTCCGCCGGAGGTCTCCGCGATCCGCGAGATCCAGAACCAGGTATCGTCGCGGCTGCCGTCGTCTACGGCGATGATTTCCAGTTTTTCCGGCGGATAATCGCTTTTGAGTACGCTTTCCAGTGCGTGAAGCACGCCTTCGCCTTCATTATAAGCCGGTACGATCACCGTGCATCCGGGGAGGCGGCCGTCATCGTTTGCCGAAACCGGTTTGTAACGGAAATAGAGCAGGGTCTGCCATGCGAAATAAAGAATGTTTGCCAGAATCATCAGAAAGCTGAACGACAGGAAGACCAGATCCACCTCATTGTTGAAGAAGAACGTATTGGCCATGCTGCTGGAAGAGATGTAGATCAGCAGGAACGTGACGGCGATCGTCAGCAGGGAGAGGAGCCGGACCACGTTGCGGATCGCCAGCTGGCGGGTGGCGGTCTTCATCCGGCGGAAAGCGTGTTCCAAAAAGACGGTGGAATCTTCCCTTGCGGAGTTCAGACACTCTTCCACACGGTCGCAGAACCGCTGCAGAGACAATGCGGTTTTCCGTAGATTCCGCAGGAAAAAACGCAGAATTCGATTATTTGTCTTTCGATAATAGTTCATAAAACCCCAATTTCAGCATAAACGTATAAGATAGCATAAATACGGATATAATCAAGACAAGAAATTTTTTTTCGTAAAAATGAGATAAGGCGTTTCAAGTTGATTTGCAGAATGCGGCAGATGATGCTATATTCCATGCATGGTACATAAATATACACATTTTTTGATAATAACAGTAAGTTAGAGGTGGATCATGGCAGAGAACAAACCGGGGGAAAACGAAACGCAGGCCGGAGCCGGACATCGGACGATCAAGCTGACCCCGATGACCGTACATGCCGCACCGGCGGAAGATATGGATACCAGCACGGTGAAAGTCAGCCGGGCTTCGCTGACGCCGAAAGCCCCGGCGGCGCCTGCCGCGGATCTGGATAAGACGCAGGCAATTCCGCTGAAAAAACTGAAACCGGTTGCTTCCGCCGAGCCTGTTTCCTCGCCATTCCTGAAAAAACTGACTCCGGGGAATACCACGCAGACGATTCCGCCGAAACAGACCGATACTTCAACCAAAGGTATTCCGCTTTCGGGCGTCGCCAGTGTTCCGAAGCCGGAGACGGAAGATATTGACCAGACTTCCACGGTCCGGCTGAACCGTCCGGCACCGAAACCGATGTCGACACATTCCGCGCCGATCTCCACGAAATCCACACCGATTCAGCAGGCGGGCAGAAGACCGCTTATGTCACCGCTTGGCGCGACTCCGCCGGCGGCTGATGCCGCACCGGCTGTAAAACTCGGTATTCCGCAGTCAGCTCCGGCTCCTGCCGCGGCACCGAAAGTGGCGACTTCCACAACCGGGATCAAACTGAACAGTATCCCGGCAAAAAAAATCAATCTCGGTGCTCCGGTCGCCACGGCGACGACCGGAATCAAAATCGGCACGGCGACGACCGGGATCAAGCTCGGTCCCAAGCCGGTGATTCCCGGCGCCGCAACGGTAAAGCTGGGGGCGCAGCCCCTTGAGCCCGCTTCCGTGGAAGAGCCCGCCACATCGACTCAGGCAATCAAGATTGACGGCGTCCCGACTCCGGGTGCAAGCACGGTGAAGCTGAACGCTCCTGATGTTGCCGCTGTTCCGGTGGAAGCTCCTGCCGTGGATAAGGTGGAAGCGCCGGAACCGGCAGCGGAAGATGCCGCACCGGTGGAGGAGGCTGCCGTCGTTGCAGAAGAATCCGTTCCGGCGGCTAATGCCGCACCGGTGGAGGAGGCTGCCGTCGATGCAGAAGAATCCGCTCCGGCGGAAGCGGCTGCGGATGGGAAAAAGAAGAAAAAAGAGAAAGCTCCGAAAGCACCTGCTGCTCCGGGTGCCAATCCGCACTGGCTGTTTACGGTATCTTCCTGCTTTGCCATGATTTGTCTGCTTCTTTGGGCGCTTCTGATTGCGGTCCAGTTTCTGAATCAGTGGCAGGGAATGGATATTCAGCTTCCGGGGCTTCAGTTTCTTTCTCTTGGCAAATAACGGATCCGTTGTTTACGGAGAGTGAGCGATGCATCTGGGCGGCTTTTTTACGATCCTTATTTTCTTCGTCTTTGTGTTGGTGTTTTTTAAGATACTCGGAAAAGCCATTGGCGTCATGGAGGGTTCGCAGCGCGACGGTTCCCAGTCGTCCGGCAATCCGTTGGCGGGACTGTTTACCAGCGGAGCCCGCAATGAAGCATGGATCGAAGCCGCTTATGCGCACCGGCTCGAATATGTCCGCCCGAATGGTCTCGGCGGGCGTCCGTCTTTGCGCGGCTATGTGGATGAACTGTTTACGGAAGTGCATATTCAGGATTCCGGATCCGGGGAACCGCAGACCGTTGTCAATGTGATGTTTGCCCGTCCGTTGAAGCAGGAACTGCTGATTCTGCTGGATGATGACATTGTGCGCAGTGAACGTTTCACCGGGCGCAAGACGTTCCGGGTGGCGGGATTGGAAAACCCCCGTCTCCAGTGTGCCGCGTCCGGAGCAGAGGAATTGAAAAAACTGCTGACTTCCGCCCGCTTGAATGCGTTGAAAAATGCGCTTGCCTTTTACCGCTATTTTGAGGTGTCCGACCGTTATGTCCTGGTCAAGCTCCGGGGTGAATGCCGGGATGCGGAAGCTCTTTCCGCTCTGATTGAGTTTACGGTTTCCCTGGCGGCGCTGTTCTCCGGCGAACCGGCCGCCGCGGCTGTTTCTCCTGTGCGTTCCGCGCCGATTCCGGTAGAGGCAAGCGAACCTGTTCCGGAATTGAAGCGTCCGGTGGTAAAGATGCCGCCGGAACCTGCACCGCTTTCACCCGTTCCGGAGATTCCCGTTCCGGAAGAAGAGAGGACGCCGGTTGAGGCGGAGATGGAGTCTTTCCCGGAGACAGCGGAAGCAATGGAGCCTCCGTTGCCGGAATCTGCGCCGCAGGAGACGGCGGCAACGGATCAGGCGGCGTTTGCCGCGAGCTTGTTTGCCGCATCGTTTCCCGGCGGGAAGGAGCAGGCTGTTTTTGCCGCCGCAAAAGGAACGCGCGTGGAATGGAGCGGAATCCTGCGCTCTGCCTACTCGTTCGGCAATGATTTTGTGCTTGGTGCCGGTCCCGGTGTGAAAGCGAGTTTCGAGATCGCGGAAGTGACGGGGGCGTATTCCATGAAAAGCAAGATCCGTGCAATCGTCCGTCTGCCGGAAGATTCTTTGCCTCTGCTGAAAAATCATAACGGAGAACCGTTCCGCTTTTCCGGTGTTCTGGAGAAGATGGAGCCTTATGCGCGTGAACTGATCCTGTTGGACGGCGAACTGAAATAACCGTTATACATCTTTTTTTCTCCGGAATTTCTTGTGGTAGACGAGCGGCGTGTATCCGGAGAATTCCCGGAACAGCTTGCCGAATCGGCTTTGATCGCGGAATCCGCAATGTTCCATGACTTCCTGAATGGAGATTCCGGAGGTTTCCAGCATCTGCCGTGCGGCGTTCAGCCGGCAGCGTGTGATGAATGCGACGGCGGAGAGTCCGGTTTCCTGCCGGAACAGATGAAGAAAACGGGATTCGCTCAGACAGGCCGTGCGGGCAAGATCTTTCATCCGGATCTTTCCTGCGAGTTCCCGTTCGATCCGGGTGATCGCGCGGAGAATACGGAGGTCGCCGGTCCCCGCCGTCGTTCCGGACTGGAGAGCGGCGCGTTTCTGTTCCCGCAGAACGGCGGCGAGTTCCGCAAGAAATTCCAGAACGGGCATTTGTTTTTCCCTGTTCCAGAGCGGGAGCGCCCGGAAATCCTTTTTCAGAAATGCACAGGGGGTGGAGGCATTCCGTTCCCGGAAGATCCCCGCCAGCAGAAGTTCCCGGCATCTGCCGTTGTCGAAAAACGGGATGACCAGTTCCGACACTCCCGCGTGACAGGTGCTGATGAACGGTTTTTTCTCTGCTTCCGCCCGTTGCGGAAGCAGGAGGTCATCGTTTTTCGAGCAGAGATGCAGCAGCTCCGGAGTCGCTTTGACTTTCCGGCAGAATGTGCATTGATGGTAGGTATGGCGTTCCGACAATCCGCAGGAGGTTTTGCCGGTTCCGACGGCTTTCCATTGGATATTCAATCCGCACATCACTTCAAACTTTTCCAGAAGCCGTTCCATGAAAATACTGCCTTTTGTATTGTTTTTGTTATAAATAGCATAATTTTCATAAAAAACAACTGTTTTTTCAGAGATTTCCGCTGTTTTTGCTGTATAGTTTCCGGAAAGAAAAACGACGAGGAGGTTTGCTTATGAAAAAAATGATGGTTCCGGGAGAATCCCTGCCGGTGGTGGAGGATGCCGATATTTGTGTCGTCGGCGGAAGCTGTACCGGAGTTTTTGCGGCGATCCGCGCCGCGAGACTCGGCGCAAAAGTCGTGATCGTTGAAAAACAGAACCGCTTCGGAGGCGTTGCCACGACCGGACTGGTCTGCATGTGGCATTCGCTGTTCGACATTACCGGAGAGAAACAGATCATCGGCGGGCTTACGTTTGAAACGATGGAACGGCTTGAGAAACACAATGCGATCGGGACATTCCGCACCGCCGTTCCCGGTGTGCCGTTCAATTCGGAAGAACTGACTCTGGAGCTGGACGCCATGGTGACGGAACAGAAGAATATCCGGACCTTTTTCCATACGATCTATTCCCGCCCGATCATGGAGGACGGCGTGATCAAAGGCATTGTTGCGGAAAACAAATCCGGACGCTTCATCATCACCGCCGGGCAGTTTATCGACGCTTCCGGCGACGGACTGCTCTGCCGCGATGCGGGGATCCCGATGCATTTTGCGGCAAATCCGCAGCCGCCTACGGCGTGTGCCCATATTGAGAATTACCGGGAGATGAAAGGATTGAACCTCAAGGAGCTGATCGAGCAGAACCGGGAAAAATATCCGGAGCTTCCCTGCGGTTACAGCTGGGGCGCCGACATTCCCGGCAGCGGGCATGTCTATATGCTCGCCGGAACAAGGATCTTTGGTTGCGACTGCTCAAACGCCGATGCGGTTACCCGTGCGGAATTTGAATCGCGCCGCCAAATCCGTGCGCTTGTCGACCTGTTCCGGGAGAGTTACCCGGAAGCCCGCGTTTCTCTCCAGGCGCTTCCCTCTGCAATCGGCATCCGCGAGGGCGGACATATTGCTTCCCTCCGCCGTCTGAACGGGGAGGAGATGCTTGCCGACCGCCGTTTTCCGGATACGATCGGAGCGGGAACATATCCGGTCGATATTCACGGCAGCAGCGACGATTCCATTTCGTTCCGCCATTTGACAGGAGTGTCGCGCGTGTTCAAATCCAACAAGCTGATCCGCGTGGAGCGGTGGCTGCCGGAAGGCGAAGTGCTTCCGTATTACCGTATGACGTTGAGCTGCATGATCCCGCAGGGCAGCCGGAATCTGATCGCCGCGGGGCGTATGCTGGATGCGGATCCGGAAGCGTTCGGCGCGGTGCGCGTGATGGTCAATCTGAATCAGTGCGGGGAGGCTGCAGGGGTTGCGGCATTCTGCGCGTTGAACGGGAACCGCGATATTGCTTCGGTCGATGCCGGAGAGGTTCGGGAGCTTCTGAACCGCGGAGGGTCGCTGATTCCGGATTGAAGATGATCGGATAAAGTTTGTCCCGGAATATTTTGAACGGAAATGGAGGCTTGCGGTCCTGGTGTAAGGGACCGCAAGCCGTTTTTGTCTCCGCATCAGCGGAGACGGAGTGGAAATCAGTGTGACATGACTTCCCGCAGGTCAATGATCTTTTCCTGCACAATGGATTTGTAGACCGCGTCGCCGATGGAGATGGCGGCGAGTCCGTCCTTGGAATCTGCAAGGATGTTATAGGGGCGGTCGGGATCGACACCGAGGAAGACGTCTTCCTGAATGCCGGAGTCACCGCCGCCGTGTCCGCCGATTCCGGGTTTGACGGAAAGGCGTTCTCTGGACCCGAAGATCGGATAATAATCCACATAAATATCTTCCTTGCGGGGGCAGGGGAATGCGGTCGAACCTGCGCCGCCCCATTCTTCCGCTTCGATGCGTCCGTGCGTTCCGTTGATCGCAAGGCGGTAGCCTTCATACGGAGTGGAGAAGTTCGCGGAGTAGTTGAGCAGAACGCCGTTCGCATATTTCACGTTCGCGACGATCGTATCGTGAATGTTGATTTCGGAATCGAACATGCACATGTCGGGACGGTAGAGTTCGGGCGTGAAGAGCAGGCCGTTCTTTTCGTCGAACGCATCCAGATGGTCGTCGTGGATTTTGATGACGGAGGAGCGTGTTTCCCAGCGGGCTTTATAGGCGCATTTTGCACGTTCGGTGCATTCGGAGCAGTGACGTCCGTCTTTTTTCGACGGGTTGAACGGACCGTTGGGACCGTAGTGATTCAGAGCGCCGAACGCATGGACGGTTTCCGGAGCGGGGCTGCCGATCCACCAGTTGACGAGGTCGAAGTGATGGCTGGCTTTATGGATGGAGAGGCTGCCGGAATTTTCGCGCATGCGGTTCCAGCGGTGGAAATAGCTGGATCCGTGCTTGATGTCGATATACCAGTTGAGATCGACGTGAGTGACGCGGCCGATTTTTCCGGCAAGGACGAGTTCCCGGAGCAGACGGTGCTGGGGATTGTAGCGGTAATTGAATGTGCAGGTGACTTTGCCCTTGGATTTTTTTTCCGCTTCGCGGACTTTGATGCCGTCTTCCCAGTTGGTTGTCATGGGCTTTTCGGTGATGACGTCGAGTCCTTTCTCAAGAGCTTTGAGGATGTAGGTGACGTGATAGCAATCCCGGCAGACGACGAAAATTGCATCGGGTTTGGTCTCCTCGATCATCTTGTCGAATTCTTCCGGCATATAGGTGGGAACGTTTGCCGATTCGGGGATTTGCTTTTTGCAGACGTTGAACCGGATCGGGTCGATGTCAAGCATTCCGACGAATTCCGCGGCATTCGCGAATTCACGGTACATCGGCTGGATCCACATTCCGATTGCGCGGCTGGACACTCCGCAGATGGCGTAACGGCGCTTTGTCATAATGATTCCTCCTTAGTTGGGTTATGACCTTGCTTACAATATACTGCCAACGATGGCAATATCAAGTGCCGATTTCAAAAAACGGCTTTTTTTCCGGATTGCGGGGAGAGAAAACACGGAGATTTGCGGCAACGGTCTTCCGGCGGAAATTTTTTCGGTACTTTCCGTGATTGACTTTTTGCAAAAGTGCGCTACATTAACAAAAAAGAAGGTTTGCGGAGCAGATTGCCTATGCAGTTGAAAATCATCAACAACAATGAGTCTTATTCGCATGTGGCGCTTTCGGGCAGCTTTGATTGTGAAGGTGTCGCGGAGGTGTTTGAAGAATTCCGGCGGAATGTGACGGACCGCGGTTTTTCCGCGATCGTTGATATGACGGAAATGGATTTCATTTCGTCGCTGGGGCTGCGGTGGCTGATCGCATCGGCGCAGGAGCTGATGAGACACAACGCCCGGCTGATCCTGTACAATCCGCAGCCGTTTGTGATTGACGAGATCCGGACGGCCGGGCTGAACAGGGAGTGTCCGGTGACGAATGATTTCGGGGAAGCCATCCGTCTGGCGACGGAACAGCGCTGACGGAGGAAAGCGGGGTGAGTTTCATGGAATACAGCACATTGATGAAAAACAATATGGTTTCGCTTCATGAGGTATCCGTGGAACTGGAAGAGTTCCTGAACTCGGCGCGGCTTGCCTGCAAGACCGCATGCAGCGTGTCGTTGGCATTTGAAGAGATGGCGACGAATGTCATAAAATATTCTTACGACGATTCGTTGGAACATTTTCTTGAGATCAGGATTGAAATACAGGAAAACCGTGTTATAATGACACTGGTCGATGACGGACATGAGTTCGACCCGACGTCCTGCCCGGCTCCCGATGTGGGGCAGGGGATTATGGAGCGTCCGATCGGCGGGCTTGGGATCTACCTGACGGCGCAGCTTTCGGAGTCGATGCGATATATCCGCAAGGATGGGAAAAATACCCTGATTATAACAGTCGGGAAATAAGAAAGGAGTTGTTATGCAGACAAATGTCGTTGCCGGCGAAGGCTATTCCGTAATTCAGCTGATCGGCAAACTGGATTCCGACACGGCGGTGAAAGTCGATGCGGTATTTACGGAAACGATGGCATCGCAAACGAATCTGCTTCTGGATCTTGCAAAATTGAAATACATCAGCAGTGCGGGGCTCCGTATTCTTCTGCTTGCCGCCAAACGGGTTCAGCAGAAAGCCGGACGCATTGTCCTGTTTTCGCTCCAGCCGAATGTGAAGGAGATTTTCGACATCAGCGGTTTTTCTTCCATGTTCATGATTTGTGATACTTTGGAGTCAGCGGTTTCCGCATTGCGTTCCTGATCAATTTCCCGCGCGGGTGGCGAAATGGCAGACGCGCTGGATTTAGGTTCCAGTGGAGTGATCCGTAGGGGTTCAAGTCCCCTCCCGCGCACCATAAAAAACAGCCTCAAATCTGTTCGTTGCACAGGTTTGAGGCTGTTTTTGTAATCTGATCCTTGAATTATACATACCCCGCGGTTCATTACACGCTCCATCGGTATTTCGCGAACAGGGCTGAACAGCGTTTGCAGAATCGGACCGGGAGCTGAACATTCCGTAAATTTATCCTCCATCGCCATTTCGCAGAGCTGAAGGTGTTTTCTCAAATCGTTTTTTCATGCAGCGGCAGAAATAGGCTTGGTCGGAAAAACCGCACTGCGAAACGATTTCCCGTAGCGGCAGTTCCGTATAGCGCAGAAGTTCCAGTGCGTGAGAGCAGCGCAGGTCCGCAATGTAATCCGATGGTGTGACTCCAAGTTCGGATCGGAAAATGCGAAACAGGGAGACCCGGTTGAGATTCAGATGTTCAGCAAGGGAATTCACGTTGAAATCAGGGTTCCCATGCAGGATTCTGCAGAAATCCTGGATATCGGTCAGAATTTTCCGGGAATGCCGTTCCGATTCGTTCCGGTCTCTGGCATAGGCAAGAATCCTGCAGACTAACGCAATCATATTTCTCCATTCGCCGGTCGTCCGGCAGTGTAACCCCTGTTCGAATTCCTCGAACAGGTCTTCCGGACACTTTCCTGCCGCAATCGGATGCCGGGGAATTCCGTATGCTTCCATGAACGCCTGGGCAAAAACTCCGTCAAAAGTCAACCAGCGATAACGCCACGGAGAACCGGCGCTGACAATCGTCCAAGACTCAAACGGAAGCAGATAAAAAAAATCCCCGCCGCAGAAACAGAATTTCCCGTGAACTGTTTCAAACGAACCGCTTCCGCTTATTCCCCAGAACAGGTGAACCATCGGTTTATGTGCTCCGTTCTCAACCCGCCTGAACCCCCGATTATAGGAAAAACAGCCGCAGGAGCGCGGATAGAATGGCAAAGGTTCCGATGGCTGGACTTGTACCATCGGACGGGCGCTTCCGTAACTGAAGTCATTGTCGTACCAGTTGTGTTTTTTATTTTGTAACATAAATCCAACTTCGAGAAACAATTGTCTTATTGCTTTTTTTATCGGAATATAGTATAATTATAAAAGAAAATCAAGCGGATTTTCGTAAAAATCGAAAAAGAAGGCATTCTTGTAAAATGAAACAAATCTTTTATAATGAGAGAACTCAATCGTTTCTTCTCCAGACGGGAAACGCTTCCTATGCTCTGGCAATTTCCGACAACATGCGCCTACCGGTTCATCTGTATTTCGGCGCTCCTCTGGGAGGAACGGAAGACTTGCCGGAAATCGGCGACATCCGCTGTTATCCGGGCAGAAAATGCCGGAATGCCGTTTCGCTTCAGGAATATCCGGCATTTTGCGCAGCTATTTATACGGATTCCTGCCTTCAGGCCATCCACGCATCCGGTGCTCGCAATACGCGCCTCCGCTATCACTCGTTCCGAATAACCAAAACCGAAAACGCCGAAACGCTCGAACTGCTCTTGATGGATGAAAGCCACTTACTCGACGTCTCTCTTTTTTACACCGTCTACTCTGATTCAGCCTTGCTTGATCGCAAAGCCGTCATAAGAAATCGCGCGGAAACCCCTGTGACGCTCACCCGTATTTTCTCGGCATCCCTGCCGCTGACATACTGTGACACACCGTATCGCATTACTCACCTTCGCGGATGCTGGGCAGGGGAAGGACGCCCTGTCGAAACCCGTCTTGAAGCGGGCAAGCTTGTTTTGGAAAGCCGTACCGGACTCTCCGGGCCGGACGCCATGCCGTTCTTCGCCGCAGATGATGGCAATACCACAGACTGGAACGGTGAACTTGTTTTTGGCACCCTTCAATGGAGCGGGAACTGGAAAATTATCTTGGAACGGAGCGAAACTTCCGATGTCATCGTTTCCGGCGGAATTAACGATTTTGATTTTCAATGGATTCTGCAATCCGGGGAATCGCTTGAAACTCCCGTTTTCTCATTTGGACGCACTGGAAGCGGCTTCAACGGAATGTTTCGACGGATCCACACTCATCTTCGTAACCATGTTGAACCGGAACACACTAGAGGAATGGTCATGCCGCTGCTCTGCAATACTTATGCGTCATTCGGCAGCGGGCCGGAGATGAATGAGAAAAATACCGTCGCGGCAATCCGCAGAGCGGCGGAAATCGGCGCGGAACTTTTCGTTTATGATGCCGGCTGGCAGCAGGCGCTTGGCGACTGGACTCCCCATAAGGAAAAATTTTCCGGAACAATCCGTCCGCAGGCGGATCTTGCTCACAGTCTCGGTATGAAATTCGGTGTCTGGGCGGAACTCGAAGCTGTTGACAGGGAAAGTTCCGTCTGCCGCGATCATCCGGACTGGATTATGCAGTATCCCGACCGCTTTCCTGATGCCGACGAACTCGACGGTTGCACGGAAAACCGTTTGCTTCTGAATCTGGCGAAACCGGAAGTCCGCGAGCACCTCCATGATGCACTGGACCGACTGATCGGGGAAAATGACTTGGATTATTTCAAGATCGACATGAATCAGTGTTTTACACATCCGGGCTGGGCGGAAGCACCCGGCGGAGAAGGTAGGGAAATCTATGTGGAATACGTCCGCTCCCTGTATTGGATTTTCGGAAGAATCCGTCAGAAATATCCGCATCTCATCATCGAAAACTGCGCCTGCGGTAATTTCCGCGCCGATTGGGGATTCAACCGCTTCTGCAGCCGTGTCAACCGTAGTGACAATCAGGAGGGACTCGACATTCTGAAACTGCATGAGGGATTCGCATTCCTGCATCTTCCGAAGTCCGCGGGCGGCGGATGTCACATCAGCGACTATTACTTTTATAACTTCAACCATCGCAAAATTCCTCGTCGCTTTCAGGCATTCACCGGCATGATGGGGTCTTTGGGTATCGGCGTGAATCTACTCAAAGCGGATGACGAAGCTTTGGAATGCCTGCGGAAATATGGAGAACTCTACAAAAAACTGCGCAATACGGTACAGAACGGAATCTATCAACGGCTCCATTCCCATTTCAAACATCCTTACGCCTGCTATGAATATGTTCTGCCGGATCGTTCGGAAGCGGTGCTTTTCCTTTTCGGACACTCTTTGCAGTTCAATCAGAGACTTCCCGCGATCCGCCCTGTCCGACTGGATGCGGACGCCCGCTACAAGCCGATCATTTACGGCGGAGACGAAGAGCGCGGTTACGATGCACAGGAACTGCCCGACCGCACCGGTCGCTTTCTGATGGCAGTCGGCTTGAACATTCCGCTTCACGGCGATCTCGACTGCCGGATCGTTTTTCTGAAACGGGAAAGAGCCGTAGAAACCGCCGGAATACAACAGGAAATTTACAAAAACAAAGGAGGGGTTCAATGAAACTGACGATGCCGTTTTTCCGACTGAAAACGGATCAAAATTCCGGGATATGCCGGACTGTATCCGGAATGTTTCCGGGAGAAACAACAGAAAGCCAATTGAAGAAAGAAAAAAAACAGATGATGTCGCAGCAGCGTCAAAATATAAAGTTCACTCTTATAGAGCTCCTTATTACGATTGTCGTGATCACAATCCTAGTGGGAATTCTACTGCCCTCGCTGAATTCCGCCAGAAAGAAAGCAGAGGGAATTGCCTGTCTCGGTAATCTGAAAAACATCGGACACGGATTCCAACTTTATGCAGACAGTAATGAGGAGTATTTTCCCCCTGTCGGTTACACTTCGTGGAGTGAAGGAAAATACTGGCATAGGACACTGTTGCTGGGCGGATATTTCGGGAATAGAAAAGCGGAAGTCAGCGTTCGCATGAGCGGAACGGTCAATCCCGGCGCTCTTGCCCGAATGCGGCAGGGAATTTTCCTTGACCCTGGAGATGTCAACCCTAAAACTACTGTCCCTACGGCGGTCAACGACTTTTTAAGCTATGGAGCAAATCGCTCCATCCTGTCGGAAGAAACGTCAACGTCCAGCTTTTCGCATTACATCCGGCGCAGTAATCTTGCCAACGGAAAACGATGCGGCAACAGCAACTGTTCGTTCGGAGTCATCCTGAAAAATCCGTCCGGAATCTATTTGGCAGGAGAATCCGGAAAAAGTTCGGAAAGATTCCGGATCACCTGCTGGGCAGATGTCGATGAATCCCCTTATGATCCCGACTCGCCACAATTCACGATAGCCATCCGGCACGGAGCAACGGCGAACTTCGTTTTTGCGGACGGGCGCGCTGCGGCAGTCAAGATACCGCTTACCACGAAGCGTCTATCCTTTGAATCAGCGGATCCACTTTGAGAAAAGAGAAATCATGAAACATATTTTTACTTTTGCAGTTTTCTGTTTCGTATCCTTTCTTGCCGCGGAGCAGATAAAATTCCGCAATGGCAATCTGACCGATGGGCAAGGTAAACAGCAGTTCCTTGTCGGTACCGAATATAGCTATGTGCAGGCGGGCAAACTGAAACTGTACGGCAAACTCTGGCGCGGCAAATATCCGGATGAATACCGTTATCTTTATGAAACAAATCCGGATCAGGCGTATTTCGAATCCATCGGATTCAATACGCTGCATCTGAGTTCGTTTCCGTTGGTGGTTTCCGCATTGTTTCCGGGCTATACGCCCGCACAGTTGGATCGGATTTTCGAATTCTATCAGGAAGGGCTTGTAAAACACAACCTGGGAAAAATCAAGCGCATGTGGGGAATCCGTCCTTTTCAGGATTTTCTGACGACTGTAAAAAGCCTCAAAACCATGCCGCATTATTTGGATCTGCATTTCCCCTCTTCTTCGGTGTTGGCGCAAAACCGGAAAGAAGCGCTCTTGCTGCTCCAGGAAGAAGCTCTTACGGATGGAGGATCTTCTTTTTCGATCGGTTACAATCTTGGCAGCCGGAAAGGACGGGACGTCCTGAAAAAAATCTACAGCCTCCAATTGGAACTGTTCCGCAAAGCCGGAGCGCGTCCTTATATGTACAAAATTTTCAATGAACCGAGATACAAGAACTTCTCTCCATACAACCTTCGTTTGTTCGCAGACTGGCTGGAGCGGAAATTCGGTTCAGTAAGCGCCATGAACCGGGCGTGGAACACCTCCTACGTTTCTTTCGCGGAGGTATCCCCGCTCCGTAAATCGGATCAATACAGTATCGGTGCCGCCGTTGAGTACGGGAAAATGCAGGAGACTCAGCTGACCGAAACTGCCGTCGAACTGCGGGAGCTGATCCGGAGATTCGACTGCAAACCGGTTTTTATTCAGCTTTTGGGGGGAGAACACGCCATGAGTCTCTGGCACAACTGCAATATCTATGATCTGCATTCGCGGATGGATGCGATTTCACCCGGCACGGGGAATTTCACTTTTAACTCTGTGGAGGAAACCGATGACAGCACTCCCGCCAAAGACGCGCTTCCCGTTTCTACAGAATTGAAAATTGATCTGCTGAGGCACGGGATCTATTTCCCTCTCGCCGAGGGGAAAGCCTACATGAATACGGAAGCTTATGTCGGCCGGAATAAAGGCGAGAACTTCCGTGCCGTCCTCTGGCGGGAACTTGGTCTGGGCAAACATCACGTCCTGTTCTGGTCATGGTTCGGAATGGAACCTCCTGGGATCCCTCTTCCGAACTTCGCCTTGCTTAATCCCGGTGTGCAGCCGCCGCAGGAACTGAAAGTAATCCCGGAATTCCGGAAAGACCTGGAGCGGATTGCGGATCTTTTTCTGAATCGGGAGAACAAACTGTACGCTCCACATGCGGCGTTTCTCTATTCCAATCCGACTTTGCGCATCGCAGCCCTCGCGAAAAATCAGGGGGCGGGACTCGAACCAACGCTGGATTTTGTCAGCGCAATGCACTTTAACCATTACGATTATGTTGGAATCTTTGAAGAAAATCTGCAGGAAAAACTGAATGGTATTCCCGTATTGTTTCTCGGCGGAGTTTCCCATATATACCGTGATACACACAGAATATTGAAGCAGTACTTGGAAAACGGGGGAATCGTTATCGCTTCCGGAGCGACTTTCCGCCGGGATGAGTATGATCAGCCGATTGTGGATGCCCTGATTGATTTTGAAACGAAGCCCGTCCGGAAAGTGATCGGCAGAATTCCGGAATATGACATTCGTGCTGTTCTTGCTCAACGGATTCGCGGTGAAAGCGGCTGGCAGGTCGCAGGAACGCTGTCCGGAGAACCTGCTGTCATCCGGAAAAAGCTCGGGAAGGGGGAACTGTGGTACATCGCGGCTGAACTTCGTGATTATGCGCTAGCGGAATTCCTGAAACCGATTCTTGCACGAAAACGGGTTACACCTTATGCTCGGGTCTTCAAAACGGATCGGGACGATACAATGCCGAACATTGAAGTCTTTCCGTTCCGTAAAAGAACGGAGCATGGAACGCTGTACGGATATCTTGTGTTCAATCAGAACAAGGAGACAAAGTGTTTCCGGATCGCCGCTCCCGGCATTGTGGATACCGTTTTTGAGCCGATCACCGGAGAACTTTATCAGGTCGAAAACGGTTTCGTGACGGTCAAGCTGCAGAATCAGGACTGCCGTGTACTTGTTGCTGGCGACAAGTCTGAATGGATGAAACGCTTTCCTTCCCCAGTACGGAAAACGCCCTTCGAGCTGAGAAAGGAAACAGAACTCGCAGTCCGGGAGGAGCGGGAAAAATGCACTGTCCGGAAATCCGTATCGTTGGATATCCGCAATATAGCGAATACCGGGTTTGAAAATTCTCAGAAATGGAGTACGGACAGTGCTTTCGCCGATGCGGAACATCGGTATCTGAGAGGAGTTCCGTTTCACAAACAACGGTTCGGGGATATCCTGTTTGACATTATCCGGTTCGATTACAACGAAAACAAAGTCTGCATTGCGCTCCGTTCAAGGACGCAACCGGATTATCCGGCGAAAGTTTCGATACCGGTCGACAGGCGCTGCGGCGATCTGATGATCCTGCAGGCTTGTGTTGGCGGAAGGAAAGGGGATCCCGTTCTGAAATATCGGATTCATTATTTGGACGGAACCGTCCGTGAAACGCTCGCCCGGAAAGGCTTTGAAATCGGCGACTGGAAAATCGCACGCAATCCTGAACCCATGCGGAAATCGGCTGTCTGGAACGATGACGGCTACGGATTTTTCCTCTATGAACTGGAAAATCCGTTCCCCTCAAAAATCATCTCCGCTCTGGAGTTAGAATCCTGTGGAAGCGAAGCAGTCCCGGTCGTCTGTGCGGTATCCGCTCTGGAAACGATTTTTACCAAGGAATACCAGCATTCCATTCCGGTCCGGGAGCTGTTTCCGATAATTGGCCAACCCGCACAGGATCCGGATACCCGGTGGAATGGAACGGATTTCCAGTTCCGCAGTAAATATGTGGAGTTGAAAACGGAAAACGGAAAGCCACATCCATTGTTCGATTCACCGGAAAAAATTGACGGTGCTGTTCTGCGCGGTTCCATTCGTTGGGACCGCGACGAACTGGGCAAGGCATATAAGGAGAAGTGGGTTTCCATCCTGTTTCTGGCAAAAAGAAACGGTGGGAAAGCATCGAACGGCCCGTCCTTTTTCATGCGCTCCAGAAATCGGCTGTCCTCCTACTGGAACAGTCAGGACGGAAGTCATTGGATTGAATTTGAAATACCGCTGAAGGAAATTCGCGGCAATTTGGAAAATATGGAGAGTATCGCTGTTTTCCCCGGCAGAAACCCGGTCATGAAATACATCAGAAGTTTTCGTCTGGAATTCTGAGAAAAAGAAACTTCTGCGCGGTATTGTTCCAAGCGGTTCATTCTGGAAACAGAGGCAACTCTTTTTCGCATGACGGAGGAATCGCTGCGGGGTGCAATTCCCGCGCGGGTGGCGAAATGGCAGACGCGCTGGATTCAGGTTCCAGTGGAGTGATCCGTAGGGGTTCAAGTCCCCTCCCGCGCACCATAAAAAACAGCCTCAAATCTGTTCGTTGCACAGGCTTGAGGCTGTTTTTGTAATCTGATCCCTGAATTGCGTTTCCGGAAAGCCGCTTCGGCATACCGGGAAAAATTCTTTTCTGAGAAACGGAGAGAAGCCCGTTTTCCGGGAATTTTCCGTCTTTTTATTTATGTGCGGGAGGGCGAATCGTTGAAAAATATGTTTTTTCCATTTCAGACATTCTCAGAGCTCAGGTTTTGTGCGATAATTATTAAAAAAACAAAATCTGCGGAAAGCATTGTTATGGAAAAATGCCTGTGCAGACATTCCTGAATTCTTTATCACTGTGTAAAAGAGAAAATGTTGCAGTTATAATAATCACATTTCACCCCGAATGAAATATGACGAATCGTAAAATCGCAGTTCACATGCAACGGCTACCGTTGCTTTCTTTTTGACGATCTTGTCTCCACAGGTCGCAATCTTCATCCTATTTTAAATCACAGTTCTCTCCGAAGAGTTCGAGGATATAACCCGCTCCATGGAGTTGATCCTGAACAGAAATGAGAAAGATGTGTGCAGATAGTTGGATATTGGAAAGATTATGGTTCAGGATCGACATGAATAAAATGGCAATATCGGCTTGTTTGGGGTGAAAGGATTTTGTTTGGATTTCGGATTGACTGCTTTCCATGCCCGGCATGACAGTTGCAATGGTCAACCATAGAAATCCGTTCTTGCTGCATAATTTTTTTACAAATAATGATTATTGGCTTGAAAAAACTCTCATAAGCCGTATAGTACCAAACCTGCTTTCTGATAATTCATATGTAATAATGCAGTTAAAAAGAAGGAGACAATGCTGCATGGCGTTCCGATTGAGTCGAAAATCGAAGTCTTTTTCTGTTCTTGCCAGCTCTTTGCTTTCCTGGCATCGGCTTTCTGCATATTCGAATACGCCTTCCGCATTTCCGTATTCCGCAGAAATTGCCGCTTCGGTGAACTCACATCCGGCAATTTCTTATGAGACAGGTCCGTTATGACGCAGTTCAACCAATTCATTCCAACGTTGAAAATATCTTTGCCTGGTTTGTCGGGAATCGCGTTGTTGTTCTGCGGGTATTTTGCCGTTCCTTTATTTCTTCCGGAATTTTCAATTACAGGAGCCTCTTTCCATGCGTCCGTCAATATCGAAATATAAAATAAAAACAGGGATATAAAAATATGAAACGACGATTCCTTTATTTTTTCGCCGTACTTCTTGGAATGTTGGCGCTGGTGACCGGTTGCGGAGAGTCGGAGAACGCGCATTCCAGTCAAACCATTTCCGTGCCGGAGGACTTAAACAAAGCGGGATACATCATCGGCGTTCCCCAGGGGGCCGCCGCCATGACGGCGGGAGAGCGTTTTTTTGACAAAGCGAAAATACAGTATTACAATTCACTGGCAGCCGGTTATACCGCGGTGCAGCAGAAAAAGATTGATGCCTTTATCTTCGACCGCCACAGCATGGAATATGTGGTGAAAGTCAACCCGGCTCTGGCACTGCTGCCGGTCGATATCGCGGAAGAGCACATCGTCATCGGCCTGCCGTCCAAGCACGGAGAGCTGGTGAAGGAAGTCAACCGTTTCATCGCGCAGTATCGCACCGATGGCACTTATCAGGATATGTACAAGCGTTGGTTTTCCGCCGATCCGCCGCCGATGCCGGAAATCCCGGCTCCGAAGAATCCATCCAGAAAACTGAGAGTCGGAACGGAGGGGCTGAATGAACCGATGAATTTTTACGAGAAAGACGGACAGCTGACCGGATTCGACCTGGAGTTCATCAAGCGTCTGGCACTCTTTTTGAACGCCGAACTGGAGGTCTCCGCCATGACTTACGACGGGCTGATCCCGGCGGCTGAAACCGGAAAAATCGACCTGCTGATTGCCAATTTGAACTACTCCGAGGAGCGTAAGGAGAAGATGCTGATGTCCGACGATTATGTGGATTCGGCAATCTGTGTCATGATTCATAAGGACCGGTTACCCGGCGCGGCCAAGGCGAGCGATGTCATTACCACGGTCAAGGATCTTTCCGGCAAACGCGCGGCATATTTGAACGGCACGATTTTTGCGCAGCTGACCGAGCCGTTGGTGGACAATGTCGAATATCTGTCGTTCAACGATAATAATTCGTCGGTTCAGGCGTTGCGTTCCGGCAAAGCCGATGCGGTTCTGCTGGACGAGCCGGTGGCGAGGCTCTTTGCCGCACAATTCCCGGACGAGTTGCAGGTTGCCTGCATTTACGCGAAGGATTCCTACGGCTTTGCTTTCCGCAAGGGTTCGCCGCTGACGGCCAAGGCGAGCGCCGTGATCCGTGAGTTGAAACGTACCGGGGAGCTGGATGCCATGACCGCGAAATGGTGCGGCGCCGATGCCTCGAAGAAAACGCTCGGCGGCTGGACGCACCGGAAGGATTTCTCCGGCAGGAACGGTACGCTGCGCTTTGCCGCCGAACCGGTGCTGGAGCCGATGTGTTATGCCGGGGCGAACGGAGAGTATATCGGGCTCGATATTGAGATCATGCGGCGGATCGCCTATGAACTGGATATGAAGTTCGAATTCATTCCGATGAATTTCGGAGGGTTGATCGAAGCCTTGATTGCAGGCAAATCCGATGTGGTGGGCGGTTCCATGTCCATCACCGAGGAACGCAAGGAAAAAGTCGATTTCTCCGAAAGTTATTATCTCGGAGGCATGACGATTCTGGCGAAGAAGTCCAAAGCGGCGCGGAATGCGGACGTTATCACTGCCGTAGGCGATCTCGCCGGAAAGCGTGTGGCTTATCTTACCGGCTCCTGCTATCGGCAGCTCACCGAAGAGTTGGTGAAAGATGTAAATTATCTCTCTTTTTCCGATCATAACTCCGGAGTTCAGGCGCTCCGTTCCAACAAGGCGGATGCCGTTCTCGTCAATGAACCGGTGGGCAAACTTTTTGTCGCCCGTTTCCCCGATGAATTGCGGATCGCCTGTTCTTTCTCCGAGGATCTCTACGGGATCGCTTTCCGCAAAGGATCGCCGCTGACGGCCAAAGCGAGCGGGGTTATCCGCCGATTAAAGGAATCCGGCGAACTTGCGGAACTTTCCGCGAAGTGGTGCGGCGCCGACTATGCCAAAAAAGTCATTTCACCCTTGACTTATAAAACGGATTTCACCGGCAGAAACGGCACGTTGAAATTTGCCGCCGAACCGACGATGGAGCCGATGTGTTATGCCGGTCCCAACGGTCAGTATCTCGGACTTGATGTGGAGATCATGCAGCGGATCGCTTATGAGCTGGATATGAAGCTTGAATTTATCCCGATGAATTTCGGCGGCTTGATCGAAGCTCTGATGTCCGGCAAAGCCGATGCTGTGGGCGGCGCAATGTCCATTACCAGGGAACGCAGAGAAAAAGTTGATTTCGCAGAAAGTCATTATGCCGGCCGTGTTACCGTTTTAGGCAGGAAAGCTCCCGAAAGCCCTGCGGCAATCACCGCGTTTTCGCAACTCTACGGCAAACGGATCGGAGTCCTTTCCGGGACGACCATGGACCGGATGGCGCAGGAGCACTTCCCGAGTTCCAAGCCGGTCTACTTCAATTCGTTTGCCGATCTGCCGATCGCGCTCGAATCCGGCAAGATTGAGGCGTTTCTGATTGAGGAGCCGCAGGCGCGTCTGCTGGTGAAACAGCGGCCGAAGCTGCACATGCTGCCGAAGAAACTATCCTCCGACGAATACGCTTTCCTTTTCTCTCTGCAGGAAGAAGAGCTCTGCAATGCTTTCAGCGAACAGATCCGGAAGATGCGGACGGACGGAACGTTGGCGGAGTTGGACAAAAAATGGTTCTCCGGAGACGAATCCCGGCAGGTCATGCCCCCGCCTCCCTCCGGTGCTCCGAAAGGCGTTCTGAAATATGCCACCGTACCGCAGCTTGAGCCGTTCACTTTTCTGCGCAATGGGCAAGTTGTCGGATATGACATTGAGGTGGCGCAGCGCATTGCGGAGAAGCTCGGTTATGCGCTGGAGCCGGTCATCATGGATTGGGGCGGTTATTTGGACGCCATTGCATCGGGCAAGGTCCGCTTCGGCGTGGGCTGTACGACAGTCACCGAGGAGCGGAAACAGAAGGTTCTTTTCTCCGAACCCAATTACAAGGGCGGAGTGGCCGTTATCGTCGGCAAAGCCCCGGAAACCGGAACCGGCACCGATGCGAAGGAGTGGTTCGTCCGGACCGGCAAAGAGCTGGCCACCAGCTTCGACCGAACCTTCGTCCGCGAAGACCGTTGGAAACTGATTCTGGACGGTTTGAAGGTGACGGTCCTGATCACGGTGCTTGCCGCGGCGCTCGGAACCGTGCTTGCCTTCGGCGTCTGCGCCATGCGTCGGTCGAAGAACCGGTTCCTTTCCCTGCTTGCGCAAGGCTACATCGCGCTGATGCAGGGAATGCCGATTCTGGTGATTCTGATGATCCTCTATTATGTGATCTTCGCCAAAATCGACATTGATGCGATCATTGTGGCGGTGATCGGCTTTGCGCTGAATTTCGCCGCCTACGCCGGGGAGATGTTCCGGAGCGGAATCAACAGCATTCCGAAGGGACAGGCCGAGGCGGCATTGGCGCTCGGCTTTTCGAAATCCGCCGCTTTCCGGAAGGTGATCCTGCCGCAGGTCCTGCGCCGGATTCTGCCGATCTACCGCGGCGAGTTCGTCTCAATGCTGAAGATGACCTCCATCGTCGGCTACATCGCCATTCAGGACCTGACCAAAATGAGCGACATCATCCGCAGCCGGACTTATGAAGCGTTCTTCCCGCTGATCGCCACCGCCATCATCTACTTCGCGGCGGCGCATCTGCTGGCGTCCGTCCTGACCTATCTGGAATTCCGGCTTGACCCGCTGAACCGGCGCTCCGCCGCGAAAGGAGGAAAAAACTGATGATTACCGTCAAGCATCTGCAAAAAAGTTATAACGGCACTCCGGTGCTCCGCGACGTGAATGCCGAAATCGCCAGGGGAGAGGTCATCTCCATCATCGGTCCGTCCGGAACGGGAAAGAGCACTTTCCTGCGCTGCCTGAACCTGCTGGAACATCCCGACGCCGGTGAAATCAGAGTGAACGATGTAAATATTCTCGACGCCAAAGCCGATGTGCCGAAACTCCGCATGAAAATGGGCATGGTGTTCCAGCAGTTCAATTTGTTCCCCCATCTCACGGTGTTGGAGAACATCATGCTCGCGCCGTGTTCGTTGCGGAAACAGTCCAAAACGGAGGCGCGGGAACGTGCGATGGAGCTGCTGAAAACAGTCGGGTTGGCCGACAAGGCCGATGCTCTGCCGGAAGAACTTTCCGGCGGCCAGCAGCAACGTGTCGCCATTGCCCGGACGCTGGCGATGGAGCCGGAAATCGTGCTCTTCGACGAACCCACCAGCGCGCTTGATCCGACCATGGTCAACGAAGTGCTCTCGGTGATCCGCAATCTGGCGAAAACCGGCATCACCATGATGATCGTCACCCATGAGATGCGTTTCGCCAAGGATGTCTCCACCCGGATTTTTTATATGGACGAAGGCGTCGTCTACGAAGACGGCACGCCGCAGGAAATTTTCGACCGGCCGAAGCGTCCCCGGACCCGGGCTTTCGTCCGCCGGAAGGATATGCTCTGCTTCACGCTGGACAAGTTCGACTTCGACCTCTACCACTTCCGCAGCGAAGTGGACGATTTTGCCGTCCGGCAGCTGATGGAGCAGAAAAAGCGCAATGCGATCCAACTGGTGCTGGAGGAATTGATCGAAAACATCCTTTTCCCGCGGATCGAAAAAGCGCAGCTGGAAATCGGCATCTCCGGCGAAAGCGGCGAAACCGAGATCCGGACGCTCTGGACCGGCAGGCCGGAGAACCCGCTGGAAGCGGATGACGAAGCCGGGGCGATGGCCCGGATGATTCTTGCCAGACGTTGTTCTGCCAGCGAATTTACTGTTGAAAACGACCAATGTGTATTGAATTTGAAACTGTTCGGAGGAAGCAAATGAATCTCAAAATGGATAAAAACGCCGATGGAAGCGCTCTGACCGTGTTCATCGAAGGCAGCATTGACACGGTGACCGCCCCCGCGTTGGAAGAGGAATTGAACCGGCAATGCGAAGGAGTGAAGGAACTCACACTCGATTTCGCCAAGGTGGATTACGTTTCCAGCGCCGGATTGCGGGTTCTCATGGGTGCCGACCAGCAGATGAGCGAATCGGGGAAGATGATCCTGAAAAACGTCAATGAGGATGTGCGGGAAGTATTTGAAATGACCGGATTCGATGAACTCCTGAATATTGAGTGAACTCCATGAATCAGGATATTCGCAGATTTCAGTTCAACGGCGAGGACGCCCTTTTGCTCCCCGCCCGGCGGGAAGCATTTACAACCCTCAAAGAGTGGTTGAACTCCATCGCGGAAGAGCTTGAATTGCCGGTAAAAACCAGGAAGCAGCTCCTGATCGCCGCGGATGAGATTTTCACGAACATCGCCAGTTACGGCTATCCCTCCGGCGACGGCACGGCCAAAGTCGTTGTGGAATTCGATATGGCGCAAGCGGAACTGACATTGATTTTTTCCGATACGGGTGTTCCTTACAATCCACTGGAAACTCCACCGCCGGACATCAGCAGGCCATTGGCGGAACGGGAGGTCGGCGGCCTCGGCATCTTCATGGTGAAAAAGATCATGGACTCCGTGGAGTACCGCCGGGAGGGCAGCCGCAACATTCTGGTGCTGAAAAAGCGGCTTCTGCAGGAAGGATGAGAGGATGAAAAAGCTTTTCCAGAAATGGCTGCTGGTCTTTGTCGCCGGGGCTTTTCTTCTGACATTCGGAGTTTCCTGGTGGATTCACAGTTCGCTGGCGCGGGAATCCGCAGTAGAGCTTTTGCGCATCAAATTGGATGACGCCGCTCGCCAGGTCAGGCATACACAGGCAAATCTGGATACGATCATTCAGTTATCCGACGCCGCCGCGCTTTCCAAGGCGCGGGCGTTTGCCCGGATTGTGGCGGCCGACCCCTCCGTTTTGAAGAACCGGGAGAGTCTGGAAAAAATCCGGAAAGATCTGGATGTGGACGAACTCCATGTTTCGGACGAAAAGGGAATTCTGATAGCTTCCATTCCGCAAAGTTACGAAGGTTACGACATGGCGGCGTCCAAGCAGTCCGGCGAGTTTATCGGCGCTCTGAAAGACCGGAATTTTGAGCTGGTGCAGAAGCCGAGGCCGAACGGTATTTTGAAACTCCTCTTCCAATACGCCGGCGTCGCCCGGCGGGATCAGCCCGGCATCGTGCAGGTCGGCTACCGTTCGGGACGCATCGAAGAAGCAACGAAAGTCGCGGATGTTCAGTACATCGCATCCACCTTCCGCATCGGTCACAAAGGCAGTCTGCGCATCATGGAGAATCCCGCTTCGAAGTCAGATGAAGAAAAGGTTTTCCACGGGGAGGTCAATGGTCTGCGCAGCCTCTGTCTTTCCATCCCGTGCGGACAATATCTCCTGATCGGCAGTCTGCCGGAGGAAGAGATGTATCTTTCGCGCAACTCGGTGTTACGGATTCTGGTGATCGCCAATCTGATCCTGTTCGGGGTCATTTTTCTGCTGATCTCCAACCTGCTTCAGAAGGTCGTGATCAAGGGTATTTACTCCGTCAACAATTCTCTGGAGGAGATTACCAACGGCAATCTGGAGGAAAAAATCACGGTAAGCACTACCTCCGAGTTCGAAGCTCTTTCGCAAGGGATCAATACCACAGTATCCGCCCTGAAAAAGTCTATCGAAAATGAAGCCAGGCGGATTGATGCGGAATTGGAAATGGGGCAGACGATCCAAACCTCCGTACTGCCGGTTGAATTTCCGGATCATGAGAATTTCCGGCTTTTCGCGGGCATGTATGCCGCCAAGGAAGTCGGCGGAGATTTCTATGATTTCTTCATGATTGATGACCGGCACCTCGCCGTTCTCGTTGCGGATGTTTCCGGCAAAGGCATCACCGCCGCCCTCTACATGATGAACTCCAAAGCGCTGCTCAAAGAATTGATCCAATCGGGGCTTGAACCGGCCGCCGCCTTCACCCAGGCCAACCGGGAGCTGTGCCGCAATAATAAGGCGCATATGTTCCTGACCGCGTTCCTGGCGGTGCTTGATCTTGATTCCGGCACGCTCTCCTGTGTTAATGCCGGACACAATCCGCCGCTGCTGAAGCATGCCGACGGAAGTTGGGAGTATCTGCGGCTCAAGCACTCCGTGGTGTTGGGCGTAACTGCCAAGGCGCGCTATACCGGCATTCCGGTTCCGCTGGTTCCGGGAGATCGGCTCTTCCTCTATACCGACGGAGTCACCGAAGCGAAAAGCGCGGCAAATGAATTGTTCGGAGAAGAACGGCTGCAGGAGGCGCTCAATGCCATGACGGGTACGCCGTCTGAACTGATCGCCAAGATCAAGACAAAGCTGGAGAACTTCTCTGCCGGAGTGCCGCAGAGTGACGATATCACCATGCTCGTTCTGGATTATTTTGAAAAATCGCAAGATTAAAACAGAAGATACGACAATGGATAAAACTCGGTTCACCGGATTTTAAGGTTGTCAGCAGCCCGTGTTCTTCAAGGTAAGCGGCATCGGCGGAGCCCGGTATGCCGCATTGGAAGTCACGGATATTGAAGAATAAGAATCCATCAAAGTCCAGCCCAATGTGAGCCTGAAAATGTGCAGTTGCAGCGCACCTGCACGAGATTATTGTAATCTGACCCCTGAATTGCGCATCCGGAAAACCGCTTCGGCATACCGGAAAAAATTCTTTTCAGAGAAACGGAGGGAAGCCCGTTTTCCGGGGATTTTTCCGCCTTTTTACTTGTGTGCGGGAGCGCAAATACTTGAAAAGATATGTTTTTCTCCATTTTAGACATTCTCAGAGATCAGGTTTTGTGCTATAATTATTATAACGCAGAATTATGAAAACAAAATCTAATGAGGAGAGTTCGCATGAAGACTGTCTGCAAAAAAATCCGCCGGAACTATTTTTCCCTGATTGAACTGTTAATTACGATTGCGATCATTGCAATTCTTGCCGGAGTTCTTCTTCCCGCACTGCAGAAAGCGCGGGAACGGGCATTTGCCGCCAACTGTGTCGGGAATCTGCGCCAGATCGGACAATTCCTGCTTTCTTATGCGGATGACAACAACAGTTGGGGACCGGAAGGGTTTGACAGCAATTTTCTTTTAAACGGATCGGTGATTACGCAGGTATGGCAGGATCGGCTGATGTATTATTACATGCCTGCCGTGCCGGTTTCCAATCTCCATCATGTGATTACCAGTGAAGGAAAGAGGAAGATTCGTCCGATCTTTGCATGTCCGAAAAACAGCAATGCGGAGTTTCCGCAGGATGAGCTGGAATTCCTTTGGCGGCATTACGGGCTTAACCAGCATATGGGAGGCGGAGTTGCCAAAAATTCCATACAGGCTTATAATGGACGGCATTTGTCCCGTTTGCGCAGGCCATCCGCACGGGTATGGGCGGGAGATCTCGGTCCGAATACATTGACACAGGAGCGTGCACCAGGTCCCTGGATTGTTCTGGGCGGATCATGGAGGGAAGTGCAGGGGTACAACATTGCGTACCGGCATCTTGCCTTAGCCAACTTTATTTTTGCCGACGGACATGTTGCAAACCGCGGTTTTTTACAGACTCCGCTCGGCTATCTGGATTATTTTTTTTCATCGGCGCGTGAAAATTGAACACTTTACCGAATTAAATGAGAGGAGATGTGTTTTATGAACGAACTGAGTGCTTACCGGGAAAGGGTGCTTGCCTGCTGGAATGGAAAAAACATAGGAGGTACGCTGGGGGCGCCTTTTGAAGGCTTCCCGTCCGTGAACCGGCTGACGTATTACGACCCGGTGCCTTCCGGAGCCATTCCGAATGATGATCTTGAGCTTCAGATGATGTATGCCGCAGCGCTGTCCCGTATGGAGAAACCGGAGGTCAACAGGGAAGTCCTTGCGGACATCTGGCTCCGGCATATGAATTTCCATTGTCAGGAATATGCCGTGGCGATGCGCAACCTTGCATTGGGAATCCGCCCGCCGTGGTCGGGGTCGTATGACAATTATTATGCCGACGGGATGGGGGCGGCGATCCGGAGCGAAATTTGGGCGTGTCTTGCGCCGGGGGATCCCGCATTGGCGGTGAAGTTCGCTCGCGAGGACGCCTGTATTGACCATGCCGGAAGCGGAGTGGACGCCGAGGTCTTTTTTGCCGCACTGGAGTCGATGGCGTTTGTCGAGACGGACATTCGCAAACTCATTGAAGCCGGGCTTTCCTATCTTCCGCCGGACTCGGTTCTGGCGGAGGGGATCCGCACGGCGTGTTCGCTTTGGGATTCCCATCGGAACTGGAGGTTCGTCCGGGACGCTCTTTACGACCGGTATGCGACGGAATTCAAGATGAGTGTGCGCATCAATGTTCCTTTTACCGTGCTTGCACTTCTTTCCGGCGGAGGCGATTTCGGGAAGACAATCTGCGATGCGGCGAATTGCGGGATGGATACCGATTGCACCGCGGCGACGGCAGGGGCGATTCTGGGAATCCTGAATCCCGGCGGTATTCCGGAGGAATGGCGCCGTCCTGTGGGACACGGGCTGACCGTCTGCGACGCGGATGTCTCCGGGCTGGAGTTCCCGTTGACGATTGAGGCGTTCACGGAGCAGATTCTTTCTCTGCGGGAGCGGATTCCCGCGTATGTGAAAACCGTCGGAACGCCGGAACCGGATTACGCGCCGTTCCGGATTCATGCGGATGTCTCCATGCAAAAGAATCCGAAATGGTACCGGATTGATTTGAACGCGCAGTGCTGGAACACAATCCTGTGCGATCCCTTTTACGCGAGACTGGAGGTTCCTGCGGAGTTCCGGGGAAACGGCGGCCAGATCGTTCTCCGTTTCCGGTTTGAAATCCCGGAGGATGGAGCCTATACTTTGATGTTCAACAGTCCGGTGTCGAATCAGGTTTATCTGGACCCCGCCGTAAGCAATCTGCACGATGACGTGCACATGCTGTTTGGACGTCAGCGTCTGTTTCCGCAGATGGAACTGAGCAATGGGAGATTCCCCTGCGGAGAACGCCAGGTGATATTCAATCCGGATTTGGGCGGAGCGCCGTTGAATCAGTACCGCCGTCATTTCCCGTTGTCGAAGGGGGAACATACTCTGATCGTTGCATTGGAGCCGCAGTCTTTCGAGTCGGAAATCCGCTGGGGGCTGGGAATCGGAAAAGGACATCGTTTTTTAGTGAATTCATTCAAATGAAAGGATTTGGAAGAATGAATGGAAAGGGATTGCAGAGAAAAACTTATAAGGTGATGGTATGAGACTTTTTTTATTGACGGCATTGAGTATTTTCGGGATTCTTCTGTCCGCGGGGGAAACGAATGCGGTTATGAACGGAGATTTCAAGCTCGGTACTGCCGGGTTCGGACTTTGGAGGCTGCTGCGCCCGGATGTCAACCCTGATCTTGAATACCGGCCGCTGACGGTTGAGAACGGCAAACTGGTGTTGGAAAATTCCCGCGGAGAATATTTTCAACTCCGCAGCGCGGAATTTCCGCTTCCCGCCGGACGGGAGATCCGTTTTTCCACTTCCTTTCAAGGGCCGTCGGGGATTCTTGATTTTACGGTTCTGCATATAACGGCTTCGGGGAAGTGGCTGACACATCACCGGACTGTCAGGAGTACCGGGAAACCGCAGACGCTGGAATTTACATTCAATACGGGAAAACATGCCGGACCATATATGCTGGTTGTTTATTCCTCTGCGCCGGCGACTCCGGAAGGAGTGTACCGTTTTGATTATTTCCGGATTTCCGGCGGAGAACGCAATGCGGAAATCACGGCGGCGTGCTATGTGGAAAAAACACTTTATACGCTGGACGAGGAAAAAAGCGCCGGGCTTCGTTTCGTCCTGAATAATTCCGCTTCGGAAACAAGTTCCGGCAAGCTGGAATTTACGGTGCACGATCCGGGACTCAAGAAGGTTGTTTTCCGTAAAGAGGAGGTTGTGAAACTGGCTCCGGGAACTTCGGTCCGGGAATTCTCCGTTCCGCTTGTCCGTTTCGGCATGTTTGCCGCGGCGGTGCGGTGGAATGGAAACGAAATTCCTGTTCTCGGCGGTGTTTTTTCCGTGATCGGCAAATATGCGGGCAAGCCGTTCATAGATCCGGCAAGGGAGTTCGTCGTCAGTGTCAACGGCGGGTTGGATTTTATTGAAAAACGCGGAAATTCCCGTGGTGGTTTTGAAGCTCCGGGGATTTCTCCCGTGAAAAAATACGAGCTGCTTCAGCGGATGGGATGCCGCTTGCTGCGGGACTGGGACAGCGGAAGGCTGGCGACGGACTGGCGCGCTATGGAACCGGAAAACGGCAGATTCGATTTCTCGAACTTTGATCTCTCCGTGAACACCGCCCGCCGCTATGGGATGCAGATCATGCCGGTTTTCGGGAGAATGTATGAAAACTGGCGACCGTATCAAGCCGAGTTCCGTCCCGAATGGCTGAGGAGGAAATTGATCCGGATTGAAAAAAATCCGCCGGGAACCCACCCGAAATTTATCGTCAGGGTTCCTCCGATGCCGGAATGGGAGCGTTATATCGCCGCTTTCGCCAGACATGCGGGCGAAAGGGTTTCCATTTACGAAATCATGAACGAACCGAATTTGAATATGAGCCCGGAACTTTACCTGAAATACATGATTCCGGCTTCCGGAATCCTGAAGCGCCATGCTCCTCATGCGACTGTGATCGGAATCTGCGCCACAGGAGACATGGGAAAGGATGTCGGCGGGTTTATGCGGGAATGTGTCCGGCTCGGCGCGGAAAATTATCTGGACGGGATCAGCTTTCACCCGTATAGCGCCCGCACTCTCAATTCCATGATTCCGGCGGACAGGCAGATTGAACAGATTCGCAGTATGGCGGGCGACAAGCCGCTGTACAATACGGAACTGTATTATCTCTATGACTGGGACGATCTGCTTGACAATGCCGGGCAGTCGTCGTTCCTGCGGGCCCATCATGTTGCCCAGCGTTTTCTCACGGATCTTGGTGAAGGCCTGAAACAGAGCTGCTCCGCCCACATGAAGAGTCTTTGGAAACAGACGCTCCATCCGGCTTATGCGGCGTATCAAAGGACGGAATCCATTCCCAACGATGTATTTGTCGCATACAATGCTCTGGCGCGCCTGTTCGAAGGAGCGCAGCCGATGAAAAAACTGCGTTTGTCTCATGATGTGATCTGCTATATTTACCGCAGAAACGGAAAGCCGATTGCCGCGGTCTGGAACTATTCGGGCAAAAAGAGTGTTGCGGATCTCTCGGCGTTTCAGGTGAAGGATATTTTCGGCAATCCGGAAGAAGCCGGAGAAAAACTGATTTCCGCCGATCCTCTGTATCTTGCTCCGGGCAAACTTTCCGAGGCGGAGTTCCTTGCCTTGCTGGAAGCATTGCCTTTGCGGCTCAGCCAACCGGTTTTTGGAGCTCCTCTTGCCCGCCGCGTCGGAAATTCGCTTTATGTAATGCTGCACAATGAATCTGATAAAATGCAGGAAGGTGTGATCGGGATTGCCGGAGGCGGTTTGTCCGCTGTTTCTCCGGTTCGTTTCTCGCTCCCCGCGAAAAGCAGCCGGACATTTGACGTCCCGGTTAAAGATGTGAAAAACAACCGGAAAGCAGCGGAACTGATGCTTTTCCTGAATGGCAGCACGTTCCGGAGTCCGATTCAAATTGTCCGGAATAAAAGGATCGGAAAAACGTTCCGGATGAAAAACGCCGAGGGAAAACTGGCGTTTGATGACAAAAAAATCGTGCTTGAAATGAACGTGAAGGATTCTACGGATGCAGGACTTTCCGGAGAACGTCCCCCATGGAAAACCGACTGCGTTGAACTTTTCTTTGACACGGATCCGCTGCATATTCCCCTCAAGTTCCCACAGGCTTATACGCATAATACGTTCCGGCTGTTCATTACTCCGCGGGACGCTGTGAAGCTGCATGCGTCCGGAGCGGTAAAGGTTTCCGACTGTAAACTCAATCTTCGGCAGGATAAGGCGGGCTACGGTTTTACAATCGAAATTCCGGCGGAGATCGGCGCTTTGCTCGGATTCGATGTCAAAATTGACGATGCGTCGGGAGTTTCTGTTACGGAAACGGTTCTCGGCGGGGGAAAGAAGTTGCACCAGAACCGTTGCAATTTCAGCATTGTCAAGAACGGAAAGGAGAAATGAATGAAACTTCAGGTGATCTTTATCTTTTTTGCTGTTTGTTCCGTTCTTGCGGCGGATTTTTCCATAAAGACGGTAAAACCATGGGTCGTGGAAGACGGACTCTATTCCATTGAATATGATGGACGCAATTATCCTTCCCTCCGGATCCTGCCGGAAACGCTGAGACCGAATACATATTACAAACTTTCCTTTGAGGCGGAGTTGAATAACTTTCCGCTGACAGTCTGTTTCCGGGGAAAAGACGGGGCGTCCGTTCCGGCGCAGTACCAGACAGGCGGACGGAATACGATGGAATGGCAGACTTTTTCCTTTTACTTCAAAACCGGCAGGGAAGGCGCGGTGAGCTTTTCCCTTTATCCGAATCCCGGAGCCGGGGGAAGCGCACGGATCCGCAGTATTTCCCTGGCGGAAGTTGCCGATTACGGAAAAAATCTTCTGAGTGAAGGCGATTTCGAATTCGGAAGTGTGCTGCTGCCTCGTCATAAAAGATTTGAAAAACAGCTTGCCGTCGTCGAGTCCCCGTCATTTTTTGCGGGGGAGAAAAGCCTGCGTTTAGAGAAGAAAGCAGGGGATTTTTCCGCAGTCATTACACGGGATATTCCGGCGATTCCCGGCAGAACCGCTGAAATCCGGTTTTGGGCAAAATCGCAGAAAGGGATGGTTCCGTGCGTCATGTATTTTGATTTCTTCCGGAGCGGATACAAAAAGCATCTTGTCCGGAGATTCGGTTTCAAGGCGGAACCGGAATGGAAAGAGTTCACTTTTTCCTACGCGATCCCCTCCGATACGGCGGAGTGGCCCGCTTTGACGGAGGGAATGGCGCGGATTCAATTTCATCTGCTCAAAAGCGCAACGGAAGCCGCTGTTTATTTCGATAATCTGGAATACCGGTTGAAATGAGCGTCGGGACCGGGGCCGGATGAGCATTCCGTTGCCCGCACCGTGATGCGGAAAGGCCGTGCCGGGGCACGAAATTCCTCACTTGAGATGCGTCATGATAAAACGGTCCAGTTCCGCCATGGCGCTTTCCAGCGTTTCGTGCGCCATCTGATAGTGAAGGATCAGTTCCCTGTGCGGCGTTTTGAGACTGTTGTATGCCGCCATGACACCGTCCGCCTTGCAGACATTGTCGATCAGACCGACCGAGAACAGTACCGGAATTTTGTCGATTTGCGCACAGAAACTGCAACCGTCGTAATAAGGAAGAGTACGGCGCAGTGCCGGGGACTTTTCGGCTTTTCCGATCAGTTCGGCGAATGGCCATCCGCCGTTGTAAATATCGCATCCTGCCGGGATCCAGGTGGCGATTCCGCTGACTTTTTTCATCAGAGCGGCTCCGGCAAGGCTCTGCCATGCGCCCTGGCTTCCGCCGAATATCCAGAGATTTCTGCCGTCCCATTCCGGCATGGCGGCGAGGAGCTCCAGTGCCCGGACCACGCGGAGGAACATGGTTCGCATATACGGTTTTTCCGGATCGCCGGAGTCGAATCCACGGTTCGGATAACCGGCAAGTTCCCGTCCTTTTGCCTGATACCAGTCGGGAGAATGCCCGTTTTCGAGTCCGTGCGCGTTGATGTCGAGCGCGAGAAACCCTTTCGCCGCCCATCCGGCAATGCGTCCGTAACCTGCCGACCGCACTCCGGCTCCATGGGGAAGAAGAATTGCCGGATGCTTTCCGGGAGAAACGGACGCCGGACGCATGAAAATCCCGCTGACCGGAGTGTTTCCGGCACATTCCGCTTTCAGGTCGAATGCGGCAAGCTGGTTCGAAGACTCAAGAGGCGTCAGTGCAGCTTTTACGGGGATGCGCCGTAACTCTTCCAGCTGTTTGTTCCAGAATGCGGAGAAGTCGTCCGGGACCGGAAGCGTTGGACGGATCTGTTCCGGAGCGACCAGTACGCCGATCTGTTTTTCCGCTACGGACTTTCCGTTGCGGAATGCTTCAAATGTCGCTTTATAATATCCGGCTTCCTCTGCGCGGAATGTGATGCCGCCGGTATAGGAGGCGGACGGGATTTCTCCGTTGGATATGAGCTGTTCCGCGTTTCGTTTCAGTTCCCAGCGGATTGTGCCGTCATACACTTTGCCGTTGCCGGCGCAGTTGACCAGAGTCGGGAAAAAGCTGACCGTTTCGCCGATTTTTGCGCTGCGTTCCTGATGCGAACCGCAGACGATGAGCATGTAGGAATCCATAAAAAATTCTCCTTTGTTCCAGATAATGTATCTGCATTTCCGGAGAAATCAAGGGGATTTTCATCGGGATGGGAAGTCGTGAGAATTGGCGGAAACCATATAAATCTTCCGGGCGGACAATGTTTTTTACGAAAAGCCTTGCATACAATGTTGATTTTTAGGTTTTTATATTTGTAAAATCGGTGTTTTTGGTGTATTTTAATATAATGTCAATCGTGAACACGAAATAAGGATGGGAGCTTATATGGCTGCTGAGCTTGAAGAATTGATTGTCGGAGCGCTTTCCGGCGAAGAGAATGAAATCCACCAACTTTCCACAAAAATCAAATCATCAGATGCGCAGGAGCTCCGGGACGCACAGGCGAATTTCGATTCAATGCTTGATACTTGGGATGAAGCCGTCGCCAAAAGCGAAGTCATGGCAAGACTCTGTGTCGAGCTCGCCGAAAAAGATGTGCTGGAAGGACAGATTTTCCGCAATGCTCTGCACAACGCCGTGAAATTCCTGCTTCCGCCGTATATTTCCAGTCAGACCGTATTGAAAGCGGTCGGAGCGAGGGATGCGGAAGTGCCGACTTCCGAAGCCGCTTCCAGACTCAAAAAATTGCAGAAGATCAAATCCGGCTGTCTGGTTTATCTGTCGGATTCCAAAATCTGGGGAAAAGTTGCTTCCATCGACAAAGGGACCGCGACGCTCGGCATCAACTCGCTGGCAGCGGGCAATCTGCTTTCCCTGCCGGTCAGTTCCGCCCTTCAGTCCGCGGTCTTTTTTGACGCGAATCCGGAAATGTTCAATATCCTCGTTCCCGACAGACACCGTCTTCCCCCCGCACCGAAATTCAAAGATGTTTTCAATCATAATGCGCTTACCGAGCTCTCCGAAGCGCGTCTCAAAGAAATCGTTACCCGCCTGATTGTTCCCGACTGCATGGCGATCGACGCTTTCCAGGTCTGGTGGAATGAGACCCCGCAGACTGCCGCCGTCCGCGGCAAACGTGCGCCGTGGGATGCCCGCAGTGTGTTGGAACTGAACACTCTGCTTGTGCCGATGGAAGCGTCCGGCGGCGTGAAACTCGGAATCGAAGAAACCGCGAAGCTGGCGAAACTGTTCGGTCATCTCCGTGTGCCGATGGCTCCGAAAGACGTTACCATGCTCGGTGACTGCATTGCGATGCTCTCCGCCGTCAATCCGTCTCCGGTTTTGACCGAAATGTTCCAACCCCTGCGCGGCAAGGCTCCATTCTGGCCCGCCGAGGTCGCCAATGCCCGGATCGGCAAGGAGCTTGAAGTCTGGGGACATATTTCCATGAAGCTGCTTCCGGCGTTTATCAAGGCGTCGAAAGTTGTCTATACGGAAAAAGAACTTGCGGAGCTCGGCTGCATTCTTCCGCTCCGCTGTCTGAACCTGCTGTTTGAATCGCTGGAGCCGAAAATTGTTGCGGAAGCGATTGTTTCCCGTCCGAAGCTCTCTTCCGATATTCTTCTTTATCTCTGGAAGAACCGGACGAAACTTCCGCGCAACCTTGTTTCCATTGTAGATATGAACCATGTGGCTGAAGCGATCTCCGCGGAAGGGCTTCCGAAAGAGTGGACCACTGCGGAACGCGAATTGAAACGCACTCTGTTTGAAAAAGACGGGTTCCAGAAATTCCTGATCGAAAACGCCGATGGCGATATTCCGTCGATCATTGATGCGCTCCAGCGTGTCAGAACGTTCCAGATGGGAGAATGCCAGAGTATTCTCGTGAAACTGGCGCGTCATTCCGACGAGCTGATGGCGCATATCGAAAACGAGGGCGGAAAACGTCTGATGGGCGCCGGGGAAACCGAAACTTCCGCCGCTCAGCCGGACATTACATCGCAGGCGTCTTTCACGAAACTTACGCAGGAGCTGGAAGATCTGATCACGGTTCAGATTCCGGAGAACGTCAAGGCGATCGAACATGCCCGCGGGTTCGGCGACTTCCGCGAAAATGCGGAGTATGACGCCGCCAAGGAACGCAGACGTTTCCTGCATCGCCGCCGTGCCGAGCTCGAAAATCTGGTTGCGACGATTCAGACCACGAATTTCAAGAACGTCAAGATCAACGACCATGTCGTTCTCGGTTCCACGGTTACGCTTGCCGATGCATCCGGCAAGACAACGGATTATTATGTTCTCGGAGCTTTGGACGGAGATCCTGACAACAACCGGATTTCCTACAAGACCAAGCTGGGCGAAATTCTGACGACGACGAAAGTCGGCGATACGGTCAAGCTGCCCGGTCTCGGCGACCGCACGGTCAAAGCGGTTTCCGCTCTGCCCGAAGCGATGCGCAAAGAGCTTGCCGAAGAAGCGTAAAGCCGAATGCCGGATTACCGGAAATTCCACGGAAATCATCGGCTGTTCCGGTATTTCGCCGGTTCCCGGAATTTCCGTTTGGAAAAGCGGTATCTGCCGTCCGGTTTGCTGATGAATGAATATACGGTGACTCTCCCGGAACTTGCGGGAGAGTCGCTTCTTTTTTTTACGGATCTGCACATCCGTTTCGGGACAACAGGGAACCTGTTTGCTCCCCATGGTCCCGGTTCCTGGCATGGAACCGGATGGATCCGCTGTGCGCTGAACGAGGCTGTGGAGATGATGCGTCCGGATTATCTGCTGTTCGGCGGGGATCTGGTGACGTATGCTGTCTGTTATCCTGCGGCAATGGAGATGATGGCGTCGCTCTCTGCGCCGCGCGGCTGTTTTGCCGTATTGGGCAACTGGGACAAGCGCCGTCGGTGGTGGCTGCCGTTCCGGGAGATCGAACGTCTTTACGAGCGCGCCGGCTGGCGGCTCCTGGTCAATGAATCCGTCCGGAGCGGCGGAGTGGAAATCTGCGGAGTGGATGATTACAAGATGGGAATTCCGCGTGTCTGCGGAAACAGTACGGCTGCCGCATACCGGATTCTGCTTTCGCACAATCCCGATACGGTGGCGGAACTGCCGCCGGATGAACTTTCCCGCTTTGATCTTGCACTCTGCGGGCATACACATGGCGGACAGATCCGCATACCTTTTTTTGGCGCTTTGCGCGCGTCTTCGCGCTACTGGAAACGGTTTGAGTACGGCTGCCGCAGTCATCGGATGTGTGATACGGCGATGATCGTTTCTTCCGGAATCGGGACCACCTGGCTCCATGTCCGGATGAACTGTCCGCCGGAAATCGTGCTTGTCCGCTTCCAAAGATAAAGAAAAATGTTTTTCCGGTATTGCTTTTTCCTGTGTTTGTGATATAATAATATAATAAAGATCCAAAATAATCAGGAGAAAGACATGGACGGTCAGGATGTCAATCAGAAGAAAGTCCTTGCGGGAGTTCTGGGAATTCTGCTCGGCTCGTTGGGAATTCACAAATTTGTGTTGGGCTACACGACAGCCGGAATCATTATGCTGCTGGTCACTCTGCTGACTTGCGGTTTCGGCGCTTGTGTCATGAGCATTATCGGGCTGATTGAAGGAATCATTTATCTGACGACTCCCGATGAGAAGTTCGCGGAGATTTATATTCGGAATCAACGGACGTGGTTCTGATCTCTTTCGGGGGATGAATACTGCGGCGGAACATTCGTTGTCCCGCCGCAGTTTTTTTATTCCGTCAGAACAAGATCAAGAAATTGTGCCGGATCTTTTTTGCTTCCGATACCCGGTGTGAGTTCGAGCCATCCCATGCGCCCTTTTCCGTTGTTGAGATTCGCAAGCAGGCTCCAGCGCATACTGGCTCCCTCGCGGAGTACAAACGGGCTTACCGCACGGTTTGCCAGCGCGAATTCGTAAACCGTTTTTCCGGGGAGCGGACGGATTGCCAGCAGGACTTCCTCATTGTCAAGAAGTCCCGTTTTTTTCGGAAGACTGTCATAGTTGGAACTTGACGCCAGATGCCGGATGACGGCCGGCTTGTTTTTCCAGCGTCCGAACGTATATTCAAAATCGTCATCGTCGTATCCTTTTCCGGGTTTCGCATTTTTCTGCGGATCAAACGCCAACTGAATGGAATCGACATTGTACAGGTCGTTCGGAGCATCGGCGGCAGCGAAATCCACCGGCTTGTGGACTGTAACCGCACAGTACAGGTGCGAGGGCGACCATTGCGACTGGATTTCCACGCGGATCGTTTCATCCGCTTTAGTCCAGAGGGCGGGATTCCGGCGGACGGCATTTGACGGAACGGTCAGCACGGTCCGGGGGACGTCGTCCCATTCCCGGAGATCGCCGTCTATGACAATCGGCTTCTTTGTCCGGGGCACCGTCATTGCCCGCAGCTGGAATGTATGCGGATATTGTTTCCCGCCAGTTGAAATATCCGCCTGAACGGTTTGCGGCTGAAGACCGATTGTCTGTTTTGTATGGAATTTCGCGGAGCTTTTTCCTTCCGGAGGTATGGACGTCAGTTTCCGGCTGCTTTTTGTGCCGTCGGCGATCACGGAAAGTGTTCCGTCCGCCGGACGGTTTCCGTGATTGATGACATCAAGAACGAACGTTGATGCATTGATAATGCGGGGGGATATGGAGAGCGGCGGCAGGTTGCTTGGAATTTCAAGGCGGGAGCAGAGGTCTTTCAGTCCGGAGAGTGTCAGACTGGTTGTATAATAGAGCGGCTGGTTGTCAAGAATGACCTGTCCTGCGGGAACCGGATTGCCCATGATGTCGAAAAACGTTCCGTGCCGTTCCAGCTCTTTCGTATTGAGTCTGGCGGAAGCGCCTTTCCATTTCCACAGGATGGCAGTGCGTGTTTTCCCTCCGTCAAACACCACGCATCGGGTTTCCGTTCCAAGTTGGCAGATCCCTGCGAACGGCGCGTTCCCGACCAGATCGGCAAATGCGCGGAACGCATATCCCGCCGGATGCAGAATCGGCTGATAACCGTTTGCGGGAGTTCCGCCGAGAACGATGTTCCAGGTCGTCTGCGTGCCGTACGGAATCAGTTTGAAGTGGGTATAAACTTCCGCCCCGCCTGCAAACGCCAGAATCATGGTGCGCAGGTCTTCGGCTGTGCCGGTGCGGCTTTTACCGTCGATAAGGTTGTTGACGAGGATCGCGGAGTACTGACTTCCCTTTTCCGAGCACCAGACGGGAAACGTTTTTCCGGTGTCCCGCCGGATCGTCCCGTTCAGGGACTCAAGGCGTTCTTTCAGCCCATACTCCTCCGGAGTGATGCAGTACGGATGCAGGGTGATGATATCCAGCAGCTTGTCGCCGCCTTCGCGCAGGACCTGTCCAATCCATGCACTGTCTACCGTACAGACTGTCGGACCGGCGAGCTTGACATGCGGTGCGATCTCTTTCAGGGCCTGCCGGATCGGTGCGAGGTATTTTACATAATTCTGCTCCGTCATCATCGTCATTCCGGGATCCGTGAGACGCGCTTTCCAGATATTCGGTTCATTGCAGAATTCCAGAACATCCAGCTTCGATGCGTAGGGAGCAAGACGCTTGCGGTATTCCGCAACCGTGACGGTTGGATCTTTCTGTATGGCAGCGCCTTTCATGCCCAGAGGTCCCGCACAGAGCAGGGTGCGGATTCCGCCGTCATGGATTCGCGCCATATAATCCAGCGACGGATTTTCTTTTCCCAATCGGAACTGTGCCCAGATCCGGGCCGTTCCGGCGCGGGTGAGTTTCAGCAGATCAAGAGTCATGCCGGAGTTGGAACGGGAGGAGAGGTCCATTGCGATCCGGGGGACTGGTGTGTTGTCTCCGCGGGTTCTGCCGAAAAGATACCCGTGTTCCATGGTACGTCCGGCGGAATCGCGGACACTGACGATCAGATTCTGGGAGCCAAGCAGTGTTTCGGCTTCCGTGAGCGGCAGTTGAATGGTCCGCTCCTGGCGGGCGGCGCAATCGAATGTTCCGATCGTTTTCTGCCAGCGGACAGAACCGTAGTAATCGAGCAGACGGGCGGAAACTTTGTATTTTTCTGCCGAACCGGAAAGATTGGAGATCGTGATCCCGGCGGAAATCCTGTCGCCCGGAGCATAGTTGCAGTTCGGTGCGTTCATAATGCCGGAAACGGCGAACGGGAGATCGGCGGGCGGAAGTTCCGGGGAGCCAACGGACGCGGATATGTCGTCGATCCAGATCGTCGCATCCGTTTGCGGAGAAAAGCAGAGATAAGTCTCGTTGTGGACATTCATATTGCCGTCGAGCCCGATTCCGCCCTGACCCCATCGCGGAACGAGCAGAGAGATCTTTTTCCATTCCGTGCCGACGATTTGGCTTTTGGGCGGGAATCCGAATGCCGAGCTGGAATTACAGAGCAGGAACATGCCTGTCGCCGTATTGGGCCTGGATGCTTTTGCCCAGTAGGTGACCCGCAACGGCTGTCCGGGAACGACTTTGACCGGGCCCACATAAAAACGGTTTGCCGCATTCGGCGTTGCCGTGATGCGGAATGAGGTTTTGCCGGAATGAAACTCCCGGCTGTCCAGAGCAAATTCCCGGTCGCGGGTCTGCCAGCTCCCGTCCAGCCATTGGATCCGGCCGGAATCCCCCTGTACTCTGATCGGATCGCCGTAAGTTCCGAGCCATCCCCGTTCTGCCCCGCCGTTCGGCAGTTGATTCCCGGTTGCGGTGCTTTCTTCCCGGAATGTTTCCAGCCGCATCTCTTCCACCGTGTAGATCGCGGGTGTATGAAAACCGATCCGGGGCGAGAGTCCGGAAAGTCTTTGTGATGCCGATGTTTCAAACAGCAGGGTGACGGGATTTTTTCCGATTCTGAAACGCTTGGAGCTGCCCTGCCATTTGTCTGTTTTCTGCATCAGCATCATCATGACTTCCGCATCGCGGTCCGCGTTCAAACGTACCGTAAAGCGGATTTTTTGTCCGGCAAAACCGGAAGAGGAGACCGTTTTCGGAAGTTCAAAGTTCAGCGGCAGATTCCGGGAGGTGTTGACGGTACTGTTCCGGAGGTCGAGCCGGATCGCATTCCGTTTCATTTCCGCGTTGACCCGGTTTCCCGGCGGAAGCGGGAGTGTTGCCAGAGGCCGGTTGTCATGGTCCCGGAAGACGATGCTCCGTCCGTTACGGGCTGTGACGGCATTTCCGGAATCCCGGTATGTTTGCGTGACGGAGACCGCGGAGCAGAGCAGGGCGGCGGACAGAAGGCTGCAGGAGAGCGTTGTTTTCATGGGTGATCCTTTTTTTGATTATCAGTCTTCTATGATGAGATTGTTGAGGTTGATGTCTTTCGGAAGCCTGCTGACGGTGGCGACATGCCCGTCGGTGTATGCCGTATTCCATCCGGGCGCACCGTGACGGAACTTGCCGTATCCGGTGAGCTGATTGAACATCGTTCTTCCGTTTTCGCGGTAATTCAGGACGCAGGTCTCCTGATATTTCGGAGCCGAGTCGTCAAGGTCAAGGAAATACCATGCTTTGGATGGCGTAAACGTTTTTCCGCCGAGGAATTCCGCCGGGGGCTTGGTGATGCGGAAGATGCTTTTGCCGAGTCCGGCGAATGTCCAGCGCTGTATGATGATGTAGGAAAGTTTGGCGACGGTCTTGTTGTAGCCGCCGGCTGTCCGTCTGTCTTCCGGGCAGGAGAATATCTTCCAGGAACCCGGAGCGGGAAGAGTATTGCCTTTCTGATACCCCATATATTGAAAGCCGAAATAGTAGCACCAGTGATAATCCCCAGCGCTTGATATGAGGCCGGAACAGTTGATGTCGGGAGCGGCGTAATCGTCGTTGTCATTCTGATATTGTGCTCCGCAGAGAGCGATTTGTTTCAGATTGCTTTTGCAGGATGCCGTTCTCGCATGGGAACGCGCTTTATTCAGTGCCGGAAGCAGCATTCCTGCAAGAATAGCGATGATCGCAATTACTATCAGGAGTTCTATAAGGGTGAATTTCTTTGGTTTCATTTGTGGCTCCATGTTGTCGTTGTTTGTTTATGATGAAAAAACGCATTGCTGCGCTCGTCAACCAGAGTGGAGTAATAAGGATCGGCGATTTGTTCGCGGAGCCTGGCGTGCAGTTGCGGTTTTGCAAGAAATTCCGCCGGGACTTTTAATGCCTGAACCGGAACGGGATCCCGGATGATCTCCAGCATCCGCCGGACTTGAATAGGGATCAGATCTTTGAACGGGGATACGACTGCACCGATAACAGCTTCATGATCAATAAAGTCGTAAGGCAGCGAATAGTCATAGACGATTTTCGGCAGATTACGGATTCCGTTTGCTTCGCATTCCCGGAGGAACCGGGCGGTACTGTAACTGTCGCGTGCGATAAGAGCATCCGCCCGGTGTTCCCGCAGGGCATTCCAGATCAGTTCCGGTGTGTGCCGTTCCTGAAAGTCGCAGTTTATATAGTCGAGCCCGTATTCAGCGGAAAAGCCCCGGCTTTCTTCGATCACGTTTCGGTGCATCCTCCCGGAGTAGAGTGACAGAATTTTCCGGCAGCCGCAGCGCTGAAATTCTGCCACGGCATGTTTCCGGGCTGTTGCAGTGCTGATCGAACAGGAGTTCACATGCCGCTGTTCACTCTGAACGAGAAGCGGGTAGTTCTGCAGTGCCGCCGGAACTTCCCAGTCCGGCGGAAGAAAGAACGAATAAAAAGCCCCGGCAGTCTGCTGGGCGATATCCAGCAGGCACTGCATTTCCCGTTTGGGGTCGTAGTAGGTCAGAGAGATCAGAAGCCGGCAGTCGTGCTTCTCCAATTCCTGAAACAGGTTCTCGATATAGAAGCCGGAATAGAATGTGGAAATCCGGTTTTTGATGATTCCGATGAAATTGTTTTTTCCCGGATTCAATGCCCGCGCCATTGCGGATGGGCGGTAATGAAATTTTTCAATCGCTTCTTCGATCCTGCGCCGGGTTGCCTTGTTCGTTGCCAGGGGACTGTTGTTCAGATACATGGAAACGAGCGCTTTGGAAACGCCTGCATAATTCGCAATATCTTTGATTGTCGCCCGCATGTTTTAAATCCTTTAACCGGTTCAAGTGCTCTGTTTTAATTATACTACAAACTTCGGAAAATGTCAAGAGGGGGAACGGAAGAAAAACGTAATTTTGCGGATTTTTTACTGTTTGCGAGGAACAGCGGCAGGAACAGAAAATGTTCCGTGCCGTTGTTCCGGATGTGGATCAGTGCGTCATCAGAAGTTCTTCTGTGACCTCGTTGACAAGCGGTTCGCCGTTGGCAAAACGTTTGTAATCGTCGATCATGTAATCCGCCATCCGGTGTACTTCGTTGTTTATCGATCCGGCGATGTGTGCGGAGAGACGGATGTTCGGGAGTTTGTAAAGTTCCGAGCCATCTTCCGGAGGTTCCGGATATGTGACGTCAAGAAGCGCCGTCAGATCGGGACGCTGCCTGAAGACCTCGATCATTCCCGCTTCATCCACCTGCGCGCCGCGTCCGGTGTTGATGAACGTTGCGCCGGGGCGCATGGAGGCGAACAGCTCTTTCGTGAGGACTTTACGGTTGTCTTCGCGGTTCGGAAGATGATTGCTGACGATATAGGCGGTCCGGAACGCTTCTTCCAGAGAGACGGTCCGGCGCTCCGGGCGGGAGGGGATCACGATCACGTTCAGATGAAACGCTTTCAGCAACTCCTGAACTTTGGCGGAGATCGCGCCGGCTCCGATCAATGCGACTGTTTCACCGTAGCAGCCGGGACCCTTCGGCGCGGAATGCCATTGTCCGCGACCGGTGATTGCCGCGCTGTTTGCAAAATAGTTTTTCAGCGAGAGAAGTATTTGTGCAACCGTGAATTCCGCGACGGGGACCGCGTTGGCTTTCCAGGCGCTTGCCAGTTTGATTCCGCGGGCGAGAAGCGGACGCGCAAACGCATCGGTCGCACCCGCTCCGTAAAAGACCGCTTTCAGGTTCGGCATACGGTCGAGCTGTTCATCGGAGAAGTTCATCATGCCCCAGGTGGAGAAGATGACTTCCAGCTCTGAAAGGTCCATGGAGTCGAAGTTCTGCGAACAGAGACGGCCGGGGATCAGATCGGTGATCTCCGCGATCTCCTTTTGCTGAGCGGGAGAATAAACGTAGTCGATATTGGTTTCACTGTCGGAAAGAAAGACGGCTTTGAGGCGTTTCATGGATCGGTTTCCTTAAATTAAAAGATAGTCGATGAGGGCTGTGACATTGCGGATCAGCTCCGGGTTTCCGGTCGCTTCCGGTTTGTGACCGGGCAGAAAACTGACGAATTTGCCATTCCACGGGGTGACGGTTTCCAGGCATTGCGGGAAAACGCCCTCTTCGATCATGGTGTCCATCAGGATCATGGAGGGCGAGACCTGTTCCAGTTCCGTGTAGATCTCGTCTTCCGGAAGCTGGAACGCGGTCAGTTTTTCCGTCAGTGGGTGACGGCACTTTGCAAGCCGGATGAAATACGGTTTTTTCGGGTGCGTGGAGGCGGGGACTCCATCGGGATCGTTCGGGCGGACCCACCGGAAGCCGACGATTTTCCGCCACCAGTCCCATTCCCAGAATGCGGCGCTGGAACCGTGGAGCAGCAGAGCGTTTCCTCCGCGTTCGCACCAGGCGCGGACTGCGCGTTCCGCGCCGCAGCCGGGGTGCGGCTGGTTGCAGGTGGAACCGATCATGTTGAGAATCAACAGCTCGCAGTCGGCGAGCCAGTCGCCGGATTCAAGCAGGGACCAGTCGTTTTCAAAAAAGCGGATCCGTTTTTTCAGTGTTTCCGGCAGATGGTTGTAGATCTCCTTGCCGGGAGAGACATTGTAATGGTCGTCGGCGAAAAAATAAATCATTGTTTTTCTCCGGAGAATATCAGTTTATAGTTGGTTCGGTCGGTTTTCAATATAATGCGTGTCAAGTGGGATTTCCAGAGATTTCCTCCGGAATTGGCGATTTTTAAAGGCGTTTCCAGTCCCGCATATTCGATTCCGTCAAGTGTCAGCAGTGTTTTGCCGAGGCGGATCGTATTGGCGCGGACTGCCGGTTTTTCCGGCGTCAGCAGATTGATTGTGACGGTCTGCTTCTTTTTCAGCTTGAACGAATCTTCGATGACGACTCTGTTTTTGGCGAATTTCATCGTCCGGAGGAAACTGCGCACTCCGGCTTTCGACGGATAGGCGTTCGACAGATCGCAAGTGAGAGAGAAGCCGTCTCCGGTTCGTTCCGGTTCCGGAAGCAGGGCGTATGCGGGGCTCTCCATCTGTTCAATCTCTCCGAAGAGAGGGGCGTTGTGTCCGCTTCCGCGGGTATACCAGAGCGTGTACCGTTCCGGAGAGAAATTGATTTTTGCATAACGCGCGGTTCCCGCATCGACGATGACCGGATCATCCCCGTTGTAAATGGTGAAATGACCGAGGTCGTTATGATTGTGCGGTTCCTGGTTGTTTCCGGCTTTCAGTGCGGCGGAGAGACCGGCTGTACGCAGGATTGCCAGCCGGTCTTTGAAGAACGACAGCGGCGGTACTTTGCCGGCGGTTCCGGCGGTCTGTTCCGGACAGTCGAACAGAGCCGAGAGCGTTTCATTGAGTTCATCGCCGCATCCGCGCTGAATGGAAAGCGGCTTTCCTTTTCCGAATGCCATCAGTGCGGGAGAGTTGATGGCGCCGGCGCAGGAGAGCATCACGGAGAGCAGGGGATCACGCCGGGGGGCGGCGTCTCCGAAAGAAAGCTGATCGCCGCCGATCTGTGCATTCGCATAGAACTCAAACATCGCCCGGTTTTTCGGATCCGCATAGAATTTTTTCATGGATCCGGGAACGAGTTTTTCCAGCAGTTCCGTGATTTTGAACAGCATTCCGGCTGCTCTGTTGTAATAGCCGGGACCCTCCGCACAGTAGCCGTCCTGATTGTAATACCAGGCGAACCGGGAAACCGGACGGAGGAACGCCTGGAAAATCCGTACCAGCCGCTGCGGATCCTGTTCCAGACATGCCGCCGCAAGGAGATTGTTATAGCTGCACCACGGAGTCCAGTTGCCGGGGACTTCCTGATCGAACCAGCCGTTCAGCGGACGGGTTTTCGGGGAAAGAACGTTGCGGACGGTCCGGGTGAGCGTTTCCTGCCGGATACGGCCGGTAAGTCCCGGACATTCCTCGTCCAGCAAGTCGCCGAGTATATTGACCGCCACGCCGAGCTGTCCGCCGGTTTCCGATGCAAAGAGGTCGGATTGACAGACCGGGTCCGGAGTTTTTCCGTTCCAGCAGGCGTGAGCGGGGACACACCAGGAGCTTTCTTCCAGAATCGCAGTCAGATAATCCAGAACCGGGAACAGCCAGCGTTTGCGGTCGCCTGAAAGACAGAGCGCAAGAACCAGAGTTCCGAACTGATTGCGGCGGAGGAAATACGGATGTTCATATTCGGAACGGTTGCCGTTGAGCCCGTACTGGCAGTAATTGGAAAACAGCAGGACCGGCGGCGGGGCCGTCCGGAGCGGTTCCGCTTCCTTCATCAGTTCCCGGATCAGGGGCTGTCTGGTTTTTTTCCGCTTTATTGTTTCCCATGCGGCACGGTCGGAAAATGCCGGAAAGAGCTGTCGCTGAAATTCTCCCGTCCTGATCTTCCGGTAAAAATCTGCCGGAAGAAACGAATCCATGTACTGGTTCTGGGGTTTCATAAACGCCTCCTGTGTTATGCGTTTTTCTTGAGTTCTTTCAATTTGATGGCTTCGGGTCTTTGTTTGTAATATTCATCCAGCGGGTAACAGCCGGAGATCATGCCGTTGCGGGGCGCGTTGGTGCAGTCTCCGAACGTGCGGCAGATGTGGCGGCGGTCCAGCGGTTTGCCTGCGAGGGAATCCGCACAGATTTCCGGGTAGGAGAGCACCATGCGCCCGATTCCGGCAAAGTCTGCCCAGCCGTTCGCGACCGCATATTCGGCGGCGTTCGGCAGGAACTCCTGCAGGCAGGTCAGTCCGGAGGCGACGACAAGCATGTCCGGGCGCAGTTCCTTGAGCCGTTTTACCGCTTTCAGATGACAGCCGACATTATAGAGCGGCGGTTCCGGCATTGCATAGCCGTCGCAGACCGGGTAATAGGCGGGACGCTGCATGTGCACATTGTAGTACGGGCTGCCGATCGTGGCGCAGATCATGCCGACTCCGCAGGATTTGAGCATGTCGATGAACTGAACGGTTTCTTTCAGATCGGGATCCATGTCCATTCCGGTTCCGTCTCCGCCGAACGCGTAGGGATAGCGGGTTCCTTCCGGCCATTCCATCGGATGCCCGACGCCGTCCGCGCCTTTGATGAACGGGAAGATGTCGAACAGGCTTACGCGTGCGGAGATGTCGAGTCCGGGAACGTTTTTCTGAATTCCTTCCGCGATTTCCCGGAAGAAGCGGGTGCGGTTTTCAAAGGAGCCGCCGTATTTGCCGGGCCGGTCGTAAGCGGTGAGAAATTCGTGTCCGAGATAGCCGTGCGCATGTTTGATGTCGACGAAATCAAATCCGGCTTCCTGCGCGACTTTTGCGGCGGAGATGAAGTGCCGGACGATCTCTTCCACTTCCTGATCGGAAACGACGTTTGCCTGGGAATTGTGGAATTTTTTGTCGAGCAGCGGATGTGCATAAGCCGTTTTGGATTCCAGAACGTCCGCTTTGTTCGGGTGGGAATAGCGTCCGGAATGGGTCAGCTGAATACCGATGTACAGATCGTCGTCGCGTCCGAATTTTTCCCGGTGGACACGGCGCATTTCCGCGACGATATGGCGGAGAGTCTCTCTGGTGTGCGGAGCGATCAGCAACTGCTGCGGGTTGCTCCGGCCGGAGTGCATGACGGCGCCGGCTTCGGTCCCGTAAAGGAGTTTTGCCCCGCTCCGGGCGAACCGGAGCCAGCGGCGCATGGTGAATTCGCTCGGGGTGCCGTCGTCTATGCAGTCCCACCCCTCCATGGGGAGGACTGCCCAGCGGTTGCCGATGGTGCGCCCTTTGTACCGGATCGGCTGGGCGAGAGCGGCGGAGCCGTCGGCTTTGACTTCCGGCGCAATGCCGATGTGGAAGTTTTCGCTTTTTACATATTGCGCGAACTCTTCCGGTGTTTTGAATTCCGTAACTTTGCGGTATGCCATAGGTTTTTCTCCCGTTTTCAGAATCGGTTTCCTTTTTTCAAATGAACGATGAATACTTCGCAGTCCTCCAGGACTTCGTAAGTGTGCGGCAGAAGAGCGTCGAACTGCACGGACATTCCGGGTTCCAACAGACAGGTTTCGTTCGGCAGAATGATGCGGAGCTTTCCGCGCCGCAGCCAGCAGGTTTCGAAATCGTCGCTGTGCAGCTGCGGCTTGGAAAGCGTGGTGCTTTTCCGGGCGAATCCGTGCATGCAGCGCATATTGCCGTAGCTGACGCGGTGAAAGGTGAAATCGCCGGAACGGTACTGCTCCTCGTTTACCTGATGCGGAGCCTGATTTTCCGCCAGCGAGATCAGATCCGCCAGAGAAAGACGGAACACGCGCGCCAGACGGTAGAGCGTATCCAGTTCGGCTTTGGTCTGATTGCGTTCGAGTTTGGAAATCACGCTTGCGGAGACTCCGCTCTGCTCGGAAAGTTCAACGATGCTGAGCGCATGACTCTTGCGCAGTTCGCGCAGCGTGCGGAAGTCACAAATCATTTCCTCTTCCATCATTCCGCTCCGTAGATGCGTTTTTCGCGGCAGTCGCGCCAGACGTTTTCAAACCATCCGTCTGTCACGGGGAGTTCCCGGCACGGTTCCCAGTCCAGTTCGGCTTTTCCGTCGTCGTTCAGCTGTGCGGAGAGTATCCGGCTGCGGAACGCGGCGTTTTCCCGTTCGATCCGCCACTCCGGAGAGAGACGCGGGTGCACCGGTTCGCCCTGCTTTGCAATCACAAGAGAACTGCCGCGTGATCCCGCGCCGTCGAGAACCTGTTTCAGCGTGGCTTCCAGATAGAGCACCTGCGCGGTCAGCAGCTGGCGGTTCCGGAGAGTTTCTGCAAGATCGCGTGCGGACAGCCCGCCGAGACCGTCCGCGCGGAGTTCCTCAAGCTGAGCGCGGGTTTCCGCAAGAGCGTTCTGCAACGCGCTTTTTTTCCGGATGAATGCGGCGGAACCGCTCATGCGGAGCTGGAATTTCCGCCGTTCTTCACGCCAGTCCGTCCGGGCGGGAAACTGCTGCTGCCCGCGCAGCTTTTCCAACTGTGCGTTGGCGATCCATGCGGCATTTTCCAGATTGACGGAGCCGCATTGCCGCATTGCCGCAATATATTCCGCCGCCCGGAATGCGCCGACCTGTCCGGCGTTGAGCGCAGTTCCGCCCGGACGCGTCACTCCGTGCGAGCCGTTGACCTCGCCGATGGGGAACAGTCCGCGGATATTTTCCGATTCCCACCAGATGTTTCCGGCGAGTCCGCCGTTATTGTGCTGTGCGCAGACGGCGATTTCCAGCGCTTCGCTTTCAAGTTTGATCCCGTGCTGACGGTACAGTTCGATCGCCGGAGCATTGAGCCGTTCCAGACGTTTCAGCGGGGAGTCGGCGACGGCTCCGGATTTCAGGAGATAATCCCGGGTTTCCGGATTGAGAGCGTCGAAATCGAAATCGGCGGGATCGGTGCGGTAGTCGAGAAACACGCGGCGTTTGCGTTCCGTGATTTCAATGTTGACGAAAATGTCGATCAGCGAGGAGCCGGGAACGTGTCCTGCGGCAAACGGCCACTGATAGCCCTTGAGGAAAATCATGTCGTACATTTCCGCCGGGGTGTCGAAATAGTCGCGCAGAAATTCCCGTTCATCGCTGATTCCGTCTTCCGCACGGGAGACGATGCGCGGCAGGACCTGCATGTAGCTGCCTGAAACATTCCAGCGGAATTTCGTCGATGCCATGCCGAACTGGGATTCCGGCAGATTGCGGGTCTTCGCTCCTGCTTCGATCGCGAGCCCGATTGCTCCGGTGTGAACCGCCGGGTAGACGCTCCGGGCGTAGAAGCCGCCGGGGCCGCCGACCGCGAACACGACATTTTCCGCAAAGACGGTTTCAAATCCGGGGAATTCCGATGCCGTATTGACAAAGAGTGCGCCGCAGCACTGTTTTCCGCCATCGGCGTCCGTCGTTGTGAGCAGTTTGACGGCGATCCGTTTTTCACAGACTTCAATCCCGCGTTCGTGGACCTCCCGGATCAATGCACGGCACATGTCGCGTGATGTGTAAGGCCCGCAGCTGGTGGCGCGGCGCCTGGGGTCGTGATCCGTCTTGTAGCCGATGTGTTGTCCGAATTCATCATGCGGAAACGGGACTCCGAGCGCGACGAGATGATGAAATGCGAGCGGCGAAAGAGCGGCTTCCACAAGCGCAATATCGCCGTGGACCGAGCCGCCGCGCATGAGGTCTTCCGCGAGCAGGGCGGGGGAATCCGGTTCGGTTCCGTACATGCCGAGTTTGTAATAAGTCTGCTTGTCGCTCCCGGTATTGATGGAGGTCCCCATCTTGAGTCCCTCCGTGTAGATGGCGATGTCCTCCACGCCGAGCGCGTTCAGCCGCACGGCGGCGGCAAGCCCTGCCGCACCGCTGCCGATAATGAGGGTGTTGAGTGTTTTCATGCGCGGCACCGGGATCAGAAACGTTCGATGGTGAGCCCGCCGTCCACGTTGATGACCTGTCCGGTGGAATAGGCAAGGGAGCCGTTCGCGAGCGCAGCTACGGCTTTCCCGATATCCTCCGGCATTCCCCAGCGGCGTTGCAGGGTGAGGCCTTCGGCGATCATTTTGTCATATTTCGCGGAAACGACGCTGGTCATGTCGCTTTTTATGACGCCGGGCCGGATTTCATAGACCGGGATGTTTTCGTCCGCCAGACGTACCGCCCAGAGTTTGGTCGCCATGGCGACTCCCGCTTTGGAAAGACAATATTCCCCGCGGTTGATGCTGGCGTAGTCGGCGGAAACCGAACCGATGTTGACGATACAGTGAAAACTGTCTCTTATACACATCTCCGAGCCCACGAGACGGAGCTACATCTCG